>NZ_LMKP01000001.1:0-14352 GCF_001421715.1 Sphingomonas sp. Leaf22
TCGGTCCCCTCACACGCTGGACAACGCATCCTATCCTCCCCGTCCCAAATCAAAGGAACACAGAAGAATCCAAAACGCGCCTCGTGTAAACAGTCCCGCGCAGGCGGGGGTCCAGGGCGGCACTTGCAACCCGTTGTTCTGCCTGGCGCTGGACCCCCCCGCCTGCGCGGGGGTACGCGTTTAACGCGAACATTTTGAGCGCGAGACGTTCGTAAAAAACGTCGTGCGGGTGGGGAAGCGAAGCGCGCCATCGTCCGGCAGCGGACCGCAAGTGTCCATTGCCGCCACGCCGGTCGCCTCATACAGTCGGATGATGACGGGGGGCATGACCGGTTGGCAAGGCCATGATGCGACGCGGGAGCGGACGTTGTTCGTGCTGTCGTTCCGGCAACGCGACGAACTGGCCGCGATCCTGTCGCGTGGCGGCTGGTACGTCGTCGCCGCCCGCCGGGCGGAGGGACTGCGCCAGCGCGTCGCCGCCAGCGGTGCGGCGATCGTCATCATCGATGCGCGCGGCGCGGTGCAGGAGGCGATCGCCGCGACCGCCGAACTGGCGCAGGTCGCCGGCCATGGCGACGCCCTGCTGGTGCTGGTCGCGCGCGGCGATTCGCCGCAACTGGGCGCCTTGCACGATGCCGGGGCCACCCATTTCCTCGTCAGCCCGATCGCGGCCGACATGTTGTTGCAGGCGGTGCGATCGGCCGAGCGTTACGTCATCCGCATGGGCGGCGGCTGGCACGATCCGCAGGCCGGGGGCGGGGCGGCGCTCGGCTGGCGGCATGACGGCGAACGCGGCACGCTGCAACTGACGCCGGCCTTGGCGGAGGCGGTGGGGCTGCGCGAACTCGGCTCGCCGCGCACCGCGCTGCGCGCGATCGGCCGGGCGGGGCGGCGGACGGCGCTGGCCGCGATCCGGCGGCTGGGCGACGCACTGCCTGCAACCGCGTTCGCGCACGACTTGCCGGGGCTGGGGCGGGTCGTGCAGCATGTCGCGCGCGACCCGCATACCCATCGGCTGCACGCGCTGGTCGAGCCGTTGACGCGCGTCGGCGATATCGGTGCGGCGGTGCGCGAGGCATTGGGATCGGTGCGCGACCTGACCAGCGCACGGAGCTGGCTCGATCGCCGGATCGAGGCGGGCGAACGGCCCGGCGCACGGGTGCTCGCGGTCCGCGGCATCGAAGCAGTCAACCGGCAGCAGGGGCGCGGGGTCGGCGATACGTTGCTGCGCGCGGTCGAGCGCCGGATCGAACGCGCGGTGCGCGACGCCGGGGTCGCCCGCGCGGCGCTGGCCCGGCTGGGCGGCACCGAATTTGCGGTCCTGCTGCCGCATGGTGCCGACGCCGGGCTGGAAGCGGCGCTCGCGCAGGCGCTGGCCCGCCCGTTCGTCGCGGGCAGCACGATGGTGACGTTGTTCCTCGAACAGGCGTTCGGTATCGCCCGTCCCGGCGAGGACGGCGCGGCGCTGCTCGACCGGATGCGCGACGCGCTGCCCGGCGTCCCGGCCGACGAAGCGGCGGAGCGCCGGGCGTCCGACGACGACCGCTCGCTGTCCGCCGGCGTCCGCCGCGCGATCGATCGGGGGGAGATCGCCATCCGGTTCCAGCCGCAGGTCCATCTGCTGTCCGGTGCGATCGTCGGCGTCGAGGCGCTGGCGCGGTGGGAGCATCCCGATCGCGGCGAACTGGGGGCCGAACTGCTATTCGCCGCTGCGGCACATGCCGGGCTGGCGGGGGCGTTGTCGGGGCATGTCCAGCAACTGGCGCTCGGCATCGCCGCCGCGTGGGCACCGCCGCTCGCCCGGCTGCGCCTGTCGATCAACGTCACCGCCGAGGACATCGCCCGGCCCGATTTCGCCGAAACGCTGCTCGCCTGCGCCGATGCCAGCGGGTTCCCGCGCGACCGGCTGACCGTCGAGGTGACCGAAAGCGGCCTCATCGCCGAACTGGGCGAGGCTGCCGGGCTGCTCGCGACGCTGCGTGCGGCGGGATGCCGGGTGGCGATCGACGATTTCGGCACCGGCTACTCCAGCCTCGCCTATCTGAAGGCGCTGCCGCTCGATTATCTCAAGCTCGACCGGCGGATGACGCAGGACATCGTCGGCACGCACCGCGACCGGGTGGTGGTGCGCGGCGTCATCGACATGGCCCGCTCGCTCGACCTGACGATCATCGCCGAGGGCGTCGAGACCGTCGAACAGCGCGACGCGCTCGCGACCGAGGGGTGCCAGTTGTATCAGGGGTTCCTGTGCGCCGAGCCGCTGACCGGCCCGGCGCTGTCCGCGCTGCTCGATCAGTAGCGCGCGATCGACAGGTCGGCCGTCTCGATCGCCGCGCGCCTGCCCGACATCAGGTCGGCGATCACCGCCGCCGATCCGCATGCCATCGTCCACCCGAGCGTACCGTGCCCGGTGTTCAGGAACAGGTTGCCGAAGTTCGTCGGCCCGACGACCGGCGTGCTGTCGGGCGTCATCGGGCGCAGGCCGCTCCAGAAACTCGCCCGCGACGTGTCTCCGGCACCGGGGAACAGGCTGCCGAGCGAATATTCCAGCGTCGCCCGCCGCGCTTCGGGCAGGTCGTTGTTGAACCCCGAAATCTCCGCCATGCCGCCCACCCGGATGCGGTCGCCCAGCCGGGTGATCGCGACCTTGTAACTCTCGTCCAGCAGCGTCGATACCGGCGCGCGGGCTTCGTCGACGATCGGCACGGTAATCGAATAGCCCTTCACCGGATATACCGGCACGCGCAGCCCCACCGGCCCCAGCAGTTGCGGCGAAAAGCTGCCCATCGCCACCAGATAGGCGTCGCCGGTCACCGGCCCGGCATCGGTTTCGACCCCGGTAATCCGGTCGCCCTGCCGCACCAGCCGCTTGATCGTGGTCCCCATGCGGAACTCGACCCCGGCATCCGCCGCCATCTTCGCCAGCGCATTGGTGAACTTGAAGCAATCACCCGTCTCGTCCCCCGGCAATCGCAGCCCGCCCGCCAGCGGCTGGTTGCTGCCCGCCAGTCCCGGTTCGGCGGCGATGCACCCGGCGCGATCTAACACTTCATAGGCGACGCCATCGGCCTTCAGCACCGCGATATCCTTGTCGATCCCCGCCAGCTGCTTTTCCTCGCGGAACAGCTGCAACGTGCCCTGCGACCGCTCGTCATAGGA
Organism: Sphingomonas sp. Leaf22; assembly: GCF_001421715.1. Taxonomy (GTDB): domain Bacteria; phylum Pseudomonadota; class Alphaproteobacteria; order Sphingomonadales; family Sphingomonadaceae; genus Sphingomonas. The sequence goes on from NZ_LMKP01000001.1 coordinate 3,160, forward strand.
AATGCCGGTGCTCCCACGCAGCTCGATCAGCCGGTCGCGGCTATATTCGGCCAGCCGCACCATCCGCGCCTTGTTCACCGCATAGTCGCGCGCATTGCAGTTGCCGAGCATCGCCACCAGCCAGCGCAGCATCGCCAGATCGAACTGCGGCCGCAGGATCAGCGGGGCGTGTTCCATGAACAACCACTTCACAGCCTTGGCCGGAATGCCCGGCGCGGCCCATGGCGAGGCATAGCCTGGCGAAATCTCCCCGGCATTGGCGAAGCTGGTCTCCAACGCCGGCCCCGCCTGCCGGTCGATCACCACGACCTCATGGCCCGCCTGTGCCAGATACCATGCGGAAGTGACCCCGATCACCCCCGCGCCCAGGATCACGACGCGCATCGAACCATCCCCTCTTGCCGAACGCCCAGAATGCGGCGCGCATGGCGGTGGCGCAGCCCGGTCAGAATTTCATAGGCGATCGTGCCGGCATCGGCGGCGACGCGATCGATCGTCTGGTTCGGCCCGATCAGTTCGGCCCGGTTCGCCGCCGCCAGCACGTCGCCGGGCACGTCGGTAACGTCGATGCAGATGCTGTCCATCGACACCCGCCCGGCGATCGGCGCACGATAGCCGCCGATATAGGCCGCGCCCCGGTTGCTGAGCGATCGCGGCCAGCCATCGGCATAGCCATAGGACAGGGTCGCGATCCGCCGGTCGTGCGCCGCGACCGACGTCAGCCCATAGCCGACCCCGGTCCCCGCCGGCACGTCGCGCCACTGCACGATCCGCGCGTCGAGCGCGACCACCGGCCGCATCGGATTGTCGCGCCCCATTTGCGGTGCCGCGCCGTACAGCGCGATCCCCGGCCGCACCAGATCGCCATGAAATCCGGTACCCAGAAACGCACCGCCCGAATTGGCGAGCGAGCGCGGCGCGGCGGGCAGCATCGCCGCCAGTTCGGCGAACCGCGCCCGCTGCGCCGCGTTCGCCGCCGAATCGGGTTCGTCGCCGCACGCCAGATGGCTCATCACCAGCACGATATCGAGATCGGCGAGCGCCCCGCCATCCGCTGCCAGCGCCGCCACGTCGCCGGGGGCTAGCCCCAGCCGCGACATGCCGCTGTCGACCTGCACCGCCGCCGGCAACCGCCGCCCGACGATCCGCGCTGCCGCCGCCCAGCGCGCAAGGTCCGCCAGGCAGTTGAGCACCGGCACCGCCTCTGCCGCGATCAGCGCCGCTTCCTCGCCCGGCGCGATCCCGTTCAGCACGAACAACTGCGTATCGGCGGGCAGCGACGGCCGCAGCGCGGTCGCCTCCGCCGTCAGCGCGACGAAGAAATCGCGACACCCCGCGCCATACAGCGCCCCCGCGACCAGCGTCGCACCCAGCCCATAGCCATCGGCCTTCGCCACCCCCGCGACCCGCGCCGGCGCGGCGGTGCGCGCGACGATCCGGTAATTGGCGGCAAGGGCGTCGAGGTCGATGGTCAACAACGTCATGGCGGCATGATCTCCGATTCCGATCCTAATACCAAATCGCGTGCAGGGGATGCGTTTGTCGTGCAGGATCGGTCATATTCGGCCGATCGCGCAACATCCTGCGGCAGGAAAGCAAGATTCGATGAACCTCGACGCGATCGATCGCAAATTGCTGAACCTGCTCCGCCTCGACGCGCGCCGCACCAACAACGCGCTGGCGGCGGAGGTCGGCCTGTCGCCGTCCGCCTGCCTGCGCCGCGTGCGCCTGCTCGAAGAAGCCGGCGTCATTCGCGGCTACACCGTCGTAACCCGCACCGACCCGAACGACCATGGCGCGACCGTGATCGTACAGGTGACGCTCGAGCGTCAGACCGAGGAATATCTCTCCCGCTTCGAAGCCGCGGTGCGCCGTCATGCCGAGATTCAGGAATGCTGGCTGATGACCGGCCAGTCCGATTACTGGCTACGCGTCGCGGTCGATTCGGCGGCGGCCTATGAGGCGCTGCACACCGACATCCTGTCGCGCCTGCCGGGCGTGACGCGGATCAATTCGAGCTTCGCAATGCGGAACGCGCTGATGCCGCGGCGGCGGGGGTAGGGTGGGCCTTCGTGCAAACCCGTTCGTGTTGAGTAGGACCGATCGACAGTCGGCTGTCAGGCCAACAAGCTTCTCCCCTCCCTGACAAGGGAGGGGTCGGGGGTGGGTCGGCCCGCGAGGGAGCGACTCGCCCGCCCTAGACCGACCCACCCCCAGCCCCTCCCTTGTCAGGGAGGGGAGAAGTCGAAACCTTACTGAAGGTCGATCGGCCTCGGGGATTGAGCTTGTCGAAAGCCCGTATCGAAGCACCGGTCGCAGTCCTTCGATACACCGCTTCGACAAGCTCAGCGGATACTCAGGACGAACGAGCCTGTCGGATTCTTCCTTCCCCGTTCGGTTCGAGCAGCTTCGAGCTTGTCGAGAAGCGTCCGTCGAGAACACCCCGTTCGGGGCACCCCCTTCTCGACTACGGTTCTCGACAGGCTCGAACCTCCGCTCGAAGCAAATGGAAGGGGCAGCGGAACGGGAACGGGCGGCATTAAAGCCCAAAGCCCGCAAACCCAATCCTATCGCAACCGCGCCAGCTTCTCCGCGGTCCGCACGTCATGCGCGACCACCGCACCGCTCAACCGCTCGATCAACCCGATCAGCCCGCCGCCGCGCACCGCGCTGTCGGGTGCCAGCAACTCGCTGCCCCATTCGCGGGCCAGTGCCTCGATCTGCCCGGTCCGGTCGACCGTCACCGATCGGAACGGCAGCAGCGTCGCGGGGGAGGCAAAGCGATCCGCCCCCGCCTCCATCGTCGGGTCGACCAGTATCGCCCCCGTCACCCGTTCGACATAATGGGCGGGCGACAGCCGCGCCCACCACGCCGCCGCGCGGCACCCGGCACCGTGCGCGAGCAGGATCACCTGCCGATCGGCGTCCCCGACGAACCGGTCGATCCGCGCGCCCAGCAGGTTGCGGTCGCCATCGGTCTGTCGACCCAGCGGTACCAGCGTGGCGCGCAACCGGTCGATCGCCTCGCGCAGCACGGGCGGTGGTGCGCCGTCGGACAGGGCAAGGACCGAACAGCGGGCAGCAGCAATCGCGACCATGGTTTCGTCTCCCGTTCAGGATATCGACAGCGAAGCTACCACAGCGGTGGACCGGTGCAACCGTGTCGGGGGTGGAAGGCGGTCAAGCGATCCGTCACTGCCACGAAACGCGCGGCGGTTTCAGGGGGATCGACACTCCGTTCGCCGGGCGCAGGAATCGCGTTCCATCCTCATTCGTCACTCCCGCGCAGGCGGGAGTCCATATACGCCGGCGTCGCGGATCGAGCCGAACTTCAGCGTCTATGGATTCCCGCCTGCGCGGGAATGACGAAATCCCGTGGGTTTCCGTGAAGGTCGATCGTTCCCGGATCGCACGCCGATCACAGCGGCAGCGCCGTCGTCGACTTGACCTCCTCCAGCACCGCATAGGTCCGCGTTTCGCGCACCCCCGGCACGGTCGTCAGCGTCCGGCCAAGGAACGCGCGATAGGCCGCCATATCGGCCATACGAACCTTCAACAGATAGTCGAAACCGCCCGCAACCATATGACATTCCAGCACTTCGGGCAGGTCTCGAACATGGTGGCCGAAGGCGGTGAACACGTCGTCGGTCGTCCGGTCGAGCAGCACTTCGATGAACACCAGCAGCGATCGGTCGAGCTTCTCCGGGTCGAGCAGCGCGGCATATCCCCGGATCACCCCGCTTTCCCGCAACCGCCGCACCCGTTCGAAACAGGCGGCGGGGGAGATGCCGCACTGCGCCGCCAGCGCCTGATTGGTGATCCGCCCGTCACCCTGTAGCACGCGCAGCAGCTTGCGGTCGGTCTGGTCCATGGCAGTCGCTCGCTCCCCTCCCTGAGAAGGGAGGGGCTGGGGGTGGGTTGGTTTGGGGCCGGGCGATCCGCTCCCTCGCAGACCGACCCACCCCAACCCCTCCCTGTCAGGGAGGGGCTTGCTGGTGAAGATCTATGGGAAAACCGCCAGTAGAGCCAGAAAAGCTTCGTCTACTCCCGACAACATACGAAGCACCTTCGTCGCCAACCGAGATATACCGAGGAACCGCCACACGGAGAGACGAATGCCCGCGATCGACTGGGACGCCCTCGACACCGACAAGTTCACCGACGAAAGCGCCTTGCTGCCGCAATTGCTGGCACAGGTGCCGCTGACCCAGTCCGACCGCAGCGAGATCGTCGCCAAGGCCGCGACGCTGGTCGAGCGCACCCGCGCCGCCGCCGCCAAGCCCGGCGTGGTCGAAGGCTTCCTCCAGCAATTCTCGCTGGGCACGCAGGAAGGGCTGGCGCTGATGTGCCTCGCCGAGGCGCTGTTGCGCACCCCCGATGCCGCGACCCGCGACCGCCTGATCGCCGAAAAGGTCGGGACCGCCGACTGGGCGGCGCATCTCGGGCAATCGTCCAGCCTGTTCGTCAACGCCTCGACCATCGGCCTGACGCTTACCGGCAAGCTGGTCGGCGACGAAGGTCCGGCCGGGGTCGGCGAAACGATCCGGCGGCTGGCCGGGCGGTTGGGCGAACCGGTCATCCGTCGCGCGCTGGCGGCGGCGGTCGGCATCATGGGCGACCAGTTCGTGCTGGGCGCGACGATCGAGGCGGCGCTGAAGCGTGCTGCGAAGGAAGGCTATCTCTGCTCGTTCGATATGCTGGGCGAAGGGGCGCGGACTCCCGAAGATGCCGATCGTTACGAACATATCTATGCCGCCGCGATCGATGCGGTCGGTCGCGCCCGCGCACCCGGCAGCACCCCCGAACAGGGGCATGGCGTCTCGGTCAAACTCTCCGCGCTGTGCCCGCGCTATGAAGCGGTGCGCGAGGCGGACGTCTTCGCCGACCTCTATCCGCGGATGAAGCGCCTCGCGCTGATCGGTGCCCGCCACAATCTGAACCTCGCGATCGATGCCGAGGAGGCCGACCGGCTGGCCCTGTCGCTCAAGCTGATCGACCGGTTGGCGCGTGAGGCCGAGCTTGGCGACTGGACCGGTCTCGGCGTCGTGGTGCAGGCCTATGGCAAGCGTGCGCGCGGCGTGATCGACGGGCTGGAGCGGCTGGCGCGCGATACCGGGCGGCGGATCATGGTCCGGCTGGTCAAGGGTGCGTATTGGGACAGCGAGGTCAAGCGCGCGCAGATCGCCGGGCATCCCGGCTATCCGGTGTTCACGTCGAAGGCCGCGACCGACCTGTCCTATCTCGTCTGCGCGCACAAGTTGATCGCCGCCGCGCCCGCGCTCTATCCGCAATTCGCGACGCATAACGCCCACAGCCTGATGGCGGTGCGGCACATGGCGACGCGCGCGGGCGTGACGATGGAGCACCAGCGCCTGCACGGCATGGGGGAGGGGCTGTACCGCGCCGCGTCAGGAACCGGCGATAACCAACTGATATTGCGGGCCTATGCGCCGGTCGGTGGGTATCAGGAACTACTCCCCTATCTGGTCCGCCGCCTGCTCGAAAACGGAGCGAACAGCAGCTTCGTTAACGCCCTGCTCGATGAGGATGTCCCCGCGGCGCAGCTGGTCGCCGACCCGGTCGCGGCGGTCGCGGCAACCCCGCGTCAACATCCGCGTCTTCCGTCCCCATCCGACATCTATCCCGGCCGCGCCAACCCGCTGGGCCGCGACTATTCCATCGCCTCGGTCCGGTCCGGGGCGGCATCGGTACGTGACACCTTCGCCAACATCCACGCCACCCCCCTGATCGGCGGCAAATCGACCCCCGGCGGCGGTGCCGCACCCATGGTAAGCCCCGTCGATCACAGCCGCACCATCGGCTCGGTAAGCCCCGCTACCCCCAGCGAAATCGACCGCGCCGCTGCCCTTGCCCGCACCGCCCAACCCCGCTGGAACGCCCTTGGCGGCGTCGGTCGCGGCAAGGTGCTGCGTGCCATGGCCGACGCCCTCGACGCGCAGATGGACCGCTTCATCGCCATCCTCTCCGCCGAAGCCGGCAAGACGCTGAACGATGCCGTCGCCGAGGTCCGCGAGGCGATCGATTTCTGCCGCTATTACGCCCTCTTGGCCGAAACCCGCTTCGCCGGCCCGACCGTGCTGCCGGGTCCGGTGGGCGAGGTGAACCAGATCGAACTCCACGGCCGCGGCGTCTTCGTTTGCATCTCGCCCTGGAATTTCCCCCTCGCGATCTTCACCGGACAGGTCGCTGCCGCGCTCGCCGCGGGCAACGCCGTTCTCGCCAAACCCGCCGAGCAAACCTCTCTAATCGCGTATGAAGCGGTCCGCCTGTTCCACGCCGCCGGCCTCGATCCCGACCTGCTGGCGCTGCTCCCCGGCAAGGGGGCGGAGGTCGGCGCGGCGCTGGTCGCGCACCCGTCGATCGCCGGCGTCGCCTTCACCGGCGGCACCGACACCGCCTGGGCGATCAACCGCACGCTCGCCAACCGCAACGGCCCGATTCTGCCGTTCATTGCCGAAACCGGCGGCCTGAACGGCCTGTTCGTCGACACCAGCGCGTTGCGCGAACAGGTCGTCGACGACGTGCTCCTGTCGGCCTTCGGATCGGCCGGACAGCGTTGTTCGGCACTCCGCCTGCTGTATCTGCCCAAAGATACCGCCGATGCGGTGATCGAGACGCTGCTCGGCGCGGCCGCCTGCATGGTGCTGGGCGACCCGTCCGATCCGGCGACCGATATCGGCCCGGTAATCGACGCCGACGCGCGAGGTGCCTTGAACGCCCATGTCGAACGCCTTGAGCGCGAAGCAAAAATCTTGTTCCGCGCTGACCTGCGCGGTTGGGACGACCGCGGTACTTACTTCGCGCCGGTCATCGCCGAAGTGCCCAGCCCCGACTTCCTCGAACGTGAGGTATTCGGCCCGGTCCTGCACATCTATCGCTACGATCCCGCCGACTTGGCGCAAGTCGCTGGCAAGCTGGCGGCGCGCGGCTATGGTCTGACGCTAGGCATCCACAGCCGCATCGACCGCTTCGCCGAGGAAGTTGCGGCGCTGGTCCCGGCGGGCAATGTCTATGTCAACCGCTCGATCATCGGCGCGGTCGTCGGCGTGCAGCCGTTCGGCGGCGAAGGGCTGTCGGGTACCGGCCCGAAGGCGGGCGGTCCCGACGCGCTGCTGCGCTATGCCGCCGAGCGATCGACGTCGATCAACATCATGGCGAAGGGCGGCGACCCGGCGCTACTCAACCTGTAACGGCGCGCACTTCGCAGTGACCCACGCCGCTGTCTCGAGGTCGAGCAGCGGCGTCAGCAGGTCGGCGACGCGGGCGTGATAGGCATCGACCCACGCCCGCTCGGTCGGCGTCAGCAGCGCCGGTACGATCAGCGTCCGCTCGATCGGCACGAAGGTCAGCGTCTCGAATCCCAGCATCTGCAGGTCGCCGCCGGGGATGTCGCGTTCGACTACCAGCAGCAGGTTTTCGATGCGGATGCCGTATTCGCCCGCCTTGTAATAGCCCGGCTCGTTCGACAGCATCATGCCGGCGCGCAGCGGCTCCATCGGCCCGCCGCCCGGATAGTTGGGGGCACCGATCCGCTGCGGTCCTTCATGCACCGACAGATAGCTGCCGATGCCATGGCCGGTGCCATGCGCGTAATCGAGCCCTGCTTCCCACAAGGGCCGTCGCGCGAAGCCGTCGATGTGCCCGCCCAGCGTTCCGTCGGGGAAGATAGCGGTGTCGATCGCGATGTGCCCCTTCAGCACCCGGGTGAAGCGGTCGCGCATCTCGTCCGACACGGCCCCGACCGGCATGACGCGGGTGATGTCGGTGGTGCCATCGGCATACTGACCGCCCGAATCGATGAGGTAGAGCTGGCCGGGCAGGATCGCCGCGTCGCTCTCGACCGTCGCCTTGTAATGCGGGCTGGCGGCGTGCGCGCCGGTGGCGCTGATCGTGTCGAACGATAGGTCGCGTAAGTATCCGGTTTCGGCGCGCATCGCCTCCAGCCGGTCGGATGCCGACAATTCGGTCAGCGCGCCCGACGGCGCGGTTTCCTCGAACCATTTCAGGAAGCGGACCATCGCCGCACCGTCACGTGCCTGCGCTGCGGCGTGGCCGGCGATCTCGACCGGGTTCTTGATCGCCTTGGCAAGAACGGTCGGATCGCGTTCGGCGACGATCGTCGCACCGTTTTGCCGCAGCGTTTCGTGGATCGCCGCGACGGCACGATCGGGGTCGGCAGCGACGCGCTTGCCGGCGAACTGGCCGAGTGCGTCCTTGAACGCCGTCATCGGCCGGACCGTCACCGCGTTGCCGAGATGGCGGACGACATCGTCGCCGACCTTGGCGGGCGCGGCGAAGAGATCGGCGGTGCCGTCGGCATGAACGATCGCATAGCTGAGCGCGACCGGGGTATGCGCCACGTCCGTCCCGCGCACGTTGAATGTCCATGCGATCGAATCGAGCGCCGACAGGATCACCGCGTCCGCCCGCCGTTCGGTCAGCCATTCGCCGATCGCCGCACGCTTTTCGGCCGAGGTGCGACCGGTCAGCGCATCGTCTTGCACACACATCGGCGCGGGCGAGGGGGCGGCGCGATCGCGCCAGAGCGCGTCGATCGGGTTGGTGTCGATCGCCGCCAGCTCCGCGCCGGCATCGGCGAGCGCCTCCCGTGCGGACGCGACCCAATCGACCGTCGCCAGCCATGGATCATAGCCGATCCTATCACCGGCCTGCACGGCACCCCGCAGCCAGTCGGTCATTGACGTCGCGGGCACCTGCACGAACTGCCAGTCGGCAGCGTCGACCTGCTCACGGACCTGCAGCGTGTAGCGGCCGTCGGTGAACATCGCCGCCGTGTCGCGCAGCACGACCGCGCTGCCCGCCGATCCCTTGAACCCGGTCAGCCAAGCGAGGCGCTGGGCATAGTCGCCGACATATTCGCTCATATGTTCGTCGGTCAGCGGCACGACGAACCCGGTGAGGTTTAGCGTGGCGAGGTGGATGCGCAGGGCGACAAGGCGTTCGTGGTAGTTGTTGGTCATGGCCGCGTGGTTACCAGCCACGACCGCGTCACAAAAGCACAACCGAACTCGACGTCGGCAACGGCGCGTCCCATATGGGCGTCCTATGACCAGACCCATTCCGCCGATCGCCGAACAACGTGCCCACACCTTCGAACGCCATGGCATCGTCGTCGACGATCCATGGGCATGGCTGCGTGACCCGAATTATCCGAAGGTCGAGGACGAAGACGTGCTTGCCTATCTGAAGGCGGAGAACGACTATTTCGACGCGGTGATGCGCCCGCATCAGCCGTTGATCGATACGCTGTTCGCCGAGATGCGGGCACGGATCAAGGAAGACGATGCGACCGTGCCGCAACGCGACGGCGACTGGTGGTACTGGTCCGATTTCGAGACCGGCGGAGAGTATCGCCGCTGGTGGCGCAAGCCGGTGGCGGGCGGTGCCGACGAACTGATCCTCGACGAGCCGGCACTGGCCGAGGGCAAGGAATATTTTCGGCTGGGCGCGCTGTCGGTCAGCCCCGACGGGCGGCTGCTCGCCTATGCGATCGACGATGACGGCGGCGAGCGGTTCGAGGCGCGGGTCAAGGATCTGGCGACCGGCGAATTGCTGGCCGACGTGATCCCGGGAACGCTGTCCGAACTGGTGTGGACGGGGGATTCCACCGGCTTTCTCTACGGTCTGGCCAACGAACAATGGCGGACCGACAATGCCCGGCTGCACCGCATCGGCACGCCGATCGAGCAGGACATCGAACTATATCACGAGGCCGATGAGGGCTGGCGCGTGTCGGTCGGCGAGACCCAGTCGCGGCGCTTCCTCGTCATTTCGGCGGGCGACCACGTCACCAGCGAGGTGCGGCTGATCCCGGCCGACGATCCGACCGCCGAACCGATCCTTGTGCGGGCGCGCGAGGAACATGTCGAATATGATGTGGAGGAGCATGACGGCACGCTGTTCATCCACACCAACGACACGCATCCGAACTTCCGCCTTGCGACTGCGCCGCTGGAACGGCCTGACGACTGGCAGGAATTGATCGCCGCCGACCCGCATTTCTACATGACCGGGGTCACGACCTTCGCAAAGCTGTTCGTGGTCGAGGGGCGACTGGACGGGCTCGATCAGATCCGGTTGCACGACTATGCGGGCGGGGCGGTGCGGCCAATCGCGTTTCCGGAGGCGAGTTTCGTTGTCGGGCTGGGCGACAATCCGGAATATGACGTCGATACCCTGCGGCTCGGCTATGAATCGATGGTCACGCCGGGCACCGTCTATGACTATGACGTGGCGAGCGGCAGCCTAACCGTTCGCAAGGTGCAGGCGATTCCGTCGGGCTACGACCCCGCGCGCTATGCGACCGAGCGGCTGCACATCACCGCCCGCGACGGCACCGCGATCCCGTGTTCGGTGGTGTATCCGAAGGACTTCCCGCGCGACGGGACGGGCAAGCTCTATCTCTACAGCTATGGTGCGTATGGCTATGCGATCCCGCCGGGCTTTTCGACCAGCCGCATGTCGTTCCTCGACCGCGGCATGGCGTTTGCCATCGCTCATATCCGGGGCGGCGACGACCTTGGCCAGCAATGGTATCTGGACGGCAAGCTGGAGAAGCGGACCAACACCTTCAACGACTTTGTCGATGTGGCGAAGGGGCTGATCGACCTCGGCTTCACCGGCGAAGGGCGGATCTCGATCGCCGGCGGGTCGGCGGGTGGCGAGTTGATGGGGGCGGTGATGAACTCCGACCCCGAGCTATGGGGCGCGGTGGTGGCGAGCGTGCCGTTCGTCGACGTGCTGAACACCATGCTCGACGACAGCCTGCCGCTGACGCCCGGCGAATGGCCCGAATGGGGCAATCCGATCGAGGACAAGGCGGCGTTCGAACTGATCCGGTCGTACAGCCCGTATGACAATGTGACCGCACAGCCCTACCCGCCGGTGTTCATTTCGGGCGGGCTGAACGATCCGCGCGTGACCTATTGGGAGCCGGCCAAGTGGGCGGCGCGGCTGCGTAGCGTCAAGACCGACGATAATGTGTTGCTGCTCAAGACCAATATGGGTGCAGGCCATGGCGGCAAGTCGGGGCGGTGGGAAAGTCTGCGCGAGGCGGCCGAGGAGATGGCGTTCGTGCTGTGGCAGTTGGGGGTGGACGCCTGAATCCTCCCCGGCACGGGGAGGGGGACCGCCGCGTAGCGGTGGTGGAGG
>NZ_LMKP01000001.1:14357-401235 GCF_001421715.1 Sphingomonas sp. Leaf22
GGTCCCCCTCCCCGTGCCGGGGAGGATTTAACGTTCGACCCGTGTCACGTGGCCCATCTTGCGGCCGGGGCGGGCTTCGTTCTTGCCGTAAAGATGAAGGTGCGCGCCGGGTTCGGTCAGCAGCGCCTGCCACTGGTCGACATCGTCGCCGATCAGATTGGTCATCTTGACCCGCGTTCCGGTGAGGTCGGTGCCGCCGAGCGGCAGGCCCAGCACCGCGCGGACATGGTTCTCGAACTGCGACGTCTCCGCACCTTCGATCGTCCAGTGGCCGGAATTATGGACGCGCGGGGCCATTTCGTTGAACACCGCGCCGTCGGCCCCGCAGAAGAATTCTAGCGTCAGCACGCCGACATGGTCGAGCGCGTCGGCCACCTTGCAGGCCAGCGCCTCGGCCTCGGCGCGCCACGGTTCGATCGACGGGGCGGGAACGGTCGAGGTGTCGAGGATGCCGTCCTTGTGGACATTCGCCGGCGACGGATACAGCGCGACCGCGCCATCGACACCGCGTGCCAGCACGACCGAGAATTCCTGTTCGAAGTCGACGAACGCTTCGAGGATCGCCGGTCCGCCGCCGATCGCCAGCCACGCCGCGCTGGCATCGGCGGCGGACAGCAGCCGTGCCTGCCCCTTGCCATCATAGCCGAAGCGGGTGGTCTTGAGCACCGCCGGACAGCCGACGGCGTCGATCGCCGCGTCGAGTGCGGCGCGGTCGGACACGTCGGCCCAGCGGGCGGGACGGCCGCCAAGTCCCTCGACGAAACGCTTTTCGCGGACCCGGTCCTGCGCGACCGCGAGCGAGCGGGCCGACGGGCGGACCTTGTCGCCCAGCGCCTCGATCGGGGCGGCGGCGATATTCTCGAATTCGTAGGTGACGACGTCGACCTGCCGGGCGAAGGCGCGCAACGCGTCGATATCGTCATAGTCGCCGCGGCTGTGCGCGAAGGCGATGTCGTTGGCCGGACCGCTGTCGGGGGCATAGACATGGATGCGGTAGCCGAGCTGCGCGGCGGCGACGCCGATCATCCGGCCGAGCTGACCCGATCCGATGATGCCGATCGTCGATCCGGGGGGCAGCGGGATCATTGCGGATCGATCGCCACGCCATCGGTCTGCGCGGACCGCCACGCGTCGAGCCGTTCGGCCAGCGCATCGTCGGCGGTGGCGAGGATCGAGGCGGCGAGCAGGCCGGCGTTGATCGCCCCCGCCTTGCCGATCGCCAGCGTGCCGACCGGCACGCCGCCGGGCATCTGCACGATCGACAACAGGCTATCCATGCCCTTCAGTGCGTGCGATTCGACGGGCACGCCCAGTACGGGCAAGCGGGTCATTGACGCGACCATGCCCGGCAGGTGGGCCGCGCCGCCGGCACCGGCGATCACGACCTTCAGCCCGCGTTGAACCGCGGTCGTCGCATAGTCGACCAGCCGGGCGGGGGTGCGGTGCGCAGAGACGACCTTCGTCTCATGCGGAACGCCGAGTTTGGTCAGGGTTTCGGCGGCGTGGCGCATCGTCTCCCAATCGGAAGTGCTGCCCATGATGATGCCGACCAACGGTGCGTCGTTCATTGTCTGCCCGTAACGCTTGGGGGAGGGCGCTGCTTAGGCAAGGGGCCGAAACAGGGCAAGCGGAAGGATGCCGCAGCGGCGTATTCCAATGCCCAAAGGTCACAAAGGTCACACTCGTGCGCAGTTTGTGCGGTGGATGTTTTGTCAGGTCAAAGAGCAGCGGCCGGGATTTGGGGCCGGCAGGGAGTTTGGCGGGGTTTTTACGTGTAGGACAGGGTTTTTTGTTGCCGTCGCTCGGCCCGCGTATTGCGTCACCCCGGACTTGATCGGGACTTGAGCGAACGTACCGATTCCTGCCCCCTGCCGGACCCCCGCGGAGGCGGGGGTCCAGGGTCCCGATCGCAAGCCGTTGTTTTGCTGGGCTCTGGACCCCCGCCTGCGCGGGGGTACGGCGCGTTTTCGGCTAAGCCGGCAACTTTCGTACAGGTCCCAACTTGATCCGGGGTCCCGCTTCTTCGCTGCGGTCGATCAGAAGCGGGACCTTGGGGTGACGGGTTATCGGGACGTCGCGCCCTCCTCAGGAAGCGGCTTGAACGCGCTTACCGCTCGCTGAGGTAATAGCGGTCGGTCGGCGTCAGGTCGTCGGCCAGTTCGTACACGATCGGCTGGCCGGTCGGGATTTCGAGGCCGGTGATCTCGTCATCGGGAATGCCCGACAGATGCTTCACCAGCGCGCGCAGCGAGTTGCCGTGCGCCGAGATCAGGACGCGCTTGCCGGCCTTCAGTTCGGGGGCGATGCGGCTTTCCCAATAAGGGAGGACGCGGTCGATCGTGTCCTTCAGGCTTTCGGTCTGCGGAATGTCGATCCCGGCATAGCGGCGGTCGGCCGACAGGTCCCATGGGCTGTCGGCTTCGGGCAGCGGCGGCGGCACGTCGAAGCTGCGACGCCAGATCTTGACCTGTTCGTCGCCATGGCGTGCGGCGGTCTCCGCCTTGTCGAGCCCGGTCAGGCCGCCATAATGCCGCTCGTTCAAACGCCAGTCCTTTTCGACCGGCAGCCACAGGCGGCCCATCGCCTCCAGCGCGAGGTTGAGCGTCTTGATCGCGCGCGTCTGATAGCTGGTGAAGCAGACGTCGAAATCATGGCCCTTTTCGGCGAGCAACTCGCCCGCAGCCTTGGCTTCGCCCTCGCCCTTCTCGGTCAGGTTGACGTCCCACCAGCCGGTGAAGCGGTTTTCGAGATTCCAGGCGGACTGGCCGTGGCGGATCAGGACGAGCGTGGGCATGTGGCCTCCATTGCGGTTGTCGGGGTCGCGACTAGCCTAAAGCGGGCGGGAGAGGAACCGGTTGAAGGCGGTCGCAACGTAGCCACCCAAGGGCGGGCAGGGCACGAAGCCGTTGCGGGCGTACAGCCGGTGGGCCGCATCGAACATCGTACCGGTGCCGGTTTCGAGCAGCAGGCGGGTCAGGCCTGCCGCGCGCGCATGGCCGATGATGTGGTCGAGAATCGCCTGCGCGGTGCCACGACCGCGTGCCGCGGGATTGGTACGCATCGATTTCACCTCGCCCGTACCGTCGTCGAGCGTGCGCAAGGCACCGCAGCCGAGCAGGTCGTCGCCGTCCCACGCGGTGAAGAACGCGATGTCGGGCGTCGCCAGCCCCGACAGGTCGAGCGCATAGACGCTGCCCGGCGGCGAACTGGCGTGCATATCGGCCAGATGCGCCGCCAGCAGCGCGGCAGTCGCCGGATGGTCGAGGCCTCCCGGACGGACGATCACCGCGTGATGTCCGCCAGCACTTCCAGCCAGCTATGCGCCAGCCGTTTCGACCGTTCGGGCGACCAGCCGAATTCGGGATCGGGATTGGGATCGTGATCCTTGAACGGCATTTCCAGCGTCATGCCGAGCGCGCCGAACCGGTTGGCGAGCTGATTGGTCGACATCGACAGGTTCGCCCGGCCGGCGGCCGATATGGGATAGCCGAGCTTGGTCTGGAAATCGGGCGTAGCCGCCGCCCATGCCGCACCGAACGCGGTGAAGCGCGCGCCATGCTCGTCGGTCCAGTTGGGGATGCCTTCGTAGCCGGCGATGAAGTTGGCGGGGATCGCTTCGTCGCCATGGACGTCGATGGCGATGTCGACGCCGGTTTCGTCCATGCGGCCGAGGACGCACAGCACTTCGGGGCTGCGCTCGGCCGAGGGGGCGTGCCATTCGCGGTTAAGGTTCACGCCCGCGGCATTGGTGCGCAGATGGCCGCGATACGACCCGTCGGGGTTCATGTTGGGGACGCAGTGGAAGGTCATGCGCTGCCGCAGATCGGCGGCAACCGCGTCGGCCGGATCGGTCAGGCGTTCGAGCAGCCCCTCCATGAACCATTCGCACATCGATTCGCCGGGATGCTGGCGGGCATAGGCCCAGACCTGCAACGGGCCATTGCCGAGCGTCAGATAATCGATCGCGCGACCATCGAGGCTCTGGCCCAGTTCGCAGTGGGCGACTCCCGGCAGTGCTGCGATGCGCGCGATCAGGTCGTCATGGCGGTCCATGGTATAGGGCGCGAAATACGCGAACCACGCGAGATCGGTGTCGAAGGTCGCGTTGAAGGTGAGGACGCCGTCGGCATAGCCGGTATCGACCTGTCGCCATGCCGTGCGGTTGGTGCTCATCCGCGTGGCGTAACCGGGCCAGCCGAACGCATAGGCCGATCCACCGGCGTTGACGACGCGGAAGGTCAGCGTCCGCCCGCGGGCGCCGGCGACGCGGAAATGGAACCATTGGTAGAAGTCGGACGCGTGGTCGGCGACGATCTCCAGATCGATCACGTCGCCCTGAATGGCGACCAGGCGGATATTGCCGCTGTCGAACGCGGCGTTGATGGTGATGCTCATTTCACCGTCGTAGTGATTCCCGACTCGCCTGGAAAGTTGCGGAACATCGCGTTCGCCAGACGATCCGCCTGGAACACCGGCTGCGCGCCCGGCGTGTTTTCGAGCGAATCGGTGACTGCACGTGCTTCCCAGATGGTTGTCGAATCGCTGCGGCGGCGAATCTGGACCATCATTTCCGTCCCGACGACTTCGCGCTGTCCGCCGCCGATGCCGAACCCGACTCCGCCGCCCAGACCGACTCCACCGCCGCGCCAGCCACCGCCGCCACCGCCCGCGCCGATGCCGATCGACACCGGCGGTCGCTTCTCGACGAAACCGCGGGTGGCGCGGGTGAAGCCGACCGAAACGATCAGGTCGGACGGGCCGGTGCCGGCGCGGACGAAGCCGATCTTTTCCATCTCGCGACCGACGGCGTTGGCGTAGTTCTGGAATTCGGGGCTGACACTGCCGTTGGTCGACAGCGGTTCGAGCGAGAAGCTGCCCCGCGCGACCGGCTGGTTGAGGTGGAAGCGGGTGACATCGACCGGGCGGACGCGCGATCCGGTGGTGGTACAGCCCGATGCGAGTACCGCCGCCACGGCCATCACCCCGATCCCGAACGCCTTGTTCATGCGACTCACCTTCGTTTACGACACGACCGATTGCTGAAATGCCAAACGCGTATCGGCCACGGAAGGGTTCATTGCGCTGGTGTTTCGATCGGACGCCGTTCCGCTCTTGACGAACGGCCCGGCCGGCGATAGCTGGACGCCATCTTTTCCGGCCGTGCGAGCGGCCCTTTTGCCGTTTGAGAGCCGTGACATGAAGATCGTCAATTCGCTGAAGTCGCTCAAGGATCGCCACCGGGACAACCGCGTGATCCGCCGTCGCGGCCGTATCTACGTCATCAACAAGACCAACCGCCGTTTCAAGGCCCGCCAGGGCTGATTCGCGGTCGGTGCGGCCCGATCGGGCTGTGCCGGTGGGTGATTCGGACAGGCATCTGACCCTTGGTGGGTCGGGTGCCTTTTCGTGTTGTGGGTTTGGCGAATTTCATTCTTGGTGTGCAGGCGGGAAGCCATAGACGCTGCTGCTTCGGTCAGACCAGCGACGTCGGCGTGTTTGGACCCCCGCCTGGGCGAGGGTGACGAGAGGAAGTACATCGTCCGGGAAGACCCACGGACGGGGCCTTAGATCGTCCCTTGCGACGCGGCGTTTCGCGGCAGTTTCGGTTCGGAACAGGCGATCAGGACGCGCAATTCCTTGCTCGATCCGAACGGGCGGGTCGCGCGGCCGGTCGGTACCTTCGCCAGTTCGATCCGGAGCGGCGCGGGCAAGGCGGCATAGGGGACGTTCGGACGCGAGGTGAGGGTGCCGGAAAAGATCCGGTCCTCCCGGTAGCGTGCTGCGACGCGGGCGGCGTCGGGGCAGGCGCGGATCGTGCGGGTGTCGGCGGTGAAGGTCGCGACGGCTTTGGCCCGGTCGGCAGCGCTCAGCGGCTCGGGCAGGCGGACTTCGAATTGCAGCAGGTCGATGCGGCGCTGATCGAATACGGGCGGCCGCGCCGCCTGCGCGACGAAGGCCAGCGCGACCAGCGCCGCGATCATGCGGGGACCGCCGTGCCCGCCGATCCGACCGCGGCCGCTGCGGCAGCCGTCGCGTCGTCGAGTACCGTCCAGCCCGCCGGTCCGAGGATTTCGAGCGGGCGGAACTTGGTCTTGTAGGTCATGCGCGGCGATCCCTGCACCCAATAGCCGAGATAGACATAGGGCAAGCCGGTGGCGCGCGCACGGCGGATATGGTCGAGGATGATGAACGTGCCGAGGCCGGCGCGCGCTTCGGGATCGGTTTCAAAGAAGCTGTAGACCATCGACAGCCCGTCGGCCTGTTCATCGGTGATGCACGCGCCGACCAGCCTGCCGGGTACGCCGTCGACCGAAGGTTCGCGATATTCGATCACCCATGAGCTGACCGGCGAATGTTCGACCATGTCGGCGAAATCGGTTTCGTCCATCGCGGTCATGCCGCCGCCGGGATGCCGCACCGACAGATAGCGCCGCAGCAGGCGGAATTGTTCGTCGGTCGCCCATGGCTTGCACGCGCGGATGTCGAGATCGGCATGGCGGCGCATCAGCTTGCGCTGGGTCGCGTTCATCGTGAAGTCGCTGGCGACGACCCGCACCGACACGCAGGCGCTGCACCCGACGCAGCTGGGGCGATAGGCGACCGACTGGCTGCGGCGAAACCCGATCCGGCCGAGCGCATCGTTCAGTTCGTCGGCATGGGGCCCGTTGAGTTCGGTGAACACCTTCCGCTCCTGCCGCCCCGGCAGATAGGGGCAGGGCGCGGGCGAGGTGACGAAGAAGCGGGGGAAACGAAACGGCGCGGTCACCCAGGGTTCCTTCGATCAGACATGCCGAACGGGCGTAGCGCCGGAGATATGGCGATTATCCTAACCGACGGAAAGCGGGTCACGATTGTTTATCCGCGTGACCGCTTCCCGTTCCGGAACATCGGGCGCTAGGCCAGCTCGACCGTGCTGACCTCATAACCGCCGGCGCGCAGGCCGTCGATCAGCCGGTCGAGATGGTCGCGGTCGCGCGTCTCGCACTCGATGTCGGTGATGAGGCCCTTGGCCGGCAACGTCGTGAAGACGCGCTGGTGATAGACTTCGATGATGTTGACGGTGTGTTCGTGGAAGATCTTCGCGACGTGGAACAGCGCGCCGGGGCGGTCCTGCAACCGGATGCGCAGACGGGCGAGACGACCCGACCGGGCGAGATCGCGCAGCAGGACGTTGGCGAGCAGGCGGGTGTCGATATTGCCGCCGCACAGCACGATGCCGACGGTCTTGCCCCTGAACCGCTGTCCATGGCCGAGCAGCGCGGCGAGACCGGCGGCACCGGCTCCCTCGACCACGGTCTTTTCGATCTGGACCAGCAGGCTGACGGCTTCTTCCAGCTGGCGTTCGCTGACGAGTACGATGTCATCGACCAGCGCCGCCACGACTTGCGCGGTCAGGCCGCCGGGCTGCTTGACCGCGATCCCCTCCGCCAGCGTATCGCCCGCGCACTCCATCGTGGTGCCGTGCAGGCGGTTGTACATCGACGGGAACAGTTCGGCCTGCACGCCGACGACCTCGATCCTGCGATCGGCCGCGCGGGCGACGGTCGCCATGCCGCTGATGAGGCCGCCGCCGCCGATCGGCACGACCAGCGTGTCGATATCGGGCACGTCCTCCAGCATTTCGAGCGCGACGGTGCCCTGGCCCGCCATGATCCGGGCGTCGTCGAACGGGTGGACGAAGGTCAGGCCCTGTTCGGCCTCCAGCTTCAGGGCATGGGCATAGGCCGCATCGAAGGTTTCGCCCTCCAGCACGACGGTCGCGCCATGGCTCTGCGTCTGCATGACCTTCACGGTCGGAGTCGGGCGCGGCATCACGATGGTGACAGGCACGCCCAGCCGGTTGCCGTGATAGGCAAGGCCCTGCGCATGGTTGCCGGCGGAGGCGGCGATAACGCCCTTGGCACGGGTGGCCTCGTCGAGTTGCAGCAGGGTATTGAGCGCGCCGCGTTCCTTGTAAGCGGCGGTGAACTGAAGGTTTTCGAATTTCAGATAGACGGTCGCGCCGGTCAGGTCGGACAGGGTCCGGCTGATGAGCGTCGGCGTGCGCACGATCGAGCCGCCGATCCGCATCGCCGCGGTACGAACATCGTCGACGGTGAGGGGCAGGGCGGACGGAGCGATCGGGTTGGTAGCCATCGCGGGCGGGTAGCCGATTTGGCGGACAAGGGGAACCCGTCGACCCGGCGCGCGTCTGCTTGGGTGACATCGCTCCAGCCGGAAAGCCGAACCATGACCGATACCGATCGCCGCACCTTCGTGGCGGGCGCCGCCCTTGCCGGCGTGGCCGCCAGTGCCGCGCCTGCCGTCGCGCAGGGCACGCAGCCGACCACCGCCGCTGCCGCCGCCTATCCCAAGCCGCCGTTTCCGGTGCAGCGCCAGCCATGGCCGGGGCTGGCATCAAAGATGAGCCCGCGGCCCGACCATGGCGAGCAAAGCTATAAGGGATCGGGTCGACTGACGGGCAAGAAGGCGCTGATTACCGGCGGGGACAGCGGCATCGGTCGCGCTGCGGCCATCGCCTATGCCCGCGAAGGCGCGGATGTCGCGATCAACTACCTGCCCGCCGAAGAACCTGATGCCCGCGAAGTCGTCGCGCTGATCCGTGCGGCGGGGCGCAAGGCGGTGGCGATCCCCGGCGACCTGCGCAACGAAGGCTTTTGCCGGCAACTGGTCCAGCAGGCGGCGGCGCAGCTGGGCGGGCTCGACATTCTCGTCAACAATGCCGCGCGGCAGCAGACCCGGCCCGATATCGCGTCGATTTCGTCACAGGATTTCGACGATACGATGAAGACCAACGTCTATGCCCCGTTCTGGCTGACCAAGGCAGCGGTCGAGCGGATGGGGGCGGGGTCGGTGATCGTGAATACCTCGTCCGAGCAGGCAGGTGATCCATCGCCCGATATCGTCGATTACGCGCTGACCCGCGCCGCGGTGCTGAACTTTACCAAGGCGATGGCCAAGCAACTGGCGGCGAAGGGGATTCGCGTGAATGCGGTCGCGCCGGGACCGTTCTGGACGCCGTTGCAGGTCAGCGGCGGCGCTACGCCCGAAAAGCAGCAGACGTTCGGGAAGAGCAGTCCGCTGGGGCGGCCGGGCCAGCCGGCCGAGATTGCCGGGCTGTATGTCGCGGCGGCCGATCCGGCGAACAGCTTTTCGACGGGGCAAATTTTCGGGGCGACCGGTGGGGGTGGGCAGCCGGCTTGATATAGCCCCTTACGGTAGCCCTCCCTTCGAAGGCGGGAGTCTATACGCGCCGATGTCAGCGATAGAGTTGAAACGTTAGCGCATATGGATTCCCGCCTGCGCGGGAATGACGAGGCGCGCGCGGGAATGACGATGGGGCTGGGCGAACCGTACGCCTGACACATCTCCCCTTTCCCATGGCCTGCTAAGTCCATAGATCCGACGCCCATGGCAAAACTCGCATTCATCGGCACCGGCGTCATGGGCGCGCCCATGGCCGGGCACCTCTTTTCCGCCGGCCATCAGGTCACCGTCTATAACCGTACCCGCGCCAAGGCGGAGGCGTGGGCAGCGAAGCACGGCGGCGAGGTGGCCGATACCCCGGCGGCGGCCGTCTCGGGGGCGGAGGCGGTGTTCGCCTGTGTTGGCAACGACGACGATCTGCGGCAGGTGACGTTGGGTACCGATGGCGCGTTCGGCGCGATGCAGGCGGGCGCGCTGTTCGCCGATCATACCACCGTGTCGGCCGCGATCGCGCGCGAACTGGCCGAGGCGGGGGCGGCCAAGGGGCTGCTGGTCCTCGACGCGCCGGTGTCCGGCGGACAGGCCGGGGCCGAGAATGGCAAGCTGTCGATCATGTGCGGGGGCAGCGCGGAGGCGTTCGCCGCTGCCGAGCCGCTGATGCAGGCCTATGCGCAGCGGATCGTGCATGTCGGCGACGCGGGTGCGGGGCAGACGACCAAGATGGTCAACCAGATCTGCATCGCGGGCGTGCTGGGCGGCCTGTCCGAAGCATTGCGGTTCGCGCAAGGCTCGGGCCTCGATCTCGACAAGGTGCTGGAAGCGGTATCGGGCGGGGCGGCGCAAAGCTGGCAGATGGTCAATCGCTGGCCGACCATGGCGCAGGATCAGTTCGATTTCGGGTTCGCGATCGACTGGATGCGTAAGGATCTGGGGCTCGCGCTCGACGAATCGCGGCGCAACGGCGCGACGCTGCCGGTGACGGCGCTGGTCGACCAATTCTATGCCGAGGTGCAGGCCATGGGTGGCGGGCGGCAGGATACCAGCGCGCTGGTGCGAAGGATCGCGAAATGATTCGCCATGCCCTGACCGTCGCCGCGCTGCTCTTGGCCGGGACCGCGCAGGCTGACGGGCTGGTCGACAACATCAACGGCGTCGCGCTGGATTCGCAGGGGAAGGTGGTGCGGTTCGGCGGCATCCTGATCGACCGCGAGGGCAAGGTCGTGCGGCTGGTGCCCAAGGGCGAGAAGGCCCCGAAGAAGCTCGACTGGCGCAGCGACATGGGCGGGCGGGTCGTGATGCCCGGCATGATCGACGCGCATGGCCATGTGATGTCGCTCGGCTATCGTGCGCTCGAACTCGACCTGTCGAATACGAAGTCGCTGGCCGATGCGCAGGCGGCGATCCAGTCCTATGCGCGCAGCAACGGCAACCGGCAGTGGATCGTCGGCGGTGGCTGGAATCAGGAGGCATGGGGGCTGGGCCGGTTCCCGACCGCGGCCGAACTGGATGCGGCGGCCGGGGACAAGCCGGTGCTGCTCGAACGTGCCGATGGCCATGCGGTGTGGGCGAACGGCGCGGCGATGAAGGCGGCGGGGATCACGGCGAAGACCGTCGCCCCGGCGGGCGGGCGCATCGAATTGCTGCCGAACGGACAGCCATCGGGCGTGTTCGTCGACAATGCCGCCAGCCTGTTCGATGCCGCCAAACCCAAACCGTCGCCGCGCGAACGCAATGCCGCGTTCCTGAAGGCGCAGGACATGCTGCTGTCGAACGGCATCACCGCGACGGCGGACATGGGAACGTCGGTCGACGACTGGCTGGTGTTCCGGCGAATGGGCGATATCGGCCAGTTGCGCGTGCGGATCATGAGCTATGCCGCGGGCCTCGAACCGGCGCTGACGATCGCCGGCGCGGGGCCGACGCCGTGGCTGTATGGCGACCGGCTGCGCATGGGTGGGATCAAGCTGTATGCCGATGGCGCGCTGGGGTCGCGCGGAGCGTGGCTGAAGGCACCCTATGCCGACGCGCCCAAGCAGAGCGGGCTGTCGTTCATCAACGATACGACGCTGCTGAACCTGTTGAGCCGCGGCACGATGGACGGGTTCCAGTTCGCCATCCATGCGATCGGCGACCGCGCGAACCGGCAGGTGCTCGACGCGATCGACGAACTGGCGGCGTCGTACAAGGACGATCGCCGCTGGCGGATCGAACATGCGCAGGTGCTCGACCCGGCCGATCTGCCAAGGCTGGGTAAAAACGGCATCATCGCGTCGATGCAGCCGGTCCATGCCACCGGCGACCGGACGATGGCCGAGGCGCGGCTGGGGCCGGCGCGGCTGACCGGGGCCTATGCATGGGCGACGGTGCTGCGGGATGGCGGGCGGCTGGCGTTCGGATCGGACTATCCGGTCGAACATCCGAACCCGTTCATCGGCTGGGCGGCGGCGTTCACGCGCGAGGACGCCAATGGCCAGCCGCCGGGCGGGTGGCGTCCCGAGGAAAAGGTGACGCGCGAACAGGCGTGGAAGGCGTTCACGCAGGATGCGGCGTTCGCCGGGTTCGCCGAACAGCGGTTCGGATCGCTGCTGCCGGGGCAGAAGGCCGATTTCCTGGTCGTCGATCGCGATCCGGTGGCGGCGAGTGCGGCCGACCTGCGCGCGACCAGGGTCATCGAAACCTGGGTCGGCGGGTACAAGGCGTGGCCGATCGTCGAGAAGGCGAAGGCCGAGGCCGGGCGGTAAGCGCTGGTTCGGGCCGGCGCATTTCAATCCTCCCCGCCCCGCGGGGAGGGGGACCGCCGCGAAGCGGTGGTGGAGGGGGTGTGCCACGCAACGCAACCGTGCCGTACGCGGACAGCCCCCTCCACCATGCTGTGCATGGTCCCCCTCCCCGTGCCGGGGAGGATTTGGTAAGCGAAATGGGTTAGATCGGTCGTCTAACAGGAGGATCGATGCAGGCGTCTTGGCGGACCGGAGTAGGGATTGCGTTGCTGGTCGGCGTCGCGGGTGCGGCGGCCGGCGGGGCGGCGTTGGTACTGCGGGCCGAGCAGGTGGCGCCGCCAGCTCCGAAGCGGATTGATTCGGTGGCTGGCGCGCCGGTCGTGCAAGCGAAGCCCATGCCGACGCCCGCAGCTTCCGCTTCATCGATCGTCAGACCCGAGGCGATGGTCGTGCGCCGCGTACTGCCGATCGAGGGGCCGTTCACCCATGGCCGTTGGGTTTGGGACGAGGATGGGGCACCGGCATCAGGGCCGTTGGTCGTGACCATCGACCTCGATGCGCAGGTGTTGTCGGTGTTCCGCGATGGCTATGAGATCGGCGCGGCGGTGGTGCTGTACGGGGCGGACTGGAAACCGACGCCGCTCGGCGCGCTGAAGATCACCGAGAAGGATGCGGACCATGTCAGCAACCTGTACGACGCGCCGATGCCGTACATGTTGCGGCTGACCACTGACGGCATTTCGATCCATGGCAGCGATGTGCAGGAGGGGGGCGCGACCCATGGCTGCATCGGCGTCCCCACCGCCTTTGCAAAGAAGCTGTTCGGCGCGGCGCGGGTGGGCGATCGGGTGATCATCACCAACGGCAAGCGGTTGGCGATGGGTGGGGCGATTACGTAGGACCGATCGATATTCAGTCATAACCACGGAATTTGGTCATTCCCGCGCAGGCGGGAATCCATGGACGCCGAGGGTTTGGCTGAATCCGCGACGATGGCGTGTATGGACTCCCGCCTTCGCGGGAGTGACGAAAGGTGATGGAACGCTATTCCTGCGCCGAGCGAACTGCATAGCGTTCCCGCTGAGGGTTTTGCGGTGATGGCGATGGGCTCGTCGCACCGGGGATGATCGAGACATCGGCAGGGCCGCTGACAAAGGCCGTTCTTGTGCTTGGCTCTGGACCCCCGCCTGCGCGAGGGTACGGTCACGCAGTGGTCGGGCGCGACCTTTGCATTGGGCCCGGCTTGGTGCGGGGTCGCCCTTTTTATGGTAATCGGTACAAAGCGGGCCCCGGATCAAGTCCGGGGCAACGGGTGGTTATAGCGCTTCGGCCTGCAATAATCGGGAGCGTCCGCGTCGGTCCGAGATTTCGTCGGTCCCAAACCGCCCGAAAACGCAATCGCCCCGTCTTTCGCCGAGGCAACATTGCGCGCGGGGGAGGTCGCCGCCGGGTCGTCAGGCGACGGCGGCTTCGCTCACTTCTTCGGGTTCGCGCAGCACATAGCCACGGCCCCAGACGGTTTCGATATAGTTCTCGCCTTCGCAGGCCATGCTGAGCTTCTTGCGCAACTTGCAGATGAAGACGTCGATGATCTTGAGTTCCGGTTCGTCCATCCCGCCATAGAGATGGTTGAGGAACATTTCCTTGGTCAGCGTCGTGCCCTTGCGCAGCGAGAGCAGCTCGAGCATCGCATATTCCTTGCCGGTCAGATGGACCCGCGCGCCGTCGACGTCGACCGTCTTGGCATCGAGGTTCACCGATAGCTTGCCGGTGCGGATCACCGACTGGGAATGCCCCTTCGACCGGCGGACGACGGCGTGGATGCGCGCGATCAGTTCCTCGCGGTGGAACGGCTTGGTCACATAATCATCGGCGCCGAAGCCGAACGAACGGACCTTCGAATCCATTTCATCGATGCCCGACAGGATCAGGACCGGCGTCTGCACCCGGGCGACCCGCAGCTTCTTCAGCACGTCATAGCCGTGCATGTCGGGCAGGTTCAGGTCGAGCAGAATGATGTCGTAATCGTACAGCTTGCCCAGATCGAGGCCTTCCTCGCCCAGATCGGTCGTGTAGATATTGAACCCTTCGGTCGTCAGCATGAGCTCGATCGCCTTGGCGGTATTCGGCTCGTCCTCGATCAGTAGCACGCGCATCGGCAGTCCCCCGTTTCGCGGCACGCGTTCCAAAACCCTGCGCGCGACCAAAACATTAACGTAAACAC
Source organism: Sphingomonas sp. Leaf22 (assembly GCF_001421715.1). Classification (GTDB taxonomy): domain Bacteria; phylum Pseudomonadota; class Alphaproteobacteria; order Sphingomonadales; family Sphingomonadaceae; genus Sphingomonas. The sequence goes on from NZ_LMKP01000001.1 coordinate 28,509, forward strand.
CTCTGAACGCAAAAGGTTAATTTCCCACTAATGTGAAATGTTCCCTAAAATCTGTTGGTTAAGTTGGGCGCATGATTCCCCTTCTAATCACGGGGGCAAAGCGTCCGGAAGCGGCTGGAAAAAAAGTCGATCAGCACCGCGACACGGGCCGGACGCAGCGTGCCGGGCGGGGTCAGCAGGTGCAACGCGACCGCCCCGTTCGACCAGTCGGGCAGCGCTGGTTCGAGCAGACCGGCGGCGATATCGGCATCGACCAGAAAGTCGGGAAGGCGCGCGACACCGAGACCGAGGCGGAGCGCGGGCAACATCGCCTCGCCATTGTTCACCGCCAGCGGGCCGCCGGGCCGGACGCTCACTTCCTCTTCGCCGCGCCGGAAATGCCAGAGCGGGTTGGGCATGTTGGTGTAGCGGAAACAGGCATGACTGCTGAGATCGGCGGGATGGGTGGGGCGGCCCCGCGCCTGCCAATAGTCCGGCGAGGCGACGATCCGTACCGCAACCGGACCCAGCCGCCGCGCGCGCAGTGAGCTGTCGGGCAGTTCGGCGATGCGCAGCGCGATGTCGATGCCATCGGCGACGATGTCGACCTTGGCGTCGGACAGGGTCAGGTCGATCTCGACGCCCGGATGCGCCTTCAGAAAGTCGGCGACGGCCGGGGCGACATGGGTCTGGCCGAACGACATCGGTGCCGCGACCCGCACCAGCCCGGTCGGGGCGGCGGCGGCGTCGCGCGCCTGTTCCTCCGCCGCCTGTGCCTCGGCAAGGATGCGGCCGGCACGTTCCGCCAGCGATTGACCGGCGTCGCTCAGCGTCAGCCGGCGCGAGGTGCGGTGGAACAGGGTGGTGCCGAGCGACACTTCCAGCCGGGCGACGGCTTTCGACACCGTCGCCTTCGATACACCGATCGACTGGGCGGCGGCGCTGAACGAGCGATGCTCGACCACGCAGGCGAACATCGCCCATGCTTCGAAATCAGGAAGCCGCATATACCCTCCATCACGAAACGATCGGTTTCCGACGTTTCCATTTACGTCATGATCGCGGTGCTTATCTTGGGGGTCAAGCAAGGAGATCGACGATGATCGACAAACGTGACTTCACCAGCCTGGGCCATGCCGATCACGGTTGGCTGAACGCCCGCCATCATTTCAGCTTCGCCAACTATTACGACCCGCAGCGGATGGGCTGGGGCGCGATCCGGGTGTGGAACGACGACGAGATCGCCGCCAACAGCGGTTTTCCGGCGCATCCGCACAAGGACATGGAAATCATCACCTATGTCCGGTCGGGCGCGATCACCCATCAGGATTCGCTGGGGAACAAGGGCCGCACGGCGGCGGGCGACGTGCAGGTGATGAGCGCCGGGACCGGCGTGCGCCATGCCGAATATAATCTGGAGCCGGAAACGACCCGCATCTTCCAGATCTGGATCGAACCGCGCCAGAAGGGCGGCGCGCCGACCTGGGGCGCCAAGCCGTTTCCCAAGGGCGAACGCTCCGGTAAGTTCGTCGTGCTGGCCAGCGGTTTCGACGATGACGGCGATGCGCTGCGCATCCGTGCCGACGCCCGCGTGCTGGGCGCGACGCTGAAGGCCGGGGAAAGCGTGGAACATAGCGTGGGGGCAGGGCGTCACGCCTATCTGGTCGCGGCAACCGGCGCGATCACCATCGACGGAGTCGCCTTCGAGGCGCGCGACGGTGCCGCGCTGGTCGGCGGGCAGACCGTCACCATCACCGCGACCAGGGACGCCGAAATCGTCCTGGTCGATTCCGAATAACCGAACAACCGAACGGGAGTATCGCCACATGGCCAAGGTTCTGGTGCTGTATTATTCGTCCTATGGGCATATCGCGAAGATGGCCGACGCCGTTGCCGAAGGCGTCCGTTCGGGCGGGGCCGACGTCGATGTCCGCCGCGTCCGCGAGACGGCCCCAGACGAGGTCGCCAAGTCGGCGGGCTTCGTCGTTGCCGATCATCACGCGTTGCTGACCGATCCCAACGAACTGACCAACTATGACGCGATCGTCGTTGGGACCGGCACGCGTTATGGCCGGATGTCGAGCCAGATGGCCGCGTTCTGGGACACGACCGGCGGCGTGTGGGCGAAGGGCGGACTGGTCGGCAAGATCGGCGGTGCCTTCACCTCGACCGCGACCCAGCATGGCGGGCAGGAAACCACGCTGTTCTCGATCATCACCAACCTGATGCATCATGGGCTGACCATCGTCGGGCTCGACTATGCCTATGAAGGCCATACCGGGCTGGACGAAGTGAACGGCAGCACGCCCTATGGCGCGTCGACGATCGCCGGCGGCGACGGCAGCCGTCAGCCGACCGAGATCGAACTGGGCGGTGCCCGGCATCAGGGCAAGCGGATCGCCGAACTCGCGGCCAAGGTGTTCGGATAAGAAGGAACGGGGCGGCCCACGGGTCGCCCCTTTTCCATCGACGGTGCGGCGGGTCGGAAATCAGCCCGGGCCATGACCGTAAATGGTTGGAATGGTAACGCTATCGGTTATCATCCCGTCAAAACAAGGACGGGAGAGGCGCGTGCGTAATTTGGGATGGATGGCCGTGGCGTTGGCGGCGGTAGCGGGAGCAGCGCCGGCGCAGCATCGTGCGGCACCGGTAGCGGGCAGCAACCCGATCATTCGCGACAAGTTCACTGCCGATCCCGCGCCGTTGGTCGTCGGCGACCGGCTGTACCTGTATGTCGGGCACGATCAGGCGGAACGCGATCAGATGTTCAACATGCGCGAATGGCTGGTCTATTCGACCACCGACATGCGCCACTGGACCGATCACGGCCCGATCCTGAAGGTTGCCGACTTCAAATGGGCGAAGGCCGATGCCTGGGCATCGCAGACGATCCAGAAGAACGGCAAATACTGGTTCTATGCCGCGGTCGAGCATGACGACACCCATCCGGGGAAGGCAATTGCGGTGGCGGTGTCGGACAAGCCGACCGGCCCGTTCGTCGATGCCAAGGGGTCGGCGCTGATCACCAACCAGATGACGCCGAAGGGCACGCATAGCTGGGAGGATATCGATCCGACCGTCTTCACCGACCGCGACGGGACGACGTGGATCGCATGGGGCAACCGGCAATGCTATATCGCGAAGCTCAAGCCCAACATGATCGAGATCGACGGGCCGATCACCGACATCACCCCGCCGCATTTCGAGGAAGGGCCGTGGCTGCACGAGCGGAACGGCACCTATTACCTGACCTACGCCTCGCTCGACCGGTCGAAGCATCGCGACGAACGTGTGTCCTATGCAACCGCGCCGTCGATCAAGGGGCCATGGACCTATCGCGGCGAGCTTACGGACTCGGGGAAATACAGCTTCACCATCCATCCCGGCATCGCGCAGTTCAAGGGCGACTGGTATCTGTTCCTGCACAACGCCACACTGGCGATCGGCGACCTGAACGGTGCGATCGGGCGGCGCGCGGTGACGGTCGAGCGGCTGTATTATAACCCGGACGGGACGATGAAGCCGGTCGTGCAGACCGATGCGGGGGTTACGGCCGCCAAGTAGGAAGAATGGGTTCGCGCGGAGGCGCGGAGGCGCAGAGAGGCTCGATCGTGGCGACCGATCCGCGAACGGTAGACCGGGTCTGCGGCTGCTACGAATGAGGCCCGCTGACGCGGGTGAGGTTGTCACGCGCGGAACTCCTCCGCGTCTCTGCGCCTCCGCGTGAACCCATTAATTCTTTTCGTCGCCGATCAGTCGACCTTCGGTTCGGCCGGAAACCGTGCGCGAGCCTTCGCGAACATCGTTCGTGCCGGGACTGTGCCGGCTTCGCTGGCCGTCGTGCCGACCCAGCGCCAGTGCCACGGTTCCCATTTCACCTGTTGTTTGTTGCCCGCCGGGAACGACATTTCGAAACCGAACCGGGCGGCGTTGGCGCGGAGCCAGCGGCCGGTGGGGGTAGCGCCGAAACAGGCGTCGGCATCGCACGCAGGCGCGGTCGCACTGCCGAAGTCGATGACGTAACCGGTCGAATGCTCGCTGAACCCCGGCGGGGCGGAGGCCCAGGAGCGTTCGGCGAAGCTGCCCGAGCCATCGGGACCGATACCGCCGCAAAAGGTCAGTTGCTGGAGCGCGACCGAACGATGGCACGATACCGCGCGCACCGTGCCTGCGACCACCGGATAGGCATCGGCAGCGGCGAGCAGGCGGGTGAGGTCGGGCAGCATCGCCGGGTGGACCTTGCACGACGCGCCCAATGCCGGCGGGGCGTCGATCAGCGTGCTTGCCGCTGTGTCGGGATAGGGGAAATGATGGAACAGGCGACCGTCGGCGGTACGCTGGACGGTGCCGCGTCCGCACAGCGCGACCGGGCCGGTGACCGGAGCAGACGGGGTCGGGATCGCTGCCGGTGGCGGCGCGGCCGGCGTGGCGACCGGGGAGGGCGCAGCGACCGGCACCGGAGCCTGCGGCGTCGCTGGCGCGCAGCCGGCGAGCGGGATCATGAGACAGGTAAGGACGAAGGATCGACGCACGATGGTCTCCGGCTTGGGCGGTTGACCGCGCGAGCGCACTGGCACGGCGTCGCCAACGATGGCAAGGGAGGCAAATGCTCGACGACCTAGTCCTGTTCATCGACGGCGAAGCGATCGTCCTCGACAAGCCCGCCGGCCTGCCGGTCGATCCGCCTCGTGACGGATCGCCCAGCATCGTCAGCCGCGCGGACGAACTGCGCTTCACCTTCCAACGCGAACCGACGCCGGTACACCGGCTCGACCGCGATACCAGCGGCTGCCTGTTGCTGGCGCGCAATCCCAAGGCGCATGCCCGGTTCCAGCAGGCATTCGAACAGGGGCGGGTGACCAAACGCTATCTGGCGATCCTCGACGGTATCCCCGCCGGCGAATCGGGCGAGATCGACATGGCGCTGGCCAAGGTCAGCAGCATCGAGGACGGCTGGCGGATGGTCGGCGATGCGAAGGGCAAGCCGGCGCGGACCAACTGGCGCGTCCTGCGGACGGTCGGCGACCGCGCGCTGGTCGCGCTGTTCCCCGAAACGGGCCGTACCCACCAGATCCGCGTACACATGGCCGAGGGGCTGGGCTGTCCGGTGGCGGGCGATCCGGTCTATGGGCAGGGCGGGCGAAGCGGCATGTTGCTCCACGCCGTCGGCCTGATGGTGCCGCGCGACAACAAGCCCGCGATCGACGTGACCGCGCCGTGGCCGCGCAGCTTCGTCGCGGCGGGGTTCGACGAAATCTAAAGTGCCGCGCATCCCGATCACCCGGTCGATCTCGATCGATAGCGGCGAGCTGGTCGAAAGCTTTACCCGTGCGTCGGGTCCGGGCGGACAGCATGTCAACACGACCGACAGCGCGGTCCTGTTGCGGTTCGACGTGGGTGCGTCGCCGGGACTGCCCGATGCGGTCAAGAACCGGCTGGCGGTGCTGGCGGGATCGCGACTGACCAAGGACGGGGTGCTGACGCTGCGCGCCGATGGGTCGCGATCGCAGGAGATGAACCGGCGCGAAGTGCGCGAGCGGTTGTTCGACCTGATCCGCGAGGCGACGATCGTGCCGAAGAAGCGCCGCGCGACCAAACCGACCAAGGCGTCGCAGGTACGGCGGGTCGATGCGAAGAAGGGGCGGTCGCAGGTCAAGGCCGGGCGGGGCAAAGTGCGGATGGATTAGATCCTCCCCGGAACGGGGAGGGGGACCGCCGCGAAGCGGTGGTGGAGGGGGAGGTCCGCATACGGAACGGTTGCATTGCGTGGCGATCCCCCTCCACCAGCTTCGCTGGTCCCCCTCCCCGCGAGCGGGGAGGATTGGAACGCGGCTCCGTTCCGCCTACATCGCGAGGCATGTACCAGTTCGATATTGCCACCGGCGCCAAGGGCGACCTGTACCGCGACCTGCTCGGCGCGCTCGACGCGCTGACGGCGGACGAGCGCGACGCGATCGCCAACATGGCCAATGCGTCGGCATTGCTGATGCAATATCTGCCCGATCTCAACTGGGCGGGATTTTATCGGCTGGTCGGGGACGAACTGGTGCTCGGCCCGTTTCAGGGCAAGGCGGCGTGCATCCGCATCGCGATGGGGCGCGGGGTGTGCGGCACGGCAGCGGCTTCGCGCGAAAGCCAGCTGGTCGCCGACGTCCATGCGTTTCCCGGCCACATCGCCTGCGACGCCGATAGCCGCAGCGAACTGGTGGTGCCGGTCGTGGTCGGCGAGCGGCTGATCGGGGTGCTCGACCTCGACAGCCCGTTGCCGGGACGGTTCGATGATGCGGATCGGGCGGGATGCGAGGCACTGGTCGCGGTGCTGGGGCCACGGATCGCCTGACCCGGCACGGGACGGGCGGGACACCGGCACCGGATTGGCCCGGAACCGGGCGGCATGATAGGGCGTCGAACCGTTGTTTCGCCGTTCAGGGAGTTTTTCGGCCGATGCGAACGCCGTTCTTTGCTGCCGCCGTTGCGCTCCTTGCCACCTCCGGCCTGACCATCGGTGTCGCACAGGCGCAGCGCGTGGGGCAGGCACCTGCGGCGCTGCCGCGCGGGGCGGCGGTCCAGGCCGGTGCGCCGCGCGTGAACCTGCCCGGACCGCGTTGGGGCGGGAAGGTGCGCGGGCGCTGGGTCGGCGGCACCTATGCGCCGGGCGGATGGGCGGCGTATCGCCCGCCGGCGCGCGGCTGGGTCTTGCCGCGCTACTGGGTCGCCCCGAGCTTCTTCATTCAGGACTGGTCGGGCTATGGGCTGAGCCGGCCACAGGCGGGCTATGGCTGGTATCGCTATTATGACGATGCCGTGCTCGCCGATCGCGACGGGCGGGTCTATGACGTTCGCAGCGGCCTTGATTGGGACGCGCGTGATACCGGGCGCTATGTCCGCGACGATCGCGACTATGAACGCTATGCGGCCGAACGGCGCGATGACGGCATCGGCGGGGCCGTGATCGGCGGTGTCGCGGGCGCGGTGGCCGGGAACGTGATCGCCGGACGCGGCAACCGGCTGGGCGGTACGGTGCTGGGGGCCGGGGTCGGCGCGCTGGCCGGCACCGCGATCGACCGGGCCGAGGATCGCCGCGCTCCGCCGCCGCCGCCACCCCCGCCGCAGCCGGGTTACGGGGCGGAGTATCCGCTGCCGTATGAAGACGTGCCGATTGCGCCCGACGATCGCCATGACGACGGCTTCGACGACCTGCCCGTTGCGCCGGAGGTCGTGTTCGGCCCGATGCGCGAGCAGGTGCAGCCGATCGGACCGCCTCCGCCGTCCCGTACGCGCTATGTCGAGCGGCATATCGGCGCGGCGCCCGTCGCGCGCAGTTACACCACGACGACCACCACGACCGAGGGGCCGGCGGGGGGGTATGTCGCCGATGGCTATTACTATCCGCCCCGCACGATCACGACGGTGACGGTCGAGCATCCGACGGTGGTCACGACGACGACCGAGGACGTCGTGACCTATGAGCCGCGGCGGGCTGCGCCGCGGCGGGTGTATCGGTCGAAGATGTTGCGGCGGTAGAAAAGGTCAGCGGGGCGGGCTGCCGGCGAAGGTCGGTATGCTCTCCGCACCGTTCGCCGACAGCGACGACACCGCGACGAAGTGATCGTCGACGATGACGCCCTTCAGCACCGCTTCGACGCCGGTGACGTCGCGCTGCTCGGTCCACGCCTGCGCATCGTTGCGCCGCCAGCGGATGCGATAGCCGGCGGCGTTCGCGACCGGCGACCAGCGGACCTTGGTGTCGGTCGACAGCGCACCTTCGATCGATGCGGTCACGGGGGCGGCCGGTGCGGCGGCCAGTCGGGCGATCGTCGCGACGTTCAGCGCGGTGACCTTCGCCAGATAAGAAAAGTCCATCCGGTCGATCGTGTCGCCATAGATCCGCGTTCCGTCGCGGCGCAGGTCCTGATGTTGCGCATCGTAATTTTCGACACCGACCGAAAACCGTATCGCAGGATAGCCCAGCTTCAGAAACGGTTCGTGGTCGCCGCCCCGGCCGAAGCGGTCGGGCCGTCGGTCGAGAAACGCGTCGACGCCGCCGGGCAGGGTCGCGGCCACGACATCGACGGTCTTGGCCAGCGCGCGCGACGGGCCATCGTACTCGCCACCGGCGGCGCGGCGGGCGATCTGCTGATCGATCGATTCGGACGCGCGAATGCCTTCCGAAAAGACGCGCACCCGGTCGGCGACGCGGCGACCATCCTGTCCGATGGTGTTGCCGACGATGTCGTTGTTCAGCACGGCGGTCACCACCCAGCCCTTTTCCCGGGCGGTGTCGGCCAGCAGTTGCGCGCCCCACAGCCCCTGTTCCTCGCCCGACAGCGCGGCATAGACGATGGTCGCGTCGAATTTCTCCTTCGACAGGATACGTGCCGCCTCCAGCATCAGCGCCACGCCCGACGCATCGTCGTTCGCGCCCGGCGCGTCGCTGGTCGCGTCCATCACGTCGCTGACCCGGCTGTCGATATGGCCCATGACGATCACGACTCGGCGGGGATCGCGTCCCCGCTGGAAGCCCAGCACGTCGACGACGTTCACGCCCTGCGGCGCACGGGGGCCGGTAAAGCCGCGCGCGATGTTCGCGACGGTGATGCAATCACCGCAATCGCGTCCGATCCGGGTCAGTTCGTCGGCGAACCACCGCCGCGCCGCGCCGATGCCGCGCGTCGGATGATCGGAGTCGGACGCGGTATGGCGCGTGCCAAAGCCGACCAATCTGGCGACGTCGGCGCGCAGCCGATCGGGCTTGGGGGCGTCGCGGGCCGGGGCGGCGGTGGCGAGCAACAGGGCGGGCAGGAGCAGAATCTGGCGCATTTGCGGGAGGATGCAATCTTATCCGCAGCGGCTCAACCGGTTTCGGCAGATACCCGTTGCGCGCGAAAACCCACCGGCCGGATGGTTAAATTGTCTAAATAGAATGTTTGGTTTCGTTTTTTGCAATTGCTAACGGACCGGGTGCGGTGCACAACGACTGTGCCTTTCAGGCATCCTCTCCTAAAACTTTACAGGGTCGGCTTTGCCGGCCCTTTTTTTTGTGCCGCTTCCGCGCTAACGGCCCCTCACCAGTGCTGCGCTGAATAATAAGAGAGGACGCTGCCGGACATCCGGCGAACAGCAGCAGCCCGCGGGGGATCGAGCGCGACTCGCAAGCGACGCTCTCCCCCGCACGGTATCTCTATCGCTGCATGACGTTGCGAAGCTGAACGCCGGCTGTCCGGCGATCAGCTCAGGCGGTCGATCCCGGCACGATCGAGGCTGCCGGGGATGATCATCAACGGGACGGGCAGCGCGCCGGCATCGGTTCCGGCGAAATGGGTGACCAGCGGTCCCGGTGATCCGGTCGCGGCGGCGCCCAGCACCAGCGCGGCGATATCGGGATTGGCGGCGATCATCTCGCGCACGATTCGCGGGCCGTCGCCGGTGCGGACCGTCAGATGCGGTTGCAGTCCCGACTCGGCGATCAGCGTGCCTGCCGCCGCCTGTACCAAGGCTTCGGCGCGTTCGGTCGCCTCCTCCTCGATCGTCGCCTGCACGCCGCCCCAAGGGGCGAATTCCTGCGGCTCGACCAGCGCCAATACCTCGACGCCACCATTGGTTTTGACCGCGCGACGGGCGGCGAAACGGAGCGCAACGGCGCTTTCGGGGCTTTCGTCGACGACGACCAGATATGTCCGCACGATGTCCTCCGCTCCGGAACGGCGTTCATGCGCCGGTTCGGCGGCGTCGTGCAAGCTGTACCGGGGCTTGACCCGGACGCGCCCGACAGCGAAGAGGCGCGACGAGCCTGAGAGGACCAATCTGCCCCATGCCGATCGAGATCAAGATGCCCGCCCTGTCCCCGACCATGGAAGAGGGGACGCTGGCCAAATGGCTGGTGAAGGAAGGTGACACCGTCAAATCCGGTGACATCATGGCGGAAATCGAAACCGACAAGGCGACGATGGAATTCGAAGCCGTGGATGAAGGCACCATCGGCAAGGTCCTGATCGCCGAGGGTACCGACAATGTGAAGGTCGGCGCGGTCATCGCGATCCTGCTGGAAGAGGGCGAGGATGCGTCGGCGATCGACGCTGCGCCCACAAAGGCGGAAACGCCCGAGCCTGCCGACGACCAGTTCAAGGGCAAGCCCGACCCGACCGATCCGAACAAGACCGGCAGCGAAGCCGCGCCGGCTCCTGCGGGTACGTCGGACCACGGCCGTCCGGCCGGTGCCGGTGCCGCGCAGAGCGATGGTGGTCGCGTGAAGGCCAGCCCGCTGGCGCGCCGGATCGCCGCCGACAAGGGCCTCGAGCTGTCGGGTATCGCCGGCAGCGGCCCGAACGGCCGCATCGTCAAGGCCGATGTTGAGAACGCAAAGCCGGGTGCGGCGAGCGCGCCCAAGACCGAATCGGCTGCGCCCGCACCGAGCGCCGCGGCAACTCCCGCTCCGGTCGCAGAAGCACCCAAGCCCGCGGCGGTGTGGTTCGACGATTCGATCCCGCACACGGTCGAGAAGCTGTCGAACATCCGCAAGACGATCGCGCGTCGCCTGACCGAATCGAAGCAGCAGGTTCCGCACATCTATCTGACGGTCGATATCCGTCTGGATGCGTTGCTCAAGCTGCGCGGCGATTTGAACAAGTCGCTCGACGCGCGCGGCGTGAAGCTGTCGGTCAACGATCTGCTGATCAAGGCGCTGGGCGTCGCGCTGGAAAACAGCCCCAAGTGCAACGTCACCTTCCTCGGTAACGAGATGGTGCAGTATTCGCGCGCCGACGTGTCGGTGGCAGTGTCGACGCCGACCGGCCTCATCACGCCGATCATCCGCGATGCCGCGAACAAGGGCGTGGCGAAGATCAGCACCGAGATGAAGGACCTTGGCCGCCGCGCCAAGGAGAACAAGCTGAAGCCCGAGGAATATCAGGGCGGTACCGCGTCGCTGTCGAACATGGGCATGTTCGGCATCAAGCAGTTCGAAGCGGTCATCAATCCGCCGCAGGGCATGATCCTTGCGGTCGGTGCCGGCGAGAAGCGGCCGTACATCGTCGACGATGCGCTGGGCGTGGCGACGGTCATGACTGCGACCGGCAGCTTCGACCACCGCGCGATCGACGGCGCGGACGGGGCGGAGATGCTGAAGCTCTTCAAGGCGCTGGTGGAGTCGCCCCTCGGCCTGATCGCGTAAATGCGTATGCGGCTGCTGACCGAAATCGCCTCTGTCGTTGCCGGACTGGTGGCGGCATGGGGGATCGGTTGGCTGTCGGCATGGTCCTATCCGCGGGGTCGGCACGATATCTGGCTGGTGACATGGGTTTCGATGGCCGTCGTCGTCATTCTCGGCGTGCGACAGGCGCAGCGGGCCATGGCCGAGGAACGTGCCAAGGGGGGGATGCAGGATGGTCGAGAATAACGCCGTGCCGCCGGTCGGCCAGCCTGCGCTGCGCGTGACGGCGATGCCTGCCGATACCAATCCGTATGGCGATATCTTCGGCGGCTGGATCATGTCGCAGATGGACATGGCGGCGGGACTGGTCGCGGCGCGTCATTCCAAGGGGCGCGCGGTGACCATCGCGGTCGACGCCATGCAATTCTACGCACCGGTAGCGGTCGGCGACGAAGTGTCGGTCTATACCGACATGGTGAAGGTCGGGCGCACGTCGATGACGATCGAGGTCGAGGCATGGCGCCGCGATCGGTTCGGCGAGGCGGTCGACCGCGTGACGCAGGCGCGTTTCGTGTTCGTCGCGATCGACGAAGACCGCAAGCCGCGGGCGATCACCGCCTGATCCTGATATCTTCCTGCAATCATTACGGCTGCTCGACCGGGCAGCATCGAGCGAAAAGGTAAAGTGATGGCTGAATCTTACGACCTGATCGTGCTCGGCTCCGGCCCCGGCGGCTATGTCGCGGCGATCCGCGCGAGCCAGCTTGGCCTGAAGGTCGCGATCGTCGAGCGCGAGCGGCTGGGCGGCATCTGCCTCAACTGGGGCTGCATTCCGACCAAGGCGCTGCTGCGCTCGGCCGAAATCTATCACTACATGATGCACGCCGCGCAATACGGCCTGTCGAACGAAAAGCCGGCGTTCGACCTCGCCAAGGTCGTCGATCGCAGCCGCAAGGTCGCCGGGCAGCTGAATGCCGGCGTCAAGGGGCTGATGAAGAAGAACAAGGTCGTCGTCCATGAAGGCGTCGGCACGATCACTGCCAAGGGCAAGCTGAGCGTCAAGCAGGGCGACAAGACCACCGAACTCGAAGCCAAGCATATCATCATCGCGACCGGTGCGCGTGCCCGCGACCTGCCGTTCGCCAAGGCCGATGGCGCGAAGATCTGGACGTACCGTCATGCGATGGTGCCGCCCGAAATGCCGACCAAGCTGCTGGTCATCGGCTCGGGCGCGATCGGTGTCGAGTTCGCCAGCTTCTACAACGACATGGGTGCCGACGTGACGATCGTCGAGATGCTCGACCGGATCATGCCGGTCGAAGACGTCGAGGTCAGCGAGTTCATGCACAAGGCGCTGACCAAGCAGGGCATGACGATCAAGACCAAGTCGGGCCTCGAAAAGCTGGAAGCGAGCCCGGCAGGGGTCAAGGCCGCGATCAAGGGGCCGGACGGCAAGGTCGAACAGGTCGAGTTCAGCCACGCGATCGTCGCGATCGGCATCGTGCCCAATACCGAGAATATCGGCATGGAGGCGCTGAAGATCGAGGCCGAGCGCGGCCACATCAAGACCGACGGCTATGGCAAGACCAATGTCGACGGCATCTGGGCGATCGGCGACGTGACCGGTGCGCCGTGGCTGGCGCACAAGGCGAGCCATGAGGGCGTCATCGCCGCCGAAGCCATCGCCAAGGCGCTGGGCAACAAGGACGTCCATCCGCACGCGATGGACAAAAACAACATCCCCGGCTGCACCTATGCCCGGCCGCAGGTCGCCAGCGTCGGCTTTACCGAGGCGAAGGCCAAGGAAGCGGGCTACAGCGTCAAGGTCGGCAAATTCCCGTTCATCGGCAACGGCAAGGCGATCGCGCTGGGCGAGGCCGAAGGCTTCGTGAAGACGGTGTTCGATGCCAGGACCGGCGAACTGCTGGGCGCGCACATGGTCGGCGCGGAAGTGACCGAGATGATCCAGGGCTATGTCATCGCCCGCCAGCTTGAGACGACCGAGAAGGAACTGACCGAGACGGTGTTCGCCCATCCGACGATCTCCGAATCGATGCACGAGTCGGTGCTCGGGGCCTATGGTCGTACGCTGCATATGTAGGACGTGAACGAAGCGTCATCATCATCGCTTGACCCGCGTCGTGCCGCAGCGGCATGGCGCGGGTCCATGAAGCCCTTCCTGCCCGCGGCGGTCGCCGCATCCTTCATGGTTCCACCGCCCGCTGCGGCGCAGACGGTGCAGGAGCTTCAGCGGCAGATCGACGAGTTGAAGGCGGTCATCGCCGAAATGAAGGCGGCGCAGACGGCAGCCAGACCGTCCGTCATCGCCGCTGCACCTGCAACGACGCCGGCCCCGGTCGCGGCCGAGCCTGTAGCCCCGACGCAGGTCGCTGCCGCCCCGGCCAAGCCATCCCGCGAGAAATGGTACGACCGCATCCGGCTGCGCGGCTATACCCAGTTGCGGCTGAACGAGATCATCTCCGGCGATCGCACGGCTCCGGACGGGATCGCCCGGCTGCGCTCGGTCCATGACAGCGGCATCGGCGACGATACCGGCTTCACCTTCCGCCGCATCCGGTTGGTGTTGCAGGGCGATCTGGGCGATCGGGTGTCCTTCTATCTTCAGCCCGATTTCGCGACCGCCGTGTCGAACCAGTCGGTCGGCGAGCGGCGCGAGGGGTTCCTGCAACTGCGCGACGCCTATTTCGATGCGTTCCTCGACACCAACAAGCGGTTTCGCCTGCGCTTCGGCCAGTCGAAGGTGCCGTTCGGGTGGGAGAATATGCAGTCGTCGTCGAACCGGCTGACACTCGACCGCAGCGATGCCATCAACAGCGGGGTGCCGAGCGAGCGCGATATCGGTGTCGTCGCTTATTATACGCCGCAGCAGGTCGACGATATCTGGGAACGGCTGACCAAGGACGGGCAGAAGCTGTTCGGGAATTACGGTGCGTTCGGGATCGGCGTATATAACGGACAGGGCATCAATCGCGAGGAAGCGAATGATGCGGTGATGGCGGTGGCCCTGGCGACATGGCCGTTCGAGATCGGCGGCAAGCAGGTGCTGGAGGTCGGGGCGAGCGGCTATACCAATCGCGTCCAGCCCGAAATCCGCACCGGCGGGGTCAGTCCGGTCGCCTTTGCCGACGATCGCATCGGGCTGCACGCGATCCTGTATCCGCAGCCCTTCGGGGTGCAGGCCGAATGGAATTGGGGGCGCGGGCCGGAATATGACCCGGTGCTGCGCGGCATCACGACACGGTCGCTATATGGCGGCTATGTACAGGGCACCGCGCGGGTGCGGCAGTCGCCGGTCGGGCCGTTCATGCCCTATGTCCGCTGGCAGACCTCTCGCGGCGGGTGGAAGGCGGCGGTCAACGCGCCGCGGCTGGAGACCGACGAGATCGAATTGGGCATCGAGTTCCAGCCGGTGCCGGCGCTGGAACTGACGCTGGCCTATGCGCGGATGGAACGCGCCGAGGCGGACGAACGGCGGTCGGGACGGGCCGAGGGCGACGTGTTCCGGACGCAGTTGCAGCTGAATTATTAGGTTTTTTCCGGCGGGCGCGCGCCAAAGGTCACAAAGGTCACACTTGCGCGCTGTTTGCGCGCGGGACGGGGAGCGGCGGGGTCAAAGAGCTTGGCCGGCTACGGCGTGCCGCAGAATTTGACAGTCGGCTGCGGTGTAGGAAAGTCGGAAAGCGGCGTCGGTCGCGGGCCGATGCGCTGACCGGGCCTTTTCGAAACGGGTAGTCGATCGGGCACCATCGCGTTACGATGACAGGGTCGATGAAACCCCACCGGTCGGATTCCTGTCCGCAATGCTACCGTCGGGCACCCGTTTCGGTCGATCGGGCGGTGGATGCATCAGGGGGCGTTTCCGATGCATGGGCTGGAGAAGGTCCGCGTCGAGTCAGCCTGACCGCGCTGGCCTTCAATCCCGGACGCGCTATCCCCTTCATCGACAGGCCGGCGCTAATCCGGGCGATGCAAGCCTGATCCGGCAGTCATATCCCGCCGTCTCGAATGCGGGAATGACCGTCGCGGACCTGATCAGGCAATCTTCAAGGTGAAGAGAGGGCAAGATGCCGCGACGCCGCGATGGTGTTCCCGACGAACTGTCCTGCGTCGCGCCTCGGACAGGTTGCATGGTGCATCGGGAGGGTTCCGCCCGGAACCCGACACCCACGACGATGCCTGCATTCTGGCATCCCGACATCATCGCGGCAGCGCGTAGACCACCAGCGCATCGCCGGCCTTCGTCTGCAACTGGCCGTGTCCGGTCGCCCCGATCGCCACATATTGCCGGCCCTTGTGCATGTACGTCATCGCCGAGGCTTGTCCGCCCGCCGGAAGGCGCCCGCTCCACAAGAGCCGTCCGGTGGCCGTTTCGAACGCGCGAAGATAGTTGTCCTGCGCCGCGGCGATGAAGGTGAGGCCGGTGGCAGTCGTCACCGCGCCGCCGATGTTCGGGGTGCCGAGCGGGATGCGGACCCGCATCGGCATGCCCAGCGGACCGGCGTCGAAGCCGCTGCCGAGCGGCTTGCTCCATGCCAGCCGGCCGGTGTTCAGGTCGGTCGCGGCGATGAAGCCCCAGGGCGGGGTGTTGCACGGCACGCCCAGGATCGACAGCCAGATCGGCCGGTCGACACCCCATGGCGCACCCTTTTGCGGAGCGACCGTCTGATCCGGGCGGCGCCCGCCGTCGCCGATCGCCGGGTCCGACACGTCCGCGCGGGGGATCAGGCGTACCTGGTTGGCGAGCCGACTGTTGTTGGTGATGACCAGCCCGCGCGCCCGGTCAATCGCCAGCCCGCCCCAGTTGAGCCCACCGATCGTGCCGGGATAGAGCAGCGTGCCGAGGCCCTGATCGGTCGGGGGCGTGTACATCCCGTCATAGCGCATCCGCTGAAACTGGATGCGGCACAGCGCGGCGTCGATCGGGGTCAGGCCGAAGGCGTGGCGCGCGTCGATTCGTTCGGGATTACGCTGCGGCACCCCGGCGAAATTGGGATAGAAGATCGACTGGGGCTGGGTCGGCGACAGTATCTCGCCCGATACGCCTCCCTGTGGTGCGGGCACCTGCGCGATCGGGCGCAACGGGCGACCGGTCGCGGCGTCGAGCACGAACAGCGATCCGGTCTTCGTACCCTGAATCACGACGCGCCGGTTCACGCCGGCGATCGGCAACGTGGTCACAACGGGCTGCGCGCCGAGATCATAGTCGAACCGGTCGCGATCGACCGTGCGGAAGGCCCAGCGCGTCGCACCACTTGCCACGTCCACCGCGACGACGGCGGAGGAGAAACGGTCGTCCGCCGCCTCGCGGTTGCCGCCAAAATGATCGTTGCCGGCATTGCCGGTGGCCAGGAACACCAGCCCCAGCCCTTCGTCGGCGGAAATCACGTTCCAGACGTTGGGCGTCCCCGCTGGCCAGGTTTCCCCGGGCGCAAGCGGCACCTGCGGCCGATCGATCCGCTTGGCGTCCCACGCCCAGCGCAGCCGCCCGTCGGTCGCGTCGTAAGCGCGCACCACGCCCGATGGCGCGTCGCGCCGCTGGTTGTCGCTGACCTGCTGGCCGACGATCACCAGATCGCCGACGACCGCCGGCCCCGAGTTGCTCGACGCATGACCGGGTTCGCGCAACCCCATGCCCGCGGTCAGGTCCACCGTACCGCCGCGCCCGAAGCCGGAGCAGGGGGTGCCCCGCGCGGCATCCAACGCGATCAGCCGTCCGTCCGCCGCCGCGACGAACACCCGCCGCGCACAGGCCGCATCGCCTGCGTCCGCCCGAGCATGATAGCCGACCGCGCGACAGGCGGCACTGAACATCGATTCCATCGCCCGCGGGGCAACGTTCGGATCGAACCGCCAGCGTTCCGCGCCGGTGCCCGGATCGAGCGCGAACACCATGTTGCCCGGAGAGCATAGTAACAGCGTGTCTCCGATCTTGAGCGGCGTGTTCTGTGCCGCGTAGTGGACGCGCTCGTTCGGCTGTTCGTCGCCGGTATGGAAGCGCCATGCCTCGCGCAGCGTGCCGACATTGGCCGGGGTGACCTGTCCGGCGGGGGAGAAACGCTCGCCGGCGTTGGTGCCACCGAACGCCGTCCAGTCGGTATCGGCGGGGTAGGCGACGGAGGCGGCAGCGGTGCCCGGTCCGGTCGGACGCTCCCATGCCAGTGCGATACCGCCGACCACGAGGGCAAGTCCCGCCCCGGTGCCGATGTAGACGACGCGCCGGTGTCGGGCGTCGCCGCTGCCCGCGCGCCATGCGGCGAGGGCGATGACGGCCAGCGCGCCGATCACGCCGATCCGCGCCGCCAGATCGATCGCCCATACCGGCTGCCAGCCCTTGCCCGCGATTTCCCACACGGCCCAGACGATGCTGAGTGCCAGCGCCGCGACCGGTCCGATCAGTCCGAAGGGGTGATGACCGCGCCATGTGGCGATCGCGCCTGCGGTCAGGAGCGCGCCGCAGATCGCGTAATACCAGTTTCCGCCCAATGCGATCAGCCACAGGCCGAGTCCGAGCATCGCCAGCCCCAGCAGCCCGGCGACCGTCTGCACCGCCAGCAGCACGATCCGCCAGCCACCACGCGCGTTTGGCATTCCGATCCTGCCGCCACCCTGCAGCGCACGCGCGATCCGCGGTTTCGTCGAACGGTCGGTCATTTCGGCCCCGCGTGATGTCGATGGTTTTTAAAATGCCGCATCGCAGCAAAGTTCCCGACCAGCATCACAGGCAGGACGGAATGATGAGCAGCGGCACGAACGTGACGGCAGTGGCGACGAAACCGGTCCAGCCCGTCGCCATGGTGGCTCGATCGAGCAACGTCGTTCGTCGGCGCGACAGATACACCGCCGCCAACAGCGTCGCGAGCAGACAGACCAGCCAGGTGGCGACCAGCGCCGTGCGGTGCAGGTCGCCGCCAAGGGCGTCGACCCGGTCCCACCGTCGTGCGCAGCCAATCCCGTGCAGGCCGTACATCAGGCAGAACGCGACGACCCAACCGATCAGCCCTGCCGACAGGCGCAGCAGTACGATCATGCCAGCCACCCCGGCACGACGAGCAGGATCGCACAGAAGGCTCCGGCACCCGCGGCGTGATCGCTCCACAGCCGCACGATCCGAAGCTCGCCCGAACGGGCAGCGGAATGGAAGCCGGCCCGTTGCCGCGCGACGACGAACGCCAGCATCAGCATGGCGACCACCGCATGGAAGACGCCATAAGCAGCGACCGCGGCACTGGTCGCGGCATAGGCATGGCCGGTCGGCGATGGTGCCGCCCCGACCAGCAGCATGACGAGGGCCAGCACAACTGCACCCTGTCCGCCGGCCGCGATCGCCGTCTTGCCCCGTCGTGCCATCACGACGGCACAACCCGCACCCGCTACCGCCAGCAGCGGCGCGAACAGCGAGGGCGCGATCAGCGCGGGCGGCGGCCAGTTGGGTGCCACCGTCCAGAGAAAGGCGTAGCCGAACAGCAATGACGCGAACAGCGTGGCGCTGGCACCGAGCGCCAGGACGCTGCCCCACCAGCCGGTGGTGCGCGCCGCCTCGAAACTGGTCGGCAACCGGCGGTCCTGTCCGACGTCCACCAGCCCGGTGTCCTCGCGCCGCCCATTGGTCCACGCCCAGCGCCAGCCGAGCCACGCCACCACCGGCAGGAATAGCGGCGCGACGACATACAGGCCGGCAAGCATCGACAGAAAGAAGCCGCCGAGTGTCGCGGCCGTGGCGATCGGCAACCAGCTGTTGCCCGGCAGGATCGCGACATGGTCGGGCGTGCCGGTGGTCATGTCGACCGCGATCGTCTCGCGCCAGCCGTTCCGCGCCACCGCCAGCAGCCCCTCACCGCGCGCCAGCCGCACGCCAAGATCGGGCATCGTCGCCAGCGGTTCGCGATCGCTCACCGTGGCGATGCTGGCGAAATTGTAATCCGGGGCCGGGGTGGGCATCGCCCATTCCAGCGTCTGCGCGTTCCAGGGATCGCGCGCGTGCCGTCGACCCAGCCTGATCTGCAGCACGACGTCGATCAGGAACAGCGCGAAACCGAACGCCTGCACGAAGCTGCCGACCGACGACAGCAGGTTCAGGAGCGTCCAGCCCATCCCGTCGGGGTAGGTGTCGACCCGCCGCGGCATTCCAAGCAGTCCGGTCAGGTGCATCAGGAAAAAGGTCATGTTGAAACCGATGAAGATCAGCCAGAACGCCGCTTCGCCGATCCGCATCACCCGCTGCCGTCCGGTAAAATGGGGAAGCCAGTAATAAGCGGCGGCCAGCATCGGGAACACGAACCCGCCGACCAGCACGTAATGCAGATGCGCGGTGACGAACGCGGTATCGTGTGCCTGCCCATCGAACGGGACCATCGCCAGCATCACGCCCGTCAGCCCGCCCAGGACGAAGACGATGAAGAAGCCGATGAGGTACAGCATCGGCAGTTTCATCTCGGGCCGGCCGCCCCACAGCGTGCCGAGCCAGGCGAAGATCTGCACCGCGGTCGGCACCGCGACCAGCGCGGACGCGGCGGAGAAGAAGCCCAGCGCCATGTGCGGAATGCCGGTGGTGAACATGTGGTGGACCCACAGCCCGAAGCTGAGGAAGGCGAGCGCCATGATCGCCGCGACGATCGCACCATATCCCAGCAGCCGGGTGCGCGCCATCACCGGCAGGATGGTCGATACCGCGCCCGCCGCGGGCAGGAAGATGATGTAGACCTCCGGATGGCCGAACAGCCAGAACAGATGCTGCCACAAGAGCGGCGAGCCGCCGAGCGCGGGGTCGAAGAACGGCCATCCGAACGCGCGCTCGATCTCCAGCAGGATCGATCCGAGGATCAATGGCGGGAAGCCGAAGATCATCATCCCCGCCGTCGCCAACATGTACCATGCGAAGATCGGCATCCGGTCCAGCCGCATTCCCGGGGCGCGTAGCTTCAGGACCGAAACCGCGATCTCGATCGCGGCGGACATCGCCGAAATCTCGACAAAGGTGATGCCGAGCAGCCAGACATCGGAGTTGATGCCGGGCGTGAAGGTCTTGCCCGACAGCGGCGGATACAGGAACCATCCCGCGTTGGGCGCGACACCCGCCAGCATCGCGACGATGATGATCGTGCCGCCGAAGAGATAGCACCACCAGCCAAGCGCGGACAGCCGTGGAAAGGCGAGATCGCGGCTGCCCAGCATCTTGGGCAGCAGGTACATCGTCAGCCCCTCGAACATCGGGATGGCGAACAGGAACATCATGATGCTGCCGTGCATCGTGAAGATCTGGTTATAGACCTCCGGCCCGACGAACGCGCTACGCGGCGTGGCGAGCTGCGCGCGGATCAGCATGGCCAGCACGCCGCCGATCGCAAAGAAGACGAAGGCGGCGACGATGAAGCGCTTGCCGATGTCGCTGTGGTTGACCGAGCGCAGCGCGCCGCGCCAGCCCGGTTCGGTACGCCAGATCGCGGTCAGTTCGTGATGCAGTCGCAACGCCTTCATCGCGCGCGCTCCCCAATGAAGGCGGTCCATTCGGCGGCATCGTGCGCGACGACGGTAAAGCCGTGGCCCGCATGGCCGGTCCCGCAATATTCGGCGCATTCGCCGCGATAGGTGCCGGGCAGATCGGCCTGGATCCGCAACGTGCTGGTATGACCCGGTATCGCATCCATCTTGCCTGCGAGGCGCGGCACCCAGAAGCTGTGGATCACGTCCGTTGCGGTGATGCGCAGGTCGACCGGGCGGTTCGCCGGAATATGCAGGACGTCGCGCGTCCGACGCCCGCCGGGATATCCGACATCCCAGGCATATTGCCGCGCGACGATGTCGATCGCGACCGCTCGTTGCGCTGGCAATCGTGATCTGGCGGCTGCACGACGTGCTGTTGCTGGCCTTTGCCGGGGTGCTGGTCGCGGTGATATTGCATGCTGCGGCCGACGGGCTGTGTCGCGTCCTGCCGCTTCGCAAGGGATGGGCGATCGCGCTCGCGGGGGTGCTGATCCTCGGGCTGCTGACCGGCGTCGGCATTCTGTTCGGACAGGAACTTCGGTCGCAACTGTCTGGTCTGGGCGATGCGCTGCCGGACGCATGGCAGCGTTTCGCGGCATGGGTCGGCGAAGACCGCGTGCAAAGCGTGATCGATACGGTCTCCCCGGACGGCTAGACGATCGCATCGGTCGCACAATCGATGTTCGGGATGATGACGGCTGCGATGACCGGACTCTTGCTCGCAGTGCTGGGCGGCATCTACTTTGCGGCCAGCCCGGCCGAGTACCACAAGGGAATGCTGGCGATGCTCCCGCGCTCCGCTCGGTCCCGCGCGGGCGTCGCCGTGCGGGAAACGGGCGATGCGCTGCGCAACTGGCTGCTGGGGCAGTTGGTGTCGATGGCCGCAACCTTTTTCGCCGTGCTGATCGGATTGACGCTGATCGGTGTCCCCTCCGCGCTGGCGCTGGCGATCGTGGCCGGACTGTTCGAATTCATCCCGCTGGTCGGCCCCTTTCTCGGTGCGGTGCCGGCGCTGCTGATCGCGCTGACCACGGGCGTTGAGACATTCATGTGGACGGCGGGCTTCTTCGTCGTGTGGCAGCAGATCGAGGGCAACGCCATGGCACCGCTGGTGATGCGCTTTGCCGTATCGATCCCGCCTGCGGTGACACTGTTCGCGCTCTTCCTGTTCGGTGGCATGTTCGGTATCGTCGGGATACTTCTCGGCGGGCCGCTCACCGTCGCAGCCTGGGTATTGGTCAGGTGCCTGTGGATCGAGCCCCGTAAACCGGAAACGGTGAGCCGCGATGACGACTGAAACATCGACTGCGCTGCCCGCGTGGTTCCCCCGGCATGTGCCGTCGCTGGCGGTGTCGATCGCAGGGACGGTGGCGATCGTCGCGGTGGCCACCGTGGTGCGATATCTCCTGGGGCAACCGCTCCAGAGTTTCCCGACGCTGCTGTTCTCGCCGGCGGTATTTCTCGCGGCCCTGCTGTTCGATCGCCGATGCGGGCTTCTTGCCATCGCCCTGTCGACGGCCAGTTCGGCCTATTTCTTCATCTACCCATATAACAGCCTTACGCTGCCGCTGGCCAGCCTCGTCCCGCTCGGCATATTCATCCTGACCAGCGGCTTCGTCGTCACCGTCACCGATACGCTGCGTCAGGTCGCGGCGCGGCTCGACCGGGCGGAGCGCAACAAGAGCCTGTTGCTGGACGAGCTGGCGCACCGGACCAAGAATGATTTGGCGATCATCGGGTCCGCCCTGCAACTTCAGGCGCGCTCCAGTCGCGATCCGGCGGTGCAGGAAGCGCTGGCGACGGCCGTCGCGCGCGTCAACGTGATCGCTGCGGCGCAGGACCGGCTGCGCTACCGCGAAGGCATCGGAGAAGTGGATATCGGCGACTATCTGCGCGGGCTATGCACGGGATTGGGCGATCTGCTGCGGGGCATCCGGCCAATTGCAGTGCGGCTCGAAGCGTCCACGATCGCGATCAGCAGTGCCGATGCGGTCACGATCGGGCTGATCGTCAACGAACTCGTCACCAACGCCTTCAAATATGCATTCCCCGACGATCGCGGGGGTGCAGTGGACGTGATCGTGGAACGAACGAGCCGCGGCTTGCGGATCGACGTCCGCGACGATGGTGCCGGTTGCGCCGAAGACGTGGTCAGCGGCATGGGTTCCCGCCTCGTCCGCCTGCTGGCCAAGCAGCGGAACGGCGTGGTTTCGCGCCAGAAGACCGACACCGGCTGCCACTTCACCGCGACGCTCGACCTGGAGTATCCGGGAGACGGTCGTACCGAGGCATGATGATGCCGGAGAGATTCAATGTGCGTTGGTCGCGGGCCCATCCGTAACGGCGCGAGCCAATGGTGGAGGGGACGGCCGGGGAGGCGTCGGGTACGAACGGTGGGAATCCGGCTGCGCTAGGGTCAAACTCTATCGCCTTTGGTTGCCCTCACCCTTCGCCGCCTTCGGCGTCTTTCCCTCTCCCGGCGGGAGAGGGAGGGAGCGGCACGGCCGCGGAAGGGTGAGGGCGATCACGTTTGAGCGAAAGCGACTCCAAACAGCCGATCGCTTCCGTGAAACGGGAAGACCGGCTTCTACCCCGCCGCCTTCGCCAGTCCCCGCGAAATCTGGAGCGCCGCGTTCAGGCGCGCCTGTGGGTCGCCGAAGCTGCGGCTGATGACCAGTTTCATGTCGGGGCGGAGCTTCGCGGTGCCGGCCAGCTTGTCGACATAGGCGAGCAGCCCTTCGACGCTCGGGAACTTGTCCTCATGGAAACTGACGATCGCGCCCTTGGCACCGATGTCGATCTTGGCGACGCAAGCCTTCTTCGCGTTCAGCTTCGCCTCGATCAGTTGCAGCAGGTTGGCGGTGGCGACCGGCAGTTTGCCGAACCGGTCGATCAGTTCGGTGGCGAAGGCGTCGATGCCCGCGCGGTCCTCGACGTCGTTGAGGCGGCGATAGAGGCCCATGCGCAGGTCGAGGTCGGGGACATAGTCCTCCGGGATCAGGATCGGCGCGTCGACGGTGATCGCGGGCGAGAAGTCTTTGGGCTTGTCGTCGCGGATGCCGCCGGCCTTGGCGTCGAGGATCGCCTCCTCGAGCATCGACTGGTAGAGTTCGAAGCCGACTTCCTTGATATGGCCCGATTGTTCGTCGCCGAGCATGTTGCCGGCACCGCGAATGTCGAGGTCGTGGGAGGCGAGCTGGAAACCGGCACCCAGCGATTCGAGGTCGGACAGGACCTTCAGCCGCTTTTCCGCCGCGTCGCTGACCAGCCGTTCGGGGGGCGTGGTCATGTACGCATAGGCGCGGGTCTTGGATCGCCCGACGCGGCCGCGCAGCTGGTAGAGCTGGGCGAGGCCGAATTTGTCGGCGCGGTTGATGATGAGGGTATTGGCCGACGGAATATCGAGGCCGCTCTCGACGATGGTGGTCGAGACGAGCAGGTCGTACCGCTTGTCGTAAAAGGCCGACATGCGTTCCTCGACCTCGGTCGGGGCCATCTGGCCATGGGCGACGACGTAGCGGATTTCGGGAATTTCCTCGGTCAGGAATTTCTCGATATCGGGCAGGTCGGCGATGCGCGGGGTGACGAAATAGGCCTGCCCGCCGCGATAATGTTCGCGCAGCAACGCCTCGCGCAGCACGACCGGGTCCCATGGCATGATGTAGGTGCGGACCGCGAGGCGATCGACCGGCGGGGTCTGGATCACCGACAGTTCACGCAGGCCCGACATCGCCATTTGCAGCGTGCGCGGGATCGGGGTGGCGGTGAGCGTCAGGACGTGGACGTCGGCCTTCATCGCCTTCAGCCGTTCCTTGTGCGTCACGCCGAACCGCTGTTCCTCATCGACGATGACGAGGCCGAGCCGTTTGAAATCGACCTGTTTCGACAGCACGGCGTGGGTGCCGACGACGACGTCGATGGTGCCGTCGGTCAGGCCGTCGCGGACCTTCTTCGCCTCGGTCGCGGTGACCAGGCGGGAGAGGCGGCCGATTTCGATCGGGAAGCCTTCGAAGCGGGCCTTGAAGTTGTTGTAATGCTGGCGGGCGAGGAGGGTCGTGGGACATACGATCGCGACCTGCATCCCGGCCATGGCGGCGACGAAGGCGGCGCGGAGCGCCACCTCGGTCTTGCCGAAACCGACATCGCCGACGACGAGGCGGTCCATCGGGCGTCCCGCGCCAAGGTCTTCGAGGACGTCGGCGATGGCGCGTTCCTGATCGTCGGTTTCCTGATACGGGAACCGATCGACAAAGGCGGGATAGCCGCCCGCGTCCGGTTCGGCGATGTCGGCGGGGCGCATCGCGCGCTTGGCGGCGGTGGCGATGAGGTCGCCCGCGATTTCGCGGATGCGGTCCTTCATCCGCGCCTTGCGCCGCTGCCATGCCTCGCCGCCCAAGCGGTCGAGCGATGCGCCTTCCTCACCCGCGCCATAGCGACTGAGGACTTCGAGATTTTCGACCGGCACGTAGAGCTTGTCGCCGCCGGCATATTCGAGCTGGACGCAGTCGTGCGGGGCCTTCGCCACCGGCACCTGCGTCAGCCCGACATAGCGGCCGATGCCGTGGTCGGCGTGGACGACGAGATCGCCGGGCGAGAGGGTGGCCAGTTCCTGAAGAAAGGCGTCGGTATTCTTGCGGCGCTTGGCACGGCGGACGAGGCGGTCGCCGAGCATGTCCTGTTCGGTCAGGACCGCGACATCGGCGGCGGTGAAACCATGGTCGAGCGGCAGGACGACGAACGAGACGGTCGACTTCGCGCCGCCCAGCGCCTGTTGCCACATCTCGACGGTCGAGACGCCGGTCAGGTCGTGATCGGCGAGCAGGCCCATCAACCGTTCGCGCGCACCCTCCGAATAGCTGGCGAGGATCGGCTTGCGACCCTGCTTACGCAGCGCGGCGATGTGATCGACGACCGCTTCGTAGATGTTCGCCTGCTGTGTGCGTTCGGGGGTGAAGTCGCGTGGGGACTCGACCTCGAAATCGATCGAGGTGGCGCTGTCGGGGGCGTGGAAGGGCGTGACCTGATGCGCGGCGGTGTCCGACAGGCGGGCGACCCATTCGTCGGCCGACAGATAGAGCGCGGCGGGGAGCAGCGGGCGGTAGCTGCCGGGATCGTTGGTCTGCGCGCGGACACGGTTGGTGTGATAGTCGGCGATCGATTCGAAACGCTGTTCGGCGGCGGCCGGCACGCCCGCGTCGCGGACGATGACCGTTTCGGGCGAAAGGTGGTCGAAGAAGGTTTCGAGCCGCTCTTCGAAAAAGGGCAGCCAATGTTCCATGCCCGAGAGGCGGCGGCCGTCGCTGATCGCCTGATAGATCGGGTCGCCGGTCGCGGTCGCACCGAATTTCTCGCGGTAGCGTGTGCGGAACCGCTTGATCGAGTCTTCGTCGAGCAGCGCTTCGGAAGCGGGGAGCAGGGTGAAGCCGTCGACGCGGCCGGTGGTGCGTTGATCTTCAGGGCTGAAGGTGCGAACGGTTTCGATCTCGTCGCCGAAGAAGTCGAGGCGGAGACCCGAGTCGGAGCCCGACGGCCACAGGTCGACGAGGCCGCCGCGGACGGCGAACTCGCCGGCGTCATGAACGGTGTCGACGCGGTTATAGCCGTTCGCTTGCAGCAGCGCGGAGAGGCGGGGGAGCGAGATGCGCTCGCCCGGGGCAAGGCGCGCGACCAGCTGGCGGATGCGGAACGGGGTCAGCGTCCGCTGGCTCGCGGCGTTGACGGTGGTGACGATCAGGCGGGGGCCTTTCGCCGCCGTCTGGAGCGCGTGGAGCGCCGACAGACGTTCGGCCATCGACCGCAGCGTTGGGCTGGCGCGGTCATAGGGCAGGCAGTCCCATGCCGGAAATTGCAGGACCGACAGGTCGGGGGCGAAGAAGGGGGCGGTGGTGGCGATGGCGCGCATCGCCGCTTCGTCGGGGGCGATGTAGACGAGGTCGCCCTTGGTCCCACGCGCGAGGTCGGCGAGGAGGACGGGGAGGAAGCCTGCCGGAACGCCCGCGAGGGTCAGCGAGCGGGGGGCGGACAGGATCTTGGAGAGGTCGGGCATCGGCTACCTAAAAGCCCTCTCCCCCTTTGGGGGAGAGGGTTGGGAGAGGGGGAGTTCGGGGCGGATGTTGTGACTGCCCCTCTCCCCGACCCTCTCCCCTGAAGGGGAGAGGGAGTCAGCGCGAAACGGGCACAAAATCCATTTTCCGCATCGCGTGCAGGACGGGATGGTCGAACTGCGTCGGGGCGGGCTGGACGCCCATCGCCCATGCCATGATGTCGACGTCCTGTTCCTCGAGAAATACCTCGAACCAGTCCATGTCCGCGTCGCTCCATGTCGCGGCGTGCGCGTCGAAATAGCCGCCGATCATCAGGTCGGCTTCGCGGGTGCCGCGATGCCAGCTGCGGAATTTCAGGCGCTTGAGGCGGGTCTCGCGGTCCATGGGACTCCAATGGCGATAGACCGACGGACGCTGGCAGCGGCCGCCGGTTCGGATATAGGACCAGATAGTCATGCGTCCCGATCTGCTCAACCCGCTGTTTGCCGAAGTCATCACGTTGAAAGGCGTGGGGCCGGCGCTGGCCAAACCGCTCGACCGGTTGAAGCTGCGGCGCGTGGTCGACGTCGCGTTCCACCTGCCGAGCGGGTGGGTCGACCGGCTGCGGCGCGACGAATTGATGACGCAGGATGCCGGTCGGGTGATCGCGATCCCGCTGACCGCGACCGATTACCGGGTCAGCGCGGGGCGCGGGCCGACGCGGGTCCATGCGGCGGACAAACACGGCAACATCGTCAACCTGACCTATTTCGGCGGATCGTCGGGTTGGGTGAAGAAGCTGTTCCCGCTGGGCGAAACGCGGTTGGTGTCGGGCAAGCTGGAGACGTACGGCCAGGAATTGCAGATGGTCCATCCCGACCATGTGCTGCCGCTCGAAGAAGCGGAATCGTTGCCCGAGCGCGAGGGCGTGTATCCGCTGTCCGAAGGGCTGACGTCGCGCCGGGTCGGGCTGCTGGCGGCGCAGGCGATCGAGCGAGCGCCCGAGCTGCCCGAATGGATCGAGCCGAGTTTGCTTGCCAAGCGGGAGTGGCCGGCGTGGAAGGAGGCGCTGGCGCGTATCCATGCCGACCCGGCCGATGCCAGGGCGCGCGAGCGGCTGGCCTATGACGAGGTGTTCGCCAACCAGTTGGCGCTGTTGCTGGTGCGGGGTGAAGCACGGGCGCGTAAGGGGCGGTCGCTGACCGGCGACGGGCGGCTGCGGGCCAAACTCGACCTGCCGTACACGCCGACCGGTGCGCAGTCGCGGACGATCGGCGAGATCGAGGGCGATATGGCGCAGACCCAGCCGATGCTGCGGCTGCTGCAGGGTGATGTCGGGTCGGGCAAGACGCTGGTCGCGCTGATGGCGCTGCTGATCGCGGTCGAGGGCGGGGCGCAAGGGGCGTTGCTCGCCCCGACCGAAATCCTTGCGCGGCAACATTATGCGACGTTGCAGCGGCAATTGGCGGGGACCGGGGTCACCGTCGCCGCGCTGACGGGCCGTGACAAGGGGCGGGTGCGCGAGGGCGTGCTGATGGGGTTGGCTGACGGGTCGATCGACATTCTGATCGGCACGCACGCGATCTTTCAGGAAGCGGTGGCGTATCGCGATCTGGGGCTGGTGGTGGTCGACGAACAGCATCGTTTCGGCGTGGCGCAGCGGATGATGTTGCAGGCGAAGGCGGTGCGGCCGCCGCATCTGCTGGTGATGACCGCGACGCCGATCCCGCGCACGCTGACGCTGGCGCAATATGGCGAGATGGACGTCAGCCGGCTGGACGAAATGCCGCCGGGGCGCGAGGCCGTAGAGACGGTGGTGATGTCGGAGGACAAGCTCGACGCGGTGATCGACGGCCTTGCGCGGCATTTGTCGGCGGGGAAGCAGGCCTATTGGGTGTGCCCGCTGGTCGAGGAGAGCGAGAAGTCCGACCTTGCTGCCGCCGAGGCGCGGGCCGAGGCGCTGCGCCAGCGGTTCGGCGACAAGGTGGCGCTGGTCCATGGACGGATGAAGCCGCTGGAGAAGGACGCGGTGATGGCCGAGTTCTCGGCGGCGCGCGCAGGCGTGCTGGTCGCGACGACGGTGATCGAGGTTGGGGTCGATGTGCCTAATGCGACGCTGATCGTGATCGAGGCGGCGGACCGGTTCGGGTTGGCGCAGTTGCACCAGTTGCGCGGGCGGGTCGGGCGGGGTGGCGGCAAGTCGGTGTGCCTGTTGTTGCGGGGGAACAGCCTGTCGGAGACGTCGCGCGCGCGGCTGGCGCTGATGCGCGAGAGCAATGACGGCTTTCGCATCGCCGAGGAGGATTTGCGGCTGCGCGGTGGCGGCGAGTTGCTGGGCACGCGGCAGTCGGGCGAGGCGATGTTCCGGTTGGCCAGCCCCGAGATGCTGGGCGAGTTGCTGCCGGTCGCCAATGCCGATGCGCGGTTGCTGGTCGATCGGGATGGTGGGCTGGAGGGGCCACGGGGGCAGGCGGCGCGAGTGGCGCTGTATCTGTTCGAGCGGGATGCGGGCGTCGGGCGGTTGCGATCGGGGTGATGGTCTGGTCGCTGCCGTGCGGGTGGAGCCGAACGGTTGATGTGTATGGATTCCCGCCTGCGCGGGAATGACGAGTTTTTGCGGCGAGCATTCACCCGCACGCCCGTCATTCCGGCGCAGGCCGGAATCCATTGTGTCGGGTGTTTACGACGTAGGCGAAACGTCACCGTCTCCGTAGATTCCGGCTTTCGCCGGAATGACGACAAGAAGGTTGTCGCGGTGATGGGGCCGCGATAGCGCAGCTCCCATGAACGCCCTTGCTCCCCTGATCGTCGCCCTGCTCGGCGGTATCGGCCTTGCCGTCCAGCCGTCGACCAACGCTGCGCTCGGGCGGAGCATCGGGTCGGTGTTGCTGGCGGCGCTGGTGTCGTTCGCGGTCGGGACGGTGATCCTGACGGGCGTGTGGTTGATGGCCGACCGAACGCCGCTGGCGAACCTGCGTGATGCGCGGCCGTGGATGTTTATGGGTGGAGCCTATGGCGCGTTCTTCGTCGCGGCGGCGGCGTTCGCCGCGCCGCGGCTGGGGCTGGCGTCGATGCTGACGATCATGATCGCGGCGCAGGTGGTCGCGGCGGTCGTCATCGATCGCTTCGGGCTGATCGGCCTGCCGCGAACGCCGATCAGCGCGGTACGGTTGGCCGGGGTCGGGCTGGTGCTGGTGGGGGCGGTGCTGATCCGGCGGGGCTGAGCCCTTCCTCAACCTCCTCCGTTTGCTTCGAGCTTGTCGAGAACCGTAGTCGAGATGGGGGTGCCCTAAACTACGGCGTTCTCGACGGACGCTTCTCGACTTCGCTCGAAGCTGCTCGAACCAAACGGAATGGGTGGGGAGAAGTCAGGCCGCCGGCGTCAGCAGGCCGTGATTCTTTTTCCCCGCCGATACGCGCACCGGTGCGTCGACGGCGATAACCTGCGCTTCATCGACGACCCGCTCGCCATCGACGCGCGCGCCGCCGCCCTTGATCAGGCGGCGTGCCTCACCCTTCGACGCGGCGAGGTTCAGTGCGACCAGCGCGTCGACGACGTTGATCGCGCCGCTGACGCCGAAGGTCGGGAGCGTGTCGCCCGCCGAGCCCTCTTCGAACGTTCGGCGCGCGGTTTCGGCGGCCTGTGACGCGGCATCGGCACCGCGACACATGGCGGTCGCTTCGTTGGCGAGGATCTTCTTCGCCTCGTTGATCTCGGCACCCTGCAACGCCTCCAGCCGGGCGATCTCGCCCAAGGGCAGGTCGGTGAACAGGCGCAGGAAGCGGCCGACATCGCGGTCGTCGGTATTGCGCCAGAATTGCCAGTAATCGAAATGCGGCAGCTGGTCCTCGTGCAGCCAGATCGCGCCATCGACCGATTTGCCCATCTTGCTGCCGTCGGCCTTGGTGATCAGCGGCGTGGTGACGCCGTACACTTCGGTCCCGTCCATGCGGCGGCCAAGTTCGATGCCGTTGACGATATTGCCCCACTGATCGCTGCCGCCCATTTGCAGGCGACAGCCGTGACGCTGCGACAATTCGCGGAAGTCATAGGCCTGCAGGATCATGTAGTTGAATTCGAGGAACGACAGCGACTGTTCGCGATCGAGGCGCAGCTTCACCGAATCGAACGACAGCATGCGGTTGACCGAGAAATGCTGCCCGACCTCGCGCAGGAACGGGATATATTCGAGCCGGTCGAGCCATTCGGCATTGTCGAACATGACGGCATCGGTCGGACCGTCGCCAAAGGTCAGGAAGCGTTCGAAGATGCGCTTGATCGACGCGACGTTGGCGGAAATGCCGTCTTCGGCCAACAGCTTGCGGGCTTCGTCCTTGAAGCTGGGGTCCCCGATCTTGCCGGTGCCGCCGCCCATCAGCACGATCGGCTTGTGCCCGGCCTGCTGCATCCGGCGCAGGAGCATGACGGAGACCAGATTGCCGACGTGCAGCGACGGCGCGGTCGGATCGAAGCCGATATAGCCCGGTACGACCTGCCGGTTCGCCAGCGCGTCAAGGCCGGCGGCATCGGTCAGCTGATGGATATAGCCCCGTTCGGACAGGGTGCGCAGCAGGTCGGACGTGTATGCGGTCATGCGGCCGTGTAGCGTCGCCACCGCACCAAAGTCCACGGATCTCGACTTCGCGCTTGCCGGGATAGTGGTATGAAGCGTGTATGGGGCGGGATGAACGCCCGGCGGAGAAGTCCATGCTTGCGATCGGTCTGATGTCTGGAACCTCGCTCGACGGGATCGACGCGGCGCTGCTCGAAACCGATGGCGAGCGCGACGTGCGGCCGGTGGCGTTCGTCGGTACGCCGTACAGCGATGAGGACCGCGCTGCCTTGTCCGCTGCGACGGAGCTGGCGCTTCTGTTCAACGATCCGGGCGAGCATCCGTTGATCGAGCGGGCCGAGACGTTGCTGACGCGCACTCATGCGGCCGCCGTCGCCGCGCTGCTGGAGCGGGCGGGGGTCGAGGCGCGGTCGGTCGATGTGATCGGCTTTCATGGCCAGACGGTCGCGCATCGTCCCGACAAGGGCTGGACATGGCAGCTGGGCGACGGCGCGGCACTGGCGGCGGCGACCGGGATCGATGTTGTCGCCGACCTGCGGGTCGACGACGTGCGGGCCGGTGGGCAGGGGGCGCCGTTGCTGCCGGTCTATCATGCTGCGCGGGCGGCGGGGATGGCGCGGCCGGTCGCGGTGCTGAACCTCGGCGGAGTCGGCAACATCACCTATGTCGGCGACGGCGACGATCTGGTCGCGTTCGATACCGGGCCGGCCAATGGTCTGGTCGATAGCTGGGTCGAGGCGGAAAGCGGCGCGCGCTTTGACGAAGGCGGTGCGCTGGCCGCGTCGGGGCAGGTCGATGCGGCGGTGCTGACCGCGATGCTCGACCATCCGTTCTTCGACCTGGCCGTCCCCAAGTCGCTCGACCGGCACGATTTTACCATCCAGCCGGCGCGCGGACTGTCGCCGGCGGACGGGGCGGCGACGCTGACCGCGTTCACCGCCGCCTGCGTCGCCGAGGCGATCGACCGGCTGCCGGCGCGACCGACGCGGCTGATCGTCGGCGGGGGCGGACGGCATAATCCGGTGATGCTGCGGATGATCGCCGAGCGTGCCGGCGTCATCGTCGAGCCGAGCGACACCCATGGCTGGGACGGCGACGCACTGGAGGCGGAGGGGTTCGCGTATCTGGCGGTGCGGTCGCTCAGAGGATTGCCGATCACCTTTCCGGGGACGACCGGTGTTCCCGCGCCACTGACCGGCGGCACCCTGTACCGGGCGACGCGGGCGGGGCTGGCGTTGCGGGTCGTGACCGCCTAACCGGACGCGATGCTCACCGGCCTGATTTTCGCGACCGAAGAAGCCGAACACCAGCCGGGCGTGCTGGCGGCGACCCTGCCGTTCGGCGGTATGAGCCTGATCGAATATCAGGCACGATTGTTGATCGCGGCGGGCGCGGCACAATTGCTGGTCGCGGTGGGGCGGATGACGCCCGCGCTGGCGGCGGCGGTCAATCGCATCGGGCGGCGCGGGACGACCGTCGATATCGTGCGGTCGGCCGAGGAAGCGAAGGCCAAGGCGCACCCGCTTGCGGTCATCGTCGCGCTGGCCGACGGGCTGGTCACGACCGACGCGGTGGTCGCCAACATGGCGCTGGAACCCGCCGACACGCTGCTGGTTACCCCGACCGGCGATGCGACATCGGTCGAGCGGGTCGATTCGGGGCATTGCTGGGCCGGGGTCGCGACGCTGTCGGTCGATCGGCTGGAGGACGCCGCCCGGCTGCCGCGTGAATATGATTTCCAGTCCACACTGCTGCGCGTCGCGACACAGGCCCGCGCAAAGCACGTCCTGCTGCCGGCCAAGGCCGCGCGGTCGGGGCACGGGGTCGAGCGCGATGCCGGCACGCTGGAGGTGCGCAGCAAGGATGTGCTGGCGTCGCTGGCCGAACAGCGCACCGGATGGATCGACCGGTTCGTCTTCACCCCGGTCACGCGGCTGGTCCTGCCGTTGCTGGTCCGGCGCAAGGTGCCCGATATCGCGGTCGGTATCGCCGGCGGCGTGCTCGGCCTTTTCGGGTTGGCCGCGATCCCATTTTGGGACGTCGGTGGCGCGGCGGTGTTGCTGTTCATGGCGATGGTGCTGCTGTCGGCGGGTTCGCTGCTTGGCTGGCTGCGCGGCGAGGACGGTCATGCCGCCTTGCAGGAACGCGGGCTGGAAGTACTTGGAGTGGCAGGAATCCTTGGGATCGGGCTGGTCCAGTCGCTGATCGTGTCGGCGGGAACGGCGGCGGTACTGGCGCTGACGGGGGTCGTCGTGACGATCCTGACGCGACGGATTCCGGCACCGCGACCGCCCTGGGCGGCGACGGCGGCGACGGCTTTGGTACTGGTTGCGCCATTCGCACTGGCTGGCATCGTGACGGCGGGGCTGGCATTGGTCGCGGTTCATGCAGGCGTTACGCTTGCCCATGCTATCGAACATTTGCGGCGTCGGGCTTAGGATCGCCTTAACCGCCATTGGTTAATGCGAGTACCATGTCCGACGATCTGCTCGATACCCGCGATGCCGATGCTTCGGCCGCTTACCTGCTCGACCATGTCGCGGCGGCGGAGCGCGCCGGCCATCGTCGATTGCGCGCGGCCGCCGATCATTTCCACCTGCCTGTCGACGCCCGGATCGACGATCGCACGGCGGCGCGGCTCGACGCGACGATGCGCGCGACCGTCGCCAGCGTCGAGGCAGAGATCCGCGACCATGCCGTGCGGCTGCTTACCTCGCGCGGGCAGCCGGAGGTGGCGCAGGGGCTGCGGATGGTGCCGTCGACCTTCGGCCGCGTCCGGCGGGCGGGGCTGTTTCGCGATCCGGCGCTGTTCGGCGAGTTGTTCGCCCGCGTCCGGCTCGACACGATTGCCCGCGCGCTGCCGACGATGGTGATCGAGGTCGGGGACCGGCCGACGATGATCGCACGGCTGGCACAGGCGAGCGACCGGCTGGTCTCCGCCGCTGCGATCGCGATGCTGGCGGCGCAGGCGCGGCGCGGGTCGGTGATCGATGGCGGCGTCGCGGCAGTCGATCTGGTCCGGCCGCTCCATGCCCGGATCGCATGGTGGGTCGCGGCGGCGCTGCGCGAATCGGTGCCGGCGGGCGAGGCGATCGGTGCGCTCGACGCTGCGCTGGCCGAAGCGGTGCGCCGCGCGATCGACATGCAGGGCGAACTGGTGCCGCTGGAGATCGCGGCGATGCGGCTGGCACAGGCGATTGATGCGCAGGGCGAGGAAGTGCCCGCGTTGTTGACCGAGGCGATCGGCGACGGGCGGCTGGTGCTGTTCGTCGCGTTCGTTGCGCGGGCGAGCGGGCTGGCATTCGACCGGGTCCGCGATCTGGTGACCGATATCGACGGTGCGCGGCTATGGGTCGTGCTGCGGGCGCTGGCCACCGATCGGGCGACGATCGCGCGCATCGGTTTTGCCCTGACCGAGGCCGAGCCGCTGCGCGATATCGAACAATTCGCCGACCGGATCGACAGTATCATGGCGGTAACGCCCGAAGCGGCGCGCGTGGCACTTGCCCCGATGGCGCTGGATGCGGAATATCACGCCGCGATGTTGGCGTTGGGATCTGCTGAGTGATCGATATGCGGTTAGGCGCGGCGCCCGCCATCGGGCGGCTGTCGGCGGACGGGCTGTTGCTCGACGCCGAACCGCGGCTGGCCGATCTGAACCGCCGGGCCGGCGGTGGGCAGGGGCGAGCGGTCGCGGTACCGCAGATCGCCGCGCTGGTGCGGCTGGTCCGGCGGCTGGGCATTCCGCTGACCCGGGCGATCGTCGCTGCCGATGGCGATGACGACGTGACGCTGACGGTGCGCGCCGAACCCGACGAACTCGGCATCCGGCTGGAGGTCAGCGGCTGGCAGGCGGGCGCGCCGTGGGAGGCGGTCCACGCCCCGCGCCGCGCCGCTGATTTCCTGCGCGCCGATGCCGACTGGATGTGGACGACCGATGCGGCGCTGCACCTGACCCATGTATCGGATCAGGCCGGGGACCGGTTCGGGTTCGATTCGCAGACGGTGCTGGGGCAGCCGATCACCCGCCTGTTTTCGCTAAGCGACGATGGCGAGGGCGGGTTTCCGATCCTGGGCGCGCTGGCGTCGCAGGCGCGGTTCGACGGGCAGGAGGCGGGTATTCGCGGCACGCGGCACCGGGTCCGGCTGTCGGCGGTGCCGCGGATCGACGCGCGCGGTCAGTTCGCCGGGTTCGACGGCGCGGTCCATGCGATCGATCCACCACCACCGGCCCCCTTCACGACGCCTGCCGGCGAGCCGAACACCGACCTGCCCGACGGGTTCAGCCGGCGGATCGGGCGGGCGCTGCGCCATCCGCTGGGGCGGATCATCGCCAATGCCGACAGCATGTCGGCGCAGGCCGATGGTCCGTTGCGCGACGACTATGTCGCCTATGCCGCCGATATCGCCAGTGCCGGCCGCCACCTGATGGGGCTGGTCGACGATCTGGAGGATTTGTCGGCGATCGAGCGGACCGATTTCGAGGTCGCGGACGAGGCGATCGACCTGGCCGATGTCGCGCGACGGGCGGCGGGATTGCTGGCGGTGCGGGCGGTGCAGGGCAATGTCCGGATCGATCGGCCGTCGTTCGACGATTCGCTGCCCGCGCATGGCGAGTTCCGGCGGGTGTTGCAGGTCATGGTCAACCTGATCGGCAATGCGGTGCGATATTCGCCGCCGACCGGCACGGTGTGGATCCGGCTGGAACGCGATGGCGACAATGCCTGCGTGATCGTCGCCGATCAGGGCAAGGGCATCGCCGCCGCCGATCACGAGCGCATCTTCGCGAAGTTCGGCCGGGTCGACCCGACCGAGGCGGGGGGCAGCGGCCTTGGCCTGTATATCGCGCGGCGGCTGGCACGGGCGATGGGCGGCGACATCCTGGTCGACAGTGCGCCGGGACAGGGCGCGCGGTTCGTGCTGGTGCTGCCGGGGCGGTTCGACGCGCCGGCGGGGTAAGAATGCGCCACTTTCGCGGTCGCTTCGCCCGCGTTCGATGCTATCACCCGCGCCATGGGACGCAGGTCGGATCACAGCCGCGCGGAGATCGAACGCATGCTGCTGGTCGAGGGGCATCGGCATCTGGCCGAGGTCGGGTTCGCACGGTTTTCGGCGCGTGAGGTCGCCAAGCGGATCGGCTATTCGATCGGCACGCTCTACAACGTCTTCGGCAGTTACGACCGGTTCGTCGTCGCGCTGAACACGCGAACCTTCGGCCTCTGGGCGAGGGATCTGGAGGCGATGCTGGCGGCGAGCGGCGGCGACCGCATCCGCTGTCTGGTCGAAAGCTATTTCGCGTTCGCGCGGACCAACCGCAATCTGTGGCTGGCAATCTATGACCATCATCTGCCCGGCGATTTCGTGTTGCCCGACGAAGATCACCGCCAGCGCGGCGAACTTACCCGGATCGTGATCCGCGAAATCGCGGCGGTGCTGCCAGCGGAAAAGGCACCGGAAGTGCCGCATCTCGCCCGCTCGTTGGTAGCGACCGTCCACGGCCATTGCATGTTCGACCTGACCGGCAGCTTCGCGCTGATGGGGGAGGCGGAGCCGGTCGAGATGGCGCTGGCCCGCGTGCGCGAGACGCTGGCCGTCGCGTCAGGCGAAGGCCGCCTCGGTTAGCGCACGGAACCGGGCGAAGGCGGCGCGCGCGGCATCGATCATGCGTGCCTCCTCCGCATCGGTCATCGCCGCAGCGTCGATCACGGCGGTGAAGCGTCGCCAGTGTGCGGCGCGACCATCGGGATGGCCGGCAAGGTGGCGCGCGCCATGATCGGCGTCGAAGCCGATGCGCTGCGCCGCCTTGATCAGGAACGCCGCGCCCAGCGACGATCCTTCGGCGACGTAGAGCCAGCCGAGCGCGGCGGGCAGGTCGGCCGGCACCGGATCGGCATCGGGCAACGCGGGCGGCGGGAGTGCGACGTCGCGCAGATCGGCGGCGATCGCGGCGGAGCGATCGCGTTCCGCCAGATCGGGGATCAGCGCCCGTAACGCCGGTTCGGCATGGAGCGGGGCGAGCGCGTCGTGAAACGCCTGCTGCACGCGCAGGAACCGGACATAGCGTTCGGGCGCTGCGAAGGGATTGAGCGCCATGATCCGCGCATCGAGCCGGTCGTGCAGGTCGGTGGTCGCGGTCTTCAGGCGTTGCGATC
The DNA here is from genome assembly GCF_001421715.1 of Sphingomonas sp. Leaf22. Lineage (GTDB taxonomy): Bacteria > Pseudomonadota > Alphaproteobacteria > Sphingomonadales > Sphingomonadaceae > Sphingomonas. The sequence continues at coordinate 65,887 of NZ_LMKP01000001.1, forward strand.
GGGTCGGGGGCACGGGGGTGGACACGCCCGCGCTCTAGCGGTTTCCCCGCGCCGGGGATAGCGGCCCGCTTCGGTGAGAAGCAGGCCGCATCCGGTCAGACGGCTTCTCAGAAGAGCCCGTCGTCGTCCTCGTCTTCCTCGACGACCGCGCTTGCGACCGCGAAGCCGGGGGGGACGTTCGCCGCGTGAATGTCGCGTTCCTGCGCCATGGTGTAGAGCGTGGCGATCTGCGGCAGCAGCGTGCCGAGCGTGTCCAGCGCGTCGTCGGACAGGTCGGGCGACAGCGTGCTGGCCGACAGCACGATCGCCGCCTGTCGCATCGTCGCGCCCAGCGCCAGTTCGGCACCGATCTCGTCGCCGGTGATGGTCAACAGCTCGAGCAGCTGCCGGGCGTCGTCGCCGCCTTCGCGCACCGCCATGTCGGTGCGCTGGCACCCCTCGCGGATAACGCTCAGCGCCTGGGCCAGCTTGGTACCCATATCGCCCCCGATGCTATTGTCGCGCTTGGCGGCGAGCGCGGCGTTGACCTGGGCCAGTTCGTGGATCGGCTGGCCGATGCCGCGCATGGCGTTGCCGAGCGAATGGGCATAGATGTCCACCTCGCCCGCGACGACCGACACCGCCTTGCCCAGATCGCCATGGCGACGGCACAGCAGGCGGGTGTTGGTGGCGATGTCCTGAACGTTGAACTGGACGCGCTGAAGATGTTCGAGGCGACCGGTCAGTTCGTCGACCGTTTCGGTGATGAGGCCCAGCATCGATGCCGAACGCTGGTCGGCTTCCTGCAACTGTCCGGTCAGGATCGCGATCTCGCCGACCGCCTGATCGATCTGCATCAGGAACGGGCGGCCGTTGCTGCCGCCATCGTCCTCGATCAGGGTCAGCAGGCCGTGGGTGTCGGGCTGCAATGCCTTGAGCGACGCGACCAGCAGCGATGCGTCGCGGTCGAAATCGACTGAACTCGCCTCCAGCAGCGCGGCGAGCAGATGGTGGACGACGCCGGTGACTTCCTCGTGCGCCGGTTCGGCGAGGGTCAGCCCGTCGAGCAGTTGCAGCGCCGAGACGACATGTTCCACCCGCTGGCGTGTGCTGTCGCCGACCTGCAACGCACCCAGCATCGTCGCGACGCGGCCTTGCACGGTGCGGGCGATCGACGCCACTTCGCGCGCCATGGCGGCGACATTGCCCAGATGGCCGTGCAGCGCGTCGGCGTCGTGGGTCAGCCGCTTGGGTACGGCGGGCAGGATCTTCTTCGCCTCGGTCGCGAGCAGGCGGCCGGCCTGCTGCACGCTGCCGACGCTGCCCGACAATTCCTTCAGCTTGGCGAGGAAGCCTTCGAGATGTTCCTCACCCGCTGCCAGCCGCTGGCCCATGTCGTTGACGAAGCCGACGAATGCGGCCTCGCCCGACGCGGCGATCTTGATATTCATGCCATAGATGTGGAGCACGCGCAGCGCCTGCCGCATGTCCATCACATGGTCGCGCAGCACGCGCGAGGCGGTGCCGATGCGCGCCATGTCGGCTTCGCGTTCGGCCTGTACCGCCGGCAGCGCGTCGAGCTGCGCGGCGACGTCCTTCAGGCTGGTGACGGCGATACCCGCGACGCTTTCGTCGAGCGCCCCGGTCACCCCCTCGATCGAGGTGATGATGCGGTCGATCGTGTCGATTGCGGTCGCGAGCGTCGTGCCGGCGCGGACGAAGCGCGCATCCATGCTCGCCGCCATCAGGGCGAGCATCCGCTTCAGATCGGCTGCCTCGATCGTCATCGCCTGCGCCGTGTCGATCCGTAAATGCTGCATCACGTAGGTCCTAGGCGAGAGGGCGGCTGGAGGCGGGGGCAGCGATCATCGCGCCGTGGCCATCAGCAATTCGCGGGCGATATTCTGAAGCGGTACGACCCGATCGGCGGCACCGCGCGCGATCGCTTCCTTGGGCATGCCGAACACGATCGAGGTCGCTTCGTCCTGGGCGAAGGTGCGGGCACCGGCCTGCTTCATCTCCAGCAGGCCGCGCGCGCCGTCGTCGCCCATACCGGTCATGATGATCCCGACCGCGTTCGACCCGGCGTTGCGCGCCGCCGACCGGAACAGCACGTCGACCGACGGACGATGGCGCGAGACCAGCGGCCCTTCGCGGACCGCCACGACATAGCGCGCACCCTGCCGTTCGAGCAGGGTATGGCGCAGGCCGCCGGGCGCGATCAGCACATGGCCGCGCATCACCGTATCGCCGTCCTCGGCCTCCTTCACGTCGACCTGGCACAGGCCGTTCAGCCGTTTCGCGAAGGCGCGGGTGAAGCTTTCGGGCATATGCTGGACGATGACGATGCCGGGCGAGTTGGCGGGCAGTGCCTCCAGCACCTCGCGCAGCGCCTCGGTCCCGCCGGTCGACGCGCCGATGCACACGACCATTTCGGTCGTGCGGCTCATCGCGCGGCCGGTGGGCGGCGGCAGGACGGCATCGGCGGTGAGCTTTTCGGGGGGCGAACTGATGCGGCCCGATGCGCTGCGCGACCGCAGCCGGGCGCGGGCCGCACCCTTCACCGTGTCGCGGATACGCATCTTGGAATCGTTCAGGTGGTCGGCGACGCCCAGGCGCGGTTTCAGGATCACGTCGACCGCGCCGGCTTCCAGTGCATGCAGCAGCGTTTCCGACCCTTCCTCGACCAGCGACGAGCACATCACCACGGGAATCGGCTTCTGGCTCATCAGCTTGCGCAGGAACGTCACGCCGTCCATGCGCGGCATTTCGACGTCGAGGGTGATGACGTCGGGTATTTCCTCCTGAATGTACCGCGCGGCGGCAAAGGGATCGGCGGCAGCGGCGATCACCTCGATCTCGGGGTCTTCGTTCAGGATGGCGGTCATCGCCTGGCGCACGCTGGCGCTGTCGTCGATCACAAGGACGCGGATCTTGGCCATGCTCAGTCCTTCATGAAAACGGTGTAGGAAACGGTCGAGACCGGCAGGTCCATGCCGGCGATCGATTCCGAATGGCCAAGGAACAGATAGCCGCCGGGACGCAGGCAGTCGCACAGCCGGCGCACCACCTTTTCCTGCGTCTCCTTGTCGAAATAGATCAGCACGTTGCGACAGAAGATGATGTCCATCGGCGCACCGACCGGATAGCTGGCATCCATCAGGTTCAGCCGGGCGAACCCGATCGCGGAGCGCAGCGCCGGCACGATCCGCGCCTGGCTCGACCGACGGTCGCGCGACGTGGCGACATAGCGTTGCCGCAGGGCCGCCGGCACCGGTTCGATCAGCTCCGCCGGATAAATGCCGCGCCGGGCGGTTTCGAGCACGGCGGTATCGATGTCGGTCGCGAGGATGCCGTAATCCACCCCGCTCTTCTGCGCGAACTGGTCCAGCACCATCGCCATCGTGTACGGTTCGGCCCCGGTCGAACAGGCGGCGCTCCACGCCCGGATGCGGCGCTGGCCGGTATCGGCCAGCGTCGGCAGCGCGGTCTGCGCCATGAAGTCGAAATGGCCGGGTTCACGGAAGAAGTCGGTCTTGTTCGTCGTCACCGCATTGATGAGGTGGATCATCTCGTCGGGGTGCGCGCTGCCGTCGAACAGATGATCGCAATAGGCATCCAGCGTGTCGATAGCGACCTCGCGCATCCGCCGTTGCAACCGGCCCTGCAACATGGTCGCCTTGCTGGGGGGCATCTTGATCCCCGTCTTATCGAAGATCAGCGCCGACAGCCGCGCGAATTTAAGCGGGCTCAGTCGATCCTGATCGGGAGACAGGGCGGGCAGTGCGGACATCGGGCAGGTTCCAATCGATCGACGTGGCGGCGACGGTCACGTCGTCAGCTCCGGGGGCGGGCAAGGCGCAGGGCGGCGGTTATGCCGCCCGGCTGAAATCGGCGTCTTCGGCATCGCTGCCGCCCTGCGACAGATCGAGTGCGAAGCCACGGACGCGGGACTGCTGCTCGGCGATGTTGCCGGCACGCGCCTTGACCGGTGCCTTGGGCGTCTTCGCCTTGCCCTTGGCCGGTGCACGCCGCGCGGGAGCCGTCGCCACGGTCGCCGGTGCCTTCGCCGGGCCATCGGCCCGTTGGAAGAAGGCGATGCTGGTCTGCAGTTCCTCCGCCTCGCCCGCCAGTTCGTCGGCGGTCGACGAAATCTGGTCCGATGCCGATGCGTTCTGTTGCGTCACCTGATCCAGCTGTTGCAACGCCTGGTTGATCTGCGATGCGCCAATGTCCTGTTCGCGGCAGGCCGCGCTGATCTCGGACACCAGTTCGGCGGTGCGACGGATGTCGGGGACCAGCTTGGTCAGCATCTCGCCTGCCTGGCCGGCGGCCTTGACCGTGTCGGACGAGACGGCGTTGATCTCGGCGGCGGCACTCTGGCTGCGTTCGGCGAGCTTGCGGACTTCGGAAGCGACGACCGCGAACCCGCGACCATGTTCGCCGGCCCGTGCCGCCTCGACCGCGGCGTTCAGCGCCAGCAGGTCGGTCTGCCGTGCAATTTCCTGCACGATGCCGATCTTTTCGGCGATGGTGCGCATCGCGGAGACGGCGCGGTCGACCGCAAGGCCGCTGGCCTCGGCGTCCTTCGACGACTGGCGCGCGATCTTCTCGGTCTGGGCGGCATTGTCGGCATTCTGTTTGATGTTGGCCGCCATCTCTTCCATCGCCGCCGATGCTTCCTCGGCGGCGGCGGCCTGTTCGGTCGCGCCCTGGCTCACCTGTTCGGACGAAGCCGACAGCTGCTGGCTGCCTGCGGCGACCTGATCGGAAGCGGATGCCACCTCGTTCGCGAATTTCGACAGATTGTCGACCAGACGGTTGATGGCGTCCTTCATCCGCTGATGATCGCCGTCGCACGCGATCTCGACCCGGCCGGTCAGGTCGCCGGTGCTGACGCGGTCGAGTACGCGATTGCCCTCGGCGATCGGCAGGATGATCGCGTCGAGCATCCCGTTGATGCCGGCGATGATGGCGGCATAGTCCCCGGCGAACCGCGCGGCGTCGCCGCGTTCGTTCAGCCGACCGGCGGTTGCCGCGCCGATCAGGCGACGGATTTCGCCGGAGATTTCCTTGAAATTGCTGCGCAGCGTTTCGATGGTTTCGTTGATGAAGGCTTTCTTGCCGGGGAAGGGTTCGAGCGTCGCTTCGAAATCGCCCTCGCCGAACGCCTTGAGGCAGGCCATCGCCTTTTTCTTCACCGCGATATGGCCGGCGACCATGGTATTGATGCCGATCGCCATCGTGCGGAAGTCGCCGGGGAATTTGTCGACAGCGACCTGTACGTCGATGTCGCCGCGATCATGTTCGGCCGACATATGGTTCATTTCGGCGATCAGCATGCGCAGATTGCCACGCAGCGTTTCGATCGTGTCGTTGATGAACGCCTTCTTGCCCGGCAGGCGATCGAACGGCACATCGAAATGGCCGTTCGCCAGTTCGCGAACGCAGCCCAACGCCGCCTTCTTCGTATCGATATGCGCCGTGACCAGCCGGTTCACCTGGCTCGCGATCCGCCCGACATCGCCGGGAAAGGCGTCGGTCTGCAACAGTACGTCGATGTCGCCGCGATCATGCTCGGCCAGAACATGGCCCACCGCCGCATCGAGCCGGGAAACCGGGGCGAGCGCGGTGTCGAGCATGGCGTTGACCGCGGCCAGGAGGTCCCGCGCCTCGTCGGTCGCCGCATCCTCGCGCAGCCGTTGCGACAGGTCGCCGGCGGCGATGGAACGGGTCAGGGCGTGGATCTCGGCAATCGCCGTGGCGGGCCGGGCGGAACGTTTGAACTGCGCGAACATCGACATGGTGGGCATCCTCTTTTCTGTTTTCTGGTTGGCGGCCGGTGGATTGCCGGCCGTGTCGCATCCCGCCGCCCGATGCGACACGGCGACGGGTTCAGGCCGCGGCGGCGAGGGTCGCGATCGCGGGGTCGTCGTTGGAAAAAATTTCCGCCGTGTCGATGATGACGACGAAGCCGTCGGCTTCGCGAACCACCCCTTGGATATAGTCGGACCGCCAGCGCATCCCGACATCGGGTGCGGATTCCAGCCGGTCGCGTTCGAAGGTCGCGACCGCGATCACCCGGTCGACCACCAGACCGAGCGCGAGCGTCCGGTCGGGCAGGGCGACGTCGACGATCAGCACGCGGGTGGCCAGCGTCGGTTCGACCGGCGACAGGCCGAGCCGGGTGCGCAGGTCGACCATCGGCACCCCCTGACCCCGCACATCGGTCAGGCCCAGCATCCATGCCGGTCCGCCGGGTACGCGAAAGGCGGGCGTATAATCGAGGATCTCGCGGACCATGGTCACGGAGACCGCGAACACCTCTTCCCCCAGGCCGAAGGTGACGACCTGCACCGGTGCCGCGCCGGTCATGCCGCGCGTCCGAAGGCGGCGTCGTCCCCGTCCGGCCCGCCCTGCATCAGGTCGAGCGCGAAGCCACGGGCGCGGGCCTGCTGGTCAGCGACCGAGTTCGCCTTGGCCTTTGCCTTGGGCTTGGGTGCGGGTGCCGTCCTGGCCTTTGCGGATTTGGCCGGGGCGGGGCGCTTCGTCGCCGCGACCGAACCATCGTCGATCCGGAAGAAAGCGATGCTCGACTGCAGTTCCTCGGCCTGTCCGGCCAGTTCCTCGGACGTCGAGGTGATCTGTTCGGAGGCCGATGCGTTCTGCTGCGTTACCTGATCGAGCTGTTGCAGCGCCTGGTTGATCTGCGACGCACCGATGTCCTGTTCGCGGCAGGCCGCGCTGATTTCGGACACCAGTTCGGCGGTCCGGCGGATGTCGGGGACCAGCCTGGTCAGCATCTCGCCGGCCTGCGCCGCTGCCTGTACGGTATCACCCGATACCGCGCTGATTTCGGCGGCCGCAGTCTGGCTGCGTTCGGCCAGCTTGCGGACTTCCGAAGCGACGACCGCAAAGCCGCGACCATGTTCGCCGGCACGGGCTGCTTCCACCGCCGCGTTCAGCGCCAGCAGGTCGGTCTGGCGGGCGATCTCCTGCACGATGCCAATCTTCTGCGCGATCGTCCGCATCGCACCGACGGCGCGTTCGACCGCGACACCGCTGGCCTCGGCATCCTTCGACGACTGGCGCGCTATCTTTTCGGTCTGGGCGGCATTGTCGGCATTCTGTTTGATGTTGGCCGCCATCTGCTCCATCGACGCCGAAGCCTCTTCCGCAGCGGCGGCCTGTTCGGTCGCGCCCTGGCTCACCTGTTCGGACGAAGCCGAAAGCTGTTGGCTGCCGGAGGCGACATTGTCCGCCGCGCCCGACGCGTCGCCCACGACGCTGCGAAGCCGCTCGACCATCGACACCAGCGAATGGCCCAGTCTGTCCTTGTCCGACAGCGGCGTGTGCTCGACGGTCAGGTCGCCCTTGGCGATCGCATCGGCCAGCGTCGCGGATTTGCGCAAGGCAATGGTCATCCGGTTGACGGTGTCGACAAGGTCCTTGATCTCGTCATTGCTGGTGACGGTCACGTCGTTGTCGAGGTCGCCGGTGGCAACCGCGTCGAGCGCGCCGCCGACCCGCTTCAGACCACGCGACACGATCATGCTGATCCACACCGCGCCACCCATGGCGATCAGGACGGCAATCACGGCTGCCGTCATCAGCATCGTCCGCGCGCTGCTGTAAGCCGCTTCGCTCTCGGCCCGGGATTCCGCCATCTTCTCGCTGCTGCGCTGAATGAGAACGTCCAACGACGCGGACATTTTCTTCATCAGTTCGCGCGACGTCGTCAGCGTCATACGGGCTGCGTCGGCATCGTTGTTGGCCAGTGCGAGCGTCCGGATCTTGGCGTTGACGCCCTTGTACTCCTGCCAGTTCGCGTCGACCTTCGCCCAGTCCGGCCTGGACCGTTCGGCGGTCTTCTGGATCGCGACCGCGATCATCTGATCGAGCTGGGCAACCTTTGCGACCGATTCCTGATCGAGCTGACCGACAAACGTCATGTCGTCGCTCAGCGCCATGTTCTTTTCGAGACGCAGCAGTTCGTTGAGCGTAACCTTGATCGTCAGGTTGCGGTTCTGGCGCGACACCGGACCGTCGATGAGTTCGACGAAACCCTGGTTCATCGTCCCCATCTTGGTGATACCGATCGTAACCACCGCCAGCAGCAGGGCGATCATCACTCCGAAAGTGACGCCGAGCTTCATCTTCAACGTTGCACGCATGATTCTATCCCCCCTTTAGGGATCAGTGAATGGATGAAGCGACGGCATGGTCGCGGGTAATCGATTGGAAGATCGCGGTAAGGTCGGGCAGCACGACGATGTCGTCGTCGCCGTGCCGGACCAGCGAGCGGACATGTTCGCGCCGCCAGCGCAGACCGACGACCGGCGCGGTCTCGCTGCTGGTCGCCGCGAAGGTCGCGACTTCGTGCACCTTGTCGGTGCGCAGGCCGATGATCGTCGGTACGCCGTCGAGCTCGATTTCGATGACGACGATCCGGCTGTCCTTGGTCGAGGTCGACACGTCCATGCCGAACGCCGGATGCAGGTCGGCCAGCGGGATGATCCGCCCGCGAAAGTTGATGACGTTGCCGACCAGCGCCGGCGCACCCGGCACCCGCGTTTCGGGCATCATGTCGAGGATTTCGCGGACCAGCACCGCTTCGAGGGCGAAGCTCTGTCCGCCGAGGTCGAAGACCAGCACTTCGAGCTGATCGTCGCTGTTCCATGGGACCAGGCCGGCGGCCTGGTGGTTCTCAACCGGCTGCACGCAGCGTCTCCTCACGAGGCTGGCCGAGCGCGATGAGCTGGGCGATGTCGAGGATCAGCGCGACCTCGCCATCGCCGAGGATCGTCGCGCCGGCAAAGGTGGCGGCGTCGCGGTGGAGCGCCGACATCGGCTTGATGACCGTCTGATGGTTGCCGATGATCTGGTCGACGACGAGGCCGACCCGGCCCTGCGGCGTCGATACGACGACGATCTTCTGGAACGGATCGGGGCGGGTATCGGTGGCGAACATCTCGCGCAGGCGCAGGAACGGGACCAGCTTTTCGCGCAGGGTGATGAGGCTGCGACCGCGATGGCGCAGATCGTCCTCCAGCGACAGTTCGATACATTCCTCGACCGCGGTCAGCGGAATGACGTAGCGGCCGGTGCCGACGCGCACGAGCAGACCGTCGATGATCGCCAGCGTCAGCGGAATGCGCAGCGCGATCAGCGATCCCTCGCCCTCGGTCGACTGTACGTCGATCGATCCGCGTAAGCCCTCGATCGTCCGCTTCACCACGTCCATGCCGACACCGCGACCCGACAGGCTGGTGACGGTCGCGGCGGTCGAGAAACCGGGCGCGAAGATCATCTGGAGCAGGTCGTGGTCGCTCAGCGCCTGATCGGGCTGGATCAGGCCGTTCGCCTCTGCCTTGGCACGGACGCGGGCCCGGTTGATGCCACGGCCGTCGTCGCGGATGGTGATGACGACCTCGCCGCCGGCCTGATGCGCGGCGAGCTTGACCGAACCGGCGGCGGGCTTGCCGGCGGCGACCCGGTCGTCGGGCGTTTCGAGGCCATGGTCGCAGCTGTTGCGGACCAGATGGACCATCGGGTCGAACAGGCGTTCGATCACGGTCTTGTCGACTTCGGTCGCTTCGCCGGCGGTGTCGAATTCGATCGTCTTGCCGGTGTCGCGCGCCAGATCGTGGATCAGGCGGCGGAAGCGCGAGAACAGCGATCCGACCGGCACCATGCGCATCACCATCATCGTGTCGCGCAATTCGCCGGCAAGCCGTTCGATCTCTTCGGAAACCGATCGCAGCACCAGATCCTGACCCCGGTTGGCGCATTGCGACAGGCGGCTCTGGGCGATCACCAGTTCGCCGACCCGGTCCATCAGCGCGTCGAGACGCCCGGCGGGGACGCGCACGCTTTCCTCGGCCCTGGCGGTCGAGCGGGCGGCGGGGGTGTCGGCGGGCGGTGCGATGGCGACCATCGAGGCGATCGCGACGATATCCTCGGCGACCGGCGCTCCGTCGATCGTGACGGCGTCGGCCGGCGCGTCGTCGGTGTCCTCCACGGCGAGCGGCTCGATCGACAATACCATGTCGTCCATCACGAAGATGAAGACATCCTCGATATCGTCGCGCTTGACGTCGCCGACCAGCGTGACGTTCCAGCCGATATGGCATTCGGTCGGAACCAGCGTCGACAGCGGCGGGACCTTGTCGGTCGTGGCGACGATGGTGCAGTCGCCCAGTTCGCGCAGTTCGTCGAGCAGCATCAGCGGGTTGGTGCCGTTGGCCATCGCATCGACCGGCAGGCTGAACGCGATCTGCCACCCGGTCCGGGTCGGTGCCTTTGCGGCGGCGGGGGCGGGGGCGGTGCCCGACGCTTCGTCGATCGCCTGTTGCAGGCGGGCGAGGATCGCGTCGCCTTCGGCAGCGGGCGCATCGCCGTCGACCAGCGCGCGCATATGGTCCTGCGCCGACAGGATTACCGAGACGAGCCCGGCAGTGGCGGGGACCTGTCCCTTGCGGACGCGGTCGAACGCGGTTTCGCAGTGGTGGGTGAAGCCCGCGAGCGCGTCGAAGCCGAACATCGCGCCCGAGCCCTTCAGCGTGTGCAGCCCGCGAAACACGGCGTTGACGAGGTCCATGTCGTCCAGCCGGTGGCCGAGGTCGAGCAACCCCTGTTCCACCTGGTCGAGCACCTCGCCGGCCTCCACGCGGAAAGCAGCGATCGGATCGTCGGCCATCACCGGCCCAGCACCTTGCGGGCGATCTTGACCAGCTGATCGGGGACGAACGGCTTGACCAGCCAGCCGGTGGCACCGGCGGCCTTGGCCTGGTTCTTCATCTCCGGATCGGATTCGGTGGTCAGGAAGATGATCGGCACCCCGGCCTGCGCCGGCTGCTTGCGCAGTTCGCGGATCATCGACAGCCCGTCCATGTTGGGCATGTTCAGATCGGTGACGATCATGTCGAACTTGGTCGCGGTCGCCTTGGCCAGACCTTCCACACCGTCGCCGGCCTCGGTGACCGTGTAGCCGGCACCGGACAGGGCGATGCGGATCGCCATGCGCAGGCTGGCGGAATCATCGACGGCGAGGATCGAGGCGGTCATTGCAGGGATACTCCGTGAAACCAGAAATCATGATCGGCAGCCGGCATCGGTGCGTCGGCGAAGCCGGCACGGCGCAGCAGGGCGGTGAGCGCGTCGTTGGCCGGCGCGGCAAGACGAACGGTGCCGCCATGCAGCCGGGCCTCCACACGCAGGCTTTCGATCAGCTGCAGGACGCTGAGGTCCGGGGCAGCCAGATCGGCGACGTCGAGGACGATGTCCCCGTCCGGTGGAAGAACGCGCAGTTCATCGGCGACGGCACCGATATTGGCCATCGACAAGTTGGCGGGTACGCAAAAAGCAGAGGTCATTCGATCTTGCCCCCAGTAGAGCTGCCGATTTCTCTGACAGACGGGGATTAAGATCGATTTAAGTACGCGGGTGCCCGATAAATTTCCGGTTGACCAACGGTAACGTTCGGGCGGTAGTCGGACGTCGGGCGGAGAGGTTGCCCGTGACTTGCGGCGTCGGGGTTGGTCGCGGGCGGCGATCATCGATGTGGGAAAGGCGCGCGCCGGTCGATGTTCGGGGCCGGCATGGATCGATCGGACCCGGGCGCGCCGCGCCCGAGTCGATGCGGCTTATCGGCCGGGCAGTCGCCGTGCGATGAGGACCAGCAGGAAGCCGAGCGCGGCGACGACCGATCCGGTGACGACCCACAGATACTGGTCGATCATGAACGAGCTGGCGGGCCAGCGGATGATCCCCATCCCCTGACCCAGCCAGAATAGCCCGACGAACGCGAGGATCGCACCAACGATCATCACTACGCGCCGGACGATGCGCATCTCAGCGCTGCCCCACCGGCACGTAATCGCGCTGTGCGGGACCGGTGTAGAGCTGACGCGGACGGCCGATCTTCTGTTCGGGGTCCGAAATCATCTCGTTCCACTGCGCGACCCAGCCGACGGTGCGGGCAAGCGCGAACAGCGCGGTGAACATGGTGGTCGGGAAGCCGATCGCCGACAGGATGACGCCCGAATAGAAGTCGACGTTCGGGAACAACTTCTTTTCGATGAAGTAATCGTCCGACAGCGCCAGTTCCTCGAGCCGCAGTGCGGTTTCGAAGACCGGATCGTTGACGCCGAGCGATTCGAACACTTCGCGCACCGTCTTCTGCATCACGGTCGCACGCGGATCGTAATTCTTGTAGACGCGGTGACCGAAGCCCATCAGGCGGAACGGATCGTCCTTGTTCTTGGCACGGGCGATATATTCCGGAATGCGTTCCGGCGTGCCGATCTCGCGCAGCATGTTGAGCGCGGCTTCGTTGGCCCCGCCATGCGCCGGACCCCACAGGCAGGCGATGCCGGCGGCCATGCAGGCGAACGGATTGGCCCCCGACGAACCGGCCAGACGCACGGTCGAGGTCGACGCATTCTGTTCGTGATCGGCGTGGAGGATGAAGATGCGGTCCAGCGCCTTTTCGACGACCGGGTTCACTTCATACTTTTCGGCCGGCACGCCGAAGGTCATCTTCAGGAAGTTGCCGGTGTAGCTGAGCGAATTGTCGGGATACTGGAACGGCTGCCCGACACTGTACTTGTACGCCATCGCCGCGATCGTCGGCATCTTGGCGATCAGACGGTGCGACGCGATCGTCCGCTGGACCGGATCGGTGATGTCGGTCGAGTCATGGTAGAATGCCGACAGCGCGCCCACTACGCCGCACATGATCGCCATCGGGTGCGCGTCCCGACGGAAGCCGCGATAGAAGGTCGCGAGCTGTTCGTGCAGCATCGTGTGGCGGGTGATCGTGTTGGTGAAATTGCCCAGTTCGTCGCCCGACGGCAGTTCGCCGTTCAGCAGCAGATAGGCGACTTCCATGAACGACGATTCTTCGGCCAGTTGCCCGATCGGATAGCCGCGGTGCAGCAGCACGCCTTCGTCGCCATCGATATAGGTCAGCGCCGAATCGCAGCTGGCGGTCGACGTGAAGCCCGGATCGTAGGTGAACGCGCCGGTCTGCGCATATAGCTTGCGGATATCGACGACGTCGGGGCCGATGGTGCCCGATCGCACCGAAAATTCGACGTCCTTGCCCGCGACCTGCAGTTTAGCGTTATCGGCCATCTGGCGTCTCCTGTTAGGTTATGCGGCCGGTTTGGCCATCTGGTCTTCGATGCGGCCGAGGCTCTCTTCGCGGCCCAGCAGGGCCAGCACGTCGAAAATCCCCGGTGAGGTGCGCGAACCCGTCAGCGCGGCGCGAAGCGGTTGCGCGGCGGCACCCAGCTTCAACCCCGCGGCCTCCGCCACCTCGCGTACCGCAGCTTCGATCGTCTCCGTATCCCATGCTGCGAGTGCGTCAAGCTTGGCGTGCAACTGCGTCAGGATCGCCCGTGCCTCGGGCGTCAGCAGCGTGGTCGCCCCATCGTCCATCGCCAGCGGGCGCGACCTGAAAAAGAAGGCGGCATTGGCGGCCAGTTCGTTGATGTCGGCGGCGCGGACCTTCAACACCGGCATGGCGCGCTGCAACAGGTCACGGTCGATCCCGTCGGGCAACCGCTCCGCGACGAGCGTGGCCAGGCGGGCATCGTCGGCCTCGCGGATGTAATAGCCGTTGAGGTTCAGCAGCTTCTTCGTATCGAAACGGGACGGCGAACGTCCGACGCCCGACAGGTCGAACACCTCGGTCGCACGCTCGCGGCTGATGATCTCCTCGTCACCATGCCCCCAGCCGAGACGCAGCAGATAGTTGTTCAGCGCCTCGGGCAGCACGCCCAGTTCGTCGCGATAGGCTTCCACACCCAGCGCGCCGTGGCGCTTCGACAGCTTGGCCCCGTCCGCACCGTGGATCAGCGGCACATGGGCATAGACCGGATCGGGCCAGCCGCCTTCGACCGCGTCCATCGCGCGGATCAGCGCGAGCTGGCGGAAGGCGTTGTTGAGGTGATCGTCGCCGCGAATGACGTGCGTGACGCCCATGTCGTGATCGTCGACGACGACCGCGAGCATGTAGGTCGGCGTACCGTCCGATCGAAGCAGCACGAAATCGTCGAGTTCGGCATTGGCGACGGTGACGTCGCCCTGCACCTGATCGGCGATCGTGACCGACCCTTCCTTGGGTGCCTTTAGCCGTACCACGAACGGCGCGCCTGCGGGGGCGTCCTCGGGCGAACGATCGCGCCAGCGGCCGTCGTAGCGGATCGGCCTGCCGGCGGCGCGCTGTTCCTCGCGCAGCGCCGTCAGTTCCGCGGGGGTGGCATAGCAGCGATAGGCATGGCCGGCGTCGAGCAGCCGGTGCGCGACGGCGGCATGGCGATCGGCGCGTGCAAACTGGAACACGGCGTCGCCGTCCCAGTCGAGGCCGAGCCAGCGCATCCCGTCAAGGATCGCGTCGATCGCCGGCTGGGTCGACCGCGCGCGATCGGTATCCTCGATCCGCAGCAGGAAACGACCGCCATGGCGACGGGCATAGAGCCAGTTGAACAGCGCGGTGCGTGCGCCGCCGATGTGGAGAAAGCCGGTCGGTGACGGCGCGAAACGGGTGACGACAGGCGTCGCGGAAGTGGTTGCGCCCAAGCGCGGATGCTCCCAGAAATCGGGTGGAACAGATATGGCAAGCTCAGCCGCGAACGCCCCTAGCATGGCACCCCGCCTGCTTCAAACCACGCACGTCGGGGCTCGGTTCCTCGGCGCGCTGGAACGCTTTGCCGAGGCGGAGCGGGGGCAATTGCCGCTGTGGATGCCGGTCGCACTGGGGACGGGGATCGCGGCGTGGTTCGTGCTGCCGGGGCCGGCGGCGTGGGCGGCGGTGCTTTTGGCCGGGCTGGCGGTGGCGCTGGCCGGACTGGTCCTGCCATGGGGGACGCGGACGGCGCGGGCGATCACCATCGGCGGATTGCTGGCGATGCTCGGCTGCGGATTGATCTGGTGGCGCGCGGAGCGGGTCGCGGCACCGGTGCTGGCCCGGCCGGTCGTCGCGGCGTTCGAGGCGCGGGTCGAGCGGGTCGAGCCGCTCCCGGCGCGCGAACTGGTGCGGCTGACGCTGCGTCCGGACGTAGCCGCGCGACTGCCGCCGGTGGTGCGGGTGAATATCGCGGAAGATGATCTACCCCCCGGGGTCGTACCGGGGAGCCGGCTATCGCTCCGCGCCCGCCTGATGCCGCCGCCGATGGCGGCACTGCCGGGAGCCTATGACTTTGCGCGGACCGCGTGGTTTCAGGGGATCGGCGCGACCGGGCGCGGCTTCGCGCCTATCCGGGTCGTCGCGCCGGGCGATCCGGGCAATGCCGCGCTGCGTTCGACGCTGACCGGACATATCGTCGCGCGCGTCGATGGCAGCGAGGGCGGGATCGCCGCCGCGTTCGTGACCGGCGACCGCGGCTCGATCGCCGAAGCCGATGCCGAAGCGATGCGGCGCTCGGGCCTTGCCCATCTGCTGTCGATCAGCGGACTGCACGTGACGGCGGTGGTCGTCGGTACGATGACGCTGGTGCTGAAACTGCTGGCGCTGTTCCCGCCGATCGCGCTGCGGTGTCGGCTGCCGGTCGTGGCGGCAGGGGCGGGGGCGATGACCGCGCTTGCCTATACCTGGCTGTCGGGCGCGGACGTGCCGACGGTGCGATCGTGTATCGCCGCGCTGCTGGTGCTGGCCGCGCTGTCGCTGGGGCGGGAAGCGATCACGCTGCGGCTGATCGCGACGGGCGCGTTGCTGGTGCTGCTGGTCCTGCCCGAATCGCTGGCGGGTCCGAGTTTCCAGCTGAGTTTCGCTGCCGTCACCGCGATCGTCGCGCTGCACGAACATCCTCGCGTCCATCGCTGGTTCCTGCAACGCGACGAAGCGGTCTGGCGGCGGTTCGCGCGCAGTCTCGGCTCGCTGCTGCTGACCGGCCTGCTGGTCGAGGCGGCGTTGATGCCGATCGGCCTGTATCATTTCCACAAGGCCGGGCTGTACGGTGCGCTCGCCAATATCGTGGCGATCCCGCTGACGACCTTCGTCACCATGCCCTTGGAGGCGCTGGCGCTGCTGCTCGATCTCGGCGGGCTGGGCGCGCCGGCATGGTGGGTGGTCGAGCGGTCGCTGGCGCTGCTGCTGTGGATCGCCCGGACGGTGGCGGCGGCACCGGGGTCGGTCGCGGCGTTGCCCGCGATGCCGGACGGTGCGTTCGCGCTGATGGTGGCCGGCGGCCTGTGGATCGCATTGTGGCGCACGGCCATCCGGCGCTGGGGTCTGGTGCCGCTGGCGATCGGTGGGCTGTGGGCGTTGGCGACGCCCGCACCCGACCTGCTGGTGACCGGCGACGGACGGCATCTGGCGCTGGCGACGCCGGCCGGCGGCATGGCGATCCTGCGCGACCGGGCGGGCGATTATGTCCGATCGACTTTGGGCGAAGGCGGCGGTGTCGAGGGCACATTGCCGCCATTGTCGGAGCAGCCGGGCGTGAAATGCAGCGCCGATCTGTGCATCGCCACCCGGCAGGCGGGCGACCGGCGCTGGACAATCGTCGCCACCCGCAGCGGCTATGCGGTGCCATGGGCGGAACTGGTCGCCGCCTGCCGCCGCGCCGACATCGTGGTCAGCGACCGGCGTCTGCCCGCCGCCTGCACCCCGCGCTGGCTGAAGCTCGACCGGACGACGCTCGCCGGCACCGGCGGAGTGGCCATATCGCTGGCCGACGCTCGGGTGACGACGGTGCGGGGCGGCGGGCGGCATCCATGGGAGGTGCCGCAGACGATCGCGCCGCCGCGTCCGCCCTATCGTGAACGGCGAAACGGGCGAAAGGGCGGGGTTTCCGACGCCTTGCGATGATCGTTGATCGCGACGCGCGCGCAGACGAAGGCGAACCACGCGATCAGCATTCCACCGAGCACGAACGCCCATGGCATCGGCAGCTTCGGGCCGAACAGCGCAAGGATCGGCAGCAACGCCGCCGACCGCACCACGGCGCTCCGTCCGGTCCAGTTCCGCCCGATCATGGTCAGAGCCGCGGCAGCGTCACGCCGCGCTGGCCCATATATTTGCCCGCACGGTCGGCATAGCTGGTCCCGCACGGCTGGTCGCCCTTCAGGAACAGGAACTGGCACGCGCCTTCATTGGCGTAGATCTTGGCGGGCAGCGGCGTCGTGTTCGAAAATTCCAGCGTGACATGCCCTTCCCATTCCGGCTCTAGCGGGGTCACGTTGACGATGATGCCGCAGCGGGCATAGGTCGATTTGCCCAGACAGATGACCAGCACGTCGCGCGGTACCCGGAAATATTCGACAGTACGCGCCAGCGCAAAGCTGTTGGGCGGAATGATGCAGACGTCGGTCTTGCGATCGACGAAGCTGTTCTGCGCAAAATCCTTCGGGTCGACGACCGCCGAGTCGACATTCGTGAAGATCTTGAACTCGTCCGACACCCGCGCGTCATAGCCATAGGACGACAGGCCATAGCTGATGCAGCCCTCGCGCCGCTGCGATTCGACGAAGGGTTCGATCATCCCCGTCGCCAGCGCGGTTTTACGGATCCAGTGATCCGACAGGATCGTCATATCATGCCCTCTTGCTGCTGGCCGCTCCATCGCCGGATCGCGGGGGCAGGGCAAGCGGCTTCATACCCGACGTGGTGAAGGCGGTCAGCCGATCCCGAGATCGGCCGGCCCGAAGGCGTCGGGCAACAGCTCGGACAGGCGATAGGTCCGCATCGAATCGCCCTCCGCCGCGCCGCAATGGACCGGCAGGTCGCGGCCGGCCATCTGCGCGGCTTCGTTGATGACCTGTCGACAGCGGCCGCACGGGCTGACCGGCGTGGTGCCGGTGGCGCGGCCGTCCGCGTCCATCGCGCCGCCGATCACGCCGATCGCGACGATCTGGCGCAGGCGGCCGGCGGCGGAGGCGGTCGCGATCGCGACGGTCTCGGCGCAGAGCGACAGGCCGTAGCTGGCATTTTCGAAATTGGCCCCGGTGACGATCGATCCGTCGTCCATCAACAGCGCCGCGCCCACCGCGAAGCGCGAATACGGCGCGTGCGCGTTTGCGGCGGCGGCGCGCGCGGCGTCGATCAGGGCGGCGGGATCGGTCATTGGGCGGCTACACTCCACGCGACGGGACGCGCGACGCCATCGAACCGCCGTGCCGGGTTCGCCTGCCACATCCGCCATGGCTGCGCCAGATAGGTGGGTTCGAAGAAGCGCCGCTGCGCCCAGAGCGGGCGGACGATCGCCGCGCTGACGCGATATTCGTCCTCGAACGCCGGCGAAATGCGCAGCATCATCGGCCGGCCGTCATGATATTCGGCGGGAGCCAGAAAGCCGCGGATCGCCGTCAGCACCTGCGCCCGCGTCGGGCGGGTGGCGCAGTCGTCGGCGAAGTCGAGCGCCAGCGTCGCGGGCAGGGCGTCGGCCGCGCGCGGCACGGTGGTCAGATAGGCGGTGACCTGATCGGCGGTCGGCTCGCACAGCGAAAAGACGTGGAGCGCGCCCTGTCGCAGCCCGGTAGAATGCGCGCCGTTCCAGTTCGTCTCGAATGCCGCATCGCGCTGCGTCCCCTGCGATGCCGTGACATAGGCGAAGTCCGCCCCGCGAGCGCGGACGGTCGGCCAGTCGATCGCGCCGTCCGCCGCCGAGACCGTCAGGCCCTGCACCGGAAACCGGGCGCGTTCGGGCGTCCAGCCGAACGACCATCGCCACGCGAACAGCGCGACGAGTGCCAGCACCGCCAGCGCGACGAGAATCGACCTGAACCGCATCAGCCCTTGATATGCAGCACGCAGATCAGGGTGAAGAGCCGGCGGGCGGTGTCGAAATCGATCTCGACCTTGCCGTCCAGTCGCTCGCGCAGCGCCTCGGCCGCTTCGTTGTGAATGCCGCGCCGGGCCATGTCGATCGTCTCGATCTCGTGCGGGGTCGCCTGTCGAATGGCTTTGTAATAGCTGTCGCAGATCGCGAAATAATCGCGGATCGGGCGGCGCAGGCGCGCCATGCCCAGCACCAGCGTCTCGATCAGGCTGCCGTCCTCGCGTGCGATATCGATCGCCAGTCGCCCTTCAGGCACCGATAGTGCGATGCGATACGGACCGGCATAATTGTCGGGCGACACACGGGCCGGGGCGAAGTGATTCGCCTCCAGCAGATCGAAGATCGCGATCCGTCGTTCCTGCTCGATATCGGCGCTGCGCCACAGGATCGTGCGCTCGTCGAGGGTGACGTCGATGATCCGGGGATCGGCCATGGCCTCCTGTCGCCGCTTCGTGGCGTGGCGTCCACCGCAAAATGCGCTGTCAACCGGTTGAGCGTAAGCCTCAGGTCTGGGAGAAGGGGCGATGGCTACTGTTCACAGCATCGGCGGGGGTACTCCCCCGCAACCACCGCGCGTGCCCCACAATGTCGACGCGGAGGCGGCCTTGCTCGGCGCGATGCTGATCGACAACGGCCTTGCCGACGACATGGTCGAACGGCTGGACACCGAACATTTCTACGATCCCGCCCATGCGCGCATCTTCGAACGGGTCCGCGATGTGCGCCGCACCGGCATGATCGCCAGCCCGGTGACGCTGCGCCCGATGTTCGACAATGACGAATTGCTCGCGGCGCGCGGCGGCACCCAATATCTGGTCGAGATCACCGGCAGCAATGCCAGCCTGATCGGCGCGCGCCAGTTCGCGCAGCAGATCTACGACCTTGCCCAGTTGCGCGCGCTGATTACGGTCGGGCGCACGCTGGTCGAAAACGCCACCGACACTTCGACCGAAGTCGACCCCAAAAAGCAGATCGAGGCGGCCGAGGAAGCGCTGTTCAAGGTCGCGGCCGAGGGGAATACGACCAATGCGGTAAAATCGTTCGCGCAGGCGACGACGATGGCGGTCCGCATGGCCGAACGCGCGATGAATTCGGGCGGCGGTCTGTCGGGCGTCACGACCGGGCTCGATTCGATCAACGGCCGGATCGGCGGCATGCACCACAGCGATCTCATCATCCTTGCCGGCCGCCCCGGCATGGGGAAGACGTCGCTCGCCACCAACATCGCCTTCAACGCCGCCCAGCGGTACATGGACGATCAGCGCGCCGGCATGGAAAAGGGCAAGTCGGTCGGGGCCAAGGTCGCGTTCTTCTCGCTCGAAATGTCCGCCGACCAGCTGGCGACGCGTATCATGGCGGAGCAGGCGTCGATCAGTTCCGAAGCGCTGCGCATGGGCAAGATCCGCAAGGAGGATTTCACCCGCCTCGCCAACGCCGCCGCCGATCTCGAACAGCTGCCGCTCTATATCGACGATACCGCTGGCCTGACGATTTCAGGGCTGCACACCCGCGTCCGCCGGTTGCAGCGCAAGCTGGACGGCGAACTGGGGCTGGTCGTGGTCGACTATCTCCAGCTGTTGCAGGGGTCGGGCAAGGGCAGCGACAACCGCGTGCAGGAAATCTCGGAGATTTCGCGCGGGTTGAAGACGCTTGCCAAGGATATCGGCGTGCCGGTGATGGCATTGTCGCAGTTGTCGCGTGCCGTCGAACAGCGGGAAGACAAGCGGCCGCAATTGTCCGATCTTCGCGAATCCGGTTCGATCGAGCAGGACGCCGACATGGTCTGGTTCGTGTACCGCGAAGACTATTATGTCGCGGCCAAGGAGCCGAAGCGTCCGCGCGACGGCGACGATGCGAAGGTGTTCGAGGACCATGCCAAATGGGCGATGGATATGGAACGGGTCTATGGCCTCGCCGAGCTCATCATCGCCAAGCAGCGCCACGGTGCGACGGGCAAGGTCACGCTGAAGTTCGAGCCGCAGATCACCAAGTTCAGCGACTATGCCGGCAGCGGGTTCAGCGGTCTGGACGAATGACCGGTCGGTCCTGACGCAAAAAAAAGGGGGAGGTGCCGGTGGCACCTCCCCCGATGTGTTTGTGCTGTCGACGTCAGATACGGAACAGCGCGCCCACTACGATACGGCGATCGTTCAGGAAGCTGAACCGGTCATACTTCTGACCATCGGTGTCGATGATGCCATATGCCTTGCTCTTGGTGTCAAGGATATTGGCGATCGATCCGCGGATCTGAAGGTTGCCGATGTTGAACTTCAGCGACGCGTCGAGGAAGCCTGCATCTTCCGCGAAGATCGGGTTGCCCGTTACATAGTCGCGATAGGTCAGCAGGTACGACGAGCGCCAGTTATAGGCGAGACGCGCCTCGACCACCTTGTCCTGATAGATCGCGACCGCGTTGGCGATGTGCTTGGACTGGCCGAGCAGGTCGCTGACGCCCCAGCGGAACACCTGCGTCACATCGTCCGGCACCCCGTCGCCATTGGCGTCGGCACCGTTGCCTGGCGGTGTCGTGGTCGCATCGATGAAGGTGTAGTTCGCCTGGACGCCGAGATGCTTCAACGGCCCCGGCAGGAAGTCGAAAAACTGCTGATACCCGACCTCGACGCCCTTCACCTTGGCTTTCGCCTGATTGACCGCGCCGTTGTAGACGATGTTCAGGGTCTTGCCGTCGAGCGTCGTCGTTCCCAGTGACAGGTCGCCGTTGGTGATGATGTTCGACAGGCTCTTGTAGAAGCCCGCGACCGACAGATAGCCGCCCTTGAAATACCATTCGTACGAGAGGTCGAAGCTGTCGGCGGTCGTCGGCTTCAGGAACGGGTTGCCGCGGCTGACGCGGATTTCGCTGGCCGAGACGTCCTGCGCACCGCGATCCACGCCGAATAGCGGGTCGTTCCGATCGGTGATCTGGTCGTACCGGGTGGTGGTGGTGGTGACCACATATTCCTGCGACGCGCGCAGATCCTGCACGTTCGGTCGGCTCAGCCCCTTGCTGTAGCCGAAGCGGAACAGCATCTCGCGGTTCAGGTTGAACTTCATGTTGAACGACGGCAGCCACCGTTCGTCAACAAGGTTGAGCGTAGTCGGGATCGCGGCCTGTTCTGCATAGGCGACCGCCTGCGGTGCGAAGTCGCGAATGTCGTCGCGGCTTTCGGCGTCGTCGGTACGCAGCCGCTTACCGGTGTCCGGGTCGAACGTGTATTGGCAATTCTGCTGCCCCGGACCGCCGGTAAGGCTGCAGGACGGCAGATCGGGATTGAACGGCCGAAATGCCTGGAAGCCCGACGATTGCAGCTCGGTACGGACGTACCGCACGCCGATATTGCCGTCGATCGACATGTCGCCGTCGAAATCATGTTTGAAGTCGACGCGGACATAGGCGTTCTTCGTCCGCTCCGTGATGTCGGACGTATCCTCGGGACGATAGATGCCCTGGCCGAAGCGCGTACCGTTGTCGGTGCCGCGTGGGACCCAGCTACCCAGTGTCGCCAGCTGCGGTTCGCTGGCGATATATTTGCGAAACGCGGAATAGTCGTTGAGGATATTCTGGTTCACGAAGACGAAGTCGGTGTTGCTGCCCTGAATGACGCCGTCGCCACGGAAGAAGTCCTTAAAGCTGACCGCTTCGAAGCCCTTGTTCGGGTTCTGGAACGTGCCGGCGATGCCATAGCCACCGGCCCATGCCGGCGCGATCGCACCCCAGTTTAGCGCCATTTCCGAATTGACCTGGCTGCGCTCAGCGAAACGGGCACCGAACTTCACGCTGTCGAACCAGCCGGCAAGGCCGTCCGCGCCCGACACGTCGTAGCTCAGGTCGCCGCGCAGCGAGTACAGGTCGCCTTCGCCGTTCTGGAACTGATCGGCGGCGAACTGGAAATTGGCACCGTTGAAGTCGCTCGAACTGGTCGGCGTCGGAATGAAGATGCCCGGCGTGGTGATGACACCGTCGGTGGTCACCGGATCACGGTCGCCGGTAAAGCGCGTATTGCCGGGATTGAAGCGGTGCGTCGGATCGATGAAGAATTCGACGCGCGGGTGGTCGAGGTCCGGCTTCACCGAATAGTTGAAGTAGCTGTTCATGCCACCCCAAATCTGCCGCTGCCTGGCATCGGCCTTCGTATATTGACCGTCCACCGTCACGAACAGCCGCTCGCTCGCGGTCCATTTCAGGTTCAGGCTGAAATCTTCGGTGGTCGCTTCCTCCTGCTTGCCGACGCCGAGCATGCCGATGTCGCGACCGCGCGCACCCGTCCAGGAATCGTTGTTGCTGGTGACGAGACCCGATTCCATCAGGCCGCCCTGTACCGGATACAGGGTTTCGCAATCGCCGGGAGCGACCGGACGACCACCGGGGCCGCTGCACATCGGCAGCCCGCTGGAACCCCAGTTCTTGTTCAGCTGCATGTTCTGGACGCCGATCTGGACGCCGCCATTATGATCGGGGAACCATTCCAGCGTCCGCTCGGTGCTGTTGATCTTGGTTTCGACGCGAATATACTTGAACGTCGCCTGCAGGCTGTCGTTGCGCCACTGCACCGCCCCGTAATAGCTGATGCGGTCGCGATCGAAGTCGGTGTTGCGCAACTGGAAGCCGGGGGTGATGCCGACGATGCGCGACGGATCGGCCCCGATGAATTCGTTGGTCCGGTTGTCGTCGTTGAAGTTGCCGGTTTCGGGGACGTTGCCGTTGGCGTCGAGGACGCGCGGGATCGGCGGGCTTTGCTGCCAGCCGTTGATCCGTGAATCGAGCCGGGAGCGCGAATAGGAACCGAGGATGCCGATCTCGCCGATGCCGGTTTTCCAGCGCTTGCCCGCGGTGATGCTGCCCTGCGGCGACCATTTTTCGCGAAGATCGGAAAACGTGCCGTCGAACGCGACGACGAACAGGTCCTTCTTGCTGTCGAACGGTTCGAGCGTGCGCAGGTTGATCGTGCCGCCGATGCCGCCTTCGATCAGGTCGGCGCTCTGGTTCTTGTAGACGTCGACGCCGCCGACCAGTTCGGGCGGAATGCTGGAGAAGTCGAGCGAGCGACCGCCATTGGCGGAGAATGCGTCACGACCGTTGAATTCCGAACGCACGAAGCCGAGGCCGCGCACGAGGTTGCCGCGACCTTCGGGGGACGGAAAGTCGGGGCTGCCGCCGTTGGTCGGGAACCGCGAGATAGTCACGCCCGGAATACGACCGATCGCTTCGGCGACCGAAAGGTCGGGCAGCGTGGCGATGTCCGATGCGGTGATCGAATCGACGAAGGTCGACGAGCGACGCTTGATTTCCTTGGCCGATTCAAGCGCGGCGCGAATGCCGGTGACGACGATTTCCCCTTCGGGCGTCGCGTCCTGCGCGTTCGCCAGCGGCGTGGGCACTTTCTCGTTCGGCGGTGTGATCGCGGTCTGGGCAAAGGCCGCCGCCGGCGTGAGCGCGAGGGTCAGCGCCGAGGTGGCCATCAGCAACCGCCTGGCCGAACGCGACGGATACGCGAGTACCTGCATCTTCATCAATCAATCCCCTCCCTGTAGCGGCGTCTTGGCGCGCCGCCCGGTGTCCCCTGTGCCCGATCCTTGCTGCTCGTTTTTCGTTTATCGATACGAAACGGCAGACAATGGTGCGGCAACGGTTGGAGGCATAACGGATCTGATTTACCCCGGCAAGATAGCGGTAACATATTTAGACGACGTCGTTGACAATTGTCCGCCGGCGACGCTTTGTCTATTAAGCAAAATAACATTACGTATTGAATGTATGCTGCATCGCAGTGAGGTTCAGCTGTAATTGCAGCAACTCTTGTGCGGCGCGTCGTGACTGTTGAGAGGACGGCACAATGGCGGATTTGACGATGGCCGGGTCGGGCAAGAGGTGACCGGACCGGACGACATCGAACGCATCTGTATCGTCGGTGGCGGCACCGCCGGATGGATGACCGCCGCTGCGCTTGCGAACAGGCTGCAGGGTCTGGGCGTGCGGGTGCAGTTGATCGAATCGGACGAGATCGGAACGGTCGGGGTGGGCGAGGCGACGCTGCCGCACATCCGGGCGTTCAACACGACGCTCGGTATCGCCGAATCGGACCTGATGCGGGCGACCGAAGCGACCTACAAGCTGGGCATCGAGTTTTGCGACTGGGGCCGAATCGGCGACCGCTACATCCATCCGTTCGGCAATTACGGACCGACCGACGACGGCATCCCGTTTTACCACCAATGGCTGCGACTGCGCGAGCTGGGCGATGCGACCCGGCTGGACGAATATTCGTTCCCGGTGATCGCCGCCGAACACAACCGCTTCCGCCATCCGGGCAGCGACGTGCGGCAGGTCGAATCGAGCTTCGGCTATGCCTATCAGTTCGACGCCTCGCTCTATGCCCGCTTCCTGCGCCGCTATGCCGAGACACGCGGCGTCGAGCGGATCGAGGGCAAGGTGGTCGACTTCGCGCTGTATGGTGAGAATGGTCACGTCCGCAACGTGACGCTGGCCGACGGGCGGGTGCTGGACGCCGATCTGTTCGTCGACTGCTCGGGGTTTCGTGGGCTTCTGATCGAAGGGGCGCTTCAGTCGGGCTATGACGACTGGAGCAACTGGCTGCCGTGCAACCGGGCGGTTGCGGTACCGACCTACAGTCGCGGACCGCTCGGCCCCTATACCCGCGCGACGGCACGGACGGCGGGGTGGCAGTGGCGGATTCCGTTGCAGCACCGGGTCGGCAACGGTCATGTCTATTGCAGCAGCTTCATCTCCGACGACGATGCGCAGGATCAGCTGATCGCCAATCTCGACGCCCCGATGCAGGCCGAACCGCGACGGCTGCGCTTCACGACGGGGCGGCGGCGCGATTTCTGGAAGCGCAATGTCGTGGCGATCGGGCTGGCCAGCGGGTTTCTCGAACCGCTCGAATCGACGTCGATCCATCTGATCCAGGACGGCATTACCGAATTGCTGGCGCTGTTCCCGACACGCGCCTTCGACGCGGGCGATATCGCCGAATATAACCGGCGGATGGCGCTGCATTTCGAACGGGTGCGCGACTTCCTGTTGCTCCACTATGTCGCGACCGAGCGCGAGGACAGCGAGATGTGGCGGCATTTCCGTGCGCTGACCTTGCCCGACAGTTTGCAGGCGAAGATCGATGCGTGGCTGACGCGCGGCTATGTCGTACCCTATCAGTTCGGATTGTTCCTGCCGCCCAGTTGGGTGGCGGTCATGCTGGGGCAGAGGCTGATGCCGAAGGGATATGATCCGCGCGTGCTGGCGCAGGACGATGCGACGATCGCCGCTCGGGCGGCGGCGCTACGGCGTGCGGTGGCGCAGGCGGTGCAGGCGACGCCTGACCATGCCGACTATATCCGCCGATCGCCGGCCGCGGCCGGTCTGGCGGCCTGACCGACGATGCAGGGGGTCGAAACATCCGCAGTGGTCGGACGCATATTGGTGTGCGGCAGCGGACTGGCCGCCGAGATGACCGTGGCGACGCTGGCGGCGCAGCTGCCGCCGCATGTCGCGATCATGCGCGTGGATGCGGGTGACCAGCGGGCAAGCGACCTGTTCTATGGCAGCGTGACCGCGCCGTCGGCCTATGCCTTCAACCTGTCGGCCGGGGTCGATGAGCGGCGACTGATCCTGACCAGCGATACGAGCTTCTCCTGGGGAACGCGCTATGCCGATTGGGGCGGGCGCGGCTGGATGCAGGGATTTGCGCTGCCGTTCCCGGTGATCGACGGGGTGCAACTGCATCAGTATCTGGCGTTGGTCGGGGGGGATGCGATCACGCCCTATATCGCCGGGGTACAGGCGGCGCGGCGCGGCGTGTTCGTCCATCCGCCGCGCGAGGGCGACGGCCAGCACCCGCTGGGCCGCGCCGAATATGGCTATCAATTCGACCCGGTCGATTATGCCGCGTTGTTCGCGGCGGCGGTGCCGGCGGGGCGGGTCGAGCGGGTCGGCGGTTCGGTCGTCGGTGTAGAGGTTGCGGACGGTGCGATCGCGGGCGTGCGGCTGGACGATGGCTCGCTGTTGACCGCCGACCTGTATGTCGATTGCAGCGGTCCCGCTGCGCTGTTGCTGGCGGCACTAGCACCCGACTGGCGGGGGACGCGACGGATCGCGCTCGCGGTCGAGGACGATGCGGGGGGCGACGAAACGCCACTGCGGACGGTGCGGGTGACGCCCGATGGCTGGCAGAGCGAGACCCCGTTGAAAGGGCGCGTCCGCCGGATGCGGGTGTCGGCGGCGGGTCCAGCCGAGGTCGTGCTTGGCCGCCGGTCGCACGGCTGGGTCGGCAATTGCGTCGGCATCGGACAGGCGGCGGCGGTAGTCGAGCCTCTGACGCCGGCACCGATGATGCTGCTGGAACAGGATATTCAACGGCTGCTGACGCTGATCCCCGCGCGGCGCGACATGGTGGTCGAGGCGCGCGAATATGATCGCCGGTTCGCCGACGATCATGACCATGCTGACCTGTTCCAGCGCGCGTTCTTTACGGCGGACGGACTGCCGGACGGCCCCTATTGGCAGGCGGCGACGGCGGAGTGTGTGCCGGAGAAGCTGGCGCGCAAGCTGGCCATGTTCGCCGATCGCGGGGTGCTGGTCGCCTATGACCTCGAACCCTTTCACCCGGAGGACTGGACGATCCTGCATCTGGGGCTGGGATCGCGGCCCCGTCGGCACGACCGGCTGGCCGATCGCGCCGACCCGGGCCGGGTGCGGCAGTATCTGTCGACCATGGAACGCGACATCGAACAGGCGGTGGCGAAGCTGCCGCCCGCGCGCCTCTATCGCGCGCAACTCGAACAATATCTGAAGCGGGGAATGGTATGAGTGCGCCGCTGTTGCGCCGGATCGTGATCGTCGGCGGCGGATCGGCGGGGTGGATGACCGCCGCCGCACTGTCGAGCCTGCTCGATCCGAAGGACGTCGCGATCACCCTGGTCGAATCCGATGCGATCGGCACGGTGGGGGTGGGCGAAGCGACGATCCCCGACATCCTCGCTTTCAACCAGATGCTGGGCGTCAACGAGGCCGAGTTCATGGCCGCGACGCAGGCGACGTTCAAACTGGGTATCGAGTTCGTCGACTGGGGTGCCAGGGGGGATCGCTATGTCCACCCGTTCGGTCAGCATGGCGTCGACATGCAGGGAATCGACTTCCACCAATATTGGCTGCGGGCCCGCGAGCATGGCGCGCCGCAACCGATCGAGGAATACAGCCTGTGCGCGGTGGCGGCACGGGCGGGCAGGTTCGCGTTGCCCGACCCGAACCCGCGATCGGTGCTGTCGCAGATCCGCTATGCCTATCATTTCGACGCGACGCTCTATGCCCGCTTCCTGCGCCGCTATGCCGAGAAGCGCGGCGTCGTCCGTATCGAGGGGATCGTCGGTGCGGTCGGGCGGGGGGCGGATGGCGCGATCACCGGCCTGACCCTTGCCGACGGACGCGGGGTCGCGGGCGATTTCTTCTTCGACTGCACCGGGTTCCGGGCGCTGCTCGCGGGCGAGACGCTGGGCAGCGGGTTCGTCGACTGGAGCCACTGGCTGCCGTGCGATACCGCGCTGGCGGTGCCGAGCGAACATGCCGGGCCGCCGACCCCCTATACCCGCGCGACCGCGCGCGACGCCGGCTGGCAATGGCGCATCCCGACGCAGCGGCGGGTCGGCAACGGCCATATCTTTGCCAGCGCCTTCACGACCGAGGAAGCGGCGAGTGCGACGCTGCTGGCCGGTCTCGATGCGCCGGCACTTGCCGATCCGCGTCGCATCCGGTTCAGGGCAGGGTGTCGCGATACCTTCTGGTCGGGCAACTGCATCGCGATCGGGCTGGCGGCGGGGTTTCTCGAACCGCTCGAATCGACGTCGATCTATCTGATTCAGGAGGGGATCAGCCGGTTCATCTCGCTGTTCCCGCGCGGCGACATTCCGGACATCCTGCGCACCGAATATAACCGCCATATGCGCACCGAGTTCGAACAGGTGCGCGACTTCATCATCCTGCATTATGCAGCGACCACGCGCGACGACACGCCGTTCTGGAACCATTGCCGCACCATGCGACTGCCCGATACGCTGCTTCACAAGATCGAACTGTTCCGCGAAACCGGACGCGTGTTCCGCTACAATGACGAGTTGTTCACCCGGCCGAGCTGGGTCGCGGTGATGCTGGGGCAGGGGATCGTGCCGACGTCCTCCGATCCGATCGTCGCGACGCTGCCCGAACGCGATGTCGCACGCAGCCTCGCGTCGATGCGCGACGCGATGGCGGCGGCGGTGGCGCGGATGCCGACGCATGGCGACTTCCTCGCCCGCTACTGCCCGGCACCGGCGATGGCGGCATGAGCGAGGCGAACATCCGCAGCATCGTGATCGTCGGCGGCGGCACGGCCGGATGGATGGCGGCGGCGGCGCTGTCGCACATGCTGGCCGGCAGCGGCATGGCGATCCGCGTCGTCGAATCCGAAGCGATCGGCACGGTCGGCGTCGGCGAGGCGACGATCCCGCACATCCAGTATTTCAATCGCCTGCTCGGCATCGACGAGGATGATTTCGTCCGGCGGACCTGCGCGACGTTCAAGCTGGGCATCGAATTCGTCGATTGGGGGCAGATTGGCGAGCGCTATATCCACCCCTTCGGCACCTATGGGCAGGAGATGGAGGGCATCCATTTCCACCATTTCTGGTATCGCCACGCGCAGGCGGGGGGTGCATTGCCGCTCGATCGCTTCAGCATCGGCGTCGGTGCGGCGCGGGCGGGCAAATTCATGCGGCCCGATCCGTCGCGTCGCGGATCGCCGCTGGCCGGCATCAGCTACGCGTTTCAGTTCGATGCCGCGCTCTATGCCAAATATCTGCGCGAACGGGCCGAAGCGGCGGGCGTCGTGCGGACCGAGGGGCGGATCGTCGACGTCGCGCTGAACGGTGCGAACGGCCATGTCGATCATGTCCTGCTCGACGATGGCAGCCGCGTCGCGGGCGACCTGTTCATCGACTGCTCGGGCTTTCGCGGGTTGTTGATCGAAGGCGCATTGAACGCTGGCTATGACGACTGGTGCGAATGGCTGCCGTGCGATCGGGCGGTGGCGCGGCCCTGCGCCCGCGTCGGCGATCCGACGCCCTATACGCGAGCGACCGCGACCAGCGTCGGCTGGCGCTGGCGCATCCCGCTCCAGTCGCGCACCGGCAACGGCCATGTCTATTGTTCGGACTATGTCGACGACGACACCGCGCTGGCGATGCTGAACGACGGCCTCGACGGCGCACCGCTGGCGGACCCGAACTTCCTGCGCTTCACGGCGGGGTGTCGGCGCAAGGCGTGGGACCGGAACGTCGTCGCGCTGGGGCTGGCGGCGGGGTTTCTCGAACCGCTCGAATCGACGTCGATTCATCTGATCCAGACCGGAATTGCGCGGTTGCTGACCAACTTCCCCGATCGGTCGTTCAATCAGCCGGATATCGATTATTACAATCGGCGCACGCGGTTGGAGTATGAACAGGTCCGCGACTTCCTGATCCTGCATTACAAGGCGACGGCCCGCAACGACAGCCCACTCTGGCGGCGCTGCCGCGACATGGCGATCCCGGCGTCGCTCGAGGAACGCATCGCCATCTTCCGCGAGAATGCGCGGCTGTACCGGCACGACAACGAACTGTTCAGCGCGACGAGCTGGCTGGCGGTGCTGCACGGGCAGAATATCCACCCGAAGCGGCATCACCCGATCGCCGACATCCTGTCGGCGGACGAACTCGATCGCCGCATGACCCATATCGCCGGCGCGATGGATGCCGGGGTGCGGGCGATGCCCGACCATATGGCGTTCATCGACCGGTTTTGTCGCAGTCCGTCCTAACGACGCAGGTCGTCGATCAGATAATGCTTCACCTGCTGTGCCCTGTCGGGCGTCATCTCGCCCAGCGCGCCGCGACCGGCGGCCGGAATGTGGGTGACGGCGTCATGGCCCGCACCAAAGACATAATGGTCGAACCATGTCCGCCATATGTCGCGCTCGCGCTCGGGCAGGTCGCGGATGCTCATCACCGCGTGCATCAGCGTGCGGAAGGGGGACCCCTGCCAATCGCGCGGGGTCAGGGGCCACCAATAGTTGGTGAGGACGTTGATCGGCGACAGCCCCTCGACCTGATGCCACCACATATAGGGGATGTAGATCGCGTCGCCGGGTTCGAGTTCGGCTTCCAATGCGGTTTCCAGCGCCTCGGCATAGCGCGGATAGCGTTCGAGGTCGGGATTGCGCAGGTCGACCATGCTGACCGGCGGCCCGGCAAAGGTGAAGTCGAACGGCCCGACATACAGGTTGCGGACCTGTTCGGGCGGGAACAGCGTGAAGCGGCGTCGTCCGCCGACCACCACCGCGACGTTTTCCGACATGTCGAAATGGGTCGACACGGTGACGCGGTTGCCGACCCACAGCCGCGCGACCGCGCCCGGACCGGCAACGCCCAGCACATTGTCGCGGGCGAAGTCGGGGCAGTTTTCGGCGATCGGCACCGCGCCCGCATAGAAGGCCGGCGGCTGTTCCTCGTCCCGCACGCTCATCAGCGCGCGCAGCAATTCGCCGATCGGGGCGATCCGCTGCTGATAGTTCAGCCCGCGCAGGTCGTTGGTGTACCAGAATCGCCCGTTGATCTGCGGCGGCCCCAGAAAGGCGGGGACCGGTTTGCCGAGATCGGTCGCCTCGATATAGTCGCGCAACGCCTCGTCCGACTGCCGTGCGGCCCGAACCGCCGGCCACGACGCGGCGATCCCGCGAAGGACCGCCGGCTGGCGCAGCGGCACGATCTCGGTCTCGAACCGAAGACGATCGACGTCGTGCCATTCACGGATCGGCTGAAAACTGCGCGTCATATGGAAATGCCTGCCAAAACCGTGGCGCGC
The DNA here is from genome assembly GCF_001421715.1 of Sphingomonas sp. Leaf22. GTDB lineage: Bacteria > Pseudomonadota > Alphaproteobacteria > Sphingomonadales > Sphingomonadaceae > Sphingomonas. The sequence goes on from NZ_LMKP01000001.1 coordinate 97,537, forward strand.
CGACGCGCCGGATGTAACAGCCTGTAAATCGCCGGTTTGCGGAAGTCGATGATATCGCGTCTTTACAGGGCGCGTCGACCTACCTAGCGTTGCAAACGAATTAGCAGACAATACTGCGGAGGGGATGGCGATGGCCATAGCGGAGGGTGTCGGGCCCGTGACCGATCGATCGGTCGACGGGAGTCTGACCGCGCGGCTAAGCGCGTTGATGTTCATGCAGTTCTTCATCTGGGGGGCGTGGCAGGTCACGCTCGGCCTGGTGATGCAGACGGTCGGGATCGGCAATCTGATCGGCAACGCGTTTTCGATGGGGCCGATCGCGTCGATCGTCGGGTCGCTGCTGCTCGGCATGGTCGCGGTGCGCTATGTCGCGCCTCGCATGTTGATGGTGATCCTGCATCTGGTCGGCGGCGTGCTGCTGTACCTGCTGCCGACGCTGCTGACCCCGGAAAAGGGCGGGACGTTCGTGTGGCTGCTGCTAGGCTACATGATCCTGTACATGCCGACCGTCGGCCTTGCGAACACGATCGCGCTCAAGAGCTTCGGCGACCGGACCGACAATTTCCCGTTCGTCCGCGCGTTCGGTACGATCGGCTGGATCGCCGCCGGCCTCATCATCGGCTGGGCGGGACTGTCCGCCAGCCCGAAGATCTTCTGGGTCGCGGCGGTCGTGTCGGTCGCGCTCGGCGTCTACAGCTTCACCCTGCCGGCGGTCGAGGCCGACAAGCCGCAGGGCGGCAGCGTGCTGGCGCAGGTTTTCTGCGTCGAGGCGTTCGGGCTGATGCGGCAGAAGTCGTTCCTGATCTTCATCCTCTGCGCGACGCTGATCTCGGTGCCGCTGGCGATGTATTACGCCTATGCCTCGCCCTATGTCGGCGCGGCGGGGATCGAGAATGTCAGCGGGACGCTGGCGATCGGGCAGATGTCTGAACTGGTGTTCATGTTCTCGATGCCATGGCTCTATCGCCGCTTCGGCGTGAAGCCTTTGCTGCTGGTCGGCATGGCCGCATGGGCGCTGCGCTATGCGCTGTTCGCGATCGGTGACGGCGGGTCGGGGATGTGGGCGATCTATGTCGGCGTGGCGCTGCATGGCGTGTGCTACGACTTCTTCTTCGTCGCCGGGGCGATCTATGTCGGCACCATCGCCACGCCGAAGGGCGTCAATGCGCAGGCGCAGGGCATGCTGACGCTGTTCACCTATGGCGTCGGGATGCTCCTCGGCTCGCAGATCGGCGCGATGATCTATGCGCAGCTGCCGGCCACGCCGACCATCGCCGACTGGCAGGGCATGTGGATCTATCCGGCGGTCGCCGCCGCGGCGATCGCGCTGCTGTTCCAATTCACCTTCCGCGACGATCGTCGCAAGGAGACGCTGGCATGACGGGAATGAAGGGGCCGGGCATCTTCCTGGCGCAGTTCATGGGCGACAAGGCGCCGTTCGACACGCTGGAGAACATGGCCGAATGGGCCGCGGGCCTCGGCTATGTCGGCGTGCAGATCCCGTGCGACACGCGGCTGATCGACCTGAAAACCGCGTCGGAGAGCAAGGATTACTGCGACGATCTGCGCGGCAAGCTGGCGCACCACGGTATCGAAGTGACCGAACTGTCGACCCATTTGCAGGGGCAGCTGGTCGCGGTCCATCCCGCCTATGACACGCTGTTCGACGGCTTCGCGCCGCCCGAAGTGCACGGCAAACCTGCCGAGCGGCAGGGCTGGGCGGTCGAGCAGGTCAAGATGGCGGCCAAGGCCAGCGCTAATCTGGGGCTGAAGGCGCATGCGACCTTCTCCGGTGCGCTGGCATGGCCTTATGTCTATCCGTGGCCGCAGCGGCCCGCCGGGCTGGTCGAGGAAGCGTTTGCCGAACTGGCGCGGCGCTGGACCCCGATCCTCGACGTGTTCGAGGACAATGGCGTGCATTGCGCGTTCGAGGTCCATGCCGGCGAAGACCTGCACGACGGGGCGACATGGGAACGCTTCCTCGAGGCGGTGAAGGGGCATAATGCCGCCCGATTGCTGTTCGATCCGTCGCATTACGTGCTGCAACAGCTCGATTATCTCGACTTCATCGATCGCTATCACGGCCGGATTTCGTGCTTCCACGTCAAGGATGCCGAATATAATCCCACCGGGCGCTCGGGCGTCTATGGCGGTTATCAGGATTGGGTCGATCGTCCGGGGCGGTTCCGCTCGCTGGGCGACGGACAGGTCGATTTTTCGGGCGTGTTCAGCCGCATGGCGCAATATGGCTATGATGGCTGGGCGGTGCTCGAATGGGAGTGCGCGCTCAAGAACTCCGACGATGGTGCCAGCGAAGGCGCTCCGTTCATCGAGGCGCATATGATCAAGCTGACCGATCACGCCTTCGACGATTTCGCCAAGAGCGGCGTCGACCGGGCGGCGATCCGCAAGCTGATGGGATTGTCGGCGGAATGAGCGGCAGGGCGTTGAAGCTGGGCATGGCCGGCGGTGGCGAGGGCGCGTTCATCGGCGCGATCCACCGCAAGGCGGCGGCGCTGGACGGCGATTGGCAGTTGGTGGCCGGCGCGTTCAGCAGCGACCCCGACCGCAACGCCCGCAGCGGTGCGTCGCTCGGGCTCGACCCGCAGCGTGTCCATGGCGATCTGAACGCGCTGATCGCGGCCGAACGCGCGCTGCCGGAGGGCGAGCGGATCGACGCGCTGGCGATCGTCACGCCGAACCACCTGCATGCGCCGATGGCGATCGCCGCACTGGAAGCGGGCATCAACGTCTTTTGCGAAAAACCGATGGCGATGAGCAGCGACGAAGCCCGCGCCATCGCCGCCGCGGCGCGCAAGAGCGGGGCGAAGTTCGCGCTGGCCTTCACCTATAGCGGCTATCCACTGGTCGAGGAGGCGCGGGCGCGCGTCGCACGCGGCGATCTGGGCAAGATCCGGCTCGTTCAGGTCGAGTATCTACAGGGTTGGCTAAGCCTGCCGATCGATGGCGAAGGTAACAAGCAGGCCGAATGGCGTACCGATCCGGCGAAGGCCGGGCTGGGCGGCTGTCTGGGCGATATCGGCACGCATGCCTTTCACCTTGCCGAGCGTGTCGCGGGCGTGCGGGTGAGCGAGGTGTCGGCCGACCTGACCGCGCATGTCGCCGGGCGGCGGCTCGACGACGATGTCAGCGCGCTGCTGCGCTTCGAAGGCGGCGCGCGCGGTACGCTGAAGGCCAGCCAAATCGCGGCGGGCGAGGAGAATGGCCTGAAACTGCGCGTGTCGGGAGAGCTTGGCACTCTCGAATGGGCGCAGATGGAGCCGAACACGCTGACGCTGCGCTGGCTTGACCGGCCGGCCGAAGTGGTGCGGGCGGGCGGGCCGGGACTGGCCGGATCGACCCAGGCATTGCTGCGTACGCCGTCGGGCCATCCCGAGGGCTATATCGAAGCCTTTGCCAATCTGTATCAAGGGTTTGCGGCGGCGATTCGCGGGCAGGACGAACGCTTCGTCCCCGGCCTGACCGATGGTCTGCGGACGATGAATTTTATCGAGGCGGTGATCGCGAACGCGAACTCCGACCGAAAATGGAACTCAGTGGAAGCGGGAGAGTAAAGATGAAACTGCTGACGGGTATGGCAATCGTGGGTGCGGCCGGTGCGACCGCGCTGCTCGCCACGGCGACGCCAACCACCGCCCAGACCGCGGCACCGCCCGCGTTCAACGCCTGCAAGGCGTGCCACACGGTCAACAAGGGTGGCCGCAACGGTATCGGCCCCAATCTGTTCGGCGTCGTCGGACGGCCGGCGGCGTCGGTGCCGGGCTTCAACTATTCGCCGGCGATGAAGGCGTCGAAGCTGCGCTGGGACGCCAAGACGCTCGACGTGTATCTGACGGCACCGGCCAAGAAGGTGCCGGGCACGCGGATGCCGATCGCGACGCCCGATCCGGCGAAGCGTGCCGCCATCATCGCCTATCTGACGTCGGCCAAGTGAGCGGCGTGTCGCGGCGCACGGTCATCGCAGGGGCCGCCGCCGCGACGCTGGCCGCTGGGGTGGGTGCGTCGCAACGGCGCGAAGGCGGCGGCAGCAACGCTGCGCGCTTCTCGCTGAAATTCGCGCCGCACGAAGGCAGCTTCGCCAGTCGTGGCGACCGGATCGAACAGATCGCCTATGCCGCCGATCAGGGCTTCATGGCGTGGGAAGACAATGAGGCGGCCGGGCGCAGTATCGCCGAACAGACGGCGATGGCGAAGGCGCTGCAACAGCGCGGCATGACGATGGGCGTGTTCGTCGCCAGCATGCCGAAATGGGCGCAATCGCGGCCGCTGCTGGGCGCGAACGACGGTGCCGAGCGCGAAGCGTTCCTGAACGACATCCGCGCGTCGATCGAGGTCGCCAAGCGGCTGTCGGCGACGCGGATGACGGTGGTGACCGGGTTCATGGACCCGAAGGTGCCGCAGGACATCCAGACCGCACGGGTCATCGACGTGATGCGCCGCGCGGGCGATATCGTCGCGCCGCATGACATCGCCATGGTCATGGAACCGCTGAACACGCGGACCAACCATCCCGGCGTCTATATGCAGACCGTCGCGCAGGGCTATGCCGTCGCGCGCGGTGCGAACAGTCCGGGGGTCAAGATTCTTGCCGATCTGTATCACGAACAGATTCAGTCAGGGAATTTGATCCCGACGCTCGACACGTGCTGGGACGAGATCGGCTATATCCAGTTCGGCGACAATCCCGGCCGCAACGAGCCGGGGACCGGCGAAATCAACTATGCCACCGTCGTCAAATGGCTGCGGAACAAGCGCTATGCCGGCGTGATCGGCATGGAACATGGCAATTCGATCAAGGGTCGGCCGGGGGAGGATGCGCTGGTCGCAGCCTATCGCCGGATCGACCAGGCATGAAGGGGAGGGGATGATGAGGCTCCGTACGATAACGGTGCTCGGATCGGTGCTGATGGCGCTGGCGGGCTCCGCCGGTGCGCAGGACAAGCCGGGTTTCAGGGATACGCCGATACTGCCGGGCGGACAGTGGAAGGTTCACGATGCCGACCGGCCGACGCCGACGGTCGTGACGCCCGCGGCACAGCCGGGCGGTGCGCCGTCCGATGCGATCGTGCTGTTCGACGGGCGCTCGACCGACGCGTGGTTGCCAAAGGGTACGCCATGGCCGGTCAAGGACGGTGTGATGACCGTACCGGCGCGAGGGCCGGGTGGCAAAGGTGGCGGCGATCTGGTGTCGAAGCAGAGCTTCGGCGACGTGCAGCTTCACCTCGAATTCCGCAGCCCCAATCCGCCGACCAAGACGTCGCAGGATCGCGGCAATAGCGGCATCTGGTTCATGCAGCGCTACGAGGTGCAGATCCTAGATGGCTATCAGAACCCGACCTATGCCGATGGCACGGTCGGCGCGGTCTATGGCTTCAAGCCACCGCTGGTAAATGCGTCGCGCAAACCCGGCGAATGGCAGACCTATGACGTCGTGTTCGAACGGCCGCGCTTTGCCGCCGACGGGTCGCTGGTGCGACCGGCCTATGTCACCGCGATCCTGAACGGGGTGGTGGTGCAAAATCATCAGGCGATGCTGGGCACGACGATCTGGCGGCAGATCGCCAAATACGAGGCGCATGGCGATGCCGCGCCGATCCAGTTGCAGGATCATGACTCGCCGGTGTCGTTCCGCAACATCTGGGTACGACCGCTGCCCGAGAGCGCGATCGCGCAGGATCTGAAGGAGAACAGCAAATGATCGATCGCAGGACGGCTCTGGCCGGTGTCGCGGCGATGTTCGGCACCGCGCTGTACGCGCCGCTCGCGCGCGCTGTCGGAGCGCAAGGACCGGTCGGCGTGCCGACGATCAGCGATGGTCCGCCGAGCGCCGCCGTGTTCACCGCGCCGCAACGCGCGCTGATGACGGGCTTGAGCGAACGCGTCATCCCGACCACCGATACGCCGGGCGCGATCGCCGCGGGCGTGCCAGCCTATATCGAGAAGCTACTCGCCGACTGGTCCTATCCGGCTGAGCGGGTGCCGATCGTCGCCGGGCTGGATGCGATCGAGAAGCGCAGCATGGCGGACTATAAGGTCACGGGTGCCAAGGCGACGCCGGCGCAGCAGGACGCTTTGCTGACGCTGGCGATGAACGACCAGATTCCGGGCGGCAAGACCTTCTTCGAAGCATTCCGCCAGCTGGTCATCGCCGGCTATTATACGTCGGAAATCGGCATGACGCAGGAGCGCGAATATCTGCCGGTACCGGGCGAATATAACGGTGCCTTTCCCTATTCGCAGGTCAACAAGGTGTACAGCGCATGATCGTCAATCGCAGGCACGTCTTGGCCGGGGCAGGCGGCATCGCCGCACTCGGCGTCACCGGCATCGCGCAGGCGGCCCAGATCAAGGCCGTCGGGCTTCAGCTCTATACGGTGCGCGACCTGTTCCAGAAGGACCCGGTCAAGACGCTCGGCGACCTCGCCCGTATCGGCTATAAGGAAGTCGAATATGGCGGTGGCGGCTATGACGCCATGGACCACAAGCTGCTGCGGCGGACGATGGACCGGCTGGGCCTCAAGGCACCGTCGATCCACGTGCCGTACGAAGCGTTGCTCGGCGCGTTCGACAAGCAGGTCGAAATGGCCAAGACGCTTGGGGCCGATACGGTCGTTCTGCCGTACATGGTCGACCAGCATCGCAACGAAGCCGGCTGGAATGCGGCGATGCCGAACTTCAACCGCTTCGCAACCGACCTGCGCAAGGCCGGGCTGGGCTTCGCCTATCATAACCACGACTTCGAATTCACGGTGAAGCCGGGCGGGGTCAGCCTGTACGAGCGATTGCTGAAGGCGACCGATCCGGCGCTGGTGAAGATCGAGCTCGACCTCTACTGGGTCGGCCATGCCGGCGAGGATGTCGGCGCATGGATCGACCGGCTCGGGCCGCGGCTCTATGCGTACCACGTCAAGGACGCGCGGGCCGATGGCAGCATGACCGCGGTCGGTGCCGGCAAGACTGATTTCGCCGCGCTGTTCCGCCGTCGCGGCAGTGCCGGCGTCCGTCACTTCTATGTCGAGAATGATCAGGCACCCGCGCCCTATCTGCCCGACGTCACCACCAGTTTCCGGACGCTCAAGGCGCTGCGTTACTAAACAAATACCCTGGGAGGGGAAACATGGCAGTCACCAACAGGTTCGACGCGATCGTCATCGGATCGGGCGTCAGCGGCGGGTTCGCCGCCAAGGAATTGACCGAAAAGGGCCTGCGCGTCCTGATGCTCGACCGTGGCCGCATGGTCGAGCATATCGATGGCTATCCGTATGACGGCAAGCCGGCCTATGAGGTGCCGGCGCGCAATCAAATGCCCAAGCCGCTGATGGACAGCGACTATTTCATCGCCAAACATGGCTATGTCTCGCCGAGCAACCGGTCCTTCTACAATGACGACCGGTTGAACCCCTATGCGTTCGACGAAGGCGAGAAATTCTACTGGATTCGCCCCGGTGCCGTGGGCGGCAAATCGCTGATCTGGGGACGCTGGACGTTCCGGTGGAGCGCCGACGATTTCGAGGCGAACAAGCGCGAAGGCGTCGATGGTGCGTGGCCGATCGGCTATGACGACGTCGCGCCGTGGTACAGCTATGTCGAAAAATATATCGGCGTATCGGGATCGCGTGAAAATCTGCCGTACCTGCCCGACAGCGAATTCCAGCCGCCGATGCCGATGAACGTCGCGGAAAAGTGGTTGAAGCAGGAGCTGGAAACCAAGTTTCCGGGCCGCAAGCTGATCAATACCCGCCTGTCCAACATGACCGAGGACAAGCCGGACCAGAACCGCAGCAAGTGCCAGTTCCGCAACCAGTGCGGCAATGGCTGTTCGTTCGGTGCCTATTTCTCGACGCAGGCGGTGACGCTGCCGGCGGCACGGGCGACGGGGCGGCTGACGCTGCGGTCGGATGCGGTCGTCACCAACCTCGAATATGATGCCGCCCGCAAGAAGGTGACCGGCGTCCGCTTCATCGATGCCAAGACGGGGCAGGCGGAAACGGTGCAGGCGAACCTCGTCTTCCTGTGTGCGTCGGCCATGGCATCCACCCAGATCCTGATGAATTCGCGGATGGGCGGCGGCGGGCGCAGTCATTTCGACGCCAGCGGTACGCTGGGCCGCTATGTCATGGACCATATCTTCCGCGTCGGGGTCGAAGGCGATGTCCCCGGCATGACCGACATGATCGAATATGGCCGGCGGCCGGGCGGAGTCTATGTCCCGCGCTTCCGCAACCTGAAGGGCCAGGAAGGCGTCGGCTTCCGGCGGGGCTATGGCTATCAGGGCAGCGCCCGGCGCGAACCGATGGCTCCGGTCGGTTTCGGCAAGGACATGAAGCATGGGATGCGGCAATATGGCCCGTGGAAGTTCGGCATGGGCGCGTTCGGCGAATGCCTGCCCTATGCCGACAATCGGGTTTCGCTGCATACGAACAAGGTCGACCGGTTCGGCGTACCGTTGATGAAATTCGACGTGAAGTTCCGCGAGAACGAGCTGAAGATGATGGCCGATTCGCGCATCGAGGGCGAGAAGATGCTGAAGGCGGCGGGCCTGACCAATGTCCGCAGTTACGAAGGCGAGCATGTCCCCGGCGACGCGATCCACGAGATGGGCGGTGCCCGCATGGGTGCCGATCCGCGCAAGTCGGTGCTGAACGGCTGGAGCCAGGCGCATGACGCGTCGAACCTCTACGTCACCGATGGCGCGCAGATGGCGTCGGTATCGTGCGTCAACCCGTCGCTGACCTTCATGGCGCTGACTGCCCGTGCGGCCGACCATGCGGTGCGGACCAAGCCCTGGGCGTAAGGGCAGCGTAACCTAGAGACCCCGGCCTGCGCCGGGGTGACGTTTGCGGCGGATCGCTTTCCCGCTGTCGACGTCACCCGGCGCAGGCTGGAGTCTCTTACAGACAGAACGTGGCAGGAGCCGCAACAGACCCCAGCCTGTGCCGGGGCGACGTTTGGGTCAGGCTTCGGTGGAAGTGGATGCCGGATCCGGCCGTAACCCGAGCAGGACCAGCAGTGCGGCGGCCACCGCCTCGTCATGGCCGGTGGTGACCGTTTTTGCATCGTCCGGCCGCGGTTCGAAACCGTTGTTCGCGCCGAGATTGTCGGAGGGCGTAAGCACGACCGTGTTACCGGTCCGGTCGATATCGACGCGCCGAGCCTCGCGCATGAACGTCTTGAAGTTCTTGACCGCCGCCGCGTCCTGAAAGGGGATGAACTGGCGTTTCCATTGTTCGGGCGTCGGATCGGCTACGCCGCTGTGCGATCCCGACAGGGCATCGCCTATCGACTGTGCGACGACGGACTTTTTTGCCGATTTGCCGAACCATTTGGGATCGGTCGCGATGGTATCGCCCGACATGGTGCGGGAGACCGGTGCGACGATGATCCGGCCGTTGGTGAAATAGGCGACTACCGATTGCTGCATCGCGCCGCTCTGCGCCGGAAACCGGGGCGGGGCAAGCGTGGGTCAGAAGCTCGGGAGGTTCGGATCCCCGTCGGGCAGCGGCGTGTGGATGCCGCATTCGACCTTTTCCCAACCGGCCCAGCGGCCCGAGCGCGGGTCTTCGCCCGGCTTTACGCGGTTGGTGCAGGGCTGGCAGCCGATCGACGGAAAACCTTGTTCGACCAGCGGGTGGCGTGGCAGGTCGTGTTCGGCGAAGTACGCGTCGATATCGGCCGGCGTCCAGGTGATGAGCGGATTGATCTTCAGCCGGCCGACCGTGTCCGATGTGTCGATTTCGAAGCGCGGCAGTGCAGTGCGGGTCGTCGACTGGAACGCTTTCCGACCGGTGAAGCTGGCGTCGAACCCGGCCAGACCGCGCGCAAGCGGTTCGACCTTGCGAAGGTCGCAGCAGCCATCGGGGTCGTAGGACCAGCGCAACCCGGTCGCGTCCTTTGCCGCCAGCAGCGTCGGATCGGGGCGCAGGTTGCGGAAATCGGTCAGGCCCAGCCGGTCGACCAGCAGGTCGCGATACGCGAGCGTTTCGGGGAAATGCTTGCCGGTTTCGAGGAACAGTACCGGCACCGACCGGTCGACCGATGCGATCAGGTGCAGCAACACCGCCGACTCCGCCCCGAACGAAGACACTGCCGCGACATTGCCGAGCAGGCGTTCGCGCAACGCCACGGTCAGCATGTCGTGCGTCGATACGCCCTGAAAGCGGTCGTTCAGCGCCTGCGCATCGGCGGTGGTGAAGCGCGGGGCGATGTCCAGCCGGTCGCGGACGCGAATATCGGGGTCGGCATCAGCCATGACGTAATTTCCACACCGGCACCTGCGCGTCGGCCGCCGATTGATAGACATGGTCATAGCGTTCGAGCGCGCGCGCCAGTGCGGCGGCATCGACCGGTGCGGCGGGGGCGAAACTGTCGAAGCCGCAGCGGCGCATCAGCGGAATTTGGTCGACGAGCACATCGCCCTCGGCCCGCAATTCGCCGGTATAGCCGGCCTCGCGCAGGATACGTCCGGCGGAATAGCCGCGCCCATCGCGAAACTTCGGAAAGCTGATCTCGATCAGCGCCAGCCGGTCGAGATGCGGAAGGAGCAGGCGCGCATCGTCGCCCGCCTCGATCCGCACAGCGGTAGCGTTCGACTGACCCAGAAACGCGTCGAGGGTGACGGCGGGTTCGTCATGCGCAGCGTCGTTGCGCAGGCGCAGTGGCTCAACCATAAATGGCCTCCTTGAACGGTTCCATGCCGATCCGGCGATAGGTGTCGACGAAACGCTCGCCGGTCGCACGTTCGGCGAGATAGCGGTCGGTCACCCGCTCGATCGCGTCGACCACGCCGTCCTCCGAGAAGCCGGGGCCGGTGATCTTGGCGAGCGACACGTCCTCCGCACCCGATCCCCCGAGCAACAGCTGGAAATTCTCGGTACCCTTCCGGTCGACGCCGAGGATGCCGATATGCCCGGCGTGATGATGGCCGCAGGCGTTGATGCAGCCGCTGATCTTCAGCTTCAATTCGCCCAGATCGCGCTGGCGCACCGGATCGGCGAAGCGGTCGGCGATCTTCTGCGCGAGCGGGATCGACCGTGCATTGGCGAGGCTGCAATAATCGAGGCCGGGGCAGGCGATGATGTCGGTGATCAGGTCGAGATTGGCCTCGGCCAGCCCGATCGCGACCAGCCGGTCATAGACCGTGCGCAGATCGACCGAACGGACGTGCGGCAGGACGATGTTCTGCGCATGGGTGACACGCAGTTCGGCAAAGCTATGCGCCTCGGCCAGATCGGCCATCGCGTCGATCTGATCGGCCGATGCGTCACCGGGGATGCCGCCGGCCGGCTTCAGGCTGATCGTGACGATCGTGTAGCCGGCACGCTTGTGCGCATGGGTATTCTGGTCGAGCCATGCCGCGAAGCCGGCGTCGCTGCGATCGACCGGCGCGTCGCCGGACGTGTCGGCATAGGCCGGATCGGCGAAGAAAGCGGCGATGCGGTCGAATTCGGCCTGCGGAGGGTCGATGCCCAGCGTCTTGATATGCGCGAATTCGTCGGCGACCTCGGCACGGTATTTGTCGACGCCGATCTCGTGGATCAGGATCTTGATCCGCGCCTTGTACATATTGTCGCGGCGGCCGTAGCGATTGTAGACGCGCAAGGCGGCTTCCAGATAGCTCATCAGGTCCGACAACGGCACGAAGTCGTTGACCAACGGCGCGATCATCGGGGTGCGGCCCATGCCACCGCCGACATAGACCTGCGCACCGGCCACGCCGTCGCGTTCGACGATGCGCAGGCCGATGTCGTGCAGCCGCATCGCCGCGCGGTCTTCGTCTGCCGCGATCACCGCGATCTTGAACTTGCGCGGCAGGTAGCTGAATTCGGGGTGGAAGGTGCTCCACTGGCGCAGCAATTCCGCCCATGGACGCGGGTCGGTCGTCTCGTCGGCGGCGGCACCGGCAAACTGGTCGGAACTGATGTTGCGAATGCAGTTGCCGCTGGTCTGGATGGCGTGCATCTCGAACTTCGCCAGCTTTTCCAGAATGTCGGGCGTATCGGCCAGCTTGATCCAGTTGAACTGAAGGTTCTGCCGCGTCGTGAAATGGCCATAGCCGCGATCATAGGTACGCGCGATATCGGCCAGCACCCGCATCTGCGCCGACGACAGCGTGCCGTACGGGATGGCGACGCGCAGCATATAGGCGTGAAGCTGGAGATAGAGGCCGTTCATCAGCCGCAGCGGCTTGAACTGGTCCTCGGTCAGATGGCCCGACAGGCGGCGTTCGACCTGATCGCGGAATTCCGCGACCCGGGCATCGACGATCGACTGGTCATAGGTATCGTACTGGTACATCGCTTCTTCCTAAATCCTCCCCGCTTGGCGGGGAGGGGGACCGGCCGCAGGCTGGTGGAGGGGGAGTGCCGCGCAACGCAACCGTCGTGGAGCAGGCCAACCCCCTCCACCATGCTGTGCATGGTCCCCCTCCCCGTGCCGGGGAGGATTTATATGACCCACGCTCCGGCTTGCGGATCGGCGGGCTTGAGCGTCAGGTCGGTTCGCACCGTCGGACCCAGCGCCCGGATGCGGTCCTTGATATGCGCCGGGCGAGGGCCTTCGGGCGTCGCCACCGCATCGATCACATAGGGCACGTTGACCCGCCGCGCCGCTTCCTCGACCGAGGCGATGCGTTCGCCGTCCTCGCCGACATCGGCGGCGTCCTCGACATGGCGGGACCAGTCGCGGCCGGTCCACCACGTCACGTCGCCGCTGGCGAGATCGTTTCCGGTCAGCAGCTTCATGCCAGTGCCTCCGCAGCCTTAGCCCAGTTGCCGAGCTTGTCCTCGGCATCGGCCAGTTGCACGACTTCCCCTACGACGATCACCGCCGGGCTCTTCACATCCTCACGTGCGACCATCGGGCCGAGATCGGCGAGAAGGGTGCGCAGCGCACGGGCGTCGGCATAGGTGCCGCGTTCCAGCACCGCGACCGGCATGTCGGGGGCGACGCCATCGGCCATCAGCTTGTCGGCAATGGCCTCCGCAGTCGCGACGCCCATGTAGATCACCAGCGTGCGGCCCTGTCCGGCAAGGCCCGACCAGTCCTGATCGGACAGGCCCTTGCACTGGCCGGCGACGAAGCTGACCGCCGACGACCAGTCGCGATGGGTCAGCGGCAGCATCGCGCCGGCCGCACAGCCGAGCGCCGCCGAGACGCCGGGAATGACCTCTACCGGCAGGCCGGCGGCGCGCACCGCGTCCACCTCCTCGCCGCCGCGGCCGAAGATGAACGGGTCGCCGCCCTTCAACCGGATCACGATCGCGCCCGTCTTCACGTGGGCGACGATCAGCGCGTTGATCGATTCCTGCGGCAGGGTGTGGCGGGCGCGCTGCTTGGCGACCGAGATGCGCTGTGCGGTCGCCGGAGCCAGATCGAGCACGCGCGGATCGATCAGCCCGTCATGGACGACGACGTCGGCGGTCTTGAGCGCCTCCACCGCGCGGACGGTCAGCAGGCCGGGATCGCCCGGACCCGCCCCGACGAGAATGACGCGCCCGCGCGCGTTCGGATCGAGTAGCGTTGCCATGATAGCGTAGATGCGGGTGACGCCGCCCCCAAGCAACCGACGCTTGCTTGGGAGGCGGGAAGGGATTGTTTAGCGGCCTATTGGTTGCGCAGCCCGATACCGATCGACGCGCGCGCCTGCTCGGCTTCGGTCGATACGACCGGATAGGCGCAATAGTCGGCGGCGTAATAGGCGGAGGGGCGGTGATTGCCCGACCAGCCGATCCCGCCGAACGGCGCGGCGGAGGACGCGCCGTTGGTCGGGCGGTTCCAGTTGACGATGCCGGCGCGGATATTGGCCCAGAAGCCGTCATACAGCTGCGGATCGGACGATATCAGCGACGCCGACAGGCCGTAGCGGGTATTGTTCGCCTCGGCGATGGCGGCTTCGAAGCTGTCGACGCGGAACACCTGCAACAACGGCCCGAACAGTTCGACGTCGCTGCGTTCGGCGGTATCCGACATGTCGATGATGCCGGGGGTCAGGAACGGACGCCCGTCGACCAGCCGCTGCAGGAAGCGGAGCGGACGCCCGCCGCGCGAGGTCAGCGACAGGAAGCTTTCCGTCAACTGATCGGCGGCTTCGTTATCGATCACCGGCCCCATGAACGGTGCGGGATCGGCATGGGGTTCGCCGATGATCAGGCGTTCGCACAGCCGGTTGATCTCGGCCAGCAGCGGTTCGGCCAGCCGCCGTTCGACGATCAGGCGACGCGCGGCGGTGCAGCGTTGCCCGGCGGAGGTGAACGCCGACTGCACGACCAGCACGGCGGCGGCATACAGGTCGGGCGTGCTCCAGACGATGATGGGGTTGTTGCCGCCCATTTCGAGCGCGAGGATCTTGTCGGGTGTTTCGGCGAACTGGCGGTTGAGCGCGATGCCGGTGCGGGCCGATCCGGTGAAGAGCAGCCCGTCGATATCGGGATGGTCCGCAAGCGCGCGCCCCTGTTCGGGACCGCCGATCAGCAGCCGGACGCAATCCTCGGGCACGCCGCCCGCACGGTAGCAGTCGACGAGGAACGCGCCGCTCGCCGGGGTCTTCTCGGACGGTTTGAACACGACCGCATTGCCGGCGATCAGCGCCGGGATGATGTGGCCATTGGGCAGATGCGCCGGGAAATTATACGGCCCCAGCACCGCCAGCACGCCATGCGGTTTGTGGCGAAGCGCCATGCGCGAATTCGACTGCGCCTCCAGCCGGCGCTGGCTGGTGCGTTCGCCGTATGCGGTGATCGAGATTTCGACCTTTGCGATGACCGTTTCGACCTCGGTCCGCGCTTCCCAGAGCGGCTTGCCGGTTTCGCGGGCGATCACATCGGCGAACGCCTCCGACCGGCTGCGCACGACGTTGGCGAAGCGTCGCATCGCTTCGATCCGGTAGGCGAGCGAGCGCGAGGCCCAGCCGGCCCAGCCGGCACGGGCGGCGGCGACTTCGGTATCGGCATCGCCGATCGGAGCGCGCCACAGGGTCGCGCCGGTTGCGGGTTCGGTCGAGACGAGTTCGGCCATGCGTGGTTGTATCCGGCTCCTGTTTGCTGCGCATCCTTGGACCAGATCGCGCGACGATGCCAGTTATGTGCTACGATAGGCCCGGTTCAGGCAAGCGCCTGTCCCATGCGGCGGATCGCGACGACCTTTTCGTGGAACGGTGTCCAGTCGTCGCGTTCGGCGATGGCGGCCCAGATCGCCTCGACCTCGCCGATCAGCATCGAACACGGCGTGCCGTCGGACCAATAGGAATGGCTGCGGTCGCGGCGCGGACGATACTCCGACAGCCGCGCGCGGACTTCCTCGAACGTGGTCCAGTCGTCGCCTTCGGGAAGCCAGCTGCCGAACGCTTCGAAAAAGAAATCGTCGATCGGCATGTGCGAGGTGGCGAGCGCCGCCTTTACCGCATCGGCGAGCGCGCGGTCGCTGGCGGGATCACGGGGCCGGACGCCCAGCCGCCACAGCAGCGCTTCGGCTGCCGCCGTCGTATGACGTTCGGGGAAGGTTTCCAGCACCTCGATCAGCGGCGGTGCGTCGACCACCGTGCGCAGCGCCACCGCCAGTTGCATGACGTTCCAGTGCATCGCGTCGGGCTGACGGCCAAAGGCGTAGAGGCCGTGATGGTCGAAATAAGCGGCGGTGAAGCCCGCGTCCCAGGTCGGGGCGAACCGCCACGGACCATAGTCGAAGCTCTCACCGGTGACGTTGATGTTGTCGGTGTTGAGCACGCCGTGCACGAACCCGGCCGCCATGAACCGCGCGGCGAGTGTGGCGACCCGACCGACGACTTCGTCGAACAGGTCGATCGCCGGCGTGCCGCCCGGTGTGCGACGATGCAGGCGGGTCAGGACATAGTCGACCAGCCGATGCATCGCCTCGGCGTCGCGTTCGTACGCCAGCCGCTGGAACGTGCCGATGCGGACATGGCTGTGGTTCAGCCGCACCAGCACCGCCGAACGGGTCGGCGACGGTTCGTCGCCGCGGACCAGCTCCTCGCCGGTCTCGATCAGCGAGAAGCTGCGCGAGGTGGGGACGTTGAGCGCCCCCAGCATCTCGGTCGCCAGCACTTCGCGCACGCCCCCTTTCAGCGTCAGACGCCCGTCGCCGAACCGGCTATACGGCGTCTGGCCCGACCCCTTGGTACCGAGGTCGAGCAGACGGTCGCGGTGGTCGGTCGCCTGCGCGAACAGGAAGCCGCGTCCGTCGCCGATATCGGGGTTGTACGACTGAAACTGGTGGCCGTGATAGCGCAGCGCCAGCGGTTGCGGGATGCTGCCGGGCAGGGGGGTGAAGCGGCCGAAATGGTCGAGCCATGCTTCGTCGGTCAGGGGCAGGGTGTCGGCGGTGCCGTCGCCCGACCCGATCCCGATCTGCGCCGCCGCGTCGTCGTTGCGAAAGCGCAGGATGTGCGTCGGGAACGAGGCCGGGGCCACGGCGTCGTAGAACGGATCGCCGAGACCCATAATATCGGTGCGGGGGCGATAGCGAGCGGGTTGCGGGTTTTCGGCCATGCGGCGATATGGGGGGCGATGGCGCTATCCGACAAGCAACGCTTCACCGATGGCTATTGGTGGTCGAACGACGGCCTCCGGCTGCATTATCGCGACTATGGCGGACCGGCCGATCGACCGGCGATCCTGTGCCTGCACGGGCTGACCCGCAATGCGCGCGACTGGGAGGATGTCGCCGACCGGCTGGCGGGCGAATGGCGGTTGATCGTGCCCGAGATGCGCGGGCGCGGCGAGAGCGGCTATGCCCGCGATCCGATGACCTATGTGCCGCTCGTCTATCTGCAGGATGTCGAGGCGCTGCTGAACCAGCTGGAATTGCCGCAGGTCGTCGCGTTCGGCACCTCGCTGGGCGGTATCCTGACGATGCTGCTGGCCGCGACCGATCGGGACCGGATCGCGGCGGCGCTGCTGAACGATGTCGGGCCGGAACTCGATCCGGTCGGGCTGGGGCGCATCCGCGGCTATGTCGGCCGGCAGGTCAGCCATCCGACGTGGATGCACGCGGCGCGCGCGGTCGCGGAGAATAACGGCGACGTCTATCCGGGGTATGAGGTGCAGGACTGGCTGCACATGGCCAAGCGGGTACACCGGCTGAATTCGGCGGGCCGCATCCTCCTCGACTATGACATGAAGATCGCCGAGCCGTTCCGCGTGCCGGGCAACGAGGCGGGGCCGGACATGTGGCGCGCCTATGCGGCATTGGCGGGCAAGCCGGTGTCGATCGTTCGCGGCGAATTGTCCGATATCCTGCCCGCACAGGTCGGTGCGGCGATGGCCGAGCGGATCGATAGCGCCGACCTGACGACGGTCGCGCGGGTCGGCCATGCCCCGACGCTGACCGAACCGGCGGCAGCGGCGGCGATCGACCGGTTGCTGGCGCGGGTGGCGGGGGCGTGACCGCGCCGGTCCGCATTCTCCACCTCCATTCCTCCTTCGCCTATGGCGGCAAGGAGGCGCGGGCGGTGCGGCTGATGCACGCGTGGGGATCGAACGCGGTCCACACGATCGTATCGGGCGTACCCGAGCGGACCGAGGCGCAGGCGGCGATCGGCAACCACATCCGCTATGAGATCGCGCAGAACCCGCCGCCGCTGACCGGCAAGCCATCGGTCGCGCGGTTCGAGGCGATCGCGAAGTTCATGCGCCGCTTCGATCTGGTGCTGACCTATAACTGGGGCGCGATCGACGGGGTGATGGCGAAGCGCGTGTTCGCCAAGGGCGCGCCGCCGGTGATCCATCACGAGGACGGCTTCAACGAGGACGAGGCGACCCGGCTGAACCCGGTGCGCAACCTGTATCGACGCTTCGCGCTGGGTGCGGCCGATGCGCTGGTCGTGCCGTCGCAGCGGCTGTTGCAGGTTGCGCAGACGGCGTGGAAACAGCCCGAGGGACGACTGCACCTGATCGGCAACGGCGTGCCGGTCGCCCGGTTCGCGCACGGGCCTGCACCCGATGCGATCCCCGGCTTTCGGCGAAAACCGGGTGAGATCGTGATCGGCTGCGTCGCGGGACTGCGCGATGTGAAGGACCTGCCGCTGCTGGTGCGGTCGGTCGGCGGGATTTCGGTCAAGGTACGGCTGGTGATCGTCGGTGAGGGGCCGGAGCGGCAGGCGATCCTCGACTCGGCCGAGGCGATGGGGATCGACGACCGCGTCCACCTGCCCGGCTTTCTGCCCGAGGCGTGGCGCTATATGGGGCTGTTCGACATCTTCGCGCTGTCGTCGAAAAGCGAGCAGCAGCCGATTTCGGTGATGGAGGCGATGGCGGCGGGGCTGCCGATCGTCGCGCCCCCGGTCGGCGATATCGCGCGGATGGTGTCCGAACCGAACCGGCCGTATCTGGGCAACGACCGGATAGAAGTGCATCTGCGCGACCGGTTGCAGTCGCTGGCCGTCGATGCCGCCGCCCGCCAGTGTGTCGGCGAGAGCAACCGCGCCAAGGCCTATGCCGAGTTCGACGAGACGACCATGATCGCGAGCTACAAGGCGCTGTACGAACGCGCGATCGGGCGGCCGGGGGCGTTGGGGTAGCAGCTTGCCAGACCCGGCCCGGCGGCGGGTAACGTGGTTCAGCGGGTGCGGCACCGTGCGATCCACGCAATTTGCTCGCGTTCGGCGTCCGCTGCGATTAATGACGCTCCTATGCGATCGTCGGCCCGTCCGCCCGCACCGAAGTTCCCGCTGGAGGTTATGTTGTTCAAAGGTCTGTCGCCCATCGTCTATAACGGTCGCGAAGTCTGGCCGCTGATCGAAGGGGGCAAGGGCGTTGCCGCGACCAATCACGCATCGGCCGGTGCATGGGCGGCGGCAGGCGGCATCGGCACCGTGTCTGCGGTCAATGCCGACAGCTATGATGCCGAGGGCAAGATCATCCCGCAGGTGTACAAGGCGCTGACCCGCCGCGAACGCCATGAGGAACTGATCGACTATGCGATCGAGGGTGCGGTGCAGCAGGTGCGGCGCGCGTGGGAGATCGCGGGCGGCAACGGCGCGATCAACATCAACGTCCTGTGGGAAATGGGCGGGGCGCAGCGCATCCTGCACGGTGTGCTGGAGCGGACGCGCGGGCTGGTGTCGGGCGTCACCTGCGGCGCGGGCATGCCGTACAAGCTGTCCGAGATCACCGCGTCCTACGGCGTCAGCTATCTGCCGATCGTGTCGTCGGGCCGTGCGTTCCGGGCGCTTTGGAAGCGTGCCTATTCGAAGGCGGCGGAGTGGCTGGCGGCGGTGGTGTATGAGGACCCGTGGCTGGCCGGCGGGCATAACGGCCTGTCGAACGCCGAGAACCCGCTGGAGCCGCAGGACCCCTATCCCCGCGTGAAGGAATTGCGCGCGACGATGCGCGAGGGCGGCATTTCCGACGACGTGCCGATCGTGATGGCCGGCGGCGTGTGGTATCTGCGCGACTGGAACGAGTGGATCGACAATCCCGAGCTGGGCAAGATCGCGTTCCAGTTCGGCACCCGCCCGCTGCTGACGCAGGAAAGCCCGATCCCGCCCGAGTGGAAGGCGAAGCTGATGGAGATCGAGCGGGGCGAGGTGCTGTTGCACCGGTTCAGCCCGACCGGCTTCTATTCGTCGGCGGTCCGCAACCCGTTCCTCCGCAGCCTCGAAGCGCGGTCGGAGCGGCAGATCGCCTTTTCGACGCAGGAGGCGGGCGACCATGTCTTCCAGCTCGACGTCGGGGTGAAGGGCAGGAATTTCTGGGTGACGCAGGGCGATCTGCTCCGCGCGCGCGAATGGTTCGGGCTGGGCTTCACCGATGCGCTCAAGACGCCGGACAATACGCTGGTGTTCGTGACGCCCGAGGAGAAGGGCGTCATTCGCAAGGATCAGGCGGATTGCATGGGCTGCCTGTCGCAGTGCAGCTTTTCGAGCTGGGCCGATAGCGAGACCAATTCGACCGGGCGACTGGCCGATCCGCGCAGCTTCTGTATCCAGAAGACGTTGCAGGACATCGCCCATGGCGGGCCGACCGACCGGAACCTGATGTTCGCCGGCCATGCCGCGTATAATTTCAAGCGTGACCCCTTCTATTCGAACGGCTTCGTGCCGAGCGTGAAACAGCTGGTCGACCGCATCCTCACCGGCGATTGATGGCCGGGCTGTCGGTGGCGCATCGCCACGCGATGGCGATGATGGTCGGTGTGTTGCGGGCCGCGACGGCACCGTGGTGGGTCATCGCCGGGGCGTCGGTCGCGCTGCATGCCCGGCGACCGGTCGCGGTCGGCGACATCGATGTTCTGATCGGGATCGAGGATGTCGCGCTGATCCGCGCATTGCCCGGGGTCCGGGTCCGCACGCCGGACGATAACGGCCGGTTCCGTTCGCCCTTCTATGCCGCGCTGGATGTGGCTGGCGTCGAGGTGGAGTGCATGGCTGGCTTTGAACTGTGCCATGCGAACCGGTGGGAGCCGGTCCGGCCTCGATCGCGGGTTTTTGTCGAAGTGGACGAAGGATTGGTGGTACCGGTGCCAGACCGGGCCGAGCTGGTGGCGATGCTCGCGCGGTTCGGACGCGCAAAGGACCTTGCCCGGATCGCGCTGCTGAACGGCTGACCGGAGCGGCGTCGTGCCGCCCCGGTCGTTCCGCATCAATCGTCGACGACGGTCCCGACCACCGCACCACCGACGCCGCCTACGGCCGCGCCCTTTTCGACATTTCCGCCGGTCGCCGCCGCGATGCCGGCACCGCCCGCCGCGCCGATCGCACCGCCGCGCAGCGTCGAACAGGCGGTCAGCGAGCTGCCGGCGGCGAGGGCGAGGGCGATAGTCACGATTTTTTTCATCGGGTTACTCCTGTTTACGCTACGTCCGGGTAATGATTTTGCGTCGCCGGGGTTCCAAACCCGTCCCATTGCAACACAAAGAAACATTACAGGTGCCATTAACCTGCGGCGCGATAGACTATGGCCCATGAAATCCGCGCTGATCGTTCGCCACGTTCCCTATGAAGGCTGTGCCGGATACCGTGCACCGGTAGAGGCGGCGAGATATGCGATCGACCGGATCGACGTGACCGATCCGGCCTTCGCGACCGCCGACCTGACCACGCCCGACCTGTTGATCGTCATGGGCGGGCCGATGGGCGTCTATGACGTCGCCGAGCATCCCTGGATTCCGGGCGAGATCGCGGCGCTGTCGCGGCGGCTGGCAGCGGATCGGCCGACGCTGGGCATCTGTCTAGGCGCGCAGATGATGGCGGCGGCAATGGGGTCCGACGTGTACAAGGGCAGCGGGTGCGAGATCGGCTTCGCGCCGGTCGACCTGACGCCGGACCTCACAAGTCCGCTGCGCCATGTCGCGGGCGTGCCGGTGTTGCACTGGCATGGCGACACGTTCGACCTGCCCGACGGGACCGAGTTGCTGGCGACGACGCCGCGCTATCGGCAGGGGTTCCGGCGGGGGCGCAACCTGCTGGCGCTGCAATTCCATGCCGAGATGGGCGAGGATGCGCGGTTCGAGGCGTGGCTCGATTATCTCGATTGCCCGAACCATCGCGGCAGCCTGACCGAGGAATATCGGACGCTGGGTCCGGCGGCGGTGCGGGCGGGGCAGGCGATGATCGGCGAGTGGCTGGCGGGGCTGGAAGGGTAGGGGCGGTCGCCGGTTTGCGATGTCGTACCGTTCGTTGTCACCCCGGACTTGATCCGGGGTCCCGCTTTCTGCGTCGGAGGAGAAGAAGAAGCGGGACCCCGGATCGAGTCCGGGGTGACGTAAATTTCGATCGGCCGTGCTGTCTTCAGCCGGGTCCCTTCCAGGTCGATTGGGTCGGGAATTTCCGCCAAAGGTCACAAAGGTCACACTTGCACAGCGTTTGCGTGTTGCGGGGAGCGGCGGTGTCAAAGAGCGCGGGTTTGGCAGGGACCGGCGGCGATGTTGGCAGTCAGGGGCTGTGTAGGAAAGTGTCGAGTGGTCCACTCTGGTGGTTAGCTGTCGGTCCTTGTTGGTGATACGCGAGTTCAATGACCGAGCTTTACGAACCTGCCTCCGACTTTTTGAAAGCAGTTGCCGCCGACGAAGTGCCGCTCTCCGGCTCGGCCTTTGCTGATGCGAACATGCAAAAGCTTATCGCGATGACGCGGGACGCTGATGTCTCTAACCGTGATTGGGCGACGATGCTGCTCGCATCAGCGGAAGCAGATACGCCTGAAATACGCGAGGCGTTGCTATCGGCCGCCAACGATGAAAACGATGTCGTTCGAGCAGAAGCGCTGGTCGGTATTGCACAGCGCGACCGAAGGCTGGCGCTGCCGCTCGTACTAAAAGCGTTGTCAGGCGAATGGGTCGGTATGCCCCTTTTCGAGGCCGCCGAAATGGTTGCCGATCCCGCCTTAGTCGATGTCCTACGACCTTGGACTGAGCCGTCAGATGACGAGTGGCTCGACCAGATTGCGCGAAAGGCCCTGACAGCTTGCGAAAAGGGTTCACCAATCTCTGGCTGACGAGGGTCGCTACTGGGCGAAAGCCGCCTTTCGACCATTCGCCCTACCGCAACCCCTCCAACACCTGATCCGGCGGCCGATGCCCGTCGGCCCAGACGCGGATATTGGTAATCACCTTTTCCCCCATCGCCACGCGGCCCTCCAGCGTCGCCGAGCCCATATGCGGGGTCATCACCACATTGGGCAGCGCCAGCAGGCGCGGGTCGATCGCCGGTTCGTGCGCCCATACGTCCAGCCCGGCACCGGCGAGGCGTCCGCCCTCCAGCGCGTCGATCAGCGCCTCTTCGTCGACGATGCCGCCGCGCGAGGCGTTGATGAGATAGGCGTGGCGGCGCAGGCGGGCGATGCGGCGGGCGTCGAGCAGGTTTTCGCTGTCGGCGTTGCGCGGGGTGTGGATCGTCAGCAGGTCGATCACGCCCAGCATCTCGTCGAGATCGGCGTGCCAGATCGCGCCCAGTTCGGCCTCGGCCACCTCGGGCAGGCGGTGGCGGTTGTGGTAATGGATCGACAGGCCGAAGGCGCGCGCGCGCCGTGCGACCGCCTGACCGATGCGGCCCATGCCGATGATGCCCAGCGCCTTGCCGCCGATACGGTGGCCGAGCATCCCGCCGGGGCTCCACCCCTTCCACTCGCCCGACCGGACCAGTTTCTCGCCCTCGGCCAGCCGGCGCGGCACGGCGAGGATCAGCGCCATGACCATGTCGGCGGTATCCTCGGTCAGGACGCCCGGCGTGTTGGTGACGATGATCCGGCGCGCGCGGGCGGCCTTCAGGTCGATATGGTTCACGCCCGCGCCGTAATTGGCGATCAGGCGCAGGCGATCGGGCGCGGCGTCGATCAGCGCGGCGTCGATCACGTCGGTGACGGCGGGAACCAGCACGTCGCAATCGGCCATCGCGGCGGCCAGTTCGTCGCGGGTAAAGGCATGGTCGTCGGGGCTGAACACCGTGTCGAACAGCGTCGCCATCCGCCCCTCGGTCGCCGCCGGCAGACGCCGCGTCACCTGGACTCGCGGATGGCGGGGCGGGGGAGCGGATACGGTCATGGGTACCGGATTGGCGACTGGGCGAACCTGCGTCAACGGCTTGCGGGCACGGTGCGGTTGCCGATAGAGGCGGGGTTCGGATAAAAGGGGACGATAACATGCGCTTCGCAAGGCGATCGATCGCGGTCGCGCCGATGCTGGTGGTGCTGGCGACCGGATCGGCGGAGGCGCAGCGCCGCAAGCCGCCTTATTATGCGTCGATCGCGGCGGGCGAGGCACGGATGCGCAGCGGTCCCGGCAAGAATTACCCGACGCAATGGGTGTATCGCCGGGCCGACCTGCCGATCAAGGTCGTCGACGTCTATCAGGACTGGCGCCGGGTCGAGGACCCCGATGGCACGCGCGGCTGGTTGCAGGTCGGGTTGCTAAGCGACCGCCGCACCGCCTTTGTCGGGCGCGAGGTGATCGAACTGCGCGCATCGCCGCAATCGGGTGCGGCGGTGGTGTGGCGCGCGGCCCCGGGCGTGGTCGGGCGGCTGTCGCGGTGCAACGGCGCGTGGTGCTTCTTCGACGTGCGCGGGCGCGGCGGCTATGTCGAGCAGGCGCGGCTGTGGGGCGTCGATCCGGGCGAGGCGATGTAGCGGCCTGACACTCGTCATTCCCGCGCAGGCGGGAATCCATACACGCCGGCGGTCGGGCAGGAAGCGCGACGTCGGCGTCTATAGGCTCCCGCCTTCGCGGGAGCGACGAAGGGAGGGAGCCAAGTCCCACCCGGCCAAACTCCCCCATTTACGTCCGCCCCCGGCCAAGCGATAACCGTTGATACGATCGACGCGGTTGGACCGCAGGACATATGGGGCAATATGGTCAAATGGTTGATGGGTGCGGCGTTGCTGGCAATGGGGCAGGCCGGCATGGCGAGTGAACCGGCGAAGCCGGGCGACCTGACCCTCGAACGGGTCTTTGCCAGCCCCGACCTGAACGGGGCGGCCCCGCAGAATCTGCGCCTGTCGCCCGACGGGAAATATGTGACGCTGCTGCGCAACCGTGCCGATGAACGCGAGCGGTTCGACCTGTGGGCGATGGACACGACCACCCGCGAATGGCGGATGCTGGTCGATTCGAAGAAGGTCGGTACCGGTGCCGCGCTGTCCGAGGCGGAAAAGATGCAGCGCGAGCGCGACCGCTCGCTGACCGGCAAGCGCGGCATCCTCGCCTATGACTGGGCACCCGATGGCAAGTCGATCCTCGTGCCGCTCGACGGCGATCTGTATCTCGCGTCGATCGACGGCAGCGTCCGCCGCCTGACCAATAGCGAGAGCGGCGAGCTGAACCCGGTGGTCAGCCCCGAGGGGCGTTATGTCAGCTTCGTGCGCGACCAGAATCTGGTGACGCTCGACCTGAAGACCGGGCGCGAGACGCCGGTCACGACCGAGGGCAAGGATACCGTTCATTTCGGCGAGGCGGAGTTCGTCGCGCAGGAGGAAATGAACCGCCGCACCGGATATTGGTGGTCGCCCGACGACCGGCTGGTCGCGGTCGAACGCTTCGATGAATCACCGGTCGGCATCGTCACCCGCTCCGCGATCGGGGCGGAGGGCACCAGCATCTATCAGCAGCGTTACCCGAAGGCGGGGACGCCCAACGTGCTGGTCGAGCTCTATGTCATGAAGCCGGACGGGTCGGGCAAGGTGAAGGTCGATCTCGGCCCCGATCCCGACATCTATCTGGCGCGGGTCGACTGGACCCCCGATGGCAAGGCGCTGCTGGTCCAGCGGCAGAACCGGACGCAGACGAAGCTCGACATGCTGCGCGTCGATCCGGCGACGGGGGGGGCGGCGATCCTGTTCACCGAGGAAACCGGGCCGAAGAGCTGGGTCAACCTGTCCGACGCCTATCACCTGATGAAGGATGGCAGCCTGATCTGGTCGTCGGAACGCGACGGCTACGCGCATCTGTACCGCTGGAAGGGCGGCAAATGGGCGCAGCTGACCAGCGGCAAATGGATGGTGTCCGATCTGGCCGGGGTCGATGAGGCGAAGGGCCGCCTCTATTTCCTCGCTAACAAGGACGACGTGCTCGAACGGCAGTTGTACCGCGTCGACCTGAACAAGCCGGGCGTGGTCACGCGGATGACCGAGCCAGGCTGGTCGTACAGCGCGTCGATGGATGGAAAGGCGTCGCGGCTGATCGTGTCGCGCTCCAACCCCGATCAGCCGTCGCAGACCTATCTGGCCGATACCGCCGCCAAGCGGATCGCGTGGATCAACGAAAATGCGCTGACCGGCGATCACCCCTATGCGCCCTATGTCGCCAGCCATCGTCCGACCGAGTTCGGGACGATCAAGGCCGCCGACGGTTCGACGCTGTACTGGAACATGATCACGCCCAGGTTGGAGCCGGGCAAGCGCTATCCGGTGTTCTTCTCGCATTATGGCGGGCCGGGCAGCCAGGTCGTGCGCCGGGCATGGGGCGGGGCGCTGCGCCAGTATCTGGTCGACCGCGGCTGGATCTGGTTCGAGATCGACAATCGCGGATCGCCCGAACGCGGCAAGGCGTTCGAGGACCAGATCCATCAGGCAATGGGCACGGTCGAGGTCGACGACCAGATCGCCGGTGCCGAGTATCTGAAGACGCTGCCGTTCGTCGCGCCGGACAAGATCGCGACCTATGGCTGGTCCTATGGCGGCTATATGACGCTGAAGATGCTCGAAAAGGCACCGGGCGTATTCGCGGCGGGCGTGTCGGGCGCGCCGGTGTCGCGCTGGGAATTGTACGACACCCATTATACCGAACGCTATATGGGCGATCCGCGTACCGTGCCCGACGCCTATGCGGCATCGGCGACGGTGGGTGATGCGGCGAAAATCCGCGATCCGCTGCTGCTGATCCACGGCATGGCCGACGACAACGTCGTGCTCGAACATTCGACGGCGATGATGGCGGCGATGCAGAAATCGGCGACGCCGTTCGAATTGATGCTGTATCCCGGACAGACCCACCGCGTCGGCGGACCGGGAATCAGCGAACATCTGTGGAAGACGATCCTCGACTTCCTCGACCGGCAGGTCGTCGGGAAGTAACCTCCAAATAGCGTATTGACGTTCGACTTTCCCCGCGCCTAGCGTTTCGGCGCAGGGGCTTGGGGGAGTCGGGCGATGGGGGAAGTTGCGGGCGGAATCGCACCGGTCACGGGGCGTGCGCGGATCGAGGTGCTGGACGTCCTGCGGGGTCTGGCGATCCTTGCCATCTATTATATGAACGTGACGATGCAGGCATCGGCGACGACGCTGCTGTTCGCCGACTTCCGCTGGATCGGATGGACGCCGATCGACCGGGTCGCGTGGGGCTTCGTCACGATCTTCCTCGAAGGGACGCAGCGCGGCGTGCTCGAACTGCTGTTCGGGGCGGGCTTCATGGTGCTGACCGCGCGGGCGATGCGGCCCGACGGCCCGGTGGCGGTCGCCGACCTGTTCTATCGCCGGACGCTGTGGCTGTTGTTCTTCGGGCTGGTCAACGTGTTCGTCGTGCTGTGGGTCGGCGATATCCTGACCGTCTATGCGATCGCGTCGCTGTTCCTGTTCCCGTTCCGCCTGTTGGGGCCGAAGGCGCTGGTCGCGCTGGGCAGTCTGATGATGGTGGCCAATCTGGCGATGGGCGGCATGGAGTATGTCGATCGGGTCGCCCTCCAGACGAAGGTCGAGCGGGCGCAGGCGGCACGGATCGCGGCCATACCGGTGGCGAAGGACGATGCCAAGGCGCTGGCCGAATGGAACAAGAAGCTAGAGCGTCGCCGGCCGAACGAGAAAATGGCCAAGGATCTGGTCAAGGAGCGCAAGGCGCATGCCGGCGGCTGGCTGCCCTATGCCAGCTATTACTGGGACGGCTGGATGAAGTTCATGATCGGCAAGGGATTGCTGGTGATGGTCGTCGTCGAGGCGTTCTGCACGATGCTGATCGGGATCGCGCTGTGGAAATGGCGCATCATCCAGGGCGGGCGGACGTCGCGCTTCTATCTCGGGCTGATGCTCGCCACCTATGGCTTCGGCCTGACCGCACGCGCGATCGGGGTGGTCGAATTGATGCCGATGCTGCCCACGGCCAAGACGATCTGGTTCACGCAGGAGGCGGCGCGGATCGCGGTCAGCATCGGCCACGTCGCGGCGGTCAATCTGGCCATGCGATCGGTCGCGGGCACCCGGGTCCTTGCGCCGCTAAAGACGGTCGGGCGGATGGCGTTCTCGGTCTATTTCGTCGAACAGATCATCGGGCTGCACATCCTGTTCGCGCCGTACGGCTTCAACCTGTGGGGCCGCTACGGCCATGCCGGGCAGTTCGCGATCGCGACCGGGGTCATCGTCGTAAGTGCGCTCGCCGCGTTGATCTGGGCACGGTTCTTCGCGATGGGGCCGCTGGAATGGGCGTGGCGCAGTCTCGCCTATTGGCAGCACCAGCCATTCCGCCATCCGCGGGGGGTGCCGGAGGTCCTGCCGGGGCCGACGCTGGCGGCGGCGTGACTTTACAAAAGCTGCGAAAGGGCTATTCCGCGCGCAAGATTTGATCGCGGAGTAAGCAAGTGGGATATCGGGTAGTCGTCGCCGGCGCGACCGGCAATGTCGGTCGCGAAATGCTCAACATCCTGGCGGAGCGCGAATTTCCGATCGACGATCTGGCAGTATTGGCATCGTCGCGCTCGGCCGGCGACATGGCTGATTTCGGCGAGACCGGCAAACAGTACAAGATCCAGAATATCGAGCATTTCGATCCGGCCGGCTGGGACATGGCGTTGTTCGCGATCGGCAGCGAAGCGACCGCCGTCTATGCGCCGAAGTTCGCCGCCGCCGGCTGCACGGTGATCGACAATTCGTCGCTGTACCGCATGGACCCCGACGTGCCGCTGATCGTGCCCGAAGTGAACCCCGAGGCGATCGACGGATATCGCGTCAAGAATATCATCGCGAACCCCAATTGCTCGACCGCGCAGATGGTCGTGGCGCTGAAGCCGATCCACGATGCTGCCAAGATCACGCGCGTCGTCGTCGCCACCTATCAATCGGTGTCGGGCGCGGGCAAGGCGGGCATGGACGAGCTGTTCGAACAGAGCCGCAACATCTTCGTCGGCGACAGTGCGGACCCCAAGAAGTTCACCAAGCAGATCGCATTCAACGTGATCCCGCACATCGACAGCTTCCTCGACGACGGGTCGACCAAGGAAGAGTGGAAGATGGTGGTCGAGACCAAGAAGATCCTCGACCCCAAGATCAAGGTCGTCGCGACCTGTGTCCGCGTGCCCGTGTTCGTCGGTCACAGCGAAGCGATCCACATCGAGATGGAAAACGAGCTGTCGGCCGAAGATGCGCAAAAGATCCTGCGCGAGGCTCCCGGCATCATGCTGGTCGACAAGCGCGAGGACGGCGGATACGCGACGCCGATCGAATGCGTCGGCGACTTCGCGACCTATGTCAGCCGCGTCCGCGAGGATTCGACGGTCGAGAATGGTCTGGCGCTGTGGTGCGTGTCGGACAATCTGCGCAAGGGTGCGGCGCTGAACGCCGTGCAAATCGCTGAATTGCTGGGACGTCGCCATTTGCGCAAGGATTGACGGTACGTTCGCGGACGCAGTTCGGTTCGAAGCACGCGCATGTCCTAAAGGGTCGTTAACCGATCCGCGCTAGGGTTTTCGCATGGATACGGGAACCGTCCGCGACGATGCCTTGCACCGGGGTGCATGGGAAGCGATCTGCCGGTCGCAGGCGGTGATCGAATTCGCGCTCGACGGCACGATCTTATGGGCCAACGACGCGTTCCTCGGCACCATGGGCTATACCCTAAGCGAGGTTCGCGGACGGCATCACCGCATCTTCTGTTCGTTGGCCGACGCCGTATCGCCGGCCTATGCCGCATTCTGGCGCAAGCTGGCGGCGGGAGCGTTCGAGGGCGGACTATACCGCCGGATCGATCGACAGGGTCGCGACGTGTGGTTGCAGGGGACCTATAATCCGGTGCTCGATCCGCAGGGGCGCCCGTCGACGATCGTCAAGATCGGCACCGACATGACACGGCAGATCGTACTGGAACGCGAGGTGCAGGCGCGGCTGGACGAGGGCAACCGCTTCCGCATGGCGCTGGAGGAACAGCGGGAGGCGTTGCAGTCGGCGATGAACCAGTTGGCCGGGATCGTCGCATCGATCGGCGATATCACCGCCCAGACCCGGCTGGTCGCACTGAATGCCGCGATCGAGGCGGCACGGGCAGGCGAGGCGGGTACCGGTTTCGCCGTGGTGGCGCGCGAGGTCAAATCGCTGGCCGACGATATCCGCGCGGCAACCGAACGCGCCGCGACGATGTTGCGCGACCATGGCCGGCCGGTATTGGTGGCTTGAGGGCAAGTGCTAACGCATCAGGCCTTGGGCCGATCGATATTCGTCGACGGTTTTGCGATGTTGCTCCCCTCCCTGGAAGGGAGAGGAGAGATGTGATCGGTTCGTGAACATCGATCGCCTTTAGTACCCCGTGTAGCGTCCCGGCCGGTGCCATGCGATCAGGATGCCGCTGATCGCCGCTGCGCTCAATGCCGACCATGCGACCTGCACCGGTGCCACCACCGCGAACGACGTCGCGAGAATGCCGAGGTCGATCGCGATCTGTGTCCGTCCCGCATTCCAGCCGCGCGTGCGTTGCAGCCACAGCGTCACGACACCGGTTCCGCCGACCCCGGCATCGTGCCGGGCAAGCGCGAGGATGCCCATGCCGATGACGGTACCGCCGGCAATCGCGGCAAAGGCCGGATGCACTTCGACGATCCGGAATCCATAGCGCGCCATCGTGGAGAACAGCGCGATCCCGGCATTGACCGCGATCGTGCGCACCATGAACCGCGTGCCCATCGCCCGTTTGGCGAACAGAAAGAACGGGATGTTGATCAGCGTGAACAGCACGCCGGTCGGCAGCGGCACCAGATACGATACCAGCAACGCGATGCCGGCGATGCCGCCGGTGACCAGACCTGCGGCACGCAGCAACGCCAACCCGAGCGCGATCATCACGCATCCGACGACGATGGCATAGACGTCTTCGGACCGGCTGTGCGGTACGCCGTTGTGGGGCAGGGCGGGGGCGATGGCGTCGATCTCCGGTCAGGCCGGCACCCTCTCCCCATGTTCTTTTATTGCGCGGATATCTATCGCGGATCGGGCGGCAGGTGAAGCGGCTAATTCGGACGTCGACCATGACCGGAACCCGCGCCGGGGCCATGCGGTTGTGAGGTGGCAACGAAAGGATGTCGCATGGCCGAGATCATGTCGGGCGGATGCCAGTGCGGGCGGATCCGCTATACGGTGACGATCCGCGACGATGAAGCCTATCTCTGCCATTGTCGCATGTGCCAGCGCGCGACCGGCGGCGTCTCGATCGCGTTCAAGAACGTGGCCAGGCACGACGTGGCATGGGATCTACAGCCCGATCTATACGCGTCCTCGCCGATCGCCAGGCGCGGTTTCTGTCGCGATTGCGGGACGCCGATCAGCTTCGAATTTCCCGATGGCGACAACATCGATCTGACGATCGGCAGCTTCGACGAACCGGCGCGGTTCCGACCGCACCATCATTTCGGGGTCGAAAGCCGCCATCCGCAATGGCTCGACACACGCGGCCTGCCCGAATATCGCGCGGACGAACATGGCCCCACCGTCGAACGCTGGAAGAACGCACTTGGCACATCCTGAACCTACGACGCATCGCTTCGCCAGTTTCGACGGGGTCGAAATCGCCTGGAGCGAACTGGGCGAGGGGCGGCCGGTCGTGCTGATCCATGGCTATTTCAGCGATGCGCAGACCAACTGGATCAAATACGGCCATGCCGCGAAGATCGCGGCGCTCGGCCGGCGGGTGATCCTGCCCGACCTGCGCGCGCACGGCCTCAGCGCCCGGCCGCAGGACGCCGCCGCCTATCCGCCCGATGCGCTGGCCCGCGACGGCATGGCGCTGATCGAGCATCTCGGGCTGACCGATTATGATCTGGGCGGCTATTCGCTCGGCGCGCGCACGGCGGTGCGGATGGTGACGATGGGCGCGACGCCGGGCAGGCTGGTGCTGAGCGGCATGGGGCTGGAGGGGTTGCTCGATACCGGGCGGCGCGCGGCGCATTTCCGGCGCATCCTGACCAACCTCGGCAGTTTCGAACGCGGGTCGAATGAATGGATGGCGGAGGCGTTCCTAAAGACCACCGGCGGCGATCCGGTGGCGCTGCTCGGCATCCTCGACACCTTCGTCGATACCTCGCGCGAGCAACTGGCGGCGATCAGCAAGCCGGTGCTGGTGCTGGCCGGCGAGGAGGATGACGACAATGGCAGCCACCGCGCGCTCGCCGACCTGCTGCCCGATGCGCGGCTGGTCGAGACGCCGGGGAACCATATGAGCGCGGTGGTGAAGCGCGAACTGGGCGACGCGATCGCGGCGTTTTTAGCGTAATTCCTCCCCGCGAGCGGGGAGGAGTTTACTTCACCGCTTGCTCATATTGCTCGAGCACCCACTCCTCTTCCTGCGCACTGGCGATCCAGTCCTGCATCCATGGATGGTTGATGAGGGTGATGATGTACCCCATCGCAAAGCGCGGGCAGGGCAGCGAATAGGTGACGATCCGTGTCGCGACCGGTGCGAACATGATGTCCGCCGCGCCGAATTCCCCGAACAGGAAGTCGCCGCCGTGTCCGAACCGCGCGCGCGCCTGCGCCCATAGCTCGTAGATGCGCGACAGGTCGGCGGCGACATCGTCGTCGGGCCGGGTCGGGTCATAGACCTGGCGGACGTTCATGCTGTGCTTGCGGCGCAGCGGCGCGAAGCCCGAATGCATTTCCGCCGCCATCGACCGCGCCATCGCGCGCGCAGCGGGATCGGCCGGCCAGAATTTGTCGCCGCCCGATTTCTCGTTCAGATATTCGACGATCGCCAGACTGTCCCACACGACGATCTCGTCGCCGTCCCACAGGATCGGGACCTTGCCCGACGACGGCGCGAACTCGTCACCCTCGCGGCGCTTGTCCCAGTCGGCGTCGTAGAGGGGCACGACGACCTCCTCGAACGGCAGGCCCGACAGCTTGGCCGCCAGCCAGCCGCGCAGCGACCAAGAGGAATAGGCCTTGTTCCCGATGATGAGCTTCAGCATGCGGCCGCTCGTGCCACGTCGCCCTTGGCGTGTCGAGCCATCGGCGGACGCGACGTCAGCCGATCGACTCGATCACCGCTGCGCGCAGTTCGGCGATGCCCATGCCCTTTTCGCTCGACGTCGAGATGACGTCGGGATGCGCGGCAGGACGCTTGCGGACTTCGTCGCCGACCGCTTCGTACACCGCTTCCAGTTCGGTCGCCTTAATCTTGTCGGTCTTGGTCAGGACGATGCGATAGCTGGTCGCTGCCTTGTCGAGCATTTCGAACACGTCGCGGTCAACGTCCTTGATGCCGTGGCGCGAGTCGATCAGCACCAGCGTCCGCTTCAATACCTGCCGCCCACGCAGATAGTCGTTCACCAGATAGCGCCACTTGCGGACCATGTCCTTGGGTGCCTTGGCGAAACCATAGCCGGGCATGTCGACCAGCCGCAATTTCAGCGGCGTGCCGATATCGAAGAAGTTCAGCTCCTGCGTCCGCCCCGGCGTGACCGAGGTCCGCGCCAGCGAAGTGCGGCCGGTCAGCGCGTTGAGCAGCGACGATTTGCCGACGTTCGACCGGCCGGCAAAGGCGATCTCGGGCACGTCGGGGCTGGGCAGATGCTCCAGCGCCGGCGCTGACTTCAGAAACTGGATCGGCCCGGCAAAGATTTTGCGCGCCGCTTCGATCTGGTCGGGATCGAAGCGGTCGTCGCCGGGCGGCGGGGGTGGCAGGTCGTTCACTTCGCGGCCGCCTGTTTCAGGGCCGGATGCCGCGCATAGAGCAGCTGCTGCTGCGCGATGGTCAGCAGGTTCGACGTGATCCAGTAGACCTGCAACCCGACCGCGAACGGGGCCATGATGAACATCAGCACCCAGGGCATCAGGCCGAAGACCTGCTTCTGCATGTCGTCCATCGGGGCGGGGTTCAGCTTGAACTGGAAGTACATCGAGATGCCGAGCAGCACCGGCACGACGCCGATCGCGAGGAAGTGCGGCAGGGTGAAGTCGAGATAGCCGAACAGGTTCAGGATCGTCGCCGGATCGGGAGCCGACAGATCCTTGATCCAGCCGACGAACGGCTGGTGCCGCATCTCGATGGTCAGCAACAGCACCTTGTACAACGCGTAGAAGATCGGAATCTGGATCAGCGTCGGCAGACAGCCGGCGACCGGATTGACCTTTTCCTCCTTGTACAGCTGCATCATCTTTTGCTGCAGCTGCGGCTTGTCGTCCTTGTACCGCTCCTGCAGCGCCTTCAGCTTCGGCTGGATGGCGCGCATCGCCGCCATCGACGCGAACTGGCGCTGGGCGATGGGGAACATCAGACCGCGGATCGTGACCGTCAGCAGGATGATCGCGACGCCGAAATTGCCGACCAGACGGAACAGCCAGTCGAGATAGACGAAGATCGGTTCCTCGACGATGCGGAACCAGCCCCAGTCGATCGCGCGCGAGAAATAAGGCACGCCCTGCGCCTCATAGGCGTTGAGCAGCTTGTTCTCCTTGGCACCCGCAAAGAAGCGGACGCTCTGCGTCAGCGCCTGCCCCGGTGCGAGCGTCGCCAGCGTCGGCGAACGATAGTCGGCCTGATGCCGCTGGTCGCCGCCCTTGAGCGTGAGCGTGTGCTGTACGCCCTGATCAGGGATCAGCGCGGTCATCCAGTAATGGTCGGTGAAGCCGATCCAGCCGCCCCTGGTGGCGAATGTCTCGGGCTTTTCGTCGATGTCCTTATAGTTGACGTCGAACTTCACGCCGTTGCCGGCTTCGTAGACCGGGCCGACCTGGATCGTCATCGTATCCTTGTCGACCGGGGCGCCACGGCGGCTGAGCAGGCCATAGGTCGCGACCTGGATCGGTTGCGGCCCGGCATTGGCGACACTCTGGCGGACGGTGAACATATAGCCGTCGTCGACCGAAATCTGCATCTGGTACCGCTGCGTGCCGACCGTGGTCGACAGCGTGACCGGCGTCTGCGGGGTCAGCTTCGTACCGCTGGCGGTCCATAGCGCGTCGGCGGGCGGGGCCGACACGCCGGTGCCGCTCCAGCCGAACTGCGCGAAATAGGCATCGACGGTGCCCGACGGCGACAGCAGCCGGACCGGCGGCGAATTGGCGTCGATCGTTTCCTTGTGCTTCACCAGCACCAGATCGTCGATCCGCCCGCCGCGCAGGTTGATCGATCCGCGCACGGCAGGCGTTTCGATCGGAATGCGCGGGGTTTCGCGCAGCACGAGCGCCCGGTCGCGAATCGCGTTCGCGGTGTCGGCGGCCGGGTCGGTCGCCGGATTGGCGACGGCCTTGCTCTTCCCGTCCTCCAGCTTCGTTACCGGCGGATTGGCAGCCGGAAAGAAGTGGTTGGCGATATACGGCCAGCCGAACAGCACCAGCGCAGCCAGTACCGCGAACAGCAGGAAATTCTTCTGGTCGTTCTTCACGCGAAATCCTCAGGCTCTAAGGCACCGGGTCGTGGCCGTGCCCGCCCCAGGGATGACAGCGCGCGATCCGTTTCGCGGCCAGCCACCCCCCCTTTGCCGCGCCATAGCGGGCAATGGCGGTGATTGCATAGGCCGAACAGGAAGGTTGATAGCGGCAGGACGGCGGCAGGATCAGCGACGGCCCCAATTGCCATGCGCGCGCGACCAGCATCAGCAGGCGCGCGGCGATGCCCGGCCGGAGCGATTCGCCATCACCGGTCACCGCCGTACCTTGCGCAATGCCTTGGTCAGGTCGGCCTTGAGATCGTCGAAAGGGCGTTCGATGCCGCTCGCGCGTCCGATCAGCACATGATCGGCACCGGCGACGCCCATATCGGGCAGCATTTCGGCGGCAAGCGCGCGAAAACGCCGTTTCATCCGGTTGCGGACGACGGCGTTTCCAACCTTCTTCGATACGGTAATGCCGATTCGCATCGCATTCGGCGATTCGGCCAGTTCGTCCGCCCGGCGCTGTCGCACCAGCAGGACGAAGCCGGGCATAGGCGCCCGGCGTCCCGCATTCGCCGCCAGATAATCCCGGCGGCGAAGCATCTTGGTCAGGCCGACAGCTTCTTCCGGCCGCGCGAGCGGCGGGCGCGGATCACGTTGCGGCCGCCCGGCGTCGCCATGCGCGAGCGGAAGCCGTGACGACGGGCCCGTACCAGGTTGCTCGGCTGAAAAGTCCGCTTCATCACTCATTCCCCGGGTATTCAAACTGCTAGAACGTAAAAAGCCGCCAGTGACGGCGGCCGCGTGACGAGCCCCTTAGCGATGCACCGCCTTCAAGTCAACGGAGGTCGGGATGGTCTCCGCGCGCAGCCGCCGCCGCTTGGCACTGGGACGGCGCAGCGCCCGGTCCGACATCGCGCGCAGTCGCGGGAAGCGGCGCATGGTCCGCGCGAAGCGGCGGCGCGCCCGGCGCGAGTTGCGCAGGATCAGCGCCAGCCCGGCGGCGAAGGTGAAGATCCCGACCGGTCCCGGCAGCACCGCGACGACCGGCGTCGCGAGGATCAGCAAGGCACCGAGCGCCAGGAGGAGGATCTGCATGATAGGTTGCCATGCCACCCGTGTGTTGCCGGTTCAAGACGCCTGCGATGCGCGGTCGCTTGACCGGGCCGACCTGATGCGGGACACGACCGGACACGGGGAACAGGGGCATTCATGGTCGCGATCGTATCGACGGCGGCGTATCTCGGGCTGGAGGCGCGGCGGGTGGAGGTGCAGGTGCAATTGGCACCGGGCGTCCCCGCATTCGTCGTGGTCGGACTGGCCGACAAGGCGGTGGGCGAAAGCCGCGAACGGGTGCGCGCCGCGATCGCCGCGATCGGGCTGGCGCTGCCGCCCAAACGCATCACGGTCAATCTGTCGCCGGCGGACCTGCCCAAGGAAGGATCGCATTACGACCTGCCGATCGCGCTGGGCCTGTTGGCGGCGATGGGCGTGGTGGATGCCGAGGGGCTGGCCGATCATGTCGTCGTCGGCGAACTGAGCCTCGACGGGCGGATCGCCGGATCGCCCGGCGTCCTGCTGGCGGCGATGCTGGCAAGCGGCGAGGGGCGTTCGCTGATCTGCCCGGCCGAACAGGGGGCAGAGGCGGCATGGGCCGGCACGCCGGTCATCGCGGCACCCGATCTGCTGTCGCTGCTCAATCATATGAAGGGCGAGCAACTGCTCGGCAATCCGCAGCCCGGCGGCGCGGAGGATGAATGGAGCGGCAACGACCTGCGCCAGGTCAAGGGGCAGGAGACGGCCAAGCGGGCGCTGGAGATCGCGGCCGCGGGTGGTCACAACCTGCTGATGGTCGGACCGCCGGGCGCGGGCAAGTCACTGCTCGCGTCGTGCCTGCCGGGGATCCTGCCGCCGCTCGATGCCGCCGAGGCGCTGGAAGTGTCGATGGTCGCGTCGGTCGCGGGGTCGCTGACCGGCGGGCGGATGACGCGGGTGCGGCCATTCCGAACGCCGCACCACTCGGCGTCGATGGCGGCGCTGACCGGGGGCGGGCTGCGGGTGAAGCCGGGGGAGATCAGCATGGCGCATCTGGGCGTGCTGTTCCTCGACGAACTGCCCGAGTTTCAGCGCGCGGTGCTCGATTCGCTGCGCCAGCCGCTCGAGACCGGGCAGGTCAGCGTCGCGCGGGCCAATGCGCATGTGACTTTTCCGGCGCGGGTACAGCTGATCGCGGCGATGAACCCGTGCCGTTGCGGGCATCTGGGCGATCCGGCGCTCGCCTGTGCGCGGGCGCCGCGCTGTGCCGCCGATTATCAGGCGAAGGTATCGGGGCCGCTGCTCGACCGGATCGATCTGGCGATCGAAATGGCGGCGGTCAGTGCGGCCGATCTGGTCCTGCCGCCGCCAGCCGAAGGATCGGCGGAGGTCGCGGCGCGGGTGGCACGGGCGCGGGCGGTACAGCGCGAACGCTATGCCGCGACCAGCGTGCGGACCAATGCCGAGGCGGACGGCAGCGTGCTGGAACAGGCAGCGGTGCTCGACGTGTCGGCGCGGGCATTGCTGGCGCAGGCGGCGGAAACGATGCGGCTGTCGGCGCGCGGGTTTCACCGCGTGCTGCGGGTCAGCCGGACGATCGCCGATCTGGCGGAGGCGGACGGCGTCGGTCGGGCACATGTCGCGGAAGCGCTGAGTTACCGGCGGCGGGCACCGGTCAATTGAAGCATTGCCATTGGCGCGGCGAACCGCAACGATGACGATATCGTGCGACGATGACGGGGAGATGGACGATGTATTGGATGACGCTGCCGCTTCGGCGTTACGCGGATTTTGCGGGGCGGTCCCGGCGGCTCGAATACTGGATGTTCTCGCTCGGCTATCTGATCGCCGCGATCCTGATCGGCGTCATTGCGGCGATGTCCGGTGCCTTCAGCTATGACAGCAACTTCACGCCGGCGAACGGGTTGCCGGCGCTGTGGCTGATACTGTTAGGACTGATGGGGCTTGCCCTGATCGTCCCGTCGATCGCGGTGCAGGTGCGGCGATTCCACGATCAAAACCGGACCGGGTGGTTGGTGCTGCTCAGCTTCATTCCCTATGTCGGCGGACTGATCGTGCTGATCTTCATGTGCCTGCCCGGAACGCCGGGGCCGAACCGCTATGGTCCCGATCCCAAGGACCCCCATGGCAGCAACGACGTCGACGTGTTTTCCTGACGGTTGCAGGCGCTGTCGGCTTGCGCTAACGGACCGCTGCGTGCCCCTGTGGTGAAATTGGTAGACGCGTCCGACTCAAAATCGGATTCCGAGAGGAGTGCTGGTTCGAGCCCGGCC
The DNA here is from genome assembly GCF_001421715.1 of Sphingomonas sp. Leaf22. Taxonomy (GTDB): domain Bacteria; phylum Pseudomonadota; class Alphaproteobacteria; order Sphingomonadales; family Sphingomonadaceae; genus Sphingomonas. The sequence continues at coordinate 135,886 of NZ_LMKP01000001.1, forward strand.
AGGGGCACCAATTTCGCGGATGCCGGGTGCCCCGCCCGGCACCGACCGACGATCTGCCAGGATATGGTCGTCATGAACGAAGATGATGCATCGTCCGCCGAACGACCGCGCCGTCACAGCGTGATCCTGAACGCGCGGATCGAAACCCGCGGTCAGGTCGTCGAATGTCGTGTCCGCAACCTGTCCGAAACGGGCACCTGCATCGACAATCTCGCCGATCTCGCCGCCGGCGACCGGGTATTGGTCACCATGGGTACCGTCCACCATGTCGAGGCGACCGTACGCTGGGTCGAAAACGGGCGCGCCGGGCTGCATTTCGAGGGGGCGACCGTCGATATCGCCGCCGCCCGTCGTCCGCGCGGAACGGTGGTGCCGGCGTCGCGTACGGTCGCGGGCTGGCTCGACAATATCCACAGCCCCTATCGGCGCGGCGAGTAGCGCCGATCCGCCGCCCCCAGCGTCACGCGCTGCTGCGGCAATACTGGTCGAGAAACTGCTGATGCGCCGGCAACGCCGCTACCCGGGCCGCGATTCCGTCGTTCAGGTCGCGCAGCACGGCGGCCAGTTGCCCCGGCGGCATCATTTTCGCGAGCGGGTGATGGGCCGCCGGTTCCAGCCCCTGGCCCAGCATCACCTGCAACCACGATCCGACGCGGAACAGGTCGTCGGCCGATTGATAGGCATGCGCCCCTTGCGCGAACAGCGCGATGCGTTCCGCCAGCGTGTCGGGCGGCGCGATCTCGCGCCGTTCGCGCCAGAAGGGTTCGGGCCGCTGGTTCAGATGATAGTGCAGCAGCACGAAATCGCGCACCGCTTCGATCTCGCGGCGCGACTGTTCATTGAAGCGCGCCCGTGCCGCTTCGCCCGGATGGCCGAACGGCAGCAGCTGGACGAGGCGGGTGAGCGCGATCATGACCATATGGATACTGGTTGATTCGAGCGGTTCGACGAACCCGCTCGAAAGGCTGATCGCCACGCAATTGCGTTCCCATGTCGTCAACCGCCGCCCGGTGCGGAACCGGATCAACCGCGGCTCGGTCAGGGTCTGCCCCTCGACCGACGCCAGCAGCCGGTCGCGTGCGGCATCGTCGCTCAAATGGCGCGAGCTGTAGACCAGCCCGTTGCCGACCCGGTGCTGGAGCGGGATCTGCCAGCGCCAGCCGGCGTCATGGGCGATGGCGCGGGTATAGGGCGGCGCGGGGCCGGTCGCGACCGTCTGCACCGCCAGCGCGCGATCGGTCGGCAGCCAATGGCCCCAATCCTCGAACCCTACGCCCAGCGTCTGTTCGATCAGCAGCGCGTGGAACCCGGTGCAGTCGAGGAACAGGTCGCCCGCGACGCGCCGTCCGTCGTCCAGCACAAGCGCGGCGATGTCGCCGCTCTCGCCCACGCGTTCGACACGGGCGATCCTGCCCTCGACCCGGGTCAGCCCCTGCGCCTCGCTGCGGGTGCGCAAATAGGCCGCGTAGCGGCCGGCATCGAAATGATAGGCATAGTTAAGCGGCGCGTCCGGCCCGGTCGCGAACCGTCCCGCCTCGGCCGCCTCGTGTTCGAGGCAATAGGCACCGATCGGCCCCGCCACGCCCTGCGCCCGTGCCTCCAGCCAGAAATGCTGGAAATCGCCCATCCACGTCGATCGCCCGACCTCGCCGAACGAGTGGAGGTAACGGTCGCCTGCGCGCGCCCAGTTTTCGAACGCGATGCCCAGTTTGAAGCTGGCCCCGGTCGCGCCCATGAAGTCGGCTTCGTCGAGGCCGAGCAGCGCGTGGAACGAACGGATGGTCGGGATCGTCGCTTCGCCGACGCCGACCGTACCGATGTCTTCGGACTCGACCAGCGTCACCTCGACCAGCGACGACAGCTGCCGGGTCAGCAGCGCGGCGGCGAGCCAGCCGGCGGTGCCGCCGCCCGCGATCACGATCCGCATGCGCGTCATCGGTTCAGCCTTTGCAACAGGCGCGCGCGCAACCGGCGGGCGGCGGCTTCGTCGAGCGGGGCGAGGTCGCCCTGGATCGCGGCGGGCAGATGCGCGCGGGCTTCCTCGCCGCCGCTCCACACATAATGGTCGAACATCGCCGCCCATGCGGCGCGCTCCGCCGCCGGGCGGTCCCGCAGCGACAGCAGCGCGTGTAGCAGGGTCGTCATCGGGCTGTCGGCATACGCCGGGGCGTCGTTCCACCAGTAATTTATCATGGCGTTGAACGGCGAGAGCGCCTCGACATTATGCCACCATAAAGCCGGGTAGAAGAGGACGTCGCCCGGCTCCAGCTCCGCGACCTGCGCATGCGCCATCGCCTCGGCAAAGCGGGGAAAACGGTCGTGATCGGGCGCGCGCAGATCGACCATGCTCACCACCTGTCCGCCGGGCGTCGGTTCGAGCGGGCCTGGATAGAGGTTCGCGACCTGATCGGGCGGGAACAGGGTGAAGCGTCGCCGTCCGACCATGCACGCGGCAAGGTTGTTCGACATGTCGTAATGCGTCGCGGCGGTCGTGCGGTTGCCGATCCAGATGCTGACCATCGGCGTGGGCGTCCCGGCGGGCCATGGCAGGTCGTTCTCGCCGCGCAGTCCGGGGAGGTACAGGTCGAGATCGGTCGACCCGACATAGATGGCGGGGGCGGCGGGATCGTCGAGTCCGTCGACGATGCGGTCGAGACAGGCGGTCAGCCCGACCCGGTCCGCATCGAAATTAAACCCGCTGCAATCGTCGCGGTAGAAGAACCGCCCGCCCATCGCCGCATCGCCGGTAAAGGCGACGACCGGCCGCCCGCTGTCGAACCGCTTGAGGTAGGCGATGGCGGCGTCCGGGCCGTCGCGCCCCGCCGCGACCAGCGGCCAGCCGGCGGCAAGGCCGCGCAGCACCACCGGTTCGTTCGCCGCGACCAGCGCCGCCGGCGACCAGCCGCCCGTGCGCGCCGCCTCGATCGACCGGACGACGCGCGGGTGGGTCATGCGGCGTGCCGCCGTTGCCGCCGTTCGATCAGCCGCGGGATATTGTCGAGCGACGCCGACGCCATGAATGCGGCGCGCAGCGCACCGCTACGATGCAGCGTCGCCAGCGTGTCGGCATCCAGCGCATCGAGCCGGTCGTCGGCGATGACGAGGATGTCGGCGATGGCACAGGTCTGGCCGTCACCCAGATCGACGTCGATCGTGGTCGGGCGCAGCAATCCGGCTGCCTCCCATGCGGCAAAGAGCGGGGCGTTGATCGCCTGCCCCTCACGAATGACGCTCAGCACCGCCTCGACATGCGCGAGATAGGGCGCGGTGCCGCCATGGCGCAGATAGAGCGGCTCGCCCGAACCGTCGCGCCGCACGCGCGGGTCGTCGAGGTTGATGCGCACGCCTTCGCCCGCCGGATCGGGCGCGAACGGTCCGCGCTGGCGGACGGCGGGAATATAGCTTGCCGGCCAGCCGCCATCGGAACCGAGGAACAGATTGTCGTCCGGGTCGAGCCCGAGCAGCGCGACGGCATAGACGCCGCCGCGATCGTCGCGCCGGAACAGGATCGGATAGTCGCGCTGTGCCGCCTCGAACTCGTTGGGGAACAGCAGCACCTGATTCACCGCGTCGCCATGCGCGGCGTCGTGCACCACCGCGACGGTCAGGTCATGATGGTCGACATTGTTGAGCAACACGGGGTTGGGCATCGCGATCCTTGGGGCAGGGTGCCGCCATGGTATGAAGAAGGGGTTGCAAAGAAAAGAGCCGTTCGGCGGTCCGAACGGCCCTTTCCAGTCACTTGACCGCGATCAGAAGCGGTAGCGGGCACCGAGCAGGAAGCGCGGCTTCAGTTCCTGCGCGAACACCAGCGCGTTGCGATCGCGTCCATATTGCACCAGCGGCTCGCTGGTCAGGTTCACGCCCTCGATCGACAGCGCCATGCGGTCGTTCAGGTCGTAGCTGATGTTGAAGTCGAGCGTACCGAACGGCGCGACGAACAACGGGTTGCGGCTGTCGCCCTGGTTGGTCGCGGCAAGGAACTTGTCGCGCCAGTTGTACGACACGCGCGCCGACAGCCCGCTCTTGTCATAGATGATCGAGCCGTTGGCGCTGTCGCCAAGCCCCGTCAGCGCGAACACGTTGACGCTGGGGTCGGCGGCGATATCGGCATTCACGTCGCCATACACCTTCGTGTACGACGCCTGCACGCCGAAGCCGGTGTTGCCGAAGAAGTGCTGCCCGGCCAGTTCGAAGCCGTAGATATGGCCGTCGCGGTTGTTGACCGGCTGCGACACTGCGAAGTCGTAGAGCGGGTCCTGTCCATTGGCGAAGATGTCGACCGATTGCAGGATGCTGTTGACGTAATCCTGGTTCAGCGCGCCCGCCGCGTTCCGGTTCGCCTGGAAATTGGCGTCGGCCTGAGCGGTGTTGCCGCCATTCTGGCTGAGCAGCGCGGTGTAGGTGAACAGGTTGACGTCGCTGAGGTCGGCACCCAGCGCACGCAGCCGGTCGGCCGCAGTGCCCGATCGCGTGCCCGCTGCACCCGACGACGGATCGCGCAGGTCGAACAGGCTGCGGTTGAAGACGCCGGTCCCGATGAAGTTGCGCACCCGCTTGTCGAAGAAGCCGAGCGAGACATAGCTCGACGGCTTGTAATACCATTCGACCGAGACATCGAAGTTATCGGATACCAGCGGCAGCAACCCGGCATTGCCCGAGTTACCGGTGGGACGACCGCCCAGTGCCACCGGCCGCGACGGCGCGCCCGCCGTGGTCGATGCGAACAGGTTGCCGTAATCGGCGCGGGCGAGCGTGCGGCTGGCCGATGCGCGGGCGACGACATTGTCGAGCACCTCGATGTTGAAATCGACCGCCGGCAGCAGGTTGGTATAGCTGCCACGTTGCGACACGGTCGACGCGGACGACGAGATGACCGACGAGAAGTCGTTGTCGGCATCCCATTTGATCGCCGACGGGATCGCCTGCAATGCAGTCGAGCGGACCTTCGTCTCCTCGTAGCGGGTGCCGAACACCAGGTTGGCGGTGCGCCCGGCAATCTCGCCCTTCCACGTGATCTGGCCGTACACGCCCCAGATCTTTTCGCCGACGCTGTCGAAATCATTGGCGGTCGTGTTGATCGGGTTTGCGGCGTAGAAGTTCGAGAACAGGTCGTTCAACACGACCGCGTTGCCGCGGAACGCGGTGCGCTTCACGTCCGCCGGGCTGAACGTGTCGAACTTGCAGTCGAGGCAGAAGGTCTTGACGACGTTCGACGCCAGCCGTTGCACGATGCCCGGATCGGTGATGCCCCAGTCGCCCAGCTGCTGCTGCGTCTGCACCCGCGCGCTGGTCATCTGCGAATCGGTATAGGTGCCGCCGAAATCGAACCGGCTGCCGCCGCCCAGATCCCAGCCGAGATCGGCGCGACCGCCATTGATCCGCTGCCGCTGCGTCGCGGTGTTGGTGCGCGAAATCTGCGTGCCGAGATCGCCGATGTCGAGGACGCCGTTGCCGTTGCCGTTGATCGTATCGTTGATCGTCTGCGTCACCCGCGGGAAGCCGGTGCTGTAGTCGATCGCCTGGCTGCTGATGACCGGCGCGCCGAGCGACACCAGCGTCACCGACGTGCCGTTGGCGGCATCCGGCGTCGACTTCGACACGGCATGATAGCCATCGAGGTTCAGCGTCAGATTGTCGGTCATCTCCCACTTGCCGTTCAGGCCGTAGGACTGAAGCTGGGTCTTGGTCGCGCGGAACTGCTGTTCGAACCCCTGATCCTTCACGCCGTTGATCGATTCCGAGATGAATTCGGGCGTGGCGATCACGTCGTTGCCGTTGAAGCGGATCTGGCCGAACGGGCGGTTGAACCAGTTGGTCTGCTCGCTGCGCTGCTCCTCCAGCCGGTTCTGCGCGAACAGCGCGTCGGCGGTGAAGGTCAGCCGGTCGGTCGGGGCGAGTTGCAGCACCGCCTGCCCGTTGATGCGCTCACGCTTGTTTTCGGAGAACTGGTAGCGGCTGTCGTTCGGGATCAGCGCGAACGGGGTGGTCGGCCGGTTCTCGATCTGCGTCTGCCCGTTCACATACGGGCCGGCGGGATTGAGGACGCTGGCGGTCGGCACCACGGTGAAATAATTGGGTGCGCTCTGTGCCGAGGTGCTGTCGCGGCGCTGGTAGCTGCCGAACACCGATAGGCCGATGCTGCGCGAGTCGTTGCGCCAGCTCAGCAGGCCCGACACTTCGGGGAGGACGCGGCCACCTTCGCCGGCCATGGTGCTGACATCGTGCAGCGCCTTCACGCCGAACGATCCGGTGACGCCGGTTTCGCGCGAATCGAGCGGCTTGCGGGTGACGACGTTGATCGCCGCGCCGATGCCGCCCGAAGGGATGGCGGCGCGGCCCGTCTTGTAGACCTCCAGCGCCGACACGCCTTCGGAGGCGAGATTCTGGAAATCGAACGAGCGGCCGGTGCCGCGCGCGAAATCGCCTGCGCCGCTGGTGTCGACGTTCGAGGCGGGCAGCTGACGCCCGTTCAGCGTGACGAGGTTGAACCCGCCGGAGAAGCCGCGGACCGAGACCTGCGAGCCTTCGCCGTTCACGCGGTTGATCGACACGCCCGTGATGCGCTGCAGCGACTCGGCAAGGTTCGTGTCAGGGAACTTGCCGATATCCTCGGCCGAAATCGCATCGACGACGCCCGCCGAATTGCGCTTGATATCGATCGCGCGGTTCAGCGACGCGCGGATGCCGGTAACGACGATCTCGCCGCCGTCTTCCTGCACGGGGTCCTGACCGGTCGGCTGGGCAACGCTGCCCGCAGTACCTTCGGTCGCGCCCGGCTGGGCATTGGTGGCGGTGTCGGTGGTCTGCGCGGCGGCGATGCCCGGTGCGGCGAACAATGCGGCGAGCGCAATGGTCGAGGACGTGCGCGCGAGCGTGCGAAGAAGGTGGCCCTTCATGCGGAATCTCCCCTAAATGGTTCTGACGGTTCGATCCGTCCATCATTCTCGCCGGATGATCCGGCTGTGGTAACGCTACCAACCTGTCCAGCGTTGTCAATGCGCGAACGGTACGATTCGCTGCCGGTAAGATATTATCTTGTATCCATTTATCGTCGAAACCGGGGTGCCGGGTACGGCGCGAACGGCGCATTTTCGATGTTAACCGTAAGTTATCGCCTCATCGCTACTACCCATGGATCGATACGACAGCGCGTCCGTGCGGAAGCGTTTCGGGGGAGCAGGTTGACGATGAGATGGTTCAGCAAGGACGCACCGATCCGCACGAAATTCCTCGTCATGGGGATCGTCTACGTCATCCTGATGTGCGTCCCGTTCGTCACGACCGTGCTGGCCGTCAATGACACGCTGTCCGAACCGATGCTGCTGGGGATCACCGGGGCGACCGTCATCGTCGCCATCCTGCTCGGCGTCCTGTTCCGCAACATGGTCTGCGGACCCTATGTCGGCACGGTCGAACGGATGGAGGGGGTGGCGCGGGGCGACCTGACGTCGCCGATCAGCTACGCGGACCATCGGGATTGTGTCGGCCGCATGTCGCGGGCGATGGAGGTCTTCCGCGAAAACGGCCGGGTGGTGAAGGAAGCCGCCGCGGCGCAGCAGCAGGTCGTCGGTTCGCTGGGGCAGGGGCTGTCGCGTCTGGCCGCCAGCGACGTCACCTATCGCATCGAACAGAGCTTCCCGTCGGATTACGAACGCCTCCGCATCGATTTCAACGCGGCGATGGACGCGGTGTCCGAAGTATTGTCGGCCGTGCGCGACGCGACCAGCGGCATCAACAACGGTGCCAACGACATTCGTCAGGCCTCCGACGACCTGTCGCAGCGCACCGAGCAACAGGCCGCCAGCCTCGAAGAGACCGCTGCGGCGATGGACCAGATCACCAGCACGGTGAAGGAAACCGCCTCCGGTGCCAGCCGGGCCAACATGGTCGTCATCGAAACCCGTGACGAAGCCGAACAGTCGGGGGATGTCGTCCGCCGCGCGGTGGAGGCGATGAACGGCATCGAGCGCGCCTCGGGCGAAATCGGCGACATCATCAGCGTGATCGACGGGATCGCGTTCCAGACGAACCTGCTGGCGCTCAACGCCGGCGTCGAAGCGGCGCGGGCCGGCGATGCGGGCAAGGGCTTTGCCGTCGTCGCCAGCGAAGTCCGGGCGCTTGCCCAGCGGTCGGCCGATGCGGCCAAGGACGTGAAGTCCAAGATCACCGCATCGTCCGAACAGGTCGCCATGGGCGTCGAACTGGTCAGCGAGACCGGCAAGGCGCTGCAACGGATCATCAACCGCATCGGTGAGATCAGCACGCTGGTCGGCACCATCGCCACTTCGGCCGATCAGCAGGCGACCGGCCTGCAGCAGGTCAACACCGCCGTCGGCGAGATGGACGGCGTGACGCAGCAGAATGCGGCGATGGTCGAACAGGCGAACGCCGCCGCCCGCACCCTTGCCGAAGAGGCGCAGGAGCTTGCGCGACAAGTCGCCCGCTTCACGGTCGACAGCGGCAACTACCGCGGCGGCATGGGCGGGGGCGGCCATGTCCAGCAGATGCCGACCGCGGTCCACCGCCTGCAAGCGCGCGCCGCGCAGGTCGGTCGCGAGATCGCCCGCGGATCGCGCAAGAAGGTCGCTGCCGGCGGCGGTGGCGGAGCCGCTGCGGCTGCACCGGTCGTCAACGAAGACGACTGGTCCGAATTCTGATCGCTCCGGTGACCCACGTCTTTCCCGAACAGGATTTTCCGATGCCCATCGCCCTTGCTCCCGTGCTCGATACCGCCGCCGCCGCTCCGCTTCGGCTGGCGATGCGCACCGCGATCGACGCCGGTCAGTCGATCACCCTCGACGCATCGCCGGTCGAGCGGATCGGTCAGGCCTGTCTACAGGTCCTTGCCGCCACCGAAGCGGCGGCGGACCTTGCCGGTCTCGACTTCCGCGTCGTCGGTGCCAGCCCCGCCTTTGCCGACATGGCCACGCTGGCCGCGCTCGACACCCTTCTCGCCGCCTGATTTCGGAGCGAACCCATGGACCTCGACGCAATCCAGCAGATCTTCTTTCAGGAGTGCGAGGAAGGTCTCGCCGCGATGGAAGGCAATTTCGCATCGCTGCGCGACGGCGACCGCGATTCGGAGACGATCAACGCGGTCTTCCGCTGCGTGCATTCGATCAAGGGCGGGGCGGGCGCGTTCGGGCACGAACGGTTGCAGGCCTATACCCACCAATATGAAACGCTGCTCGACCTGATCCGCAACGGCACGCTGGAACTGACCTCGCCGCTGCTCGACGTGGTCATGGGCGCGTTCGACATGCTGGCCGACCATGTCGCCGCGGCCCGCGATGGCGGCACGCCGCCGTCCGATGCGGCGATGCTCGACCGGCTGTCGGCGGCGGCGGGCGGCGGCGCGGCGCATGGCGGTTCGGCCAAGGCGGCGGCCCCTGCTGCGGCGGTACCAGCCCCCGCGATCTCCGACGATTTCGACGATCTTATGTCGATGCTGGGCGATGTCGACCCGTCCGAAGAGGGTGCCGATGCCGATGACGGCTGGCGGCTGCGCTACGAACCGGGTGCCAAGGCGTTCGAACATGGTGCCGAACCGCTGCTGCTGCTGCGCGAACTGACGTTGCTGGGTGGCAAGGTGACGCTGTGCGATCGCAGCGCGCTGCCGGGTCTCGACGCGCTCGATCCCGAAACCGGCTATCTGGCGTGGGACGTGGCGTTGCCCGCCAGCGTCGCCGAAGACGATATCCGCGCGGTCTTCGAATTTTCGGACAGCAACGCGATCACGCTCGGCAAGGGTGTGCCGGAAGCGTCGATCATGGACGATGTCGATTCGCTGTTCGACCTGCTCGACTCGGTCGCCGAACCGGTAGCGGCGGTCGAGGAGCCGGTCGCTCCGCCGCCCGCACCGCCCGCGCCTGCGCCTGCGCCTGCACCTGCCGCGCCGGCACCTGTTGCGGTCGCGCCGGCCCCGGCCGACGAGAAGGCCGCGCCGCGCGCCGCGGCGGCCGTTGCCCCGGCGGCGCAGACGATCCGCGTCGACCTCGACAAGCTCGACCGGCTGGTCAACCTGGTCGGCGAACTGGTCATCACCCAGGCGATGCTCGCCCAGCGCCTTGCGGAAAACGCGATGGGCGGGATTTCCGAGCTCAACGACCTCGAACATCTGACGCGCGAATTACAGGAATCGACGATGGCGATCCGCGCGCAGCCGATGAAGACGGTGTTCAGCCGCGTACCGCGGATCGTTCGCGAACTGGAGGGCGAGACCGGCAAGCGCGTCCGCCTCGAGGTCGATGGCGAGATGACCGAGGTCGACAAGACCGTCGTCGAACGCATCGGCGAGCCGCTGACCCACCTGATCCGCAATGCCGTCGACCATGGCCTCGAGATGCCCGACGTGCGCGTCGCCGCCGGCAAGCCGGCCGAAGGCGTCGTCCGCCTGTCGGCCGCGCACCAGTCGGGCCGGATCGTCATCACCGTCGCCGACGACGGACAGGGCATCAACCGGGCGCGGGTGAAGGCCAAGGCGATCGAGAAGGGCATCATCCTGCCCGATGCGGCGCTGACCGACGAAGAGATTGACAATCTGATCTTCGCGCCCGGCTTCTCGACTGCGGCGGCAATCACCAACGTCTCCGGCCGGGGCGTCGGCATGGACGTGGTGCGCAAAAACATACAGGCGCTGGGCGGGCGCATCGGCATCCAGTCGCGCGAAGGCTTCGGGTCGAGCTTCTCGCTCAGCCTGCCGCTGACGCTGGCGGTGCTGGACGGCATGATCGTGACGGTCGGCGAACAGACGTTCGTCATCCCGCTCGGCCATATCGTCGAAAGCCTGCGGCCGACCGACCTGACGCTCAACCGGCTGGGGCCGGAGGGGACGCTGCTCGACGTGCGCGGTTCCTATGTGCCGGTACTGCGCATCGCCGATCATCTCGGCATCGCCGGCGCGCAGCGCAACGCGACCGATGCGGTGCTGATCGTGGTCGAGGGCGATCATGGACAGGCCGCGCTGCTGGTCGACTCGATCCAGGATCAGCGGCAGGTCGTCGTAAAGAGCCTCGAGGCAAATTACCAGGCGATCGACGGCGTGGCGGGGGCGACGATCCTCGGCGACGGGCGCGTCGCGCTGATCGCCGATGTCGATGCCCTGACCTCGCGCAGCCGTTTCGCCAACCGCGCGCCGGCGGCCATCGCCGCATGAGCGCCGCCGCCGCCCTCGACAACGGTCGGACGCGGGAGTTCGACTTCCAGCCCGCCGACCACCGCGCGATCGCCGCGCTGGTGTATCAGGAGGTCGGCATCCTGTTGCCCGACGGCAAGGCGCAGCTGGTCTATGGCCGGATCGCGCCGCGGGTTCGCGCCTCCGGTCTGTCGAGCTTTGCCGACTATGTCGCATTCATCGGCCGCGACGCCGAAGAGCGCGCCCGCGCGGTGGATGCGCTGACCACCAACCACACCAGCTTCTTTCGCGAAAATCATCATTTCGAGGATTTCGTCGATCGCATCTGGCCGGGGCTGGTCGACCGGCTGAACAAGGGGGGCCGTGTCCGCCTGTGGTCGGCGGCATGTTCGAGCGGCGAGGAACCCTATTCGTGGCTGATGGCAGCGTTCGGCGCCGACCGCAGCCTCGCGCAGCGACTGCTGAAGGCCGATCTGCGGATGCTGGCGACCGACGTGTCACCCAGCGTCCTCGAAAAGGCGCGGGCCGGGCAGTATTCGAAGGAAACGATGCGCACCGTGCCCGCCGCACTGCGCAGCGCATGGGCCCGGGGGGAGGGCGACGATCTGATCGTCGACCCGCTATTGCGCGACGCGATCGCGTTCCGGCCGCTCAACCTGCTCGGCGACTGGCCGATCAAGGGGCGGTTCGACACGATCTTCTGTCGCAATGTGATGATCTATTTCGACGAACCGACCAAGGAAAAGCTCCTGGCCCGGCTCGCCGACCGACTGGAGGTGGGGGGGATGCTGTACATTGGTCATTCGGAGCGGTTGCTCGGCGCGGTAATCGACAAATTCCGTCCGATCGGTCGCACCGCCTATCAGAAGGTGGCGGCATGACCGTCCGCGCGCTGATCGTCGACGATTCCTATTCGATGCAGGCGATCATCCGTCGCAAGCTGCAGGCCGATCCGGCGATCGAGGTCGTCGGCACCGCCGCCAGCGCCGACGAGGCACGGGCCCAGATCAAGGCGCTCGACCCCGATGTCGTGACGCTCGACATCGAGATGCCGGGCATGAGCGGCCTCGACTTTCTCGACCGGCTGATGCGGCTGCGCCCGACGCCGGTGGTGATGCTGTCGACTCTGACCGCGCAAGGTGCCGAGGCCAGCCTGACCGCGCTGGAGCGGGGGGCGTTCGACTGTTTCGACAAGAACCGGCTGATGGCGCACAACGATCATAGCGGGTTGGACCTCGCCGATCTGGTTCGTGCCGCGTCGCAGACGCGTCCGGCCGCGCGCGTCGCGCCGGTGGCCCCGGTGGTCCACGAACGCGCGACCTATACGCCGCGTCCCGGATCGATGATCGCGATCGGCGCATCGACCGGCGGCGTCGAGGCGCTGATCGAACTGCTGTCGGCATTTCCCGCCAATTGCCCGCCGACGATGATCGTGCAGCACATGCCCGCGACCTTCACGCCCAGTTTCGCCGCCCGGCTCAACCGGCTGTGCGCGCCGAGCGTCGAGGAAGCGCGGCCGGGCGCGGTGCTGGGCGTCGGCAAGATCTATCTCGCGCCGGGTGGCGAGCGTCACATGGAACTGGCGGGCACCGGCGACCGGCGGCACTGCCGCCTGCTCGAAGGGGACAAGGTCAACGGCCACCGCCCGTCGGTCGACCGGTTGTTCCATTCGGTCGCGCGTCTTGCCGGACGCGACGCCACCGCCGCGATCCTGACCGGCATGGGCAGCGACGGCGCGGAGGGGATGAAGGCGATGCGAACCGCCGGCGCGAAGACCTTCGGTCAGGACAAGGCGACCAGCGTCGTGTACGGCATGCCCGCGATCGCGTGGCAGATTGGCGGCGTCGCCGAACAATTGCCGCTGCGCCGCATCGCCGGACGGCTGCTCGCCGAATGTGCGCTGTGAACGCCCTGTCCGCCCGCGACGGTATGCGCCGGATCACCGTGGCGCAGGGCGAGACGCAGGTCAGCCGCGAACCCGATGTCGTGCTGACCACGGTGCTGGGCAGCTGCGTCGCGGCCTGCTTCTACGATCCGGTCGCACAGATCGGCGGCATCAACCATTATCTGCTGGCCGATGGCACGGCGTCGGACCAGGCATCGATGCAACGCTACGGCGTTTACGCGATGGAAGTACTTATCAACGCAATGTTGACCATGGGTGCCGCAAGATCGCGTTTGCGCGCACGAATCTTCGGCGGTGCAACGATGCGGGAAGGATTTCGTGATATCGGAGGTGCCAACATCGCCTTTGCCCGCACCTTCCTGCGCAACGAGCGGATCGCGCTGGTCGGCGAGGATGTCGGGGGCACGCGGGCACGCCGCGTCGAGTTTCGCGCGGCGGTCGGACTGGCCCGGTGCCGGTCGGTCGTCGATGCGGCACCGCCGGTGATCGTGGTCCGCAAGCCACCACCGCCCCCCGCCGCCGTCGGCGACGTGGAATTTTTTTGATGACTGATTTCGTACCGAGGGAGCCTACCGTGGCAAAGACGATCCTGACCGTCGATGATTCGCCCAGCATGCGGATGTTGCTGCGGGTGGCGTTGACCGACCTGGGCTATAGCGTGATCGAGGCGGAGGACGGCGTCCATGCGCTCGAAAAGCTCGACGGCGTACAGCCCGACCTGCTGATCACCGACATCAACATGCCGCGCATGGACGGTTTCGGCCTGATCGCCGAAGTGCGCGGGCAGGGGCGTCGCAGCCTGCCGATCCTGGTGCTGACCACCGAAAGCTCGGACGAAAAGAAGCAGCGCGCCCGCGATGCCGGCGCGACCGGCTGGATCGTCAAGCCGTTCCACCCCGAAAAGCTCGCGGCCGCCATCCGCCGCGTGCTGCACTGACCCGTTTTCCGCCCGAGGATTAGAGCATGTCCCGCCAACTTATCACCTTTCAGCTGGGCGACCAGATTCTGGGCGTCGACATCATGGCGATCCGCGAGATCCGCGCATGGTCGCCGGCGACGCCGCTGCCCAACGTGCCGCCCTATGTCCGCGGTGTCGTGAACCTGCGCGGCGTCGTGCTGCCGGTGTTCGACCTGCGCCACCGGCTGAACTGGGGCATGACCGATCCGTCGGCGCGCCACGTCATCATCGTCGTGCGCATCGGCGAACAGCTGCAGGGCATCATCGTCGATGCGGTCAACGACATCGTGTCGATTCATCCCGATGCGATGCAGCCGATCCCCGACATGGGCGACACCGAAGCCTCGCGCTTCCTCGAAGGGTTGGCGACGATCGACAATCGCATGATCCTGGTGCTGGCGCTCGACCGTCTGGTCGACCAGCCGGTCGCCGAAGCCGCCTGAAGTACCGCGTAATCTTTTTGGGACACTGACATCATGGCTGCAAGCACCAAGGTTCTCGTCGTCGACGACTCGTTGACCATGCGGGCGCTCATTTCGGGAGCGCTGGAACGGATTCCGGGTGTGGAGGTCGTTGGCCTTGCGGATGGTGCTGCCGAAGCACGGTCGATGGTCGCGTCGCTGAAACCGCACGTCATCACGCTCGACGTCGAAATGCCGGGGATGAGCGGCATCGAATATCTGGCAGAGATCATGGAATCGAAGCCGATGCCGGTCATCATGTTCTCGACCCGCACCACCGACGGCGCGGGCGAGACGATCGAGGCACTGCGGCTGGGGGCGATCGACTGCCTGCCCAAGCCGCGCGTCGCGGCCCCGGCCGAACTGAACGCGATCATCGCCAAGCTGGGCAAGCGCATCAAGTCGGCCCGCAATGCGCCGATGAAGAGTAAGGGTCCGGCGGCCAAGGCGGCGGCACCGATCGACTGGAACGGTCGCCTGATCGTGCTGGGCGGTGATGCGTCGAGCACCGCGTCGATGTTCGGCATGTTCGGTGCCTTTCCCGCCAACTGCCCGCCGACGATCGTCGTGCAGCATCTGGGGCCGGGTCTGGTCGATGGCATGGTCGAAAAGCTCGGGACGCAGGTCGCACCGAAGGTCGTCGTCGCGCAGGACGGGATGAAGATCGAGCAGGGCACCATCTATTTCGCGCCACAGGGCGACCATCACGTCGTCGTCGACGCATGGCCGTCGGGCAAATTGCGCTTGCTGGCGCGCGATCCGGTAGCGGGCGAGCGTCCGTCGATCTCGCTGCTGTTCGCCGCCGCTGCCAAGGCGGCGGGGGCCAATGCGGTCGGCGTGCTGATGATCGACGGCAGCGAAGACGGCGGCGGCGGTCTGAAGGCGATGCTGGGTGCGGGCAGCTATGCCTTTTCCCCGGCGGAGGGCGGCGGCGGCCACACGCTGGCGCGGGGCATGGTCACGCAGCCGGTCGCGCCCGACGCGCTGACCGCCAGCGTCCTGAAACTGTGCTCGAAATGAACGCGCCCGCGACCTTTCCGCAGCCGATCCCGATGGGCGGCGCACTGGCCGAAGAACTGGTGCGCGCCTCGCGGATGCTGGGCGACCTCGCCTTCGAACTCGGCAGCGACGAAGCGACGTTGCGCCGGCATTTGAC
The DNA here is from genome assembly GCF_001421715.1 of Sphingomonas sp. Leaf22. GTDB lineage: Bacteria > Pseudomonadota > Alphaproteobacteria > Sphingomonadales > Sphingomonadaceae > Sphingomonas. The sequence goes on from NZ_LMKP01000001.1 coordinate 151,504, forward strand.
CGGATTGCAATCGATCGATCACGTCACGCAGATCCTGCTCAACCTCGCCAGCGTGCTGCGCGGTGGCGACGGGCAGGATCAGTTGTCCGAAGTTACGCTGGAGGACATGCTGGCGCGGCTACGCTGCCACGCCGCCTGACCCGCCCGCGCGGGCGACCGACTTTATCCCGGATAGCGCAGCGCCAGCGGCAGGAAACACAGCGCCGCCCCGGCCGCGACCCATGCCAGACCGGGCAGGTTCCGCGTCGCGCGGCCCCCGCCGGCATAGGCGAGCGTCCCGTCCGATACCCAGATCAGCTTGAGGAAGCCGATCGTCATCACGATATTGCCGATCGGAATCGCGACGAAGGCGGCGATGTCGACCATCATCAATGCGGGTAATTGCTGACCGCGGACAATGCCGCCTTCAGTCGGTCGCGCTCGTCGCGATAGGTCCGCGCCGCGCGGTCGATCTGATTGAATCGGCGATCGGCGTCGAGCAACGCGTCATTCAGACGCTGACGACGAATAAACGGCCACTGCATAGGTCCTCTCCCGATACGACGTCGATATGGGGGCAGCGGAAGGTGCCGGACGGGATGCGATTCCCGCGCAGGTCAGCCGTGGCGATGCCCGAACGGACCGCTAGGCCAACGACTCATTAAGCCGTTACTATAGCTTTCTTATGTATGGACGGCGTCCAGTGCCCGGCTACGCATGGTCCGGGCGCACGGGCCGTGCCGCGGCGCGTTCGTGGGAGTGAGCCTGCCGCTATGCCGTCCTATCCGATCACCGCCGACCTCGCCTCGCGCGGACTGAAGCTGTCGCTGACCCGGCAGGAACTCGCCTCGACCGCGACCGTCATCCTCGTCCTCGCGCTGGTCGGCAATCTGGTCGCCGCCCATTATGACGAGGTCACCGCCGCGCTGGTGTTCATGCTGGGCGTCACCGTCGCCGGGGCGGTCGGCGGCCTGTCCAGTGCGCTGATCGCGGCGGTTGCGGCGTTCCTGATCTTCAATTTCTTCATTACCCAGCCTGCTTTCTCGTTCCGGCTGGGGACGGAACGCGATCTCGCGCCGCTGTTCATCTTCAACCTGTGCGCGATCGTGACCGGCATCCTCGCCGGGCGGTTGCGCGACCGCTCGGAACTGGCGCGGCTGGGCAATGCCCGGCTGACCAACCTGCTGCGGCTCAGTCGGGCGCTGCAATCGGCCGGGCGGGTCGTCGATATCACCGCCGCGCTGGCCCGCGTCGCCGAACCGATCCTCAACGCACGCCTGACGATCTTCCGGCTAAGGCCGGGCGGTCTCGATCGCGTCGGTCCGGACGAGACCCTGTGCGCGATCGACGATGTGATCGCCGCGTTGCTCGCCAGCGACGAGGGCATTCTGATCGACCGTCCGCTGGTGGCGTTCCGGCTGGACGGCAGCGAAGGGGCGATCGGCGTCCTGTTGCTCGAGGAAACCGGCGGCGGCCCCATGGACCTGACCCTGCTCAAGACCTTTGGCGGCAGCGTCTCGGTCGCGTTCGAACGCGCCATCCTGTCGGAACAGAATGCCGAACGCCGCGCGACCGTTCGGGCCGAGGAGTTGAAGACCGCGTTGCTCAATTCGGTCAGCCACGATTTCCGCACGCCGCTGACCGCGATCAGCGCGTCGGCGTCGAGCCTGCTGATCTACCGCGACAAGCTGGATGCCGTCACGTTCGAACAGTTTCTGCGCCAGATCGTCGACGATTGCGAACGGCTCAATCGCTATACGGCGAACCTGCTCGAAATGAGCAAGCTGGAGGTCGGCGACGACCCGGCATCGTTGCAGACGCTGGGCGTCGCCGAGATGATCGGCGTCGCCATCCAGCGCGTGCGCCCGCGCGCCGGCAACCGCCGGTTCGAAACGGTCGGCATGGACCCGCGACTGGTCGTGTCGGCGAACCCGGCCTTGTTCGAACTGGTGCTCATCAACGTGCTCGACAACGCGATCCTCTATGGTCCCGATGGCACCCGCATCGTGCTGAGCGCCGAGGATCTGGGCGATCGCTGCCGGATCGGCATCGCCGACGAGGGTTGCGGTATTCCGGAGGACGACCTAGTCCGCGTGTTCGAGCGTTTCTACCGGGTGCGGCGGAGCGAGGCGTCGCCCCGCGGCAGCGGCCTGGGACTGGCGATCGCCAAGGGCTTCGTCGAGGCGCTGGGCGGATCGATCGCGGCGCAGACGCCGGGCGTGGCGAACGGAGGCACGAAGATCGTTATCGAACTGCCGATCGCCAGAGGAATGCCCGCGACTTGACCCGCATCCTCATCGTTGATGACGAACCGTCGCTGGTCGCCGTGCTGGAGCCGACGTTGCGTGCGGCGGGGTATGAGGTGGCGACCGCCTGCGACGGCAATTCCGCTGTAGAGGCGGTACGACGGACCGACCCCGAACTGATCCTCCTCGACCTCGGCCTGCCCGACATGGACGGGAAGGACGTGATCGGCGCGGTGCGCGCGATCAGCGCGGCATCGGTCATCGTGATCTCGGCGCGGCATCAGGAAAGCGAAAAGATCGGGGCGCTGGACGAGGGGGCCGACGACTATGTCAACAAACCCTTCGAGATCGGCGAACTGACCGCGCGCATCCGCGCGGCGGTGCGGCGGCGTGCCAGCGTACGCGTGAAGCCCAGGACCTATCATAGCGGCCCGCTGGCGATCGACTTCGACGCCCGGTCTGTCCGGATCGAAGACGAACCGATCCGATTGTCGCGCAAGGAATTCGACCTGTTGCAGGCGCTGGCGATGAGCGCCGGACAGGTCGTCACGCACAAGCGGCTGCTCGAGGTCGGCTGGGGATCGCCATCGGCGGACAGCCAGTATCTGCGCGTCTATATCGGCTATCTGCGGCAGAAGCTGGAGGAGGATTCGACCGATCCCCGGCTGATCCTGACCGAACCCGGCGTCGGGTACCGGCTTGCGCCACCGCGCTAGGCTTGTCCGCCCAGGCGGGGAATTAGGGATGGTGGTGCCCCGTGCAGGAATCGAACCCGCGTCTCTTCGTTACAAAGGAAGCCGTTTACCATTAACGTAACGGGGCACTTCCTCGCGCTCTGTACCAAGCGGCGTGCGTCAGCACAACGGCGGGCGGGGCGGGATATTCGACCCGCTCGTCGCGACGCTACCCGCCTCACCGCACCCCGAACGTCCACCCCTCCGTCCGCGCGACCTGCGCCGTCAGCCCGGCCGGCGTCCACAACCCGGCATCGCCCGCGACCGTTCGCAACCATGCCGCGCTCAGCAGCGCGTCGGTGGCGTGATCGTCGTAGCGGGCGATCGGGACGTGTGTGGCGCTGCCCAGCGCCGCCAGCGCCGCATCCAGCGATGCGGCATCGCGCAACTTGCTCAATCCCTTGCGCACCCCCGCCGCCCGCGCCGCGATGGTCGTGTAGATTTCGACGATCACCGGCCCGGTATCGGGCAGCGGATCGAACGGCCAGACCGGGATCGCGCCGCGCAACCGGTGCAGCACCCGCATGCCGGTCAGGCTCGACTTCCCCACCTGCGCCGCGCCGACGAGATTGAAACAGCTGGTCGGCGACAGCCCGGCGAGCAACTGCCGTTCCTCGCACACCCGCAACCGTCCGCGGCCCACCCCGAACAGGTCGCCGCACGCGCGCTGCCGCCGAAAGTGCCGCGAGAGTTCCGCATCGGCGACCACCGATGATGCCGCCAGAAACGGATCGTCCGCCGCCATCGTGTCGACCATCGCCCATAGCGCCCGCGCATCGGGCGGCGACGCGTTCCAGCCCGGAAAATAGGTATCCCGGTCGACGAACGGCAGTGCCGGCGACAGGTCCAGCCCGATCAGGGTGTCGGCTCGCGCAGCCGCCAGCCCGACCAGCCAGTCGAGCACCGCGCCCCGCGACCATCCGCCCTTGCGCACGACCAGTTCGGGACCGGCGTCACCGACCTCGGCGACCGCCAGCCCCTTCGGGTGCGCGACCGCCTGTCCCGACCAGTCGATTGCTGCGAACCGGGTGAAGTGCCGGGTCAGGGCCGCTCGCCCTACGCCTTGCGCTGGGCGATCGTCGCCCGGTCCCACCATGCCCGGCGCAGCAGCGTCGCGATGCGATCGCCGGCATCGGTCCCGTAGCGCACCAGCACCGCCGGCCAGCCACGATAATGGTCGGTCTGCCAGAAGGTCGCCGGATCGGTCTCGATCAGCATGTCCTTCTCGCCTTCGGCGACATGCAGCACGAAGCTGTAGAGCCCGGGTGCGGTCGTGCCGGCGAGCGTCTTGTTCCTGAAACGCAGCGCCGGCTGTCCACAGCTGCTGCCCGGCTCGACGCCCGGCAGAGCGCAGCCGATCGCCACGACGTCGGTCCAGTCCCTCATGACTGACGCCGTTCGTCCCACCACGCCATGCGTTCGGTGATCCGCTGTTCGAAGCCACGCCCGGTCGGTTCGTAGAAGCGTTTCGGCGTCATCTCCTCCGGCCAGTACTTAGCGCCCGAAAATCCGTCGGCCTGATCGTGGTCATAGGCATAGTCCTTGCCATAGCCGATATCCTTCATCAGCCGGGTCGGCGCGTTCAGGATGGATGGAGGCGGCATCAGCGATCCCGTCTCGCGCGCGCTGGCGAAGGCCGCTTTCTGCGCCTTGTACGCCGCGTTCGATTTGGGCGCGGTGGCGAGGTAGAGGCAGGCCTGCACGATCGCCAGTTCGCCTTCGGGACTGCCGAGAAAGTCATAGGCATCCTTGGCGGCGAGGCATTGCACCAGCGCCTGCGGATCGGCGAGGCCGATATCCTCGCTGGCGAACCGCGTCAGCCGGCGCAGGACATAGAGCGGTTCCTCACCCGCCGTCAGCATCCGCGCCATGTAATAGAGCGCTGCCTGCGGGTCCGATCCGCGCAGCGATTTGTGCAGTGCCGAGATCAGATTGTAATGCCCCTCGCGATCTTTGTCGTAGACCGCGACGCGCCGTTGCAGCAGCGCCGACAGCCCGGCGGGGTCGAGCGGTTCGGGCAGTTGAATCGAAAACAATGTCTCCGCCTGATTGAGCAGGAAGCGCCCGTCGCCATCGGCGCTCGCCACCAGTGCCGCCCGCGCGGCATCGGTCAGGGGCAGGGGGCGTTCCTCCGTCGTCTCGGCGCGGGTCAGCAATTCGTTGAGTGCAGCAGCGTCGAGCCGGTGCAGGATCAGCACCTGTGCCCGGCTGAGCAACGCCGCGTTCAGTTCGAACGACGGATTCTCGGTCGTCGCCCCGACCAGCGTGACCGTGCCATCCTCGACATAGGGCAGGAAACCATCCTGCTGCGCGCGGTTGAAGCGATGAATCTCGTCCACGAACAACAGCGTGCGTTTGCCGATCCGCCCATGGTCGCGTGCCTCGGCGAACACCTTCTTCAGGTCGGCGACGCCCGAGAACACCGCCGAAATCTGGGAATAGCGCAGGCCTACCGCATCGGCCAGCAGGCGGGCGATCGTCGTCTTGCCGGTGCCGGGCGGACCCCACAGGATCATCGACGACAGCTTGCCCGCCGCGACCATGCGCCCGATCGCGCCATCCGCGCCGGTCAGATGATCCTGCCCAACCACCTCCGCCAGCGTTTTCGGGCGCAACCGGTCGGCGAGCGGTCCGCCGGTCGGCGTCTCGGGCGGGGGCGGAGCGAAGTCGGCGAAAAGGTCGGCCATGCGGACAATATAGGGTGCGCGAAAAAAGCCGAAAGCCGATCTTGCGGACGATCGTTTCAGATATATCTTAGTGTTTAAGATATATCGGAGAATGAAGATGCAATTTGGAATGGGATATGATTCATGGACCGGCGGGCCGGGCATGGGCGGGCGTGGTCGACATGGTGGTCCGCGCGGACCGCGCGGGCGGGTGCTGGGCGGTGACGAACTGAAGCTGGTCCTGCTGGCACTGATCGCCGAAACGCCGCGTCACGGGTACGACCTGATCCGCGCGATCGAGGGCAAGACCGGCGGTGCCTATGCGCCCAGCCCCGGCGTCGTCTATCCGACGTTGACGCTGTTGACCGACATGGGACTGATCGACGAGCAGGCGAGCGAGGGGACGCGCAAGCGGTTCGCGGTGACGGAAGCCGGCACCGCGCAATTGACGACCGATGCGGCGCAGGTCGGCGAACTGTTCGAACGGCTCGCGGCACTGGGCGAACATCGCGCCCGCACCGATGCCGGTCCGATCCACCGCGCCCGTGCAAATCTGCGCACCGCGATCCATCATCGGCTGGCGGCGGCGGACGTCGACACCGAAACCCTCCACCGCGTCGCCGCCATCCTCGACGAAGCCGCGCAAAAGGTCGAACGCCTGTGACCACCCACACCGCCACCGCGATCGTCGCGACCGCCCATGCCAGCCGGTATCTGCAACAGCTTTGCAAACATTGGCAGCACAACCTGACCGTCGCGTTCGACGCGCATCACGGCACGGTCGTGTTCCCCCGCGACGCGCGCGGGGCCGACCATCCCGGCGATGCGCTGGTGACGTTCGACGCTGCCGACGATGCGTTGACCGTCCGCATCGATGCGACCTCGACCGAGCAATTGACAGGGCTGGAGGGTGCCGTTGCCCGCCACCTCGATCGCTTCGCCTTTCGCGAAGCGCCGCTCGGCTTCGACTGGCGATGAGGCGCGGCGCGGCTTCGTGCGTTCGGGTCCGATGACCGATTCGATCGATACCCTGCGCCAGCAGATGGAGGCCGCCGCCGCCGCGATGGATTTCGAAACAGCCTCGCGGCTGCGCGACCGGATCAACCTGTTGCGCGGCGGTGCGCAGGCGGACGCGGCGACCGCCGCCGACACGACCGGCCTGACCCGTCAGCAACCGGGCGCGATGGGTCTGGGTACCAGCCGCCAGCGCGTCGATCCGCCCGCCGGCTGGAAACCGCCGAAAAAGCCCGATCCGATGGTGACCCGGAAACGATAGCGTTCGTAGCGATGTGCATCGAACCAAAGCCCGGACACGGCGTTGGGACTGCGATGAAGCGATATGTTGTATCTTCGCGCGATCCGGAGCATAAGGCGGCGATGCGCAGTTCCACCGCCCGATCCTGGTTGCACGAAGGTCGCCTCGACCGCGCCGGCATCGTATTATCGGCGCTGTGCGCGGTGCATTGCGTCACGACGATCGCGATCATGGCGCTGCTCGCCTCGGTCGGCGGCGCGTTGCTGCATCCTGCGATCCACGAACTCGGTCTCGCCTTCGCGGTGCTGCTCGGCATCGTCGCACTGGGCGCAGGTTATCTGCGTCACGGCCAGCGTCTGCCGACCGCGATCGGCGGTGTCGGGCTCGCAGTGATGGCGCTGGCATTGACCCTGCCGCACGGGGTGCCCGAAGCGATCGCGACGCTGAGCGGTGTCGCGCTGCTGGCGTATGGTCATCATCTGAACCGCCGCGCTGGCTGCTGACCGGCTTGCCGCCAATGGCGTGGGCGCTTATCTCACCGCGATGGCGCATGAGCATCACGATCATCACGGCCCCGCGTGGAGCAAGGCTGCCGAAGTCGCGCTGACCCGCGCCGGCGAACAATGGACCGCGATGCGTGCGAGCATTTTCGATGTGCTCACCTCGTTCGACAAACCGGCTTCCGCCTATGACATTGCCGATGCCGTGTCGAAGGCGCAGGGGCGGCGGGTGGCCCCCAACAGCGTGTATCGCATCCTCGACCTGTTCGTGAACGCGAACCTTGCCCGCCGGGTCGAAAGCGCCAATGCCTATCTGGCGAACAGTCATCCCGATTGCATCCACGACTGCATCTTCCTCGTCTGCGACCGCTGCGGACAGACGACGCATATCGACGACGACCGGATCACCGGCAGCGTCCGCTCCGCCGCCAGCGGGGCCGGCTTCACGCCCGTCCGTCCGGTGATCGAGGTTCGGGGTACGTGCGCGGACTGTGCAGGAACGGTGCACGACTGACGCTTTCCCGAAGCATCGCCGCGCTTTGTCCGAACGGCGTGCCACGAACAATCGACACTGTGGCTGACCTGCGATAAGCAAGGATGATGGCCGATCCAATTAGCACGCCGCTGCTCGATACCGTTCAGACGCCCGCCGACCTTCGCAAGCTCTCCGCCGGCGATCTTCGGCAACTCGCCGATGAATTGCGACATGAAACCATCAGCGCGGTCGGGACGACCGGCGGTCATCTTGGATCCGGTCTCGGCGTCGTCGAACTGACCGTCGCGATCCATTATGTCTTCAATACCCCGGCCGACCGGCTCGTCTGGGACGTCGGCCATCAATGCTATCCGCACAAGATCCTGACCGGCCGTCGCGACCGCATCCGCACGCTGCGGCAGGGCGGGGGGCTGTCGGGCTTCACCAAGCGCTCGGAAAGCGAATACGACCCGTTCGGGGCGGCGCACAGCTCGACCTCGATCTCGGCCGCGCTCGGTTTTGCCGTCGCGAACAAGATCGCGGGCACGCCGGGCAAGGGCATCGCCGTGATCGGCGACGGCGCGATGTCGGCGGGCATGGCCTATGAGGCGATGAACAACGCCGAACAGGCCGGCAACCGTCTGGTCGTCATCCTCAACGACAACGACATGTCGATCGCGCCGCCGGTCGGTGGCCTGTCGGCCTATCTGTCGCGCATCGTGTCGAGCCGCGAGTTCCTCGGCATCCGCGAGACGTTGAAGAAGATCGCCCGCCGCCTGCCGCGCTCGCTGCACACCGCCGCGCGCAAGACCGACGAATTCGCCCGCGGCATGGCCACCGGCGGCACCTTGTTCGAGGAGCTGGGCTTTTACTATGTCGGCCCGATCGACGGTCACAATCTCGACCATCTGATCCCGGTCCTCGAAAATGTCCGCGATGCCGCCGAAGGGCCGATCCTGATCCATGTCGTGACCAAGAAGGGCAAGGGTTACGGCCCCGCCGAGGCTGCGGCCGACAAATATCACGGCGTGCAGAAATTCGACGTCATCACCGGCACGCAGGTGAAGGCCCCGGCCGGCCCGCCGCAATATCAGAACGTGTTCGGCGAAACGCTCAGCAAGCTGGCCGAGACCGACGACCGTATCTGCGCGATCACCGCCGCGATGCCGTCGGGCACCGGGCTCGACAAGTTTGCGAAGGGGCATTCAGGTCGGTTCTTCGACGTCGGTATCGCCGAACAACATGCGGTGACCTTCGCCGCCGGGCTGGCGGCGCAGGGGATGCGGCCGTTCTGCGCGATCTATTCGACCTTCCTGCAACGTGCGTACGATCAGGTCGTGCACGATGTCTGCATCCAGAATTTGCCGGTCCGTTTCGCGATCGATCGCGCCGGGCTGGTCGGGGCGGACGGCGCGACCCATGCCGGCAGCTTCGACGTGACCTATCTCGCCACCCTGCCGAACATGGTGGTGATGGCGGCGGCGGACGAGGCCGAACTGGTCCACATGACCTATACCGCCGCCGAATATGACGCCGGCCCGATCGCGGTTCGCTATCCGCGCGGCAACGGCGTCGGCGTCGCGCTGCCCGAAACCCCGCAGAAGCTGGAAATCGGCAAGGGGCGGCTGGTGCGCGAAGGGCACAAGGTCGCGATCCTGTCGCTCGGCACCCGGCTGGAAGAAGCGCTCAAGGCCGCCGACGCGCTGGAGGCGAAGGGGCTGTCGACGACCGTCGCCGACCTGCGCTTCGCCAAGCCGCTCGACGAAGCGATGATCCGCCGTCTGCTGACCACGCACGAGGTCGCGGTGACGGTCGAGGAGGGCGCGGTCGGCGGACTAGGCGCGCATGTGCTGACCTTCGCCAGCGATACCGGCCTGATCGACGCCGGCCTGAAGCTGCGCACGATGCGCCTGCCCGACAGCTTCCAGGATCAGAACAGCCCGCAGAAGCAATATGACGAAGCCGGCCTCAACGCGCCGCAGATCGTCGATACCGTGTTGCAGGCGCTGCGCTGGAACGAAAGCGGGGCCGCCGAAGTCCGCGCATGACCGGCCCGCAAAAGGCGGTCGCGATCATCGCGCTGGCGGTGATCGCGGTCGGTTGGTTCAACTGGCGGATGTGGCGGCGGTTCAGGCTGGCCAGCGCGGAGCGCGCCGGCTGGACGGTCGCGGATTTCGACGCGATGCTTGCGGGGGCAGGGGTATCACCGCTGGTCGCAGAGAAGGTGCGTGATCTGATCCAATCTTTTTATGGTAAAGGCGTGGCACCGCACCCTGACGACGATTTTCGTGCTTTTCTCGCCGTCGACGAAACGGAGATTGCCGATATCGCGGCGACGGGATGCGAGGAACTCGGGTTCGAACGGCCGGAAGCCGATGCTATTCCGCCGCTCCACGACCTTCGCGATTTGGCGCTATATCTTCAGTCAGTTGTCACCATGCATCGGTCGGCATAATTCCCTTTCGTTTTCACGATCGATGTCCGCATCAATCACGGCCGGCGATCGGCTGGGTCGAACGCCGGCCATGATCGGCGATCGAAGGGAGATTTCCGGCACGGATTTGCCGCTGCTACCCGACTGACGGTCGCCGAACCCTTTTCCCTTACCGCAAAAACTGCCCCTGAGCCGCGTCGGTCGCGTTGATCGCCAGCACCGAGCGCGCATCGCTGGGCAGGCGGATATGGCCATGCCCGTCGCCCGATGCCGAAATGACGCGTTCGAGCAATTCCTGGCCCTCTTCCCACCAGCCGATACCGCTGGCGGCGTTCAGATGCCCTTGCGCTCCGGCATCGATGAAATGGCTGCCCCAATCGGCGGCCATCGAATGCGCGCGTTCGATCGACACCCATGGGTCGTCTGTCGACGCCACGACGATCGACGGAAAGGGCAGCGAGAAGCGCGGCGTCGGCGCGAATCCCTGCAACTCCATCGGCGCGCCGTGCCGGTCGACATCCGCCGGCGCGACCAGCAATGCGCCAGCGACCGGCCAGCCATAAGGCTGTCCCGACAGTTGCGCCCACCATGCGACCGCAAGGCAGCCGAGCGAATGCGCCGCCAGCACCACCGGCGCCTGCGCCTGCCGGATCGCCTGATCCAGCTTCGTCACCCACGCATTGCGCAAAGGGCGCGACCATAAACCCAGTTCGACGCGCGCCGTGTCCGGTCGCGACTGTTCCCACAGGGTCTGCCAGTGCGACGGTCCGGAGCCATTCAATCCCGGCACGGTCAGCACCGTCGGCAGGGCGGTCGGGGGTGTCGAAAACTGCGCCATCGTCACGCTCCTGTACGGTTCGCTATCGATGAAGGCCGACCCGTCAGCTTTAGGGGAGGGGATCGGGGCCGGGTCGACCTTCATCACCAGAGATATTCCTACTGCAATGATAGGCAATAGCCAATCGTTCAACGGATCGAGGGTTGCGACAAACCGAAAGCCGCGCCATGCGCCGTCCATGGCAAAGCAACGCGCGGACCAGATGCTCGTCGATCGCGGCCTCGCCGAGAGCCGCACCCGGGCGCAGGCGCTCATCATGGCCGGCCTGGTCTTCGTCGGCGACCGCAAGGTCGACAAGCCGGGGCAGCAGCTTCCCGACGCCGCCGTGCTCGACGTGCGCGGGCGCGATCATCCGTGGGTTTCGCGCGGCGGGGTCAAGCTGGCGCACGGCCTCGACCATTTCGGCTGGGACGTGACCGGCGTGATCGCGATCGACGTCGGATCGTCGACCGGCGGCTTTACCGACGTGCTGCTGACCAACGGCGCGACCCGCGTCTATGCCGTCGACAGCGGTACGAACCAGCTTGCCTGGAAATTGCGGCAGGACCCGCGCGTCGTCGTCCTCGAACAATTGAGCGCCCGGCTGCTGACGGCCGCTCATATTCCCGAACCCGTCGATCTGGTCGTCTGCGACGCCAGCTTCATCGCCCTGTCGAAGGTGCTGGCCGTCCCGCTCGGCTTCGTAAAGCCCGGCGGGCGGCTGCTCGCCCTCATCAAACCGCAGTTCGAGGCGGGGCGCGAAGAGGTCGGCAAGGGCGGTGTGGTGCGAGATCCCGCCATCCACACCCGCGTCTGTGACGAGGTCGCGGCGTGGCTGACCGGCATCGGCTGGCAGGTAATTGGCATAGATCGCAGCCCGATTACCGGGCCCGAGGGCAATATCGAGTTCCTGATCGCCGCCACCGCCCCCGAATTGGTCGCTTAGGCTTGCAATGACGCGGCGCACACAGCAAGCAATGCCGCCTGAACGGCCGCGCACGACGTGTGGCCGGCACCGGGGTACGGGATGAACGAGATCGCGTCGAAGTGGCAGTTGCGTTCGGAATTCCTGCGACGGGCCGTCATATGCGTGCCGCTGATCCTGCTGCTCGGTTTCACGTCGGGCCAGCTGGTCGTCGCCGGCGACGATAACGGCTGGTACCGGATGCTCGACCTGCCGGCGCTGCGGCCGCCGAACTGGGCCTTCCCGGTGGTCTGGACGATCCTGTACGTGGCGATGGGTCTGTCGCTGGCGATCGTCCTCAGCGCGCGCGGCGCGCGGGGGCGGGGCATCGCCGTCGCGCTGTTCGTCGTGCAACTGGTGATGAACCTCGTCTGGTCGCCGCTGTTCTTCGGCGCGCATCAGGTGAGCCTCGCACTGATGCTGATTGTCGCGCTGTTCTTCACCGCGCTTGCCACGACCTTCGCTTTTGGCCGCATCCGTCCGCTCGCGGCGTGGCTGCTGGTGCCGTATCTGGCGTGGCTGGTGATCGCATCGGCGCTCAATTGGCAGATCGACCGGCGCAATCCCGACGCCGAAACCCTTGTGCCGCCGGCCCATTCCACCCAAATCGCATTGTAACGGCAGGCGGCGTTCCGACTTTGCCAACGAAAAGGATTTTCCATGCAATCCGACAACCGCCTGTTCGACGATTTCGCCAAGTTCGTGAACGGCGCTGCCGGCACCATTGCCGGCATAGCGCGTGAGGGCGAGGCGGCAGCGCGCGAGCGGGCCAAGACGTTTCTCGGCGGCATGGATTTCGTCAGCCGTGACGAATTCGAAGTGGTGAAGGCCATGGCCGTCGCTGCCCGCGACGAAGCCGATGCGCTGCGCGCCCGGCTCGACGCGCTGGAAGGCAGGGAGGCCTTCGCACCGCCGGCTACGTCCGACACGTCGGGCGCGGGCGAAGGCGCGCTTTGATTCCTGCCGCACGTCCGCCGTGGCGCGTGACGGAGGCGACGCGCGCGGCTAAGACGTGGGGATGATGTTGGACGAAGTGGAAGAGGACGGCGACGACGCCGCTCCGATCGATACGCTGGAGCGCTATTTCGCGGCGCACGGCTGGAAGCATGAGCGGGACGGCGACGAGATCGTCGCGAACGTGAAGGGCAGCTGGACCGAATTCGAACTCCGCGCGATCTGGCGCGGAGAGGACGGTGTGCTGCAATTCCTCGCGCTGCCCGATATTCGCGTCGCTGATGAGCGGCGCGGTGCGATCTACGAGACCATCGGCCTCATCAACGAACAGCTGTGGATCGGCCATTTCGAACTCTGGTCGTCGAGCGGCATCCTGCTGTATCGCCATGCCGCGATGCTGGGCGACGAACCAGCGTTGACCATCGATCAGGCCGAATTGATCATCGATGCCGCGATCGACGAATGTGAACGCTTCTACCCGGTGTTCCAGTTCGTGCTGTGGGGCGGCAAGACGCCGAAGGAAGCCATCGCCGCGTCGATGATCGAGACGCAGGGCGAGGCATGACCGCCCTGCCCGGACCGCTGTGGCTGATCGGCTGCGGCAATATGGGCGGGGCGATGCTCGATCGCTGGATCGCGGACGGCGTCGACCCGGCGGCGATCACGGTCGTTACCCGCAGCCCGCGCGAGGTTCCGGCGGGCGTCACCCATGCGCTCATGCTGCCAGAAACGCGTCCGGCGATCGTCGTGCTGGCGGTCAAGCCGCAGCAACTCGACGGGATCGCGCCTGATCTGGCCCCCCGCATCGCCCGCGTGCCGCTGCTGATCTCGATCCTTGCCGGGGTCGAGGAAGCGGCGCTCGCCCGCCGGTTCGACGCCGGGACGATCGTCCGCGCCATGCCTAATTTGCCAGTCGCGATCGGGCAGGGGGTGGTCGCGCTCCACTCGCACGGATCGGATGGCAATGCCCGGTCGACTGCCGAAGCATTGATGCGCCCGCTCGGACTGGTCGAATGGATCGACGATGCCGCGCTGTTCGATGCTGTCACCGCCTTGTCGGGTTGCGGGCCGGGGTTCGTATTTCGGTTCATCGACACGCTGGCAGCGGCGGGGGCGGCGCTCGGCTTGCCCGCCGATCAGGCGCAACGCCTCGCCATCGCCACGGTGCAGGGTTCGGCGACGATGGCGACGGGTGCCGATGTCCCGCCCGCAACGCTGGCCGATCGTGTCGCCAGCCCCGGCGGCTCGACGCGACAGGGGCTAAACGTCCTCGACGACGGCGACGCGCTGAAACGCCTGATCGCCGCCACCCTCGCTGCGTCCGAACGGCGCAATGCCGAGATGGCGGCGGCGGCGCGGGGATGATCGGCGCGATCCTGCTCGCGGCGACACTGACCGCAGCCCCGCCGGCCGACGTCACCGCCCGCGCACGACAATGCGCCGGCAAGGACGGTTGGAGCGATCCCGCGCCGCCGGTCCGCATCTTCGGCAATGTTTATGACATCGGCACCTGTGGCATTACCGTGCTGCTGATCGCCGGACCGCGGGGGCATGTCGTCATCGACGCCGCGACCGCCGAAGCGGTGCCGTCGATCGTAAACAACATCCGCAAGCTGGGTTTCCGCCCGCAGGATGTGAAGCTGCTGCTGATGAGCCACAGCCATATCGACCATGCCGGCGGCCTCGCCGCGCTGCGTCGCGCGACCGGTGCGAAACTGCGTGCAAGTGCTGCCGCGCGTGAAGTGATCGAACGCGGCCGGTTCGCGGCCGACGATCCGCAACGCGACATCCTGTCCCCGGTCGATCGCGTTCCGGTCGCCGGCGTCCTGACCGACGGCCAATCGGTCACGCTCGGCCCGATTCGACTGACCGCGCATCTGACCCCCGGCCATTCGCCCGACGGCATGAGTTGGTCGTGGCGGTCGTGCGCGGGAACGGTCTGCCGCACCATCGTCTTCGCCGATAGCTTGTCCGCCGTATCGTCGGACGCCTACCGCTTTCGCGACCATCCGGCCTATGTCGCACGGCTACGCGCGACGATCGCCCGGGTGGCGGCGCTGCCGTGCGATATCGTCCTCACCCCGCATCCGGGGGCAAGCGACATGGCGGAACGACTGGCAGGCCAAAAGCCGCTGGTCGACCGGAACGGCTGCCGTGCCTATGCGGACGCCGCGACCCGACGTCTCGACAAAAGGCTGGCCGACGAAGCGCGCTGACCTACCGCCCCAGCGCCGCCACCGCCGCCTTGTCGCCCGCCGGGATCAGACCCTCCAGCACCGCCCAGAAGCCGCTGACCGCGTCCTGCCCCGCACCCGAATAGGCACGCGACAGCTTCGCGTTGAGCATTTCGTACAGTCGCGCCTCCAGCGCCTGTCCGTCGGGCGTCAGTTTCAGCAACCGTTGCCGCGCATCGCGGTCGCCTGCCCGACTCTCGACCAGGCCGCGCGACGACAGGTCGTTCAGCACCCGCCCCAACGACTGTTTCGTGATCGCCAGCAACCGCAGCAATTCGCTGACCGACAGGTCGGGCCGGCGGGCAATGAAATACAGCGCGCGGTGATGCGCACGCCCCAGATTCTGCGCGGCCAATTCCTCATCGATCGTCCGCGTCAGATGGCTATAGCCGAAATACAGCAGTTCGATCCCGCGCCGTACCTCCGCTTCGCGCAGGAACAATGCCGATGCGGCCATCGGCTGGGCGGGCGATATTGGGGCAGTCATGTTGACCATTTCTGCCATCCGGCCTACGCCATCGCAAGCATTCATCCATGAGGACGCCATGACGCAGCCGACCTTCGCCTTCGAATCCCATGCGACGCCGGTCGCGGCGAGAGAGCGGGCGGCACGGATCGTCAATCCCGGTTTCGGGCGCGTCTTTACCGACCATATGGCGACGATGCGCTGGTCGGAGGACAAGGGCTGGTACGACGCCAAGATCAGCGCGCGGGCGCCGATCGTCATGGACCCGGCCGCCGCCGTTCTCCACTACGCACAGGAAATTTTCGAAGGGCTGAAGGCCTATACGCTGCCCGATGGCGGCGTCGCGCTGTTCCGCGCCGAACAGAATGCCGCCCGCTTCCGCCGCTCGGCAAAGCGCCTCGCCATGGCCGAATTGCCCGAGGACCTGTTCGTCGCGTCGTGCCGCGAACTGACGCTGGCCGAGCGCGACTGGATTCCGGCCGGGGAGGGCAGCGCGCTCTATCTGCGCCCGTTCATGATCGCGAGCGAGACGTTTCTCGGCGTGAAGCCGTCCGCCGAGTATCTCTATTGCGTCATCGCCTCGGCGGTCGGCAACTACTGGCCGGGCGGTGCCAAGAGCGTGTCGCTGTGGGTGTCGAAGGAATTCACCCGCGCTGCGCCGGGCGGTACTGGCGATGCGAAGTGCGGCGGCAATTACGCCGCCAGCCTGCTCGCCCAGTCGGAAGCGATCCGGCAGGGCTGCGATCAGGTCGTGTTCCTCGACGCGGTCGAACGCCGCTGGGTCGAGGAACTGGGCGGCATGAACATCTTCTTCGTGTTTGACGACGGCACGATGCTCACCCCGCCGCTGACCGGCACGATCCTGCCCGGCATCACCCGCGATTCGATCCTGACGCTGGTCCGCGATGCCGGGATCGACGTGCGCGAGGAACGCTATTCGATCGAACAGTGGCAGGCCGATGCCGCCAGCGGCCGGCTAGTCGAGGCATTCGCCTGCGGCACCGCCGCGGTTGTCACCCCGATCGGCAAGGTGTCGTCGGCGGACTTCAGCTTCCAGATCGGCGACGGCCAGCCAGGGGAACGGACGCAGGCGCTGCTCAAGCAACTGACCGACATCCAGCGCGGCCGCAGCAACGACCCGCACGACTGGATGCAACGCATCGGCTAAAAAGCCCTCTCCCCTTCGGGGGAGAGGGTTGGGAGAGGGGCAGTGCGCCACGCCCGGTCCGGAGCACTGCCTGCCATCCCGGCCCACCCGCTACCCGATCGCCCGCTTATAATAATGAAACGGCAGCCAACTGGCGACATGCTCCCAGCCTTCGGCTTGCAGGCGCGTTGCGTCGCTGCCGGTCCCGATCCGACGGCAATATTCCCATAGCCGCTCGCTAGGACGGAAGCTGAGAGTCAGCGCGCCAAGCGCAACCAACTCGTTACCCCTCCTGCCTTCCTCCGCCATAATGCGCAGTTCGTTGAACGCCGTCGCGCCCGTACGAACGAACGTGCCGCCCTCCGACCGTTCTTCGGCATAGCCGGTAACCCGCCCGAACCGCTGCTGTGCCGCCTGCTTGCTGATGCCCAGCGTTTCGCCGATCTCCGCCCAGCTCATGTCGGCCCGTCGCGCTGCATCGATCCAGCGGTTCAGGTTCAGCCGCGCCTCATCGGCAACGACATGCGCCGCGACGATGGCCTTGGCAAAATCGGCCTTCCCCTCACCGGAAAAGGGCGGCTCGCGCTCCTCTGCCCAATCGAGGACGATCGACGCCGTCCTCGTCCGCAACCGTTGTTCTTCCTGCATCCGCATCTGCTGCTTCGTCAATGATTGCTTGACGATTTGTCAATCAACCATTGACTCGCCGCGGTCAACTGAATGTTGACGGATCAAAGGACCTCGAACAGTCCCGCAGCACCCATGCCGCCACCGACACACATCGTTACGACGACATATTTCACCCCGCGCCGCTTGCCCTCAATCAGTGCGTGACCGGTCATCCGCGCCCCCGACATGCCGTACGGATGCCCGATCGAGATCGCGCCGCCATTGACGTTCAACCGGTCGTTCGGGATGCCCAGCATGTCCTGGCAATACAGTACCTGCACCGCGAACGCCTCGTTCAGCTCCCACAGCCCGATATCATCGACCGACAGGTCGAAGCGTTCGAGCAGCTTCGGCACGGCGTAGACCGGGCCGATCCCCATTTCGTCGGGTTTGGTGCCCGCCACTGCCATGCCGACATAGCGGCCCAGTGGCTGCAACCCGCGTGCCGCGGCGACCGACTCTTCCATCAGCACGCAGGACGACGACCCGTCCGACAGCTGGCTGGCATTACCCGCGGTGATGACCGCCTGTTCGCCCATCACGGGTTTGAGCGACTGCAACCCTTCCAGCGTCGTGTCGGCGCGGTTGCCTTCGTCCCTGGTCAGCGTGACTTCATGCGCCGACACTTCCTTCGTCGCCTTGTCGACGACGTTCATCGTCGCGGTCACCGGCACCAGTTCGGCATCGAACAGCCCGGCGGCCTGCGCGGCGGCGGTGCGCTGTTGCGATTGGAGCGCATAGGCGTCCTGCCGATCGCGCGAGATGTCATAGCGTTTGGCGACGATCTCGGCGGTCTGGAGCATCGGCATATAGATGTCGCCGTGCATCGCCAGCAATTCGGGATCGGCCGCGATCCGCATCTGCGGCGTCTGGACGAGGCTGATCGATTCGACGCCGCCGGCAACGCAAATGTCCATGCGGTCGTGTACGATCTGCTTGGCGGCGGTGGCGATCGCCATCAGCCCGCTGGCGCATTGCCGGTCGATCGACATGCCCGACACCGTCGTCGGCAGGCCCGCGCGCAATGCTGCCTGACGCGCGATGTTACCCGCCTGATGCCCCTGTTGCAGCGCCGCGCCGAACAGCACGTCGTCGACCTCGCCCCCCTCGATCCCGGCGCGTTCGACCGCCGCCCGGATCGAATGCGCGGCCATCGTCGGCGCGGGCAGGTTGTTGAACGCCCCGCGATAGGCGCGGCCGATCGGGGTACGGGCGGTCGAAACGATGACGGCTGAGCGCATGGCGGGTCCTTGTTCAGGTGAAGATTTGGCTGATCCATTCGGCGATCAGCGCGGGTTGATCGGTACCGTCGACCTCGACGGCATAGCTGATGGTCTGCTGCCACTGACCGGGGTGCTTCTGTTCGAACGCCACCAGCGTGAAGCGCCCGCGAAGGCGCGACCCCGACCGGACCGGCCGGACGAAACGCACGCGGTTGCCACCGTAATTCACGCCCATCCGCGTGCCGACGATCGCCGGCATCCCGCTGCTCGCGGCCAGCTTCGGCATCAGCGACAGCAGCAGGAAACCATGCGCGATCGTGCCGCCGAACGGCGTCGCGGCGGCCGCCACCGGGTCGACATGGATGAACTGATGGTCGTCGGTCGCATCGGCAAAGGCGGTGATCCGCGACTGGTCCAGCGTCATCCAGTCGGACAGCCATTCGCCGCCGATCCGTTCCGCCATTGCTTCCGCCGTGATCGCCGTCACCGACCTCTCCTTGTCCGGCCGAAGCATAGCCGCACGACCGGCAGTCGCAAGCGAAAACACACCGGAAACCGCAAAGCGGCCCCATCAAACTAGCTGCAATCCAAACCCTATCTTCGAAAAGATCAGCTTGCCGCAGGGGCGGGGTCGATGATCGAGCCATCGGCCCGGGCCGTCATGTTGACCTGCGTCGGATAGGCGATCTCGATCCCCTCGGCATTGAACCGCCGCAGGATCGCGATGCCGACCGCGGTCCGCCCGTCGTAAAAGGCCGCATAGTCGACGCCGGGCGAATCGAAGATGACCTCGAAATCGAGGCTCGACGCGCCGAAGCCGACAAAGCCGCAGCGAACGAACACGCGTTGTTCGGCCTCGACGATCTCGCGCAGCATCGCCGGGATACGCGCACAGGTGTCGGCATCGGTCTGATAGGTCACGCCGATCACGAACGACGCGCGGCGATGCTCGCGCCGGCTGTTGTTCGTGATCTCCTTGTCGAGCAGGTTCTTGTTCGAAATGATGCGTTCTTCGCCGGTGATCGACCGGATCCGCGTTGATTTCAGCCCGATTTCGGCGATGGCGCCATTGGTCTGATCGTAACTGACGTTGTCGCCGCGCCGGAACGGCTTGTCGAAGATGATCGACAGCGCGGCGAACAGATCGGCGAAAATTCCCTGTGCGGCCAGACCGATGGCGATGCCGCCGACGCCTAATCCCGCGACCAGCCCGGTGACGTTCACCCCCAGATTGTCGAGCACGACGATCAGCGCGATGGCGAACAGTGCGAAAGTAACGAGCAACCGGATCAGCCCCATTGCCGATGCCAGCGCCTCGCCGTGATTATGGTCGCTCGCCGTCCGTCGCTCGACCACGCCCAGGATCACTTCGCGTGCCCAGATCGCCGCCTGGAACACCGCGGCGACGGTGAACAGGAACTCGATCGTCGCGGTCACCATCGGCGGCGCGCTGGCATAGCCGTCGACCAGCTTGGCGGCGAGCGTCACCATGAAGAACAGGCCGGTCCGCGCCACCGCCCGCCCGGCGACGGTGCCCCATCCGGCGCGATCGTTGCGACACAGCCGCATACCCCAACGCCGCACGACCAGCAGCGCGAGGACGATCGCCGCCCCGACGCCCAGCGCGACCAGCACCTGCAACCAGTTGTCGGCAATCCACCGTGCGCTGTCCTGTAACAACAGCTGCGCCTGCGCTTGCGCCTGACCGGCGCTGAAACTCTTTTCGACCGTCGCGGCGGCCGAACTATTCTGGGCAGTCATGCAATCCTTTCACGCGGCTTCGGCGACCTTCGTCTGCGCTTCGAGCAGCGCAATCAGCCCCCGTTCGTGCCGGTTGAGATACTTGGCACTGCGCGGCAGGCGCAGCGTCTCGCGAAATGCGGTCTGCCCGTCCTTGACCAGATCGATCAGCAGCGGATGGACATAGGATTTGCGGGCGATTGCCGGGGTATTGCCCAGCGCGTCGACCACCGGGCCCAGCATCGTCTTCATGCTGATATCATGCTCTGCCTCGGCCAGCGAGGTGAAGGCCAGCACGCTCGCCCCCCACGTCCGGAAATGCTTGGCGGTGAAGTCCCCACCCATCGCCTCGCGGATATAGGCGTTGACGTCGCCCGACGTGACCGGATGCGTCTCACCCTCGGCATCGACCCAGCGGAACAGATGCTGTCCCGGCAGGTCCTGACATTTCCGGACGAAGCTCGCCAGCGACCGGTCGGTGATCGTCAGGATGCGCAGCTTGCCCGACTTCGCCTTATATTGCAGCTTCAGCGAGGTGCCCGACAGCTTGGCGTGGCGCTTGCGCAGCGTCGTCGCGCCGAAACTCTTGTTGACCCGCGCATAGCCTTCGTTGCCGACCCGGACCCGGCCGAGATCGAGCAGCCGCACCACCGCCGCCACCGCCCGCTCGCGCGACAGCGCCCGCTTGGCAAGATCGCGTTCGACCTGCGCGCGCAAACGGGGCAGGGCATGGCCGAATGCGGCGCAACGATCATATTTCGCCGTCTCCTGCGCTTCGCGGAAATCGGGGTGATAGCGATATTGTTTGCGACCCTTGTCGTCCCAACCGATCGCCTGGATATGGCCGGAAGGGTCGGGGCAGAACCATGCGTCGCGATAGGCGGGCGGCAGGCCGACGGCGTTCAGCCGGTCGATCTCGTCGCGGTCGGTGATGCGTTCGCCGTCCGCGTCGTAATATCCCCAGCCGCGCGTCAGCTTCTTGCGGGTGATGCCGGTCGCCGCGCAGTCCGAAAAGGTACAGCCGGCGGGGCAGGGGAGGTCGTCTTCGGCTGGTTCCATCGGGCTTTCCCTGCAGGTGATCCGATCAATGTTCGGCTCGTCGCTTCGTTCCGGAACCCGGCCGGTGCCGACCGGTTAGGGGCGGACCGTAACAGGAGATTACCCATGGCCGACCTCGCCAATGCCCGCGTGCTGATCCTCGCCGCCGACGGGTTCGAGGAATCCGAACTGTTCGATCCGCGTCAGGCGCTGCTCGACGCCGGGGCGCAGGTGACCCTCGCCTCGATCAAGACCGATCCGATCCAGGGCGTCGTCAACGACAGCGAAAAGGCGCGCACGATCACCCCCGACCTGACGCTCGACGATGTCGATACCGAACAGTTCGATGCGCTGCTGCTGCCCGGTGGCGTCGGCAATCCCGACAAGATGCGCATGGAGGAACGCGCGGTCGAAATCGTCAGCGAATTCATGGACGACGACAAGATCGTCGCCGCCATCTGCCACGCGCCATGGCTGCTGGTCGAAGCCGATGTGGTCGATGGCCGCCGCGTCACCAGCTGGCCGTCGGTGCGCACCGACCTCGAAAATGCCGGCGCGGAAGTGGTCGATCAGGAAGTGGTGATCGACGGCAACCTCATCACCAGCCGCATGCCCGACGACATTCCCGCCTTCTCAAAGGCGATGATCGAGGCGATCGAAAGCGAACTGGCCGAGGCGTGAACGGGGCGGGGCGGAGCAACCTCCGCCCCGTGTTCGCGGTAACCGGCGTTCGTCATTCCCGCCAAGGGAGGGTGCTGCGAAAGTACTGGTTCCAGCCCTGCCGTACCCCCGCGCAGGCGGGGGTCCAGGGTTCCAAGCGCATCCCGTTGTTTTGCTTGGCTCTGGATCCCCGCCTGCGCGGGGGTACGGCGAGTTTTCGACAAGCTTACGACCTTCGCGGAGGTCTCCGAAAGCAGGGATCCATATGCGTTAGGGTTTGCGGTCGGATCGCAGCCATTGCGGCTGTGGGTCCCCGCCTTGTCGGGGACAACGAGGCGTAACCTGAAACGGTAGGAGCCTGCCGTCAGCCCTTCAAACCCGGACCGCGACCCTCCGCCGATCCCACAACCGGTTCACCCACCCCTGCGCCGGCCGCTCGACATAGCGATACAGCAGTTCCGACGACCCGATCACCGCGACCCCATACAGCGCCAGCACCCATGACGGCGCGGTCGCGGCATCGTCGACGAACACCAGCTTGAACACGAACCACAGCAGGAAATGGCCGAGATAGGTCGCATAGCTGATCTCGCCCAGCCGATGGATCGGCCACCATTCGAGTGGATTGCCCCGCCGGTTCGACGTGATCGCCAACGCCAGCAACAGACACGCCAGCGCTGGCGGAAACGCATAGGGCTCGGGCAACAGCTTCAGCCCCCATCCGAGCACCAGCAGCCCCGCCAGCAGCACCGCCATCCCCGCGACCCCGTCGCGCCGCTGCCACCGGACCCACAGCGCGCCGATCGCCGTTCCCGCCGCGAACTGGATCACGCACCGCGCCACCGCGAAGCGTCGCAGATCGGCACCCAGCCCATCCTGCCCGGCAAAAGGCAGCAGCCCGAACAGCAGCACTGCGACCACGGCCACCAGCGCCCAGCTCGGCACCCGCCGCCAGTCGATCGTCACCGCCAGCACCGGGAACAGCAGATACGCCGCCGATTCCGCCGAAATCGACCACGCCGGATCATTCCATGCCAGCGGCTCGACGAAACCCCAGCTTTGCAGCAGCACCACATGCAGCGGCAATTCGGAAAAGGGGAAGCGGTCGATATTGCGCCCACTAGCCGCCAGCACGATCGCGAGGGCGACTGCGCAGCCGAGCACGAACAGATGCAGCGGCCAGATGCGCGCCATCCGCTTCCACAGGAATCGTCCCGCCTCGCCGAACCCACGTTCGCGAAACCGCGATCCCCAGGACAGCCAGATCACGAAGCCCGACAGCAGGAAGAAGAAGTCGACCGCCAGATACCCCTTGGCGATCGCGGACTCGATCGCCGGGTGCAGCGCGCCCATCGATCCGCGCAGGTGGAACAACACCACCCACCATGCGGCGATCCCGCGCGCGCCGGTCAGTGCCTTCAACTCGTTCATGCCGCCATCGTCCCCGCCTTGCGCCGCTGGAGCGGCCGCCAGGCCGCCTCGGTCCGTTTGCGCGCCAGATAGGTGTCGAGGCCGATCTGCGCGCCGATCAGCATGAAGACGAAGGGTTGAAAAGCGATGGCGATGAAGTTCGCCCCGAACAGGTAGACGATGTGCCCGTTCTGCAGCGCGGCGGCGAGCGGCACCACCCACGCCTCGTCCTCGCCGGCCTTCGCATAGCGTCGCCGCAGCACTTCCATGCGGAACAGCCCGCCCAGATTGATCGCCAGCCACAGCATCAGCCCCGGCCAGCCCTGTTCGCCCAGCATCTCGAAATAGGCGGAGTGATAGGCGCGCGCCTTGTCGACCTCCAGACTGCGCTCGACCGTGCGGTTGCCGGT
Source organism: Sphingomonas sp. Leaf22 (assembly GCF_001421715.1). Lineage (GTDB taxonomy): Bacteria > Pseudomonadota > Alphaproteobacteria > Sphingomonadales > Sphingomonadaceae > Sphingomonas. The sequence goes on from NZ_LMKP01000001.1 coordinate 175,525, forward strand.
GTCGCCGACCACCGCGACCTTTTCATAGCGGATACGGTTCTGCAGGAACGCGTTGAACCCGCCGCCGAACGGGTTCTGCTTCACATAGTCCAGCGTCCAGGCCCACACCGCCAGCCGCGTCGATGCCGATGCGTCGGCCTGATAGGTGCCGATCGTCTCCATCCGCTGGGTAAAGGCGGACGGGAGGAACGGCAGCGCCAGCAGTCCCGCCGCACCCGCCACCGCCAGATAGGTCAGCCGCCGCTTCACGTCGCGCAGGCTCAGCACGCCCAGCAGCACGATGCACAGCAACCCGGTCCGCGTCGACGTGCCGACCGGAATCAGCAGGCAGGAAAAGGCCAGCGCATAGCAGAAGGTCCGGACCCGCCAGTCGGGCGCGAACACCGTGCCGAACCGGGTGAACCACAGGATTAGCGGGATGATCGCGATCGCGACGGTCGAGATCGTCGACCCTTCGTACAGGCCGGCATTGTTCGACACCATCAGGTTCAGCTCGCCATAGCCGCCGCCCGATCCCAGCGTCTTGATCCCGCCGACGATGATGATCGACGCCGCCGACAGCACCATGAACAGTAGCAGCGATTCGATTCGCAATTTCGTCCGCAGCGTGAGCGGCAGGAAGATCGCGAACGCCAGCGCCTTCCACACCCATTCCCATTTATACTGCGCGTCGACCGGAAAATCGGCGGTCTTCGTGGTCCACAGGCAATAAAAGAGCAGCGCCAGCATCAGCAATTGTCGCGGCGCGATACGCGTATCGCGCTTGTCGTCGACCGCGATCCACGCGACCACCGACATGCCGGCGGCGATCAGCGAAATCGGCACCGAGTTGAGCAGGATATAGGTCAGCCGCTGCGGCGCGACGATGTCGATATAGACATAGGTGAGCACGAACACGAACGGCCGCCGCAACCCGGCAGCGAACAACGCGCACAGGAACGCGACGAAGACGAGATCACGCACCCGGGCGTTTGCCCCGCTTCACGCGCACCCTGGCCGGCTCGCCCTCGCGATCCAGATCATCGCGCCGCAGCAGGTGCCATACCGCGAGCAGCATCAGGAAATGGGTAAGGCCCAGCGAGAAATTGTCGATCATCAGCCGGCCCCTTCGCGTCGACCGCCGGTATCGCACGGGCGGGTTGACGCGACGTTAAGCGCGATGGGAAGCGGGGGCCAGCAGCATGACGTGGTGAGGTCGGCGGGAACGGCGCAGTGGTCAGCCCGCGGCCCGGATCGCATCGACGACCATCGCCGCCGCCACACCCAGCGCGGCGATGGCGGCGACCAATACGGCACCCGCCAGCATATCCTTGATCACGCCGATCTCGGGGTGCCGCGCGGGATGCAACAGGTCGATCACGCCTTCCAGTGCCGAATTGACCAGTTCCAGTGCCAGCACGATCGCGATCGTCACGCCGACCAGCGCCCACCAGACCGGGGACGGTCGCAGAACGATCAGCGCAACCAACGCTCCGGCGGCGAAACCCAGATGGCTGCGAAAGCTTGCCTCGCGACGCAGCGCCGTCCGTAGTCCCGCAACCGCGAAGCCCAGCCGTTCGCGGAGCGGCCGCCCCTTCATCCCGCGTCGTCGGCGACGGTACCTGCCGCGGCGCTGACCCGCGCATGGGTGAAGATCATCTCGCGGCCCTGGCGAATGTCGCCGGTTTCGGACTGCTGCAGCAACCGTTTCGCATCGGTCTTGCGGTACAGATCCTCAGTCCGGTCGATCTCGCCATCGTCGACGCCGACCGAGACCATCGCCGCGCGCGCCATCGTCACCGCCGAATCGAGCACCTCGCGGAACACACCCTCGATCGGCGCACCCGCCAGCTTCATGACCGCGCGCCGGTCAAACGCCCGCACGAAGATGCCGGGCGTCGGAAACGCCTGATGGATCGCCGCGACCGATTCACCGTCCAGCGGATCGCCATCGACGCAGAACAGCAGCAGTTCGGCATCCTGTGCCCCCGCCAGCCGCAACAGGTCGATGCGGGTGCCGTCGCCATAATAGACCTTCATGCCGAAACTGCCGGCGATCTCGATCATCTCGACGTCGCGGTCGATCACGGTGACGCTGATTCCCTGCGCCAACAGCATCTGCGCGACGGTCTGCCCGAACCGGCCATAACCGACCACGACCGCGCTCGCCCCGTCATGGCGCGGCCCTTCGGGCGTACCGCCCTCACGCTTTTCCGGGTCGGCGCGGAACCGGCGCGTCGCCATCATCAGGAACGGCGTGGTCGCCATCGACAGGGTGACGATCGCGCCGAAGACGCTCGCCGCTTCCGGCGCGATCAGCAGCGCGTTCTGCGCCTGCGCGAACAGCACGAAACCGAATTCGCCGCCCTGGCTCAGCAATAGGCCGAGCGCCAGCGCCCCGCGCCATGGCATCCCGAACAATCGCCCGATGCCGAAGATCACCAGCCCCTTGGTCGCGATCAGCGCGATCGCCATGCCGACCACGAACACCGGCCGCTCGACGATCGCACCCAGATCGAGCATCATGCCCACCGCCAGGAAGAACAGACCGAGCAGGATCGAACGGAACGGCTCGACATCGGCCTCCAGCTCGTGGCGATACGGGCTGTCGGCCAGCATCACGCCGGCGATGAACGCGCCGAGCGCGGTCGACAGCCCCAGCGCCTGCATCACTGCCGCGCTGGCAATCACGGTGAACAGTCCGGCGAACACGAACATCTCGCGCTCGCCCATATTGCCGATCAGCCGGAACATCGGCCTGAGCAGGAACCGCCCGGCAAGAATCAGCCCTGCGACCGCGCCGATCGTCCACAGCGCCAATTGCCACCCCGGCGGCCCAGCGGCATCGGCCGGGTTACGCGACAGCGCGGCGACGATGGTGATCAGCGGCACGATCGACAGGTCCTGGAACAACAGGATCGCGAACGCCCGCTCGCCGAACGGCGTCTTCATCCGCCCCGCCGATTGCAGCATCGGCAGCACCTGCGCCGTCGACGACAGCGCCGGCGGCAGGCCGAGCGCCAGTGCCGCCGCCCAGCTGAAATGCGTCGCCAGCCACACGACGCCGGTGATCGCGACGCCGCACAGCACGACCTGCATCAGCCCCAGCCCGAAGATATCGCGCTTCATCTGCCACAGCCGCGACGGGCTGAGTTCCAGCCCGACGAGGAACAGCAGAAGCGTGATGCCGAGTTCGGCGATGGCCAGCTTGGATTCGGCGTTGCCGACCAGCCCCAGCACCTGCGGCCCGACCACCGATCCGGCGACCAGATAGCCGAGCGTCGCACCCAGTCCCAGTTTACGGAAGATCAGGACGAAGATCAGCGCCGCGCCCAGCAGCGGCGCGAAATCCCGTAACAGCGATGCGGTGCCGTGCTCCATCAGGCCGCAGCCCGCCGGCCGGCAATCGCCGCCGCCTCCGCCGCCGCCTCGAACGCGAGCCGGATCGAGGCATGGCGCGCGCTGTGCGGCCGCGCCGGTTCGAACAGCGTCAACCCCGGCCATTCGGGCGCATCGCCTTCCCTTGCCAGCCACGTGGCCAGCGCGTCGCGAGCGGCGGCCAGTTCCGCCGCATTCCGCCCGACGATCTCGCGCGCCAGCAACGCCGACGACGCCTGCCCCAGTGCGCACGCACGCACCAGCATTCCGACCGCCGCGACGCGACCGTCCTCGTCCAGCGCGACATCCACCGTCACCCGGCTGCCGCAGATCGGTGATCGTTTCTCGACGCTGGCATGGGGGTTGGGCAGGCGGACGGCCTGCGCGGTCTCGGCGGCGAGGCGGAGGATTTCGGTGTTGTACAGATTGGCGGTCACGCGACCGGATGTAGGGCGCGATCGTGACGCTGGCGAGTCGGTCGCGCGATTATTCGCCGAACACCGGCTCGCCCCGGCGGCGTCGATCGATGAAATCGACCACGCTGGTGCTGGTGGCGTTGAGCAGCGGATAGGTCCGCGCGTCCTTGATCCACACCGGTCGCCGCGTCGGCCCGCCGCCGATGAAGTCCGCCGCCAGCAACAGCAATAGAAAGGCGAGACTGGTCAGGATCAGGCCCTTCAATGCACCAAAGCCGAACCCCAAAGCCCGGTCGACCGGGCCCAGCACCGACGCCCGCGTCCGCGCGCCGATCGCATTGGCGACCAGCCGCCCGGCAAAATAGCCGATCCCCGCGATCAGTGCGAAGGCCAGCGTCGCGGCCCCCCCGGCGGTGCCGGTCGGCCCGACCAGCGCAGCGGCAACCGGCGTATGGAACAGCTTGAGCGCCAGCACGACCAGCACCCATGCGCCGAGTGACAAAATCTCGGTCACGAACCCGCGCAGGAAGCCGAGCACTGCCGCACCGCCAACGGTGAGCAGAACGGCGATATCGAGCGAGGTCAGACCCATGGCCGGGCTATGCCGGGCGGGGCGGGGATTGTCGAGCGCTCCCGATCCTGTCCGGTCGGCGGGGCTGCGACGAACGTCCCGCGCGGGGGCCTTCTTCCGTACCCCGGCGGAGGCCGGGGGCCAGGTTGGAAACATCGGCGATCTGTCGGAAAGCCTTCCCAACCGGCTTCCGGTTCCGGCGAAACCTTGGGACCGATCGACATTCAGCGATACCCATGTAACTTCGTCATTCCCGCGCAGGCGGGAATCCATAAACGCTGACGGTTCGGCTCGATCCGCGACGCCGCGTATATGGGCTCCCGCCTGCGCGGGAGTGACGAAAAGGGGGTAAAACGCCATTCCTGCGCCCATCAAACTGAATTTCGCTCCCGCTTAGCGAAAGCGCCTATTCCGTAACCACCGGTATCCCCGGCAACGCCTTCGACGTCCGGACGGTCGGCGACGTCTTCACGCTCGCGACGTTCGGCGCGGTGATCAGCTGCGTCGTCAGCATCGACTGGAAGCTTTCCAGATCGGCAGCGACGATCTTCAGGATGAAATCGATCTCGCCGTTGAGCATATGGCATTCCCGGACTTCGGGGATCGTCGCGATGTGCGCCTCGAACGCCGCCAGATCGCTGCCCGCCTGGCTTTTCAGGCTGACCAGCGCGAACACGGTGATCGTGAAACCAAGCAGTCGCGGGTCGAGCGCGGCGTGATATCCCTTGATCGCGCCAGCCTCCTCCAAGGCCCGCACACGGCGCAAACAGGGGGGCGCGGTCAGCCCGACGCGCTCGGCCAGTTCGACGTTCGTCATTCGACCGTCCTCCTGCAACAGCGACAGGATCTGCCGGTCGATACGATCGAAAGCCATATAGTGCGGTCCGTGGGTTTGTTCGAATGAAAGCGCAACCTACAGCATCACAAAATTGCGCGGAAGCGTAATTGTCCCACATTGCGACGTACCGAAATTGAGCGGTTCCGGAATGCGCTTCTCCTCGTTAAGGGTTCCTTAGCGCTGCGGCTTCGCGCGGCACGTTCATGGGTGGCTGGTGCACTTCGACGACACTCTCGAAACGGTTCTCGCTGCCGATTTGTCGGGTGAGGGCGCGCGCGCGTCGGTGTGGCGGCAACTGGTCGACCTGATCGGCCGGGGACGGGTATCCGCCGACCCCCGCGCCATCGCCCTGCTCCATGATCTGCGCGACCATGTGCCGCGCAGCGTACGCGTGGCCAGTGCCCGCGACCTCGAATATGCCCGTCCGCCGGTCGAACTGGTCGAATTGCTGGCGACCGACGTGATCGAAGCCGCCCTGCCGGTACTACGCGGGGCGACGCTGTCGGTCGATCGGTGGCAGGCGCTGTTGCCGCGCCTGTCGCCGCCCGCGCGCGGCGTGGTGCGCAACCGCCGCGACATCGACCCTGCGGTCCACCGCGCGCTCGACAGTTTCGGATCGGTCGATCTGGTGCTGGCCGACGGGCGCCCGGCCGAACCGGTCGCGCCGCCCCCGGTCGCCGCGCCGACGCTCGCCGTCGTCCCGACCCTTGCCGCCGTTCCGGCGAGTGCGCCGGCGATCGATCCGGAACCGCTGTTTCTCGATCCGGCGACCGAACCCGATCCCGCCGGCCCGTTCCGCATCGCCGACGTCATGGCGCGGATCGAGGCGTTCGAACGCATCCATGACGGCGCGCCGCCGCCCCCGCCGCAAATCGCGCCACAGGACAGCTTCCGCTTCGAAGCCGACGCCGCCGGTCAGATCCGCTGGGTCGACGGGGTCAGCCGTGCGCCGCTGATCGGCATGTCGCTCGATTTCTGCGCGACGCCCGGCCATGCCCGGTTCGACGCGATCGCCGCCGGCGCGCTGCGCAAGCGCGCGCCGTTCCGCGATGCCCGGCTGACCATCGGCGGCGACAGCGATGCGACCGGCGAATGGTTCGTGTCGGGCGTGCCCGCGTTCGACCATGCGACCGGCCGCTTCATCGGTTATCGCGGGACCGCGCGGCGGCCCTATCACGGCGAACGCGCCGAACCGTCGCTTAACCGCGAGGCCGGCATCGCCCAGCTGCGCCAGCTGGTCCACGAACTGCGCACCCCGGCGGGCGCAATCGCGGGCTTTGCCGAGATGATCCAGCAGGAATTGTTGGGGCCGGTGCTGCCCGTCTATCGCGACCGTGCCGGTGCGATCCTCAACCATTCGCGCGATCTGGTCGCGGTGATCGACGATCTCGATCTTGCCGCGCGGATCGACGGCGATGCGCTCGATCTCCGCGACGATCGCGTCGCGCTCGGGCCGTTGTTCGACGTGATCGCCGCCGATCTCGTGTCGTTGTGCGAATTGCGCGGCACGCTGCTCGAGGTCGATCCGACCGACATCGCCGTCGCCGGCGATCGCCGCGCCGTCGAACGCCTTCTCGCCCGGCTTCTCGCAACCCTCGTCTCGGCGGGCGGGCAGGATGAATCGATCCATGTCCGGGTCGGCCTCGAAGGCGACGGCTATGTGTCGATCGTGCTCGACCGGCCGCAGGCGCTCGACGCATGGCCCGGCAACAGCGTGTTCGACGTCGATGACGGCGAAGAGGATATGTCGCTGCTCGGCACCGGCTTCGCGCTGCGTCTCGCCCGCAACCTCGCGCGCGAGCTCGACGGGACGCTGGCGTTCGGTTCCGCGACGCTGACCCTGCGCCTGCCGGCCGCCCATGCGGTGGAGATCGAACGGGCGCAGCGCCGCTGATGCAGCCGTTCCGGCCCGCCGATGGCCGACCGGTCGTCTGGCGCGAAGGGTTCGGCAAACGCTTCACCGTCTTCGTCGATACCGAGGAAGAGTTCGACTGGCGCGCGCCGTTCCGTCACGACGGCTGGGGTGTCGGCGCGGTCGCCGCGCTTCCCGACGCACATCGCCGCTTCGCCGGCCACGGCGTCGAAAGCTGCTATCTGGTCGACTATCCGGTCGCGACCGATCCTGCCGCCCTCGACGCGCTGCGCGCGGTCGTTGCGCATGGCCGCGCCACGATCGGCGCGCAGCTGCACCCATGGGTCAATCCGCCGTTCGACGAAACCCTGTCGGCGCACAGCAGCTTCGCCGGCAACCTGCCGCGCGCGCTGGAGGGTGCCAAGCTCGACCGCCTGACCGACGCGCTGACCGGGGGTTTCGGGACCCGCCCAACCGTCTATCGGGCCGGGCGCTACGGACTGGGACCGGCGACGCTGGGGTTGCTGGCGGCGCGCGGCTATGCGCTCGATAGCTCGATGCGCGCCCGCTATGACTATCGGGCGCAGGGCGGGCCGGACTATCGCGGCATCGGCAACGATGCGTTCCGCACCGGACCCGGCGACGGCATCGTCGAACTGCCGCTGACGACCGTGTTCACCGGGCGGCTGCGGCGCGGCGATGTGCGGCTGTACGAAAGTGCCGGCCGGTTTCCGCGCGGTCGGGGCCTACTCGCCCGGCTGGGCCTGCTCCACCGCGTCGCGCTGACGCCCGAGGACATGCCGCTGGCCGACGCGCTGGAGGCGATCCGGGTGGCGGTGGGCAAGGGGGTGCGCGTCCTCAACTTCGCCTATCATTCGCCCAGCCTCGTGCCCGGCCACACCCCCTATGTCCGCGATGCCGCCGATCTCGCCGCCTTCTGGCGCTGGTGGGATGCCGTGCTGGCGCTGCTCGCGGCGTTGGACGTCCATCCCGCCTCCAGCGACGACATCCTCGCCGCCGCTATCTGATTCTTTCGCCTTCCCCGTGCGTTGGGCCGCGCGAAAGGAATTGCCGATGCTCACCGCGCAAGACGAACACTGGATGCGCGAGGCGATCGCCATCGCCCGGACCAAGGGCGACGACCCGTCCTGCTCCCCCCTCGGCTCGATCATCGTCCGCGACGGCCGCGTGCTGTCGGCGCAACCGAACCAGACACAGGAACTTCCCGACGCCACCGCCCACGCCGAGATGATGGCGATCCGCCGCGCCTGCGAAAGCAAGGGCGACATGGAGTTGCGCGGCGCGACGCTCTATTCGACGCTGCAACCGTGCGGGATGTGCACCATGGCTTCGATCTGGTCGAAAGTCGCCCGCGTCGTCTATGGTGCCGGCCGCGACGATGTGCACGCCATGTATTTCGAGGACCGGCACATCGATACGCTGGCCTTTATCAGCGACGCCTATCGCGACGACATCGTGATCGAGGGCGGGTGCCTGCGCGCGGAATGCGCGAAGCTCTATTACGGCCCGGACGACGACGTGCCGGAGGAGGAGCAGGGGAATATTTGAGCGGTAACGCCACTCCCGGTCCACCACCGTCATCCCGGCGAAGGCCGGGTTCCATTGCGTCGGGTGCTCGCGACAGAAACGCCATCCAAGAAAAAGGGCCGGAAGCGATCAGCCTCCGACCCCAATTCTGTGTGTCGGCCGACGCAGGAGTTAACCCCGCGTCGTCGGTCGGAAGCTACGCCCCGCCGGCCGGCCTGTCGCCGTCTCCGTTTTAGCTCGCGCTAAAGCGGTGCGGCTCTGGCTTACGCGCCTGCGACCTCGGTCGTGTCAACCTTGATCCCCGGGCCCATCGACGACGAAACCGCGACCTTGCGGACATACTTGCCCTTGGCGCCCGTCGGCTTGGCCTTGACCACCGCATCGACCAGCGCGTCGAAGTTTTCGCGCAGGTCGGCGGCCGAGAACGACGCTTTGCCGATGCCCGAATGGATGATACCGGCCTTTTCGACGCGATATTCGACCTGGCCGCCCTTGGCCGCCTCGACCGCAGCCGCGACGTTCATGGTGACGGTGCCCAGCTTCGGGTTCGGCATCAGGCCCTTCGGACCCAGGATCTTGCCGAGACGACCGACCAGACCCATCATGTCCGGGGTCGCGATGCAGCGATCGAAATCGATCTTGCCGCCCTGGATCGCGTCCATCAGGTCTTCGGCACCGACGACATCGGCACCCGCCGCGGTGGCTTCGTCCGCCTTCGCGCCGCGGGCGAACACGCCGACGCGCACGGTCTTGCCGGTGCCCTTGGGCAGGGTCACGACGCCGCGGACCATCTGGTCGGCGTGACGCGGATCGACGCCGAGGTTCAGCGCGACTTCGATCGTCTCGTCGAACTTGGCGGTCGCATGGGTCTTCGCCAGCGCGATCGCTTCGTCGATGCCGTGCAGCTTGAGCGCGTCGACGGCGGTGGCGAGGGTCTTCGCCTTCTTGGTCAGCTTGGCCACAGTCTTAACCCTCCACCACTTCGAGGCCCATCGCGCGGGCCGAACCTTCGATGATCTTCGTCGCCGCGTCGATGTCGTTGGCGTTCAGATCCTTCATCTTGATCGTCGCGATCTCGCTCAGCTGCGAACGCTTGATCTTGCCGGCAACCGACTTGCCCGGTTCCTTCGAACCCGACTTCAGGTTGATCGCCTGCTTGATGAGATAGGTCGCCGGCGGCGTCTTCGTCTCGAAGCTGAACGAACGGTCGGCATAGACGGTGATGATCGTCGGCAGCGGTGTGCCCTTGGCGATGTCGCCGCTGGAGGTCTGCGCGTTGAACGTCTTGCAGAATTCCATGATGTTCACGCCGCGCTGACCCAGCGCCGGCCCGATCGGCGGCGACGGCTTGGCTTCGCCTGCCGGCACCTGCAGCTTGATATAGCCGGTAATCTTTTTGGCCATGAGTCTCACTCTCTTTCAAGTTTAGCGGTACGTGCGGCGCGATCCTGCCGGACCGGCCTCCCGCCATGGTTTCCAAAACTGTCGTTTGGGAAGCGGCGCGCCTAGCCGAAACACTGCGCACTTGCAATGTAGGATTTCGCCTGATCCGGTAGGCACCATGACCGCACCCGCCCCACGCCCCTATACCCGCAAACAGGCGCTGCAGAACGCCGCGTTTCTCGCCCAGCTCGAGCGCACCGGCAACGCCCGCGACGCCGCGCGCGTGACCGGTCTCAACCGCGCGATGATGAGCCAGCGGCGGAACGCCGACCCCGATTTCGCGCAGCGATGGGAGGCGGCGCTGACCCTCGCCGCCGCCCGCCTCGCCAGGCCCGACCAGGTGCAAGGCCCCGCGCGCGTCGTGCGATCGAAAGGCCGTCTGCAACTGCGCATCTCGCGAACCCGCACCATCGACCGCGACGCCGAACAGCGTTTCCTCGCCGCGTTGAGTGCCACCGCCAATGTCCGCCTCTCGGCACGCGCCGTCGGCTTCACCCATTCGAGCTTCTACGCCCGCGCCCGCACCCATCCCGGCTTCGCGTGGGAAATGCGGGTTGCCATCGCCATCGGTGCCGAACGGCTGGAAGCGGCGCTGCTCGAAAGCGGCCTGCCCGAGTCCGGCACCCACGACCATTGGCGCCACAACGATCCGCCCGCCATCCCGCCGATGACCGTCGCACAGGCGATGCAGATGCTCAATCGGAATGTCCGCCGCGAACGCGCGCTGACCAATCCTGATGCGTTGCCCAAACGCGGCGAGAACAACGCCGCCTGGATCGAACGCCGCGTACAGGCGATCGGGGTGTGCCGGATGCTCGGCGAAGAGGAAGCACGCATGGTCGAATATGCACAGGAAGAATGGCGCAAGGGCGGCCGCCGCACGCAATGGGAGCCGGGCGGCTGGGACCTGCTGCTGGAGGAAGTGCTGCGGGTGAAGGCGAAGGGCGGCTGACCCATGATGTCGCGTCGGCGGAGGCCGGACCGTCCCCCATGATCGTCACCCCAGCGCAGGCTGGGGTCTCCCGATGATCGAGCGTACCGCCCGCAGCAAACTCCCCCAAAACGCACCCATCGCCTCTTGCCGACTCCCCCGAACCGGCGCACCTTCGGGTCCGGAGAGGTATACGAAAAAGGAAGCAAGACGATGCGAAGCACGCTCCTGATCCTGATCCTGACCCTGATCGCCAGCACCGGCACCGCCATGGCAGCCAAGCGCCCGCCGACCACGACCTGGGGCAAGTCTGGCATCTCGTTCGACGACTATCGCCGCGACGCCCGCGACTGCGCATTGCAGGGGGCGAAGGTGGATATTCGGAAGTGGCAGCCGACGAAATCGGTCGTCGCCGCCACCCGCGAACAGGACCGCATCCTCGAAAACCAGACGCTTAGTCCGAACAACCCGATGATCGATTATGCGATGGTCTATCACCGCAGCATTCGCGGCAATGTCGCGGAGGTGCAGCAGACGATGGTCGGCGTGCTCGAGACGTGTCTGATCGATCGGGGGTATCGTGAGGTCGTACTGGATCGCGGGCAGGAGCGGCAGTTGCGGAAGCTGAAGTGGGGGACGGAGGCGCGGGCGCGGTATTTGTATGCGCTGGCTACGCGGGGGCCGGGGGTGGGGAGTAGTGCGCCGGTTTGATGTTGAACAGGTAAGCTTTTCGCGCCGGTATTCTGTTTAGTAAGAGTTGCGTGGCAAAGCTGCGCGTTTTTAGTGGCGGTGGAGCGGAGAAATTTTTCGCGATGATCGGCGATCATTGATGGTTCGGCTGGTGCATCCGATGGCGTATAAGTCGAGTCGATTATCAATTTTCCAAAGGAATTGCGCATGAAAGGATCAGCAAAAAAATCGCTCTTGCGCATCATGTTTGGTAATTTTCGAGATATTTTAAAGGATCATGAATATAACAAGCGGAATATAGAGGAAATAGAACAAGATGCCATACGAGAATTTGACGACATCAAAGGCGGAGGAAGAAAATACCGAAGAAATATCCGTCCTTGATTTTCTGTATCATGATAGTCGTAGAATTGGATCATTCTTGTCCCAATTCGAAGGAGATGGATTTCTTCAGCAGCTCACTAGAAATAAAAGCGGAACAAGGGGTAGCAAGAATAATAGTAAGAAACAGGGCGGAATAAACATCGGCTTTGGATCGGGTAAGATTGACGCCGATAAAGAGGCGTCACTGTCCATAGCTGAAGGATACACTAGGGTATTCGATCCATACTGGGCAAACGCTAGAGAATTTCTGAATTTTGTTATTGAGAAAAATATTCTGAAAAACGACATCTCGTTGAGTAGCATTGGGCAGTTTGTTAAAGTAAACGGCTATTTAAGCGTTTCTGATCTCGGGATGATCAAAAACGCGTGGAAGGTGAATAGCATACAAAAAAAGATTATGGGAGGGGCCGCTCCAGAGAAGTCGGCTGCCCATATGACAGCAGCCGAAAAAGCGGCGTTCAAAAGAGAAGAGAAAGAGAGTCAAGAGAATAGTGAACTATTGCTGGACATGCTCCAGATGCTTCCCCATTCTATAAACGCTTCTCTCATTACCGATGAGGAGGATTTACCTTCTCTCGTATGGGGTGCTCTAAGAGAAGAGTATCTAACTATGCCAGCGAGTGAAATCGTACTTGCGCATGGCTCTAGACTTCCAGGCATATGGTCAATTGTAGGTATTCTCACGGCGTTACCTGAATGGGTTGTCCCTGACCTGAATAAAACACTTAATGGAGAAATCGGCGTCCTTAACAGTATGGTGGGACAGGTGTCCGAGCAGCTGGCACCGATCGTACGGTTCGCTTTGGGGCGTCCAGTAGGTGCGTTCGCGATAACGCCTTTGCTGATTTTTCGAGAAGTCGCCTGAGCTATCAGCGCGACTTCTTTACTGCGGTGACAAAAAACGGCGCAGGGCCTTCGCCCTACGCCGTTGACGTCGGTCGGGTTGCACCCGCCGGCCGGTGTCCGCCGTCTCGCAGTTAGCTTTCGCTAACTGCGTGCGGACAGCAAGTTTCGGCTGCGCCTTACTTGCTTCGTTCCACTTGCTCGAAATCCAGTTCGACCGGGGTCGCGCGCCCGAAGATCGACACCGAGACCTTCACCTTCGACTTGTCGAAGTCCAGTTCCTCGACCAGGCCGTTGAAGCTCGCGAACGGACCGTCCAGCACCTTGACCGAATCGCCGATCTCGAAATCGACCTTGATCTTCTGCTTGGTGGGCGAGGCGGCGGCCTCTTCCTTGCTGTTCAGCATCCGCGTGGCTTCCGCCTCGCTGATCGCCTGCGGCTTGCCCGACGATCCGAGGAAGCCGGTGACCTTCGGCGTGTTCTTGACGAGGTGATAGACCTGATCGCTCAGGTCCAGCTTCGCCAGCACGTATCCGGGCATGAACTTGCGTTCGGACTGCACCTTCTTGCCGCGACGGACTTCGGTCACATTCTCGGTCGGAACCTCGATCGCTTCGACCGCGTGATCGAGGCCGAGGCGCGTCGCCTCGCTCAGGATCGAATCGCGGACCTTGCCCTCGAAACCCGAATAGGCGTGAATGATGTACCAGCGCGACATGCGTATCCTTTGAACTTTTCGAAGGGGGTGCGGGAGACCGATCGGTTACTGTGCGAGCTTCAGCAGGCCCTTGACGATCGCGTCGAACGCCGAATCCACGCCGAGGAAGAATATCGCCAGCAACGTCGTCATGATGACGACCATCACCGCCGTCATCACGGTTTCGCGGCGCGTCGGCCACGTCACCTTGGCGGTTTCGGCCCGGACCTGCCGCATGAATTCGACTGGGGTAACCTTCGCCACGTGCCTGACCTTCGTTATCGGTTTGACCGACGGCGGGACACAAGGCCCCGTCCGGTTCCTGTCAGGAAACCGGCGCTGCCCATCCACGCTGTCGGATTGGGCATGGTATCTAGCGATCAAGCGCGGAGGAAGCAAGCGCGCGGGGCAACGGGGTGGCACGCCCGCCGCCCGTGCGGATCAAGGGTTGGTCTGGAACCGCGCGAGGGGCGATTTTTCGACGCGGTGCCGGCCTGCTGCTCCGCCCGGCACCGCAAAACGCCACCGCGCGGTTCCAAACCGCCTTTCAGAAGCGGAAGCCGATACCGGCCGTTGCCTGCACGCGTTCGAAATTGACGCCGTCATACAGCGTCTTGTTGGTCGAATATTGGGTGACGGCCACGTCGCCCTTCAGATAGGCGCGCCCGCCAATGCCATATTCCGCACCCGCGCCGATGTGATAGCCGCTATAGCGCTCGTCGGTCGAAAAGTCGGCCGAGGTGCCCACGGCATCGTAATCGAGCTTCAGCTTGGCGTGCGAATAGCCGCCCCGCAGATAGGCGACCGACCGCGGCCCGATCGGGAAACCGACGCGGACACCGGCATATTGGGCGACGCCGGCTTCCTGGCACAGTTCGTCATTGCCGAAGATTTCGTCGCACTGCTTCTGCGTCGACTTGCCGATCCCGGCATAGGCGCCGAGCAGCACCTTCGCGCTGACCGCGACGTCGTAGCCGATCTCGCCGCCGAAGCCGATGCCGTCATAGCCATCGTAATATTTCGTATCGTCTTCGTAATAATTGCCTTCCAGCCGGTCGTACCCGACCAGTGCCTCGACGCGCAGCCCCTGCAGCGGATCGCGCGCGACCCGCTCTTTCATTTCGGGATAGGGCGGCGGCGCGTCCTGCCCGGCGGCGGGTTGTGCGAACGCGATGGTTGCGGCCATGATGGCCGCTGCCTGAAACTTCATGAAAACCCCCGTTGGTCCGCGCGGTTATCGCGTCGAACGGCAGGGTCGGTATCGTATAATCGGTACGAAGTCTCCGGTACGTTGGTCCGGTTCAGAGCAGACTGACCGCCGCGAACCCGCCGACCAGCGCCACGACCAGCAAGGTGCCGATCAGCGTCAGCCGCTTTTCGATGAACGTCTGCACCGGCTGGCCATATTTCTTCAGCAAGAACGCGATCAGGAAAAAGCGGAAGGCGCGGGTGATCGCGGCCGTCAGCACGAACAGGCCGAAGTTGAACTTGGCCAGCCCCGACGCGATCGTCACCAGCTTGAACGGGATCGGCGTCAGCCCTTTCAGCAGGATGATCGCCGCGCCATACTGCGCAAACCCCGCCTGGAACTTGGCCGCCTTGTCCTGCAACCCATACAGGTTGATGACCCACGCCCCGACCGTATCCCACAGGAAATAGCCGATCGAATAGCCGACCATGCCGCCCAGCACCGACGCGATCGTACAAATCGCCGCGATCTGATAGGCACGGCTGCGGTGCTGCAGGATGACCGGCACCAGCACGACATCGGGCGGAATCGGAAAAAACGAGCTTTCACAGAAGCTTACGACCGCCAAGCTACGCACCGCGTGCCGATGGTTGGCAAGGCGAAGCGTCCAGTCGTACAGCGCACGGAACATCGTCGGCATCCATATAGGGTCGGCGCGGGGTGCGCTGGCACGAGTGGAGGGATTCGAACCCCCGGCCCTCGGTTTTGGAGACCGATGCTCTACCAGCTGAGCTACACTCGTGTGCGGACGCGGCCTCTATCCCGGTCGAACCGGAAGGGCAAGGCCGATTTGTGGTTAGGGGAGCGGTGGCCGGTAGGAAAGCGAAAAATGCCGCTCCGCGCGATCAGGCAGCGATCGCGTAGGGCTTGATCTCGCCTTCCAGATACAGCTTGCGCGCCTTGGCTCGGCTCAGCTTGCCCGACGACGTGCGGGGCAGGGTGCGCGGCGGAACCAGTTCGATGACGCAGTTCATGCCGGTAACCGACCGGACGCGCTCGCGAATTTCCTCGCGCAGCCGCTGGCGCTCGCCTTCGTCCGATGCACGGCACTGGACGAGGACGGCAGGCGTTTCCTCACCGCCGGGAGTCGTGATCGCAAAAGCCGCAATGTCGCCAGCTTTGAAACCGGGCAACTGCTCGACGGCCCATTCGATGTCCTGCGGCCAGTGGTTCTTGCCGTTGACGATGATCATGTCCTTCGCCCGGCCGACGATATAGATATAGCCGTCAGACAGATAACCCATGTCACCGGTGTCGAGCCAGCCGTCGACCATGCATGCGGCGGTCGCTTCGGGATCGCGGAAATAGCCGCTCATCAGCGACGGCCCCTTGCACCAGACCTTGCCGATCGCGCGCTTGGGAAGCGGCGATCCGTCCTCTTCGCGGATCTCGATCGCCATGTCGCGGACCGGTTTTCCGCAATTCACGATCGCGCGGTAACGCTGCGGCCGGTCGGCGCGGCCGGCATGGCCCGAAAGCTCGGTCTCTTCGACCAGTTCGACGATGATCCCTTCGCCCGGCGGCATGATCGCCACCGCCAGCGTCGCTTCGGCAAGCCCATAGGACGGCAGGAACGCCGACGCCTTGAACCCGGCATCGGCGAAGGCGTCGACGAACGATTGCATCACATCGGGACGGATCATGTCCGCGCCATTGCCCGCCAGCCGCCAGCGCGACAGGTCGAACCGGTCCGCCGCCTTGGTCTGGCTCGACATGCGCCGCGCGCAGATGTCGTAGCCGAAGGTCGGCGAATAGCTGATCGAATTCCCCTGATTGCGGCTGATCAGGTCGAGCCACGCCAGCGGACGACGTGCGAAATCCTCGGTCTTCAGATAATCGGTCGAGACCTGGTTGGCGACGACCGACAGGAAACAGCCGACCAGCCCCATGTCGTGATACCAGGGCAGCCACGAGATGCAGCGATCCTCCGCGGCCACCTGCATGCCATGGCTGTGCGCGGCGAGGTTGTTGAGCAGCGCGGCATGGGTAATTTCGGTCCCGTGCGGAAAGCGCGTCGAGCCGCTGGAATATTGCAGATAGCAGATGTCGTCGGTCGATGCCGTAGGCAGATCGACGACCGGAGCGTCGATCGCCGAGAAGCTTTCCCAATCCATGCCTTCGACGCCGGCGATGCGCGCGGCCTCTCCCGCCATCGCTTCGAGTTCGGCGGGGTAGAACAGGGTCTTGGGATCGCAGCTGTCCAGCTGGACGCGCAACTGTTCGACATAGGCCTCGCGACCACCGAACGACGTGGGCAGCGGCAGCGGCACCGGCCATGCGCCGGCATAGACGACGCCGAAGAACAACGCGGCGAATTCGGCACCGGTTTCGGCGATCAGCGCGATCCGATCGTTGGGCTGAACACCCTTCGCGATCAGGCGATAGGCCTGCTGGAGCGCGTCCTCGCGCATCTCGCGGAACGGGTAGGGGTGTTTCAACGTGCCGCGCGCATCGTAGAAGTTCAGCCCGCGCGTGCCCTGCGCGGCATAGTCCATCGCCTCGCCCAGCGTCGCGAAATCCGCGAGCCGGCGCGGCAATGCGTCGCCGGTCGGGGTCGCTTTCAGCGCGATTGCAACACTTCCTTCAAGTTTTGTCGTCATTCTTGTCCAACTCTCGGCACCGTTCGCACGCATGCGCGGCGTTCGAAGCGTGTCGCCATAGCGGCAAAGTGCCGCCCGGCACAGTTGATTTCAAAATCGCGGCGTAGTGTGGCACAAACATGGCGCATGCCGCGTGACCCCCGTCGCCCTCTCCCGCCCCTCGACCAGCCCGCGCTGGAGCGGATGGCGCTGCGCTATGTCGAACGCTTCGCCACGACCCGGGCAAAGCTCGCCACCTATCTGACGCGCAAACTGCGCGAGCGGGGCGGGGAAGGGCCGATCGATATCGCGACGCTGGCCGACCGGATGGCGGACCTTCGCTATGTCGACGACCGCGCGTTCGCCGAAGCGCGGGCGGCATCGATGACCCGGCGTGGGCTGGGCGCGCGGCGGGTGCGCGATGCGCTGCGCCATGCCGGGGTCGGGACCGACGATAGCGAGGCGGTCGTCGACACGCTGGACGACGGCGCGGAAGCGTCGGCCATGGCCTTTGCCCGCCGCAAGCGGATCGGTCCGTTCGCCACCGAACCGGTCGAGCGCGACCGCCGGGAAAAGCAGATCGGCGCGATGGTCCGCGCCGGCCATTCGCCTGCACTGGCAAGGCGGATCGCCGCGATGGCCCCGGGCGACGGGGAGGACGCGGTCGACGATGGTTAAAGCGCAAAGAAACCGTCGCGTTCATGAAACATCGTGTTACAAAGGGCGGCAGGGGGAGTAAGCAACCATGCGTCTGGAAGCGCGAACGATTGTCGATGATTGCGCGGTCCAGCCGGCCGTGGCGGCGGCAATGTCCAACGGTCGGGACGATACCGTCGTGTCGGTGCGCGGCGTCGTCAAATGGTTCGACGTCACCCGCGGCTTCGGTTTCGCGGTGGCCGACGACGCCAGTCTCGGCGATGTGCTGATCCATTTTTCGGTGCTGGAGCCCCATGGCCGCCGCACCCTGCCCGAAGGGGCGGTCGTCACCTGCACCGCCGCACGGCGCAGCCGGGGGATGCAGGCGGTCGAGATCCTCGACATCGACCTGTCGCTGGCCGTCGAGCCGGTGCGCCGCCCCGTCGACCGCCCCGACCGGACGGCGATGGCCGAACAGGCGGGACCGTTCGAACCGGTGACGGTGAAATGGTTCAATCGGCTGAAAGGCTATGGTTTTCTGGTCCGCGACAGCAAGGCCGGCGACGTGTTCGTCCATATGGAAACGCTGCGTCGGGGCGGTATCGAGGAGGTCGAGCCCGAACAGCGGCTTGTCGCCCGCATCGTCGAGGGGCAGAAGGGGCCGATGGCCGTTGCGGTCGAAGCGGGCGAGTGACAGCGTGACGGGATTGCGATTTTCGGCACTGGCGGCTGTGGCGTTGCTGGCGGCACTGAACGGCTGCAAGGGGGAAGCCCCCGGCAACGATCCGGTTTCGGGACACGGCATGGTCGTCAAGCCGGTGACCGTCACCACCGCCGACGGCAAGGCCCATATATTCAAGTCAGAAGTCGCGGCGAACGAGGCGCAGCAACAGCAAGGGCTGATGTATCGCGCGCGGCTGGCACCCGATGCCGGCATGTTGTTCGCGCCCTATCCCCCCGATGGCGGCCCGCCCCGGGCGGCGAGCTTCTGGATGGAGAATACGCCCAACGCGCTCGACATCGTCTTCATTCGCGCCGACGGCACCATCGCGACGATCGGCGAAAATGCCGTGCCGCTGTCGCGCACGAAGGTCGAATCGGGCGAGCCGATCGCGGCGGTCCTGGAGATCGCCGGCGGACGTGCCGCCGAACTGGGAATCGCGGCCGGCGACAAGGTGACGTGGAAATGATCCGCCCCATTGTCGCGGGCGTGGGCAGGCGCTAAGCGGTCGCTTATGGGTATCCTCGCGAATGTCTTCACCTGGTGGAACGGTGCCACCTTCGGCACGTGGCTCGGCTTGCGCGGCAAGACGCAGGTCGGGACCGACCATCTCGGCAACGCCTATTATGAGGGTGGTCGCGACACGATGGGTAACCCGCGGCGCTGGGTGATCTATTCGGGATCGAACGACGCAAGCCGGGTGCCGCCCGAATGGTTCAGTTGGCTGCACCATCAGATCGATCGCACGCCCGACGAATCGCTGCCGCCGGTGCGCCAGTGGCAGAAGCCGCCGATCGAGAACCAGACCGGTACCGCGCTCGCCTATCGCCCGCCGGGTGTGCTCGACAAGGGTGGCGCGCGCGTGCGTGCGACCGGTGATTACGAGGCGTGGAGCCCCGACGCGTGAACCCACGCCGCTGGCTGGCCGGGCTGGCGATTGCGATAGTGTTGGCGGTCGCAGGCTGGTTCGGCTGGCAACGGCTGCATCGGCAGTCGGCAACGACCGCGCCGGCCACCGCCGAGGTCGCTGTGCCCGAATCGGTGCGTCCCAATCCCAACGCTCCCGAGGTGGTGAGCGTCGATGCCGGGCTGGACAGCAGCCTGCTGGCCGGGGCGACGCCGATGGCCGAGCGGGTCGCGGTGGTCGGCCTGCTCAACAAGCGCAACGGCGAAACCCGCGACCTGACGCTCAAGCCCGGTCAGGCGACGCGGGTCGGTGACGTGATCGTGCGCTTGCGCGCCTGCGAACGCACCGCGCCGTGGGAGCAGGAGCAGTATACCGGCGCGTTTGTGCAGATGGACGTCCGGGGCGCGGATTCGAAATGGCGGCGACCGTTTTCGGGGTGGTTGTTCAAGGAGCGTCCGGCGCTGAACGTCGTGCTCCACCCGATCTACGACGTGTGGCCCAAGAGCTGCACGATGTCCTTCCCCGACAGGGGGCCGGACACGGTATCGGCCGGGGCGGGGGCCGCATCGCCGGGCCCAGCCGTGCGTCGATCGAGTGCGTCGAACGCGGCCGAGGCCAGCCCGGAAGCGCCTGCCGAACCCAGCCCCAGCGCACCCGCCAACAGCACCGAATAGGTCTTTTTGGGCACCTCGACCACGCCCATTGTCGCGAGGTGATCGGTCAGGAACTGGCAGTCGAGCAACCGGAAGCCGCCGACCCGCAGTCGTGCGACCAGCCACCCCAGCGCGACCTTCGATGCGCTGGGCGCGCGGCTGACCATCGATTCGCCGAAAAACGCCTGCCCCAGCGCGAGGCCATATAGGCCGCCGACCAGACGCGAACCGTCCCAGACCTCGACCGAATGGGCCAGTCCCATTTCGTGCAACCGGTTGAAGGCCTGTTCGATCGTGCCGTTGATCCACGTCTCCGGCCGGTCGGACGCGCTTTCGGCGCAGAGGCGGATGATATCCTCGAATGCCTGATCGGCGGTGACCCGGTAGCGATCCGACGCGATCAGCTTGCGCAGCGAGCGCGACAGGTGAAATCCGTCGAGCGGCAATATACCGCGCAGCTTGGGTTCGACCCAGTAGATGCCGGGCGCATCGCGATCGTCGGCCATCGGAAAGATGCCGCTGGCATAGGCGCGCAGCAGCGTTTGCGGGTCCAGCTCGAACAGGGGCGCCATCGGCCGCACCCTATCGTGGCCGGCGGTGCAGGCAATGGTCGGCCGCCATCATTCGCCGGCGAGGTAGCGCGCGACCGGCTCGATCATGTCCTCCGGAATGCGGCGAGCGATGACCGGCATCGTCGCCTGATCCTTGCGCGCATCGACCACCTCCTTTTCGCCGCGCCAATGGCGGAGCCGTCCGGCGATATAGACGGCGCGCTGGCCGTCGATGACCGGGAAACGCTTGGCCCCGGTAGCATCGTGGCAGCTGCGACAGGCGGGAAGCTGTTTGTCGGGCAGGCCGCGCTCGACGATCTGTCGCGCCTTGGCGTCGCCATTGCCGCCGCGCCCCGGCGCGATACCGGGCATCGCCGCGAACCGCCGGGCGAGGGCTACGCGTTCTTCCGGGGTCAGCTGTGCGGCGGCATTGGCCATGACCGCGCTCTGGCGGGTGCCGGTGGCATAGGCTTCGAGCGCGGCGGCAAGATAGGCCGGGTCCTGTCCAGCGAGGATCGGGATGTCGCGCTGACCCCGGCCCAGCCCGCCGCTGCCATGGCAACCGGCGCAGCTGTCGAACCGGCCATTGGCAGCACCGAAGCCCTGCGCATTGCTGCCCGCCAGTACGCGATATTGCTGCGGCGTCATCGTCGGCAGCAGGCGGACGAACGCGACCATGCGCTTCACTTCGTCGGGCCGATCCTTCGCGGCCCAGGCGGGCATTCCGCTAAACTTCACGCCATGTTCGAGGATCCAGAACAGCTGCCGGTCGGTCCACTCCTTTGCGTTTTTCGACAGGTCGGGGGCAGGCGGCGTGGCCTTCTGCATCAGCGGCAGGGGGCGCACGCCCGGCGCGCCGTGGCACGAGGCGCAGGACGATGCATAATAGCCCGCGGCGCTGACGAGGCCGCTGTCGTCCTTCGCGTCCTTCGACGTGGAGAAGGCGGCGTGGGTCTGCACCGAATTGCGCATCACCCAGTGCAGGAACCAGTCGGTGATCGCCCAATGCCCCGACGACGCGGCGACGTTGAACAGCCCGGACCACGCAAAGGCCATGCCGAGCGCGAACAGCCCGAGCAGCGTGACGATCACGCGCTTCCACGTCAGGCGGATGGTCATGGCTGCGGCTCCGGTTGGCGCAATAACGTGGCGAGCAGCGCGAGGCCGCCGAGGAAATAGCTGGCGGCGCCGATCAGCAGCATAACGACCCCGCCGAGTTGCTGGTCGGCAAGCGGGTCGTGATGCCCATGCGCCATCGCCGGATAGAGCGGGCGGGGGGCGAGGCCGATCAGCGCGCCGAGCAGAGTCATGTGCATCGAGGTAAGCAGCAGCGCGCCGACGCCGGCCGCGCGGCGATCGGACCCGGTGCCGAGGACGGCGGCCCAGAGCAGCCAGCCCGCGGCGAGGAACATCGCTTGTTCGACGATCATCGCCGCCATATTGCTGTCCGCCAGCATCCGCAGCGCGGGCAGGTGCCAGCCCCATACCGTCGCCAGCTCGACCAGCGACATGGCGAGCGGGGTGACGACGTGCGGCCAGCGCCGGGCCGGGTCATAGGCGCTGTCGGTCAGCCCGAATGCGACCAGCGGCGCGGCGACGGCGACGGCGATCATGTGTCCGGCCATATGCCCGACCATGCCCGCCTGTGCCGCCGCCAGCCAGCCGAGCGGCAACAGGACCAGTCCGGCGATCAGGCTGACGCGCTTCATCGGCAATCCGTCAGGAACACGACCGGCGCGGCGGTGAAGATGACGCCGACGAAGCTCAACGCGGCGAGCAACACGGTCGAGAAGGCGAGGAAACGGACGCGGTCGGTGTCGGTGCTTTCCTCATGCGGCGGCGTGTCGCCGGGCACCCGCGACTGGATATGCGCGACGATCCCGGCGGCGGCGATCAGCAGCAGGGCCAGGATGGTGCCGATCGTATAGAGGATCGGCAGCCGCGGGAATCCGCCGAGTTTCGCACAATGGATCGCCGCCCACAGGTACGAAAACAGGAAATGCACCGCCCACACGGTCGGCGGCACGATCAGCGTCCATAGCGTCACTTTCAGCCGGGTGACCATGCCGTGCAGCCCGCGTTTCATGCGACACCTGGGAACAGGCCGATCGTCGCGTAGGTGACGATGGCGGTCAGGGCCATGAAATGCTGATAGACGGTGATGTTCCTGAGATCTGCGTCATGACGGGGCGTCATCCGCCCGGCGATGCTGCGCGCCAGCGTATAGCCCTGCATGATCGCGCCGATCCCGGCATGGGCGGTGGTCCAGATCACCAGCACCCACACGATCGCGGGATAGCTGTGCAGTTCGGGATCGAGCCCGGTGGTCAGCGGCCCCTGCAACCCCGCCCAGATACCGGCAAGGCTGGCGGCGATGCCGATGGCCAGCAACAGCCGCGCCGCGCCGACACTGCCGCGCCGGTTGGTCCCGCGCGCGGCGACGGTCGCAATCCAGCTGACCGCCGCGACGCCCAGCGCGACCATCGGCCAGAAAGTGCCGGGGCCATCCATGCCCGGTCCCGATGGCGGGAATTCGGGATGCACCGTCCAGAAGAAATAATAGCCGAACACCAGCCCCGAAAACGCGGTCGCATCGGCCATCATCGTGATGAACATGGCCCACCATCCCGGCGCGGCCGAGCCGGAGACATAGAGCGGCAATTCGATGCCATGCCCGATCGGCTTGGACGGCTTTTCCGGGATTTCGGCGGTGCCGGTCCACAGCCAGTAGAGCACGAAGCCCAGCGTCGCGACCGCGCCGGCCAGCGACCACCAATACAGGTGATAGGTGGTCAGGATGAACACGCTGCCCAGCGCGATCGCGGTCAGCATCGGCACCCAGCTGGGCGTGCCGAGGCGCACGACGTAGAGCGGGCGCGCATCGAGTACGGTGGTCACGATCGTCTCACGCCGCCCCTCCTCGGCATCGGGGAGGAAGTAGCGGCCTTCGTCGACCTTCTTCACGAAATCCTTCTGGTCCCAGATCGGGTAGCGGCTTTCGATCAGCGGTACCGAACGGATGCCCCAATCCTCGTCATCGGGATGCGCCAGCCATTCGAGCGTGCCGGCGTTCCACGGATTGCGCTGCGCCTTTTGCCGCCATGGCGAGCGGGCGAGATCGAAACAGATGATCGCGGTACCGGTCGCGAACAGATACGCCCCCATCGTCGAGGCGAGGTTGAGATAATCGATGCCTAGTTCGCTCGGATAGGTGAAGACCCGGCGCGGCATGCCGTACAACCCGCTGAAATGCATCGGGAAAAAGGTCAGGTTCGCACCGACGAATAGTGTCCAGAAGGCGGTGCGCCCCAACCGGTCCGACAGTTTCTTGCCGGTAATCAGCGGCCAGTAATAATATAGCCCGCCGAACAACGGCAGCAACGTGCCGCCGATTAGCACGTAATGCAGGTGCGCCACCACGAAATAGGTGTCGTGCGCCTGCCAGTCGAACGGTGCGATCGCGACCATCACCCCGGTCAGGCCGCCGATGACGAAGATGGCGAGACTGCCGGTCGCATAGAGCAGCGGCGTCGACCATTTCACCTTGCCGGCCCACAATGTCGCTATGAACGCGAAAATCTGGATACCGGTCGGGATCGCGACGGCTTCGGACGCGGCCGAGAAGAAGGCGAGGCTGATCTTGGGCAGGCCGGTCGCGAACATGTGGTGGACCCACAGCCCGAACGACAGGAATGCGGTGCCGACCGCCGCCAGCACGATCCACGGATAGCCCAGCAGATGCCGCTGCGCGAAGGTCGGGATCATCATCGCGAACAGCGCGATCGACGGCAGGAAGACGATGTAGACCTCCGGATGACCGAAGATCCAGAACAGGTGCTGCCACAAGAGCGGATCGCCGCCGCGCGCCGCGTCAAAGAACGGCCAGTTGAGCAACCGCTCCATTTCGAACAGCACGTCGCCCGCGATCAGCGGCGGGAAGGCGAACAGGATCATCACCGCGACGACGAGGATGTACCACGCATAGAGCGGCATCAGGTTCAGCCGCATTCCCGGCGGCCGGCATTTGAGGACACCGACGATCAGCTCAACCGCCGCCGCCACTGACGACACTTCGATAAAGGACAGGCCCAGCATCCAGATATCGGCACCCAGCCCCGACAGGTCGGTGCGGGTGGTGAGCGGCGGATACATGAACCAGCCGCCATCGGGCGCGGCGTTGAAGAAGATCGATCCCCCGACGAACACCCCGCCCAGCAGGAACGACCAGTAGCCGAAGGCGGACAGGCGCGGGAACGGCAGGTCGCGTGCGCCCAGCAGCTGCGGCAACAGGATGATCGATACCGCTTCGAACATCGGTACGGCGAACAGGAACATCATCATCGAGCCGTGCAACGTGAACAGCTGGTTGAAGGTGTTTGCCGAGACGAGGTCGTTGTCGGGTACCGCCAGCTGCGTGCGCATGATGAGCGCCAGCACACCCGCGAACAGCATGAAGGCGAATGCGGTCAGCGTGTACCACACACCGACGCGGTTGTTGTTGCAGTCGGTCCAGCGCAGGAAAATACCCTGCGGTGGTGCCCATACCTTGCGAAGGCGTTCCTCCTGCGCGGCGCGGAGCGCGGGATCGTCTTGCGCGTGCAGGCTCATTTCAGGCTTTCCAGATAGGCGGCGATCGCCTGCGCATCTTGGCGCGGCATTTGCGGATAGGCGGGCATGCGCGCACCGGGTTTGACCGCCGGCGCATCGGTGATGAAGCGGACCAGCGCGGTGCGGGTCATGGGTTGCGTCCCCGCGCCCAGCGAACTGCGACTGCCAAGATGGGTCAGGTCGGGACCGATCGCGCCGGCGGCGTCGGTTCCGGCAATGGCATGGCAACCGGCACAGCCATTGGCGGCAAAGGCCCGCGCGCCCGCAGCGGTATCGGCGGCGGGGGCGGCAGGACGGCGCTCGTTCGCCAGCCATGCGTCGAACGCGGCCGGCTCCATCGCCACGACGTCGAACGCCATCAGTGCGTGGCTGAGGCCGCAAAATTCGGTGCAGACGCCGCGGAACGTTCCGGGCTTCGTCGCGCGGACGATCAGCCGGTTGGTCCGACCGGGGATCATGTCCATCTTGCCCGCAAGGCCCGGGATCCAGAAGCTGTGGATCACGTCGCCGGCGGTCAGGTCGAACTGTACGGTGCGGCCGACCGGCACCCGGATTTCGTTGGCGGTGACGACCGGCGCTGCACCCGGCGGCTGATACCGGACGCGCCACCAGAATTGCTCGCCCTCGACCGCGATGCGCAGATCGTTCTGCGCCACCGGCAACGGGCGCATCGCGGGCAGGCTGTAGAGCAGCAGTCCGAGCAGCACGACCACCGGCACCACGCCACCGACCCAGCCGATCAGGCGCATGCCGCCCGACAAGGTCAGTCGACCCTCCGGCGCGCGGACGGCGGCGATCATCAGCGCGGCGACGCCGCAGGCGATCACGATCGCGCCGATCAGCATCACGATGGTCAGGTGACGGACGGTCGCCGCCTCTTCGCCAAAGACCGTCAGCGCCGATTGATGTCGATTACAGCCCCCCAGAACG
Organism: Sphingomonas sp. Leaf22; assembly: GCF_001421715.1. Classification (GTDB taxonomy): domain Bacteria; phylum Pseudomonadota; class Alphaproteobacteria; order Sphingomonadales; family Sphingomonadaceae; genus Sphingomonas. The sequence continues at coordinate 201,930 of NZ_LMKP01000001.1, forward strand.
AGCAGCGCGGTTATCCCGCCACTGGCCTTTACGCCCCGCATAATCCCCCTTCGCCCAGCGTCGGAGTATCCGACACGGATACGAAACGACATGTTGGCGGTTGCGTTCCATCACGATCCGGATCGGTCCGGTGCGCGCCGGGATGGGCGGACCGGCCACGGCGATCCACGCCGGATTGCCATCGATCGTGGCAACACCCGGTCGCCCTTCGCCCGGATCGACGCTGCCACCGGGCGCACCCGAACTGCCGTCCGCAGCGCGATGCTTAGGCCAGCCAGCCACCGGTGAAGCCGGCCCGTTCCAGCCCGCGCCGGATATTCGGATTGCGCCGCATCACTTCCCAGATCATGCCGCTGCGTTGATTTTCGATCATCAGCACGATCGGTCCCTGATCGATGCCCAGATAATCGCCATCGACCCAGCCGACGCCGGGTACGATCTTGCCGTGTTTCAGCGGGTCGTCGGTGCGGGTCAGCGTCGGATTGAATGCGTCGAGAAAGCCGTATTTGTCATAGATGCCGGCACCATAGCGTGCATGCATCTTGCCGATCATCGGCGTGACGATGTCGGGGGCGAAGGCGATCGATCCCAGCGCCGCCGTCGGGGCCAGCGTGCCGTCGTCGCGTTCACCGGGACCACGTGCCGAATAGCTGAAGAACTCGCGCTCGCGGCCATCGATCGTCACCGTGAAATCGCCGGGGCCGTCGCAGGCGGTCAGCCCCCAGCAATCGTCGCCATAGCCGACCTTGCCGCCCGGATTCTCCTTGGCATAGGCGCGCTGTGCATGGGTCGCGCGACGGCTGTTCTCGAAATAATCGATGCCCTTGGACGCGATATAGGGGTCGCGGATGCTGCGGAAATCGACCCAGACATGGCTGTATTGGTGACCGAACATCGGCGCGAATTGCAGATGCGGCTCGCCCCAGCGATTGCCCCAGCTTCTTTCGAATTTCTGCGTCAGTGCGCCCCAGGTCGCGGGCGGCAGCGGATGTGTCGGGCTGGCTAATGCCAGCACGTACAGGATCATGCCTTCGTTATAGCTATCCCAGTCGGACCGGATGAAGCCGCTTTCGGGATGCCAGCCCATCGAGACGAAGGGCGCACGCGGCACGATCCAGTCCCATTCGACCGCGCGATAGAGCCGCTCGGCCAGATCGCGGATGCGCGCTTCCTGCGGGTCGGCGCGATCGAACCAGCTCTGCGCAAACAGCACGCCGCCCAGTAGCAGCGACGTGTCGATCGTCGACAATTCGCATCGCGCGAACCGCAGTCCCTTCGTCACGCCGAGGAAGTGGTAGAAAAAGCCCTTATACCCGCTGAACCCGGTTTCGCCGTCGCCCTGCGGCGCAGCGGCAAGGAATTCGAGCGTGGCGAGCGTGCGGGCGCGATGCTGTTCGCGGGTGATCCAGCCATGTTTTTCGCCGACGCCATAGGCCGTCAGCGCAAACCCGACCGCCGCGATCGACGCGAAACTGGGGGTAGGCCAGCGATCGGGTGCAAGGCCGGTCGCAGGATCGGTAGTTTCCCAGAAAAACCGGAACGCCCGCTGCTGCACATCCGAAATCAGGTCGGGCGTGGTCCCGGAGCCGATCCCGGTCCGTGCAGTGCACCCGGCGACGAGCGCGGCGGTGCTGGCGGCAAGGAAATGGCGGCGATCGATCACGGGCAAGCCCCTTTGCGGCATACGAAATTGCCGGGACAGGCGCGGTGCCTGTCCCGACAGGGGAGGGGGAGGGTTAGAAGCGGTAGCCGACGCGGAACTGGATGCGCCGCGGCAGGGTCAACAGGTCTCGCCCGATCCGTGCCGGGTCTAGGGTATCGACCGCACGCCCGGTTTCAGGGTTGATCTGGTTGTTGAAGAAATCATCGAAGCCGGAGAAGTTATTGTTGTTGAACGCATTGAGTAGATCCACTGCGATTTCGGTTTCGCCACCCAGGATCTTCAATTTGTTCGCGAGGGTCAGGTTGACCTCGCAGAAGGCGAAAACGCCCTTGAGGCAGTTTTCGTTGGGATACCGCGCGCTGAATTCGTTGAAACCGGAAGTTGCGCCATTGGTGCCGTCGGTCACCCGGAACGCTTGGCCGCTACCAAAGGTGCTGAGAGTAGAGAACTGGAACCCCAACGGCAAATCGACGATACCGGACACAACGACACGGTGACGTTCGTCGCCGTTGCGCGGCCGCCATCCGTAATCGTCCGGCGTAACGGCGTCGAGGCTGAACAGGTCGCCGCCATTCTGCTCGCCCTTCGAGAGCGTGTAGGCAATGTTAACGCCCCAGCCCGAAGTCTGGGTGTAGGGCTTGTCTGCCGTTACGTAGATCGCCTTGTATCGGGTATCCAGTCCGTCGAAGCCTATCAGCGCGTTGGAGAAGCCGAACGGGACCAAGGGCGAAGTATCGCAACATGGGCCAATTCCACCATTCTGCCGGGTCGCGAACAGGTTGGTGTAGCCGTTGCGACCACGTTGATATGACCCCGTCACCGACACCTGCCACGGACCCAGCTGCTGACGGACGCCGAGGCTGACCTGGTCGTTGACCGGCGGCTTGGTGTTATTTTTTACCGCGAACAATTCGGGCGCACCGCTGGTCGATGTCGCACGCAGTTCCAGCAACCCTTCGCGCGTCAAATAGCGCGGATCCCACAGGACTGTTTGCAGGCCGTTGCGCGGCTGGCCATCGCGTGAAAAGCGGAAGACGCCGATCGGGTTGATCGTGCGCGATTGTTCATCGACGGTATTATTGAAGTTGTTGCGATCGTAATAGCGTCCGAAGCCACCAAAGATGACCGTCGTTGCATTGTCGAAGACGTCGTACGAAAAGCCGAAGCGTGGTGCGAATGCGCCGGCGAAGGGTTTACGGTTTTCGCCCGTGCTGATGTAGTTTTCCGGGTTGAAATAGCTGGTTACGGGTAAGGCACGCAGCGCAGCGGCCGCGTTGGCGGAGGTTACGAAATCATTATTGTTGCCGTTTGTTTCGTAATCCCAGCGAAGGCCGAGGTTCAATTGTAGCCGATCGGTTACGTCCCAGTCATCTTGAACATAGAAGCCAAGTTGAGTGTTCGATCCGCGAACCGTACCATTTCCCAAGCCCAAACGAGCTTCCGCTGGGAAGGTGAAATTGGTGTCGTTCGCCGGATTCGTATTTGGATTCTCGACTGTATCAATCCGGAAGGTGTAACCCGGTTGCAGAAAGGCAAGGTTCGAGAATTCGATATCGGTCACTTCGACCCGAGCGCCAACCTTGATCGCGTGGTCGTCGAAACCGGTATAGGTGAAATCGTCACGGAGTGTGTAGCCCTGCTGAATTTCCCGTCGGGATGCTTCCCGGCCGCCGAACTGAATAACCGTATCGTAGTTGAAGCTTGACTGCTGCGGGTTCAATGAGGTCGGGCTGAAGTTGTAGTTGAGATAGTTTAGATTAGCCTCGTTGATGAAATTGTCGCCTCGATACGTCCATTTCAGCAGATACGTTTCGACGGTGTTGCGCTTGTTTTCCGCAAATTCGTAAGCGACGTTACCACCGAAGCCTTGGATGTCGGTCTCTTCCCGGCGGCTGTACGACAAATCGAACGTCTGAGCATCGTCCGGCGTGAACGTCAGCTTCCCGAAGTAGAAATCTGCCCGGAACGGGCTGACGAAATTACCTTCGAATTCACTGATCTGCCGACCGGATGCGGCTTCGAACGCTCTGATATTGTCTACCGTGCCGGTAGAATCGACGATGAATGCACGATCCTGATCGTTGCCTTCGTAAGTTCCGAAGAAGAACAGCTTGTCCTTGACGATCGGACCGCCCAGTGAAACGCCGTACTGTTTGCGTTCGAAGGCTGGCTTGGCACGATCGTTACGGCGATCGAGGAAGCTGCGTTCGGTCAGGCCACGGTCGGTATATTGGCCGAACGCTTCGCCATGGAATTCATTGGTGCCCGATTTGGTGACGGCAGTGATGATCGCCGAACCGGCCTGTTCGTACTCGGCCTTGTAGTTCTGGGTCAGGACGCGGAATTCCTGGACCGCCAACTGGCCGAACGGGTTGCCGCGGCTGTTCTGCTGGCCGGCGACCCCACCTTCGCGCAGCTTGTTCTTCAGGCTGACGCCGTCGATGAACACGTTGACCTGGGATGCGGTCGAGGCGCCGGCCTGAATGCCCTTGTTGGTTTCGCTGTCATTGTAGCGAACGCCGGGAGCGAGCGCCGCGAACGACAGGAAGTTGCGATCTGTCTGCGGCAGGGTGCGGAGTTGTTCCTGCGTCACGTTGGTCGCGATTTCGCTGGTCCGGCTTTCGATCAGGCGGCGGCCGGTCACGACGATCGTATCGTCGCCAGTGGCCGCGACCGTCTCGTCTGGGGTTCCCGGCGCGGCAGCCGCGCCCAGCGTCACGTCGAGGCTTGCCGCCTGCGCGATGCCGACAGTGACTTCGCTGGTCGCGGTTTCGCCACCGGGACCGGTCACCGTGATCGAATAGCCACCGGCACGAATGCCATTCAGCGTGTAGCGACCGGTCGTATCGGTCGTCGCGCGATAGGACTGGTTCGTACCGGTCGAGGTGGCGACGACGGTCGCGCCACCGACGACGGCACCGGCGGCATCGCGGACGGTGCCGCGCACCGAAGCTGTCGTGGTCTGCGCCAAAGCGGGTGCCATCGGCACCACCACCGCACCCGTCGCCAGCGTCGTTGCGGCGGCGAGTGCCGCGCGGAACATCATATTCCTCATGCGTATATTCCCCTTGCTTCCCGGTTTTCCGGGTCTTCCCTTGGTGAAGTCGTCTCGCGCACGATCAGGGTCGGTGCGCGAAGTTCGATGCTGCGGTCGTCCGCACCGCCGATCCGGTCGGTCAGGCGGGCGATGGCGCGTGCGCCCAGGTCGGCGATGTCGATGCGCAGCGTGGTGAGCGATGGCGAGATCAGTCGGGCGAGCGGCACGTCGTCGAACCCGGCGACCGCGATCCGGTCGGGCACCGCCACTCCGGCGCGCCGCAATCCCATCAGGACGCCGATCGCCATCATGTCGTTCGCAGCGAAGACGGCATCGACGTCGCGCCCCTCCCGAACGAGCATTTCGGCGAGGGAGATGCCCGATTCTTCGAGGAAGGTGCCGCGTTCGACCATGGGTTGCAGCCCGGCAGCGGCGATGCCGTCGCGGTAGCCGGTCACCCGTTCCTCGGCATCGATATTGCCGATCGGACCGGCGAGATGCAGGATGCGGCGTCGTCCGGTCGCGACCAGATGATCGACCATCGCCCGCGCTCCGCGCGCATTGTCGATGCGCAGTTCGGGGCGCGGCTGGTGATGCGGCGCGCAGTTGACCAGCACCACCGGCACGCCGGTCGGCAGGTGCGCGAACAGCTGATCGGGGTCGATGTGCGGGGCCATCACCACCATGCCGTCAACCCGCCCGCGCATCGTCCGCAGCGCCTCTACGCCGCGCGCCGGATCGGCATGCATGTTCGACAGCAGCAGTTGCAGGCCGCGCGCCGACGCCTCGCGGTCCATGCCGCGCAACAGTTCGGAAAAGAATTCGCCGTGCAGGTCGGGCAGGACGACACCGATCGCATTCGACCGGGCGAGGCTGAGGGAGCGCGCACCGGCATGCGGCACATAGCCGAGCCTGGCCGCCGCCACCTCGACCCGTTCGCGCAGTTCGGCGCGGACATTGTCATGGCCGTTCAGCACGCGCGACACCGAAGCGACGGACACGTCCGCCGCGCGAGCCACATCGCGGATGGTGGCGTTCGCCATGCTGGTTCCGTTCCACTCCCATATCGTCGCGCCCGTCGCGACGAATCCGTCGGCTTGCGGCCGATCGCTCTTGATGTAACCGGTTACATGATCTTAAAACGCGCTTCAACTACAGATTCGAAACACAAGCGCGCCGGTTTCGTTGCGCCAACGACACAGAGGGGATCGCATGGAAGACATTCGCATTTCGCGACGGGCCATCATGATGGGTGCCGGCGCGATCGCCGCGTGGAGCGCCTCTCCGGCGCGCGCCTTGCTGGCACAGACGGGCGATCGGCTGCCGACATCGGTCGAAACGCTCATCGGGCAGATGACCGTCGAGGAGAAAGCCGGACAACTGACGCTGATGGCGGCGGCATGGGCGGGCGGTGCGGCGAATGCGCTCAATCCGATCGGCACGACGGCGACGTTCGACGAACAACTGGCGCAGGTCCGTGCCGGGCGGCTGACCGGCGTGTTCAACGGCAACGGTGCCGACATGGCGCGCCGGATGCAGACCGTCGCGATGAAGGAACAGCGGCTGAAGGTGCCGTTGCTGTTCGCCGCCGACATCATCCATGGGTTCCGCACCGTCTTTCCGATGCCGCTGGCCGAGGCGGGGACGTTCGACGCCGATCTGGCCGAACGGACCGCGCGCGCGGCGGCGGTCGAGGCGTCGGCGGCCGGTATCGACTGGACCTTCGCGCCGATGGTCGACATCGCCCGCGACCAGCGTTGGGGTCGGGGGATCGAGGGGGCAGGGGAGGACCTGTTGCTCGGCAAGACCATGGCCGATGCGCGGGTGCGCGGCTTTCAGGGCCGGCGCGGCCTGATGGCCGACGATGCGGTCGCGGCCTGCGCCAAGCATTTCGCCGCCTATGGCGCGGGCGAGGCGGGGCTCGACTACAATAGTGTCGACGTGTCCGAACGGACGCTGCGCGAGACCTATTTTCCCCCGTTCCAGACGGCGTTCGCGGCCGGGGCACCGACGACGATGGCGTCGTTCAACGAATTGTCGGGGGTACCGGCGACCGCCAATCCGTGGCTGCTCGACACGATCCTGCGCAAGGAATGGGGGTTCGGCGGGCTGGTCGTGTCCGACTATACCGGCGACGAGGAACTGATCGCGCACGGCTTCGCCGCCGATGCGCGCGACGCGACGAAGCTCGCCTTCCTCGCCGGTGTCGACATGTCGATGCAGTCGGGTTTCTATCTCAAGCACCTCTCCGATCTGGTCGCGAAGGGGGAGGTCCCGATGCAGCGGCTCGATCAGGCGGTCCGCCGCGTACTCGCGCTGAAGGTACAGCTCGGTCTGTTCGACAATCCGTTCCGCCGTATCGATCCGCGCCGCGAAAAGCAGCGCGTGCGCACGGCCGCCCATCTGAAGCTGGCGCGTGAGGCGGGCGCGCGGGCGATCGTCATGCTCAAGAATGACGGCGATCTGCTGCCGCTGCCCAAAACGGGCAAGCGCATCGCGCTGATCGGACCGTTCGTGCAGGGGCAGCGCGAGCTGATCGGAACGTGGAACGTCTATGGTTCGGATGCGGAAGCGGTCGACCTGCTGACCGGCGTCCGCGCCGCTGTCACCGATCCCAAACTGGTCACTGCCGTCGACGGATCGGGCATCACCGATGCGATCCCCGGCGGAATCGAGGCGGCGGTGATCGCGGCGTCACAGGCCGATATCGTCCTGCTCGCGATCGGTGAATCGCAACGCATGTCGGGCGAGGCGCAGTCGCGCGTCGATATCGGCATTCCCAAGGCGCAACTCGATCTGGCGGAGGCGGTGCTGGCGACCGGCAAGCCGACCGTCCTCCTGCTGCGCAACGGCCGGGCGATGGTGCTCGACAAGCCGGTCCTCGACGCGCGCGCCATTCTGGTGACGTGGTTTCTCGGATCGGAAAGCGGCCCGGCGACCGCCGACATCCTGTTCGGCGATGTCGGTCCGTCGGCGCGCCTGCCGGTCAGCTTCCCCTATGCGACCGGGCAGCAGCCCTATTATTATGCGCACAAGACGACCGGTCGCCCCAATCCGCCGGGGCCGCTCGCCGACTACAAGGCGCGGTACCGGGAGGGGCCGAATGCGGCGCGCTTCCCGTTCGGGCACGGGCTGACCTATGGCCGGATCGCCTATAGCGATCTCGACCTCGGCGATGGGCGGCTGAACAGCGACGGCGCGCTCAAGGTTCGGGCGCGGGTGACGAATAGCGGGACCCGGGCGGCGACCGAAGTGGTGCAGCTTTACATCCACGACGTCGCCGCCAGTATCACCCGGCCGGTGCGCGAACTGAAGGCGTTTCAGCGCGTGGAATTGGCACCGGGTGAATCTAAGGTCGTCGAATTCACCCTGCGGGCGAATGATCTGCGCTTCATCGGAGTGCAGAACCGGCCGGTGGTCGAACCGGGCAGCTTCCGCCTCTGGGTAGCGCCGTCCGCCGAGGCGGAAGGCGTGAATGGAAGTTTCGTGCTGGCGTAACCCTGCTCCCTCTCCCCATCCGGGTCTCACGAAAGTATTACTTTCGTGGGTCCCTGCCAGGGGAGAGGGCCGGGGAGAGGGGCGCAATCAGCGACAGGGCTCATGACTGCCCCTCTCCCAACCCTCTCCCCGCAAGCGGGGAGAGGGCTTTTATAGCGCACCCACATCGCCCACCGACGCGTTAACCCCTTCCCGAAGAAGGAGAAGCACGCGATGGCCGACGACAAACAACCCAATCAGGCGGTGGGCAGCAGCAGCGACACCGCCAAGCCCGATGGCGTCAACACCGCACCCGGCGGCGGCGAGTCAGGCGGTGGCGCCTATCCCAATCCGCACGGCGCCAGCGAGGAAGGCCGGTTCGACGGTGGACAGAGCCTGAAGGACTATCACGGCAGCGAAGGCGGCAAGGAAAATGAAGCTGCCGGCACTGAAGGATCGGGGTCGGCATAGCCCAGGTCGCGGCTGATCGCCCGCGCGGTCGCTGCGACCTGCGGGCCGATCGCCGCGACCTTGTCCGGGGTCAGATATTGCGCGGCGGTGGCGATGCCGATCGCCGCGACGATTTCCCCGGACACGTCGCGGATCGGCGCGGCGATCGATCGGATGCCGTCATTGCCGACGCTGTCGTGGATCACATGGCCGCGCGCGATATCGGCACGCATGTCGGCGACCCACTGGTCGATCTTCGCTCCATCGTCGGCACCGGTCGCGCGGTACAGCCGGGCAAGGCCGTCGTCGCGCTCGTCGAACAGCAATGCCTTGCCCAGCCCGGTTTTTGCCACCGGCCGCCGGTCGCCGGGGCGGGTCGATACTTCCAGCCGCTGTCGTCCCGCCGCCCGGTCGAGGTGAAGCGAATGATCGCCATCGCGCCGCCCCAGAAAGACGCATAGCCCGGTGTCGGCCGACAGCGCCTCCATGCGCGACCGCGCCACGCGGACCAGGTCGATGCGCCGATGCGCGGTGAACCCCAGTTGCAGCAACGTCGGCCCCAGCGTCAGCAAGCCGCGCTCGGCCTGCGCGACATAGCCGCGCTCGACCAGCGCCGCCGCCAGCCGGTGCGTCGTCGTCCGGCTCAGACCCAGCGTACGCGCCAGTTCGGCGACGCGCAGCGGCTCGTCGCGCAATGCCTCGACCAGATCGAGGCCGCGCATCAGCGTCTGCGTGCCGCGCGATGCGCCGGACGGTTCCTCGGTGCTGTCGTTCATCGCGCGAACTGTGGATCAGCGCGCGACGTTACGCCAGCGCGTCTTGCGCCATCACCAGCGTACCCAGCGGACCGGCCTCTTCGCCCAGCGCCGCCGGGACGATCCGCACGTCGATCGATCCGGCATCGACGAAGCCCAGATAGCCGCCCAGCGCGGCGACGACCCGCTCGCGCACCATCGGCAGCACCTGCTGCTGGCCCAGCCCGACCCCGCCGCCGACGATGATCCGGGCAGGGGAGAGGGTCAGGAACAGCGTCGCGAACGCTTCGCCCAACGCATCGGCGACGTCGCGCCATGCCGGATCGTCGGCCGGCAGCAGATGCGCCGGTCCGCCGGTTCGCGCCGCGATCGCCGGCCCGCTGACCAGCCCTTCCAGGCAGTCGCCATGGAACGGGCAGGCACCGGCAAAGGAATCGTCTGCGCGACGGCGAACGCGGATATGTCCCGCTTCGGGATGCATCATGCCGGTGACCGGTCGGCCGCCGGCGATGATCCCCATGCCGACGCCCGTACCGACCGTGACGTACAGGAAGTCGGACAGGCCGACCCCGGCTCCGAACGCGCCTTCCCCCAGCGCCGCGCCGGTGACGTCGGTATGGAATGCGATCTTGTCGAACCCCTGCGCCAGCGGGGCGACGATGTCGGCACCCGCCCAATGGGGTTTCGGGGTCGGCAGCATGATGCCATCGGCGACCGATATCGGCCCGAAACTGGCGATGCCGATCGCGGCGGGGCGATGTTCCTGCCGCCACTGCGCCAGTTTCGCCGCGATCGCGCCCAGCGTTTCGTCGGGGGTGGTCGTCGGTACCCGGAACCGGTCGATGATCTCGCGACCGCGCCCGACCACCGCGATCGATTTGGTGCCGCCCAGTTCCACACCGGCCACGATCGTGTCGGAATGCATTCGATCTTCTCCCCCAAGTCGGCCGGCGTTGTGCCGCACTCATGCCCGATATCGCAAGTAAACTGGCCGTACCCAATCCGCTATCGTCTTTCGCAATCGTTTGCAACATTGGAATACGGGCAGATATTTTGCTGGCGGATCGCGAGTTTTTGTTCGTACAAGCAGCGGCATGGAGCAAGATTCACACAAGGCGCGGGTGCGAACCATTGCCGATCTGGCGCGACTGGCCGGGGTGTCGCCGGGCACCGTGTCGCGCGCGCTGGCCGGCAAGTCGCTGGTGAATGCGGAAACACGGGACCGGATACAGGCGCTCGCCACCGAACACAGCTTTCGCCCCAACCAAATGGCCAGCCGGTTGCGGACCCAGCGTACCGGGGTGATCGGCGTGGTCGTGCCGCTCGGTCATGAACGGCGACAGCATTTGTCGGATCCGTTCTTTATGACGATGCTGGGCTTTCTGGCCGACCGGCTGACCGAGGACGGCTATGACCTGATGCTGTCGCGGATCATTCCCGACGCGACCGACTGGCTGGAACGGATCGTCGATTCAGGGATGATGGACGGCGTCCTGCTGATCGGCCAGTCGGATCAGGTCGATACGATCGAACGCGTCGCCCGCCGCTATCGCCCGCTCGTCGCGTGGGGCAGCAGCGGTCTGCCGGGGCAGGTGCATTGTGCGGTCGGGACCGACAACATCGCCGGCGGCCGATTGGCCGGCGAGCGCCTGATCGCGCGCGGCGCGCGGCGCATCGCCTTTCTCGGCGAACTGCGCGCCCCGGAAATCCGCCAGCGTTACGAAGGGGTTGCATCCGCCACGGCGGCGGCGGGGATCGACCATCCGCCGATCCAGCTCGACACCCATCTCGCCTCCGACATCATGGTGCAGGAAGTGACCGCGCATCTCGACCGCGTCGGTGGCGAGATCGACGGTATCGCGGCAGCTTCGGACGTGATCGCGCTGACGACGCTGCGGGTGCTGGCCGATCGCGGCATCCGCGTGCCCGACGACATGCCGGTCGTCGGCTATGACGACCTGCCACTGGCGCTCAGCGCGATGCCGCGCATCACGACGGTGCGACAGGACATCGCCCGCGGTGCCGATGCGATGGTGTCGGCGCTGTTCCGCCGCATCGCCGGTGAGGATGCACCGTCGGTCATGATGCAGCCGGTTCTGGTCGAACGCGACTCCGCATAAAGGGCAGGGGCATCAACGCCCTTGCGCAGGCGTGGGCGGCGACGCTATCGCTGCGCCCGCAGGTGGGGCCTGTAGCTCAATGGTTAGAGCTGGCCGCTCATAACGGCTAGGTTGCGGGTTCGAGTCCTGCCGGGCCCACCAAATGCCTGCTTGCGTCGCGGCCGATACCGGCCTAGGCGCAACCCTCCGTCGGGGAGTGGCGCAGTCTGGTAGCGCGCCTGCTTTGGGAGCAGGATGTCGCAGGTTCGAATCCTGTCTCCCCGACCACCTTATAAAATTTGCGGATTTCGCGTCGCCAACTCGTTGATCGGGAACCGTTATATCCATCGGCGGCGATGGCGTGAGATTGCCGAACCGCAAACTGCGCGGTTCAACCGGGGCGGACGACCTCGCCGACGCGTACCGTCGACAGGCCGAGCCATATCGCCATCCGCTCCAGTTCGACTTGCAAGCGGCGCAAGCTATCGTCGGGCGCACCGGGTTCGAGCGTGATGCGGTGCGCCAGCAACACATCTGCTTGCCGGTCCGCCTTCAGGTCGACCCGCGCGACCAGCGCCTCGTCCAGCAGGAAGGGCAGCACGTAATAGCCGTGCGTTCGCCGGTCCTGCGGCACGTAGATTTCGATCCGGTAGCGGAAACCGAACAGGCGTTCGGTGCGGCTACGCTCCCAGATCAGCGGATCGAATGGTGCCAGCAACGCCGCCCCGCGCACCCGCCGCGGTGGCGAAGCGTCGCGATGGCACCACGCCTTCTGGCTCCAGCCCTCGACACGGACGGGGACCAGCACGCCGTCCTCCGCCAGATCGGCGATGGCATGATCCGCCTCGCCGGGTTTCAGCCGGTAATAGTCGCGCAGGTCCACCGCGGTCGCGATGCCGAGCGCCCGCGCGCTACGCTCGATCAGCGCGCGCTGCGCCTCGGCGACGGTCGGCGTCGGCATGGCGAGAACGGCGGGCGGCAGGACCTTTTCGGGCAGGTCGTAGACCCGCGCGAAGCTGCCCCGCCGTGTCGTGGTCGTGATCCGGCCCGACCAGAACAGCCATTCGAGGACATGTTTCGTGTCGCTCCATTCCCACCAGCCGCTGCGGCTCGAACCGTTCTCGAACTCGGCGGCGGTCAGCGGCCCCTCTGCGGCGATGCGGGCCAGCACCGCGTCCGCTTCGCCCCGGCGTTCGGTCGCGAAGCGGCGCAGCGCCCGATAGCCGATCTCGCCCCGCTCGGCGCGCGCCATCCGCCACCGCAGGAGTGGATGCAGGTCGAGCGGCAACAACGACGCCTCATGCGCCCAATATTCGAAGAACCGGCGCTGCCGCTTCGGACCCCAGGCGGCCTGTTCGAGCAGCGATCGGTCATAGCCACCGAGCCGTGAGAAAGCCGGCAAATACTGCGCACGGGCGAGGACGTTGACGCTGTCGATCTGGAACAGGCCGATGCGATCGGCAACCTTGCGAAGGTGCGCCGCCGTCGTCGGTACGGGCTGTGGCCGACCGAACCCTTGGGCCGTGAGGGCCATGCGTCGCGCATCGGCCAGCGAGATGGTCATGCGGGGACGATGGTCGTGGTTGGGCGCTATCGTCAATCCGGTGACCGCATCCATCCGTTACGGCTTTGCGCGCAAGGTGAAGCGGGTCATCTCCGATGGCACGCCGAGGCGAAGCGCGAACCCCGGCCACAGCCCCGTGCCGTTGCTGACGTACAGGGTCATGTCGCCGACCCGATAGCGGCCCGCGACGAAACCCCCGTTGGCGCGGGCGACGAGCCGATCCAGACCCATCATCATGCCGCCATGCGTGTGGCCGGACAGTTGCAGCGACACACCCCTCGCGGCGGCGTCTAGCGCTTGCCGCGGTTGATGATCGAGCAGGACGATCGGCGCATCGGTCGGTGCGCCGCGCAGCGCCAGCCCGAGGTCCGGGCCGGCCTCACCCACGCTCGGGGCGGACAGATCGGTCACGCCGGCGACGACCAGTTCAGCACTGCCGCGCCGGATGACCATATGGGCATTGGGCAGCATCCGGAAGCCGAGCGCGGTCAGGTGTCGCATCCATGCCGCATAGTCGAAGAAATATTCGTGGTTGCCCGGGATCGCCCAGATGCCGTCCGGAGCCCGAAGCGCGCGAAGCGGCTCCACGTCCTTACGGCGCATATCGACCGAGCCATCGATGAAGTCGCCCGTAACGACGATCACGTCGCTGCCCGCCGCGTTGGCGCGGGCCACGACGGCGCTGGCCCAGGCTCCGGGAAACAGTTTGCTGATGTGAAGGTCGGTCAATTGAAGGATGCGATACCCTTCGAATTGCGGCGGCAGGCCCGCGATCTCGACCGCGACGTCGCGGATCGGCGGGACCCGGACCGCATTGGCGACCGCGATCGCGCTGGCCACCGACGCCAGACCGATCGCGCCATATCGCGCGGCATCCGGCAAGCCCACGCTTTGCCACCGGACGGCCGCCGTCGTCAGCAGCCCGAGATCGAGCACGATCTGAACCAGCCACAGCAGCACCAGCGCCCCGAACGCCCAGTTGAAGAGGATGACGACCGGGCGCGGGAATTCGGGGGCGAAGACCGAACCCGAGGACAGCCTGCTCCACAGGTGATATTGCGATATGACGAGCAGGAGCAGCGCCACGACGACCTTGCTCCACAGCGGCAGCGCCAATGGCCACAGGGTGCGGGACGCGACGTAGATCGCGGGTATCAGGAAGACGAGGAAGATGATCGACATCCTTCAAGGCGCGTCGGCAGGCAATCTGCCCGGGATCGTACCGCTGTAGCGCCGCTCGCCGCGCGATGCGACTGGCGATCGCGAACGGCCACCTGCCGGACGCAGGGCATCAATGTTCGGTAAGCTCGGCGATCTCGAAATCGAAGCCCTTCCAGCCGTGCCGCCGCGCGGCCTGTTCGGTCAGCGCCTCCTTGCTCGCCGCGTCCCGGACGGAGGTGGCGTGTCCCCAGAAGACCTCAGTCTTGCCGTCGTGCAGGTGCGCGACGATGCGCCAGTAATGGGTGAACGGCGCGGCGGTCGGACCGATCGTCTTCACATAGCCGTCGGCCATCGTCGCGGTCAGGTAGCGCTTCTTTTTCGCCATGTTCGCAGGGTAGCGTATCGCCGATCGGTGCGGGAGAGGGCAGGCCTGATTCGTCGCCCGAACGGCCGATCCGGTACGGTCCCGATCGCGTCGCCAACGGCTTCCCCTTCCAGCTCAGCCGCACCGATCCGTCGCGGACCAGCCCGTCGACCGCCGCGTGGACCGACGGCATCATACTGCGCCAGTCCTCCGGTGACAGCGCACGTGCCACCTCGCTCGGGCAGATCGTCGCGCCTGCCGCGCGCCGCGCGAGAAGGTCCAGCGTCGTGGCGCGTGCGTCGGTCATCTTGACTACGTCGGTCGCGTACGCCTCCCGGTCAAGCTGTGCGAATGCAGCGGGATCGTCTTCGTCACGCGTCACCGCCGCCCGAGCTTGCTTCGTCCGACCTTACCACCCCGTTGCGCAGGATGGCGGACGGTGAGGGGAGCGCATCATCGATCGCTAAAGACTGGCAGGAGCAACGTCGCGCCGCATCGTCGTACGGGGCGGGACCAGATGCCATGCCCACCATAGCAGCGCCCCGCTCGCCAGCATCGCGGCGACTGCCAGCAGCAGCGGCGGCATATCGGTCAGCAGTATCGCGCAGCGGTGCCACGCGTCGGTATCGCCGATCGTCTCGAACGCGATCATCTGCGCGGCGGTTGCGATCGCGGCAAAGGCAAAGCCGACGCCGCGCGCCTCCCTGCGCATCGCAAGGACGATCGCGATCAGCAGCGTCAGGAGGTTAGCGAGTTCGAACGACAGGTGAAATCCGTCGAACCCCGCCACGCCGCCGCTCGGATAGCCGGGGACCGCCGGCAGCAACCGCCCGAGGATCGGCGGCAGCACCAGCAGCGCCGTTGCCAGCATCGCCGACGCATGCACCGCCACCCGACGTCGCTGCCATAGCGCATAGGCGACCATCGCGATCACGGCCGCCCCGGCGATCAGGTCGGCGATCGCCAACCGGGCACCATAGGCAGCGTGGAATGGATCGGCATCGGTCCGCCACGAAGATGCCATGCTGTGCAGCGCGAGCGGACCTGCCGCAGCGAACAGCGGCAGGACGACGAACGTGGCGAGGCCGCTTGCCCGGTGCCACGCTATGCGGCCGGTGGCGATCGACCAGCTTTGCGCGGTCAGCAGCGCCAGCCATGCGGTCGCGGTGATGCCGTGCGCATGCAGCGCGAACGGCGCGGTCCCCAATCGCCCGAAATAGCCGGGCCAGAAGGCGAGGGCGATCATCGGAAACAACAGGATCAACCATCGGTGCGCGTGGCGATAGGGCATGAGACCTCCCGAAGTGGCGACGCCGAGCCGGTGCCGGCTTACTGCGCTGCGGCGATCGTCGCCTGCCGGGCGATAAGCTGCCATCCGCCACTGCGCTTGGCCCAGACATCGGTGAAGGGGCGCAGCACCTGCTTGCCGGCACCCGGTCCCTTGATCGGAACCATGGTATCATACCCCATCACTACGGTGACCTCGGGCTTGCGGTCGATCAGCGAGATATGTTTGCGAAAATCGCGATAGTCGATCAGGTCCTGTGCCATCGCCGCGATCACCTCCTCGCGACGCAGGACGGCGTTGTTCGGCGCGTTGACCACGAAATCCTCGGCCCAGACGGTCCTGACCCCGGCGGCGTCATGTGCCATCATCGCATTGCCCAGCCGGCCATAGGCCGCACCTATTTCGGGCGGCATGGTGATCCCCGGTGCCGGTTGCGCGAGGGCGGGGGACGCCAACAGCAAGATCGCCGCCATCGGCAGGATCCATTTCCCAAAATTGCCCGTATGTCCGGTCACCGATCGCCTCCCGCCTATGGCGGAAACCATAGCGCGATCCACTGCCGCCGCCTGTCATCTATTTGGAGTAGATCGCGATGTACCGGTCGGTACCGCGACATCGGCGACGGGTCGGGCCTTCCGAAAGCCGGCGACCGGCAGGCCGCAATAATGCCTTATTCGTGCCATCGTGGGATCGCCGGCGTAACGATTCTGCACGCACGAAAAAGGGCGCCACCGTTGCCGGGGGCGCCCTTTCCGAAATCCGGTTTCCCGTGCCCCGAAGGACGCGGGAACATGGATTACATGCCGTTCAGCTCGGCCGAATTCTCGATCGCGTCCGACGCGTCTTCGGCGTTTTCCGAAGCGTTCATCAGGTCGGCGGCAACGGCTTCGTTCGACGTGTTCTCAGCCTGCGCTTCGAGGTTGTCGGCCAGCATTTCCAGGTTGTCCGACGCTGCGTCCGCGGCGTTGTCGGTCGGGGTGTTCTTGCAAGCGGCGACCGAGAGGAGGCCGGCTGCGGCGGCGACGAGCATGATCTTCTTCATAAGGGTAACTCCCAGAGAAATCCATTTCGCGAGAGGCCGGCGTCACCGCCGTCGCGAAGTTGCCGCAATAGCGCCTTCCACGCTGTCGTCAATCGCCAATTGTGGCAAGAATGCGGCTTTGCGACCAATGGTTAACCGTTGGTCACTTGCGACGAAACGGTCCGATCGGTTCCGGCGCGTTGGTAACGATGGCCAGCATCGCCGTCCATGCCGCTACGTTCTGGCGCAATTGTTCCGGGTCGACCTTGTCCAGCGTATCGTCGGGCGTGTGGTGCAGATCGAAGTAGCGCAGCCCCGATTGGGCCAGATCAACCGCTGCAACATTTTGCGCCAGCGTCGGCCCGATATCTGTCCCGTCCCCGGCCACGGCGGTTCCTCGCGTGATGCCAAGCGGGGCGAGCGCGGTCGCCAGACGGTCTCCGATCGCGGTCGATTCGGGGGGCAGGGCGACGTCGAACTTCCAGATGCGGTCGGCCCCGAAATCGCTCTCCGCGGCCACGGCATGGCGGTCACCGGCATGCGCCTTCGCATAAGCCGCGCCGCCGACGCCGCCCACCTCCTCCGCGCCGAACCACACGACCCGGATCGTGCGGCGCGGACGGCCGGCGTCCATGATCCGCTTGGCGGCGGCGGTGGTGATGCCCAGACCTGCGGCATCGTCGATCGCGCCGGTGCCGAGATCCCAGCTGTCGAGATGCCCGCCGATCAGGACGATCCCGGCGGCCGGATCGCTGCCCGGAACCTCCGCGATGACATTGCCCGATTCGCGCATGCCGATCTGGCGCGGGGTCAGCGTCAGGCGCAACCGGACCGGCTGTCCGCGCTTCAGCACGCGTTCGAGCTGTTCGGCGTCGGGCACCGACAGCGCGCCCGCCGGGATGGGCGTCGTACCGGCGGGGAAGCTGGTGCTGCCGGCATGCGGGTTGCGATGATGATCGGTGCCGACCGAGCGGATGACGATCGCCGCCGCCCCCTTCTGCGCAGCGATCGCCGGGCCGGCGCGACGGACCGCGCCGAACGCGCCATAGCTCGACCCGTCCTGCGTTGCGGCCATGGCGTGGCTGACGAACGCGATCTTGCCATTCAGGCTACCGGCCGGCGCCGCCTTCAGATCGTCGAGCGTCGGGAAATAGACGATCTCCGCTTCCAGTCCCTTCGCCGGCGTCGCTCCCGAATTGCCGAGCGCGGTGATCGCCAGGGGCTGTGGGAAGGGGCTGACGATCGCGGCACGTTCCTCGCCCCGCACCCACACCGGCATCTGATAGGGTTCGATGTGGACATTGCTGAACCCCAATGCCTTCAGCCGCGTCATCGCCCAGTCGCGGGCGCGCGCCTCGTCGGGGGTGCCGGCAAGACGCGGGCCGATCTCGGTCGTCAGCCCCTCGGTAATGTCCCATGCGACGGTGTCGTTCAGCGCCGCATCGCGCAGAGTGGCGACGTCCATCGGCTGCGCGAACGCGGGCAGGGGCAGGGCAAGGGCGGCTAAGAGCAGACGGCGCATGGAGTTCCCCTTTTTGGTTCTGTGCCGTTCCATACGGTCAGCTTGGAAGAACGCAAATCCTCCCCGTGGGCGGGGAGGATGACCAGCGAAGCTGGTGGAGGGGGAGAGCCGCATATGAAACCGTTGCGTTGCGAGGCGATCCCCCTCCACCATGCTTCGCATGGTCCCCCTCCCCGTGCCGGGGAGGATTGGTCCGCCGCGCCAAAGTTCCCCGCGTTGCCAAGTCCCCGGCCCGTCGCTACATCGCGGCAAACGCTTATACCCCTTCCCGACATTCGAAACGGAGCCTTCGGCAATGGCCGTACAGTACAGCTATGTGATGAAGGGTCTGACCAAGACCTTCCCCGGCGCGAACAAGCCGGTGCTGAACAACATCCACCTGCAATTCCTGCCTGACGCGAAGATCGCGATCATCGGTCCGAACGGCGCGGGCAAGTCCACGCTGATGAAGGTCATGGCGGGGATGGACACCGAATTCACCGGCGAGGCATGGGCCGCCGAGGGGATCAAGGTCGGCTATCTGGCGCAGGAACCCAAGCTCGACAACACGAAGACGGTGATGGAGAACGTCAAGGACGGCGTCCGTCCGGTCGCCGATCTGGTCGATCGCTTCAACGCCATCTCGGCCGAAATGGGCGATCCGCAGGACGATACCGATTTCGACAAGCTGCTCGAGGAAATGGGCGAACTGCAGGCGAAGATCGATGCGGTCGACGGCTGGAGCCTCGACAACCAGCTCGAAATCGCGATGGAGGCGTTGCGCTGCCCGCCGGGCGACGCATCGGTCGAAAACCTGTCGGGTGGTGAAAAGCGCCGCGTCGCGCTGTGCAAGCTGCTGCTCGAAAAGCCGCAAATCCTGCTGCTCGACGAACCGACCAACCATCTCGACGCCGAAAGCGTCGGCTGGCTGGAAAATTACCTGAAGGAATATACCGGCAACGTCATCCTCGTGACCCACGACCGGTACTTCCTCGACAATGTCGTCAACTGGGTGCTCGAACTCGATCGCGGGCGCTACTACACCTATGAATCCAACTATTCGGGCTATCTGGAAAAGAAGGCCAAGCGCCTCGAACAGGAAGAGCGCGACGAGGCCGGCAAGGCCAAGGCGATCCAGGACGAGCTGGCATGGATGCGGCAGACGCCCAAGGCGCGCCAGACCAAGTCCAAGGCCCGCATCCGCGCCTTCGACGAACTGGTCAAGAACCAGGAAAATCGCGTCGTCGGCAAGGCGCAGATCCTGATCCAGATTCCCGACCGGCTCGGCGGCAAGGTGATCGAGGCCGAAGGGCTCACCAAGGCCTATGGCGACAAGCTGCTGTTCGAGAATCTTGACTTCAACCTGCCGCCGGGCGGCATCGTCGGCGTGATCGGCCCGAACGGCGCGGGCAAATCGACGCTGTTCAAGCTCATCACCGGGCAGGAACAGCCCGATGGCGGCACGATCGAGGTCGGGCAGACGGTGAAGCTCGGCTATGTCGACCAGTCGCGCGACGATCTCGATCCCAACAAGAATGTCTGGGAAGAAGTGTCGGACGGCCTCGACGTGTTCCGTTTCGGCAAGCAGGAACTGGGCACGCGCGCCTATGTCGGTGCGTTCAACTTCAAGGGGCAGGACCAGCAGAAGAAGGTCGGCCAGCTGTCGGGCGGTGAGCGCAACCGCGTCCACATCGCCAAGATGCTCAAGGAGGGCGGCAACGTCCTGCTGCTCGACGAGCCGACCAACGACCTCGACGTCGAGACGCTGCGGGCGCTCGAAGAGGCGCTGGAATCGTTCGCGGGCTGCGCCGTGGTCATCAGCCACGATCGCTTCTTCCTCGATCGCCTGTGCACTCATATCCTCGCCTTCGAAGGCGACAGCCATGTCGAATGGTTCGAAGGCAATTTCGAAGCCTATGAGGCCGACAAGCGTCGCCGCATGGGCGATGCCGCCGATCGTCCGACCCGTCTGGCATACAAGAAGCTGACGCGCTGAACCCTTGCCGGTGGTCGAGGAAAACGGGGCGGGGTCGGAATACCCCGCCGATGCGATCCGCTACCGCCTCGACCAGCAGCGGATTCCGGCCGAATTCGGCGGGACTGCGCTGCGCAGCCACGACATCGTGCGGGCAGCCAACGCGGTCAACTATGCCTGTGGCGAGGGCACCAGTCCGGTGCGGATCGAAACGCGGTGCGCCGATGGCTCCCTGACGATGACGGTCGCGGATCGGGGCTACCCGAAGGGGCTGGACCCGACCGCGTCGCGGCCGACCAGCCTCGGCATGCGGATGGTGAACAGCCTGACCCGGCAACTGGGCGGTACGCTGGCGTTCGAGGACGCCCGGCCGGGGCCCGCATAGTGCTTTCGATGCCGTCGCCCGAAGGGGTTCAGGGGCCGGCCGGGGCATGCCCCGTTCGCCTCACCGCTCCCGTTTGCTTCGAGCCGGTTCGCGCTTGTCGAGAACCGACCGTCGAGAATCTCGTTCAACGCATCCCACCGTTCGTCCTGCGTAGCCATAGAGCGTGTCGAAATGGCGTATCGAAGGACCGCCACGGGTGCTTCGATACGGATCTTCGACTTCGCTCAGCCCCTACTCCGCACGAACGGGGTTGTGGGTAGCGGCACCGCCTTCTCGACCTCCGGTTCCCGACAGGCTCGAACCTCCTCGAAGCAAGCGGATATCGTGAGGCGTTGACCTCAAACCAGCTTCACGAACACCCCGGTATCGCGCCGCTCGACCTCGAACGCCTTCACCTTCTCGATCAGGTCCGACAGGCGTTTGAACCCGTAATTGCGCGTATCGAAGCTCGACCGGTTGGCGGCGCGCTGCCCCACTTCCGACAGGCTGGCAAAGCCGCGCTTGTCGACCTTCGACGCGTCATAGGCGTCGGACAACAGCTTCACGAGCGCGGCGTCGATCTTCTGCTGCTTGCGGGCCGGGGCGGGGGCCGGCTTGGCCGCCGGGGTCGCGGCGGGCGCGGCCACGCCGCCGATCGCCGGTGGCAGCGGCATGTTCGCGACGTCCTCGACATCGAGCGACCCGACATCGATGAACCGGGTGCAGCTTTCGCGGAAGCCCTCGGGCGTGCGGTCGGTGCCGAAGCCATAGACCGGCACCCCTTCCTGCCGGATGCGCTGCGCCAGCGGCATAAAATCGCTGTCCGACGACATGATCCCGAACCCGGTGATCCGCCCGCGCAACAACAGGTCCATCGCATCGATGGTCATCCGCATGTCGGTCGCGTTCTTGCCCTTGGTAATGTCGAATTGCTGGAACGGCTCGATCCCGTGGCGCATCAACAGCGCCTTCCAGCTTTTCAGCCCCGGCTTTTCCCAATTACCATAGGCGCGGCGGACATTGACCGTGCCGAACTCGGCCAGCACCGTCAGCACCGAATCGAGATAGGCGGCACCGGCATTGTCGGCATCGATCAGCAACGCGACGTTGCCGGTGGGGTGGGGGAGGTGGATCATGGCCGACGGTCTAGCCCAGCTGCCCGCCCGCCGCCATGCCTGCCGAACGCTCGCCTGTCACTCCGGAGCAAGTCGAGACCTCTGCGAAAATAGTAATCTTAGCCGCAAACTGACCGTACCCCCGCGCAGGCGGGGGTCCAGAGCCAAGCAGAACAGCGGTTTGCGCTTGGAACCCTGGGCCCCCGCCTGCGCGGGGGTACGGCAGGGGGACGGGTCGCGACTTCCGCAGAGGTCCCGATCAAGTCCGGGGTGACGAAGGGGCAGGAGTCCACCCTCACGGATAGACGATCGCCATCACCTCATACTCCTTGGCCCCGACCGGCAGCACCACCGTCCGTACGTCGCCGACCGCGCTTCCGCGCAGGGCGCGCGCCATTGGCGAATTCCAGCCGATCCGCCCACGGCCGGCATCGGCTTCGTCGTCGCCGACCAGTTCCAGCGTGCGGTGGTTGTCGTCCTCGTCGGCGATTGTGACCGTCGCGCCGAACCAGGCCCGCCCGCGTTCGGTCTGCGCGGCGGGGTCGACGACCCGCGCCGCCTTCATCCGTTTGGCGAGGAACCCCAATCGCCGGTCGATCTCGCGCAGCCGTTTGCGACCATAGATATAGTCGCCATTTTCCGACCGGTCGCCATTGCCCGCGGCCCATGCAATGACGTCGACCAGCTTCGGTCGCTCGCTGCCCAGCAACTGGTCATATTCGGCCTTCAACACGGCATAGCCCGCCGCGGTGATATAATTCGGACGCGGCTCGTTCATCCCGGTCGATTCTTCCCCAGATACCAGCTCAGATTGTTCGGCCCGCGCGACCGCGCCTTGTCGGTATGGATCAGGTCATAGACGACGGCATTTTCGAGCACGCGCTGCACATAGCCGCGCGTTTCGGACAGCGGGATCTTTTCGATCCATTCGACCATGTCGACGCCCGGCGTGCGCGGGTCGCCATTGGCGCGCAGGAACTTGTTCACATTGCCCGGCCCGGCATTGTACGCCGCGATCGCCAGCGGATAGCTGCCGCCATAATAATCGAGCATCCGCTGAATATAGCTCGATCCCAACGCCATGTTGAACGCCGGGTCGTTCAATGCGGTCGGGCTATAGGTCAGGCCCAGCTTGGTCGCGGTCTCCCGCGCGGTGCCCGGCATCAACTGCATCAACCCGCGCGCACCGGCGCGGCTGACGGCGGTGCGGTCGAACTGGCTTTCCTGTCGGGCGATCGCGTGGATCAGCGTGAACTGGTCCTGTTGCGGCCCGCCGACCGGCACCGACGGATAGCCTGCCAGCGTATAGTCGCTATGCCCGTTCAGCAGCGCGCTGCGCCCGACCATCACCGCCAGGTCGGGCCGGTCGATCGTTTTGGCCAGTTCGACCGCCAGCGCGTGGTCGGTGTCGCTGCGCGCATCCTCGGCGATCTTGCGGATGAACAGGCTCTGGTCGGCATATTGCCCGGTGCGCCCCAGATAGCGGACGGCCCGCGCGATCTCGCCGTTCATATAGGCGGTGCGAAGATCGGCCGGCACCGCCGTCGCGACGGCGGTCGCGGGCGGGGCGCGCAGCGGACGGCCGATCCGTTCACTCGCCAACTGGCCATAGAACAGGTCGCCCAGATCGGCGGCCTGCGCATACCAGCGATCGGCGGTCGGCCGGTCACCCGCCGCCTCCGCCGCGCGGCCCGCCCAGTAATAGCCCTTGGTCCGTACGGTCGGCGTACGCGATCCGCTGGCATAGCGGGCGAACATGCCGGTCGCGTCGCTCGGCCGGTTCAGCTGCTGGAGCGCCACCGTGCCGGCCAGCCACGCAAGGCTGGTATAGTCGTCGCGCTCGCCATAGCCGGCATCGGCGACGACCGTGCCCACCGGAAACGCGTCGTCGATCTGCGACGCGATGCGCCAGGCAAGATCATATTGGCTGTCCGCCTGCGCCGCGCGGGCATTGGTCAGCAGGACTTCGAGCCATTCCTCGACATCGCCCGGGCTTCGCGACAGCCGGCGCGGCTGCGCCAGATAGGCGCGCGCTGCCCCCGACTGGCCCGATCCGCGCAGCCAGCTGGCGCGATCGGCGATATAGCCCGGATCGGCGCGATCGACGCCCGCCTGCTCGGCGCGGACGCTGGCGTCGGCGGCATTGGTGCGGAACGCCATGCGCGCGTCGAACGTCGGCCGCATCGCTGCCGAGACATAGCCGACCTGCCGCAGGCCGGCGGTCGTCGCCCCTTGCCACAACAGCCTGTCCATCCGCGCGTCGTGATCGGCAGGGGCCAGCGCGCTGGCGAACCGGCCGATCAACTGTGCCTCGTCGGCGGGACGCAACACGCCGCGCCGCCATGCCGCCCGTGCCGCCATCTGCGCCTCGGGCAGGCGACCGCTTGCCGCCAGCGCCTCGGCATAGCGCAACTGCCCGGCGGCAGTGCGCGGCGGGAAGCGGGTGAAGAAGCGCAACACCGTCGCCACATCCTGTCCGCCATCGGGCAGCACCGTTTCGGCCGCCGCGCGCCGGCTGGTCTCGCCCGGAAAGCCCGGATGCGTCAGCAGGAACCGGGCATAGTCGGCGAACGGATAATTATCCGATTGCTGCAAGCGTTTCCATTCGGACAGCACCGGCTGGATCGGATCATAGGGGACCGGTGCGGGCATCGGCTGCACCATCGGCTGGGCGACCGGCATGGCCGGTTGCGCGCGGGGCAGGGGGTTGGCGGGCGGGGCCATCTGCGGAGCGGTCTGGAACAGCCCGGTGGCCATGGCGGCGCTCGCGACGCCGGTGAGCAGGAACGCGCTCTTGAACACGGTGGTCAGCATACTGGACATGATATGGAAGCGCGCCCTATCTGTCGCCACCTTTTCGGCCCGAATCCCTCTCCACGGAGCGCAACCACCATGTTTTCCGGCTCGATCCCGGCGCTCGTCACGCCGTTTGCGGACGGCAATTTCGACGAAGCCTCGTTCCGCGCGCTGGTCGACTGGCAGGTGGAAAGCGGATCGAGCGCGCTGGTCCCGTGCGGCACCACCGGCGAGGCGGCGACGATGACGATCGAGGAGCATGACCATGTCGTGCGCGTCTGCGTCGATCAGGCCGCCGGGCGCGTGCCGGTGATCGCCGGTTGCGGATCGAACGACACCGCGGTCGCGCTGCATCATATCCATGCCGCCAAGGCAGCGGGTGCCGCCGCCGCGCTGCTCGTTCCGCCCTATTACAACCGCCCCAATCAGGAAGGTGTGTTCCGCCATTTCGAGGTGCTGGCGCGTGATGGCGGCCTGCCGATCGTCCTCTACAACGTCCCCGGCCGCACCATCACCGACATCGCGGTCGAGACGGTCGAGCGCATCGTGAAGGCGTTTCCCGATGTCGTCGTGGGCATCAAGGACGCGACCGGACAGATGGCGCGGGTATCCGAACATCGCGCCCGCTGCGGCAACGGCTTCGCGCAACTGTCGGGCAATGACGACATGGCGCTCGCCTTCAACGCGATGGGCGGGGTGGGAGCGATCTCGGTCACCGCGAATGTCGCGCCGGCAATGTGCGCCGAGTTTCAGGATGCGTGTGCGACGGGCGATTATGGCCGGGCGCTGACGATCCAGGACCGGCTCTATCCGCTGCACGACGCACTGTTCAGCGATGCGTCGCCGGGGCCGGTCAAATACGCGCTGGGCCGGGTCCGTCCGGGCTTTCCGACCGACCTGCGCCTGCCGATGACGCCACCGTCGGCGGCGTCGCGGGCGGCGGTCGATGCCGCGCTGGCGCATGCCGGGCTGGTCGGCTGAAATGCAGTCGAGCTTCGCCACCCGTTATTGCGGGAGCACCACGTCGATCGTAAAACGTCGTTCATATGCCTAACGGACACCTGTCGCAGCAGACCATTACCGGTCGCGAGATCGCTGCCCATGACTGGTCGCGCACGTCGCTCGGCCCGATCGATTCCTGGCCGGTATCGCTTCGATCGCTGCTGGCGATGATGCTCTCCTGCCCCACGCCGATGTTCCTGGCATGGGGGCCGGAGCTGCGCTGCTTCTATAACGATGCCTATCGACCGTTGCTGGGCATCCGGATCGCCGGCGCGCTGGGCGAGCGATTCGACATCGTCTGGTCGAACATCTGGGACGAATTGCTGCCGCTGGTCGAGCAGACGATGGCCGGCGGCAGCGTCACCGCGACCGACATGAAGCTCGACCTCGCCCGCACCGGCGAGCCCGAGGACAGCTGGTGGAGCTTCACCTATTCCCCCGCCTTCGACGATGAGGGCCGGGTCGCGGGCCTGCTGTGCGTCACCGGCGAGACGACCGCCCGCGTCGTGGCCGAGCGCGAGCGCGCCGCCGCCGACGAACGGTTGCAACAGGCATTGTCGGCGGGCCGCCATATCGGCGCATGGGACTGGGACGTGCAGGGCGACGTCGTCCGCGCCGATTCGCGCTTCGCCTTGCTCTACGGCGTCGATCCGGCGGTGGCGGAGGCGGGGGCGCCGATCGGCACCTTCTTCGCCGCGATCCACCCCGACGATCTGCCACGAGCGCAAGAGCAGATCGCGGTGGCGATGGACCCGGCGGGCGACGGCACCTTCATCGCCGAATATCGCGTGGTGCGTGCCGACGGGACCAGCCGCTGGGTCTCGGCGCAGGGCCGGTGCAGCTTCGACGACGAAGGCCGCCCCGCCCATTTCCCTGGCGTCAGCTACGACATCGACGACCGCAAACAGGCCGAGCTGGCGACGCTGGCGGCGAAGGTCGAGCGCGAGTTCGTCCTGTCGCTCAGCGCCCGTCAGCGCGCGGCGACCGATCCCGAAACGATCATGCGGTTCACCGCCCGGGCGCTCGGCGAACGGCTCGACGTCCACCGCGTCTGCTTCGCGCGGGTCGGGGAGAATCGTGTCCGCTATATCGCCGGTTGGAACGACGGCGCGCTGCCGCCGCTGATCGGCGATCATTCGATCGACCGGATGGGCCGGAGCAACACGTCGCTGCTGCGCGCCGGCCGGACGGTTGTGTCCGACGCCTTTGCACAGGACGACCGGTTCGAGCCCGATACCGTCGCCAGCTACAGCGCGAGGTCGGGCCTTGCCGTACCGCTGCGGCGCGACGGGCGGCTCGAAGGGTTGCTCATCATCGGTCATGCCGAACCCCGCCACTGGCTGCCGGGCGAAATCGCGCTGGTGCAGGAAGTCGCGGAGATCAGCTGGGTCACGATCCAGCGCGCCGATGCGCTGCTCCGGCTGGAGGCGAAGGTCGGGCGACAGGGTGCGCAGCTCGAACGGGTCGCGACCGAACTCCACGACGCCGCCTCCGCCCGCGCCGCTGCCGAAACCCAGGTACGCCAGTTGCAGAAGATGGAGGCCGTCGGCCAGCTGACCGGCGGCATCGCGCATGATTTCAACAATATGCTGGCGGTGGTGATCGGCGGGCTCGACATGATCGACCGGCGGCTCGCCAGCGGTCGCTACGATGTCGGCGGCTATGTCGAGGCGGCGAAGGACGGCGCCACCCGCGCCGCCGCGCTGACCCAGCGGCTGCTCGCCTTTTCGCGCCAGTCGCCGCTGTCGCCCGAACCGGTCGAGGGCAACCGCCTGATCGCCGACCTGACCGACCTGCTCGCGCGGACGCTGGGCGAACGCATCGCGGTGGAGACGGTGCTCGGTGCCGGCCTGTGGCGGGCGGAGGCCGATCGCGGGCAGCTCGAAAATGCGATCGTTAATCTTGCCGTCAACGCCCGCGACGCGATGCCCGACGGCGGACGGCTGACGATCGAAACCGCGAACGCCCATGTCGGCGACGATTATGCGCGCGAGGCGGACATGGCGGCCGGGCAATATGTGCTGATCGCGGTCAGCGATACCGGCACCGGCATGCCGCCCGAGGTGCTGGCCAAGGCGTTCGATCCGTTCTTCACCACCAAACCGGTCGGGCGCGGCACCGGCCTTGGCCTCAGCCAGGTGTTCGGCTTCGTCCGTCAGTCGCGCGGGCATGTTCGCATCTATAGCGAGCCGGGGGTGGGGACGACGGTCCGCCTCTATCTGCCGCGCTTCTATGGCGAGACGCCGACCCCGACCCCCCGCCTGACCACCGGGCCGGTGCGCGGCGGCGGCGCGCATGAATCGATCCTGGTGGTCGAGGACGAGATGCGCGTCCGCAGCTTCTCGGTCGAGGTGCTGCGCGATCTCGGCTACACCGTCTTCCATGCGTCGGACGGGTTCGAGGCGGTCGAGATGCTCGAAAACGGGTTGCAGGTGACCCTGCTGTTCACCGACGTGGTGATGCCGCGCATGACCGGGCGCGAGCTTGCCGACCGCGCGCTGACCATGTTCCCCGGACTGCGCGTGCTCTACACCACCGGCTATACCCGCAACGCCGTGGTGCATAACGGCGTGCTCGATCCGGGGACGCGGTTGCTGCCCAAGCCGTTCGACGTCGACGAACTGGCAAGGAAGGTCCGGGAAGCGCTGGACGCGTAAGTCCTCCCCGGCACGGGGAGGGGGACCAGCGAAGCTGGTGGAGGGGGCGGTCCGCACACGCAACGCTGCGGTGCGCCGCCACCCCCCTCCACCACCGCTACGCGGCGGTCCCCCTCC
The DNA here is from genome assembly GCF_001421715.1 of Sphingomonas sp. Leaf22. Lineage (GTDB taxonomy): Bacteria > Pseudomonadota > Alphaproteobacteria > Sphingomonadales > Sphingomonadaceae > Sphingomonas. Next base: position 230,336 of record NZ_LMKP01000001.1, read on the forward strand.
CCGCGGGGCGGGGAGGACTTTGCGGCCGGCGCTTCCCCTGCGCCCCCTGACCTCCTATGTCCCGCGCATGAGCCGTCCGCGTCCCCAGCTGTTCGACAAGAAAAAGACCGTCGCCGAAAACCGCCGCGCGCGGTTCGATTACGAGATCGACACCGTGTACGAGGCCGGGATCGCCCTGACCGGCACCGAAGTGAAAGCGTTGCGCTTCGGCGAGGGGTCGATTGCCGAAAGCTATGCCGATGTCCGCGACGGGCAGGTGTGGCTCATCAATTCCAACGTCCCCGAATTCAGCCACGGCAACCGCTTCAATCACGAACCGCGTCGTCCGCGTAAACTGCTGCTTCACGAACGTGAGATAAACAAGATGCACGGCGCGGTGGCGCGCGACGGCATGACGCTGATCGCGCTATCGGTGTATTTCAACGGCAAGGGGCGGGCGAAGGTCGAACTGGCACTGGCCAAGGGTCGCAAGACCCACGACAAGCGCGAGCACATCAAGGAACGGGACTGGAAGCGTGAACAGGGAAGGTTGCTCCGCGACCGTGGCTGATCCCGCTGGCGACGACCGGGGGCTGGGCAGCCGTGCGCTCCGCTGGGTCCGCGCGAACCTGCCGACGCGCGAATCGATGGAGGCCAACCGCTTCCTGCGGCCGGTCGCGCACCGTGTCCTCGCGCCCGAATTATGGCGATTCACCCGCCGCTCGGTCCCGCGCGGCGTGGCGCTGGGCATGTTTACCGGCATCCTGATCCCGCTGGGTCAGATTCCGGCGTCGGCGGTCCTCGCGCTGCCGCTTCGCGCCAATGTGCCGGCGGCGGCGCTGACCACTTTCTTCACCAACCCGATCACCACGCCGCTGCTGTTCATTCTCTATTACAAGGTCGGGGCATGGTTGCTCCACCTCGACCGGGTCGTGCCGGGCCGGCCGATCGGCGACGCCGTCGCCACGCCGCCGGGCTGGCTCGAATGGCTGGTGGCGGAGGTCGGCCCGGCGACCGCGCTCGGCATGGTCGTGTGCTCGGTGGTCGGCGCGGTGCTGGGCTATGCGGTCGCGGCGCTCGGTTGGCGGTGGTGGATCGCCGCCAAGTGGAAGCGGCGGGGGCATGGAGCGCGGGCTTCCCTATAGCATCTCCGTTCGGTTCGAGCAGCTTCGAGCTTGTCGAGAAGCGTCCGTCGAGAACCCTGTGTTTGGGGCAACCCCTTCTCGACTACGGTTCTCGACAAGCTCGAACCTGCGCTCGAAGCAAACGGAGATGGAAAGGACGCGAGAGGGCCTTTTGGGTCAAACCAGATATTGACGATCGATATGCCGGGGTGCAGCATGACCGTATCACCCGATACGAAGAGGCTTTCCCGATGCGGCGTAGTTTCGTCCTGACCACCTTGCTCGCGGCTTCCGCTTTGTCGGCCTGCGCGACCACGCAGCCCGTCGAGACGGCCACGCCCACCCCCGCGACCGCCATGGCCGAGCCTGCGCCGGCACCCAAGCCCGAGATCGGCGACTTCGGCTTCGACGTCACCGGCATGGATCGCGCGGTGAAGCCGGGCGACAATTTCTACAAATATGCCAATGGCGCGTGGGAAAAGATCACGCCGATCCCCGCCGACAAGTCGAGCTACGGCATGTTCACCGCGCTGGACGACCTGTCGAAGACGCGGACCCGCGAGCTGCTCGATGAGGCGAAGGGCGATCCCAACTCGAAGATCGGGGTCGCCTATGCGACCTTCCTCGACAGCGACGCGATCGAGGCGAAGGGGCTGGCCCCGATCCAGCCGTGGCTGACCGAAATCAAGGGCCTTTCGTCCAAGGCCGGCTATGCCGCGCTCGCGGCGAAGGCAGCGCAGACCGGTGTTGGCGGGCCGTTCGGTGCCTATGTCGGTCCTGACGACAAGCAGCCGCAGGTCTATGCGTTGCAGAGCGCACAAGGCGGCATCGGCCTGCCCGACCGCGATTACTATCTGTCGACCGACGCCAAGCTGGTCGAAACGCGCAAGGCCTACGAAGCGCATCTCGCCAAGGTGCTGACGCTGGCGGGTGAATCGAATGCAGCGGCGCGGGCCAAGGCGGTCGTCGACTTCGAAACGAAGATTGCCCGCGCGCACTGGACCCGGATCGAAAGCCGCGACGCGAACAAGACCTATAACAAGATGACCGTCGCCGAACTGCAGCGCAAAGCGCCGGGGTTCGACTTCGCGACCTATTTCCGCACCCTCGGTGCCAGCACCCCCGATGTGATCGTCGCCCAGCCGACCGCGTTCACCGGCATGGCCAGGGTGATCGGCGCGGCCCCGATCGGCGTGCTGAAAGACCAGTTGCTGCTCCGCTCGCTCGACAATTTTGCGAGCGTGCTGCCCAAGGCGTTCGATGCCGAGAATTTCGCCTTTTACGGCACCGTCCTGTCGGGCACGCCGCAGCAGGAGGAACGGTGGAAGCGTGCGGTCGACTTCACGTCGGAGGCGGTCGCCGACGATGTCAGCAAGGCCTATGTCGCGAAATTCTTCCCGCCCGCGACCAAGGCGGCGGCGGACGAACTGGTCCGCAACGTGACCGAGGCGATGGGCCGCCGGATCGATAACCTCGACTGGATGGCACCCGAGACCAAGGCGAAGGCGCGCGCCAAGCTGGCCGCGTTCACGCCCAAGATCGGTTATCCCGACCAGTGGCGCGACATGAGCGACCTGACGATTACGCCCGGCGACGCGTTGGGCAACATGGTCCGCGCGAACCAGTGGCAGCAGCGTTACAACGTCCAGCATCTCGGCAAGCCGATCCAGAAATGGGAATGGTTCATGACGCCGATGACGGTGAACGCCTATGCGAATCCGGTCATGAACGAGATCGTGTTCCCCGCCGCGATCCTGCAGCCGCCCTTCTTCGATCCCAACGCCGATCCGGCGATCAATTACGGCGCGATCGGCGCGGTGATCGGGCACGAAATCAGCCACCATTTCGACGATCAGGGTCGCAAATACGACGTCAACGGCAGCCTGACCGACTGGTGGACCGCCGAGGACGTGAAGCGGTTCGACGAACGCACCGCCGCACTGGTCAAACAATATGACGCCTACGAACCGCTGCCCGGCATGCATGTGAAGGGCGAGTTGACGCTGGGCGAAAATATCGCCGATCTGGCCGGGCTGACCGCGGCATGGGATGCCTATTCCCATGCCTATCCGGGCGAGCAGAAGGCGATCGACGGCTTCACCCCCGAACAGCGTTTCTATCTCGGCTGGGCACAGGTGTGGCGGCGCAGCTACCGCGAGGCGAATCTGCGCCAGCGGCTGCTGACCGATCCGCACAGCCCGTCCGAACAGCGCGCGTGGGTCGTCCGCAATCTCGACCCGTGGTATTCGGGTTACAAGCCGGCGGCGGGCGAATATCTGTTCCTGCCCCCCGAACAGCGCGTCCGCATCTGGTAAATGCCGTTCCCTCTCCCCGTTAGGGGAGAGGGATGCGCAGACTTGGTCTTTGCATCTGCAAAGGCCTAGGGCCGACCGACATTCAGTAAGGTTTCGACTTCTCCCCTCTCTGACAAGGGAGGGGTCGGGGGTGGGTTGGCCAGCGAGGAAGCGACTCGCCCAGCCCCAGACCGACCCACCCCCAGCCCCTCCCTTGTCAGGAAGGGGAGAATTTCGCTGGCCTGACAGCTTAATGTCGATTGGCTTTAGTCGAAGCTGGGAGGGGGGCGCTCGCTGATGCGAGCGTGCGAGCCGCGAGGCTCATCTCACCCTGCTCTCAACCTTCGTAAACCAGTCGAGTTGGCAGGCCCCTGTATCCCTCTCCCGGTTCAGTCGAGAGAGGCCCGAAATGCGACGAACGTGAATTTGCACAAGCAAACATTCCGTTTGCCGCCATCCGGCCGGCGCGCCGCACCCTGTCACCCGCACAACGCTTGACGTGCGGGGGCCAACCATCCCAACAGCCTAACCATGCTGCCGAAATTTTCCGCTGGCCCGTCGCCGGTCCTGCCCCTGATCACTGCGCTTGCCGCCGGGGTCGTTGCGGGTGCCATCGTCCTGTGGCTGATCGGCAGCGTGGCCGTAGCGACCGGCTTCGCCGCGGCGGCGGTGGTGCTGGCCGGCGTGGCGCAGGCGGTGCTGCACTGGACCGATACCCGCGAACCCGTCGAGCCGAGCGTCGACTGGTCGCTGGTGCAGGCGATCGCCGCCACCTGTCCGCTCGCGCTGGCGGTGACCGACCGGGCCGGGCGGCTGGTCAGCGCCAATGACCGGTTCGCGACGATGTTCGGCGGATATCCGACGCCGCCGGGCGTGCTGGGCGACGGGGTCGATGCCAACACGCTGGCGGGGGCCGCCCGGTCGGCGTGGCGCGACGGCGAGGCGCGGGCGACGGTGCGGCAGGGCGATGCCCCGCTCAACGTGACGCTCAGCCGCGCCGGGGACAACATGCTCGTCTGGCAGTTCGAAGGCGGGCAGGTCATTGCCGAGGCGATGACGATGCGCAACATGATCGCCGGCACCGCCGGCGACCGGCTGGGCGTCGCCGGCGTGATGCTCGCGCTGCTCAGCCCCGATGGCCGGATCCGCGCTGCCAACCGCGTGTTCCGCGCCCGTGCCGTCGGCAATGAGGACGCCGCGATCGAGGGCCGCGATTTCGCGCGGTTCCTCGTCACCGACCATCGCGGTCGGGTGCGCTTCGAACGCGAGGGGCTGGGCGGCGATCCGCTGCGCATCGTACAGGTCCCGATTACCGACGATCCTGCCGGGCCGATGCTGGTGGCGTTGCTCGACGAGGAGGAGGCGCCGGTCGGGCTGATGCCGATCGCCGCGCCGGGATCGGCGGGGCAGGTGCGCGCGCTCGTGTCGCTGTTGCCGGTCGGCATGGCGCTGGTCGATCGCGACGGGCGCTTCCTGCACATGAACGACGCTTTCATCCGCGCGACCGGCGTCAATCCGGTCGCGCCGCCACTCTATCCGGGCGATCTGGTGGTGCGTGAGGACAAGGCCGCGCTGGCCGATGCCGTCCGCCGGTTCGCTGGTGGCGCGCAGCACAATGCCGACATGGCGGTCCGGCTGGCCGATCGTTCCGACGAACCGATCGCGCTGACCATTGCCGGTGCGCGCGGGCTGGGCGAGGCCGCCGTCGTCCTGTCGCTGCGCGATACGGGCGAGGAGGGCAAGCTCAAGCGGCAGGTGGCACAGGCGACCAAGATGCAGGCGGTCGGCCAGCTCGCCGGCGGTGTCGCGCATGATTTCAACAACATCCTGACCGCGATCATCGGCCATTGCGACCTGATGCTGATGCGCCATTCGCCCGGCGACAGCGATTATGACGATATCCAGCAGATCCGCGCCAATTCGAACCGCGCCGCCAGCCTGACCCGCCAGCTGCTCGCCTTCTCGCGCCAGCAGACGCTGCGCCCGCAGGTCTTGCAGCTGCCCGACGTCATTTCCGAAGTCTCGAACCTGCTCAAGCGGCTGCTGGGGGAGACGGTGCAACTGGTCGTCAATCACGGGCGCGGTCTGGGGTCGGTGCGCGCCGATCCGGGGCAGCTCGAACAGGTCGTCGTCAACCTCGCGGTCAATGCCCGCGACGCGATGCTGTCGCAGGGCGGCAACCGCAACGTGCTGACCATCGAAACACTGGCGACCAGCGCGCAGGAAGTCCGCGCGATGGACGACGACGTCCTGCCGATCGGCGATTATGTGACGATGAAGGTGTCCGACACCGGCACCGGCATCCCACCCGAAATCCTGCCGAAGATCTTCGAACCCTTCTTCACCACCAAGGAAGTGGGCAAGGGGACCGGCCTCGGCCTGTCGACCGTCTATGGCATCATCAAACAGTCGGGCGGCTATATCTTTGCCGAATCGCGTGCCGGGCGCGGCGCGACCTTCGTCATCCACCTGCCGGTCCATGCCGCCGCCGCCGAACCGCCGCGCCTTGGCACCAACCCGAAGCTCAAGACCGAACCGACCGCGCCGGCATGGGGGTCGGGCACGATCCTGCTGGTCGAGGACGAGGACATGGTCCGCGCCATCGCCGAACGTGCGCTCACCCGACAGGGCTATACCGTGATGACCGCCGAAAATGGCGAGGTCGCGCTCGAACTGCTCGCCGACCGGCCGCATATCGACCTGCTCATTTCCGACGTGGTCATGCCGACGATGGATGGTCCGACGATGGTCGGCCACGTACGCAAAGTCTATCCGACCTTGCCGATCCTGTTCATGTCGGGCTACGCCGAAGAGCAGCTGCGTCGATCGATTGATCTGGATCAAGTTTCGTTCCTGCCCAAGCCGTTTTCGGTCCAGCAACTCGCCACGGCGGCGCGCGACGCGCTGTCGAACACCTGATGGTACGTGGAATCCTGTTGCGGTGTTCCCGCTTTGACCGCTAAGGACCGCGCATATGACTTCGCCCGCCCGGATCCTCGTCGTTGAGGATGAACCCCTGATCGCCATGATGCTTGAGGATTTCCTCGATCTGCTCGGTCGAACCGTCACCGGTACTGCCGACAATGTCGGCGCGGCACTGGCGGCCGTCGATCGCGGCGGCATCGATGCGGTGATCCTCGACGTGCATCTGCGCGCCGGGGAGAAGAGCTGGCCGGTCGCGGACCGGCTGGCGGCGGCGGGCATCCCCTTCGTGCTGGCGACCGGCGGGTCGGGCGACATGATTGAGGCCGCGCACCGCGACCGTCCGGTGCTGTCGAAGCCGTTCACGATGGACGCGGTCGAGAAGGCGCTGAACGACCTCGCTTAACTGTCTGAAAATGCGCGGTTGCGCGTTTTGCGGGCCGGCACTGCCCTGAACCTTGCTCCTTCGCGAGTTGCCAAACGGATCTTCGGCGGCCGTCCGCAGGGCAATTTTCGTGCGGCAACTTGATCGAAAACCGCGCTAACTTCGTATACCGCTGCTTGACAAGCCGCAGAGCCGGAACGAGCCTGTGGCCATGTCCGGATTGGCCCTGCTCCTGCTCGCCCAGATCGCCCATCCCCCGGCGGCGGCCCCCGATGAAATCGTGGTCGTCGGCCACCGTGCCGAAGACGCGCTCGCCGCCTGCCTCGCGCGCGGCTGCCCGCCCGCCGAGGAGGTGGAGGCATCGCTCCAGGCGTCGGTCGAACAATTTGCCGGCGGCCGCTACGACGTCGCGCGCAAGACATTGCGGGCGGCGATCCGGCGCAATCGCGACCATGCCGCGCAGCTGCCCGGCCCGGTGTCCAGCCTGTATGCGACGCTGGCCACCGTCGCCGAACATGAGGGCGACCGCGAACTATGGACCGCATCGGCCCGCAACAACCTGCTGATCCTGCGTCGCCATCTCGGCAATGCCAACCTCGCGACCATGACCGAGCAACTGACGTTCGGCGATACGATGCTGGGTATCGGGCAGAGCCACGCGGCCGACGACGCGTATCACACGGTTCAGCGGCTCGCGCTTGCCGCCAACCAACCGGCGATGGCGGCCGGTGCAGCGCTCCGCCGCGCGGTCGTGGCCTCGACCCGCGGCGATTACCGGACGGCACGCCGCCTCGCCGACGACGCCGTGGCGCTGGCCGGGCCGGGTGACCGGCGGATGGCCGACCTGCGCGCGATGCTCGACGCGCGTATCGCCGTGGCCAAGGGCGATGACGGCGCGATCGACGTGCTGGCCGCCCGGTTGCGTCAGTCGGCCGACGAACAGCCGCGCCTGCTCTTTTCCAAACCGGTTTTCGACATCAACTTCGTCGCCAGCGTGAATCCGTGGCATGATTCGGAAATCCGCTTTGCCGATGTCGGATACTGGATTCGTCCCGACGGCCGGACGGCGGGCGTGGAGGTGCTGCGCGATGCCGGTCTGGGCCAATGGCGTTCGGGCATCGTCAAGCAGGTCGCCGAGCGCCGCTATGTACCGCTCAGCGTCGCGCCCGGTCATCCCGGCCTGTATCGCATCGACCGCTTCACGGTACGCGCGACCATTGGCACGCCCACGGGATCGCGGGTCCGGCGCCGCACCGGCACGCTCACCACCCATATCGTCGACCTTACCGAAACCGAGGCGTTGAGCGACCTGCACAAACGCCGCGCGGCACAGGAAACCACGACCGGTTGATCCATCGGCCGTCACCCCGATAATTCCGTCTTCTCGGGGCGACCGCCACCCGCTACCCCGGCATCGGGGAGTGGCAGGCGATGGGTTCGATCAACAGTACCTTGTCCGACCGGCAGGCCGTCTGGGCGTTCGTGCTCGGCTGTGTCGCGGTGACGATCGGGGTCGTCGCGCATCTGCCGATGTTCGCGATGGCGCGGTCGATGGGCTATCGCATGGCCGGCATGCCGATGGACGGCATGATGCTGGGCGGCATGGCGCTGATCGTGCTCGGCACGCTGGTCGCCGCCTATGGCCTGCTCCCGCGCAACTTGGCCGCGCAGCGCGCCGCCGCTGCCGATATCGTCGTCGCCGCGCCCGAGGATGCCGAATTGTCGCTCGCCCATTGGGGCCTGATGGCGGTGCTGGTCGTGGCGCTCGTCATCGACGTGATGAAGCCCGCGTCGCTGGGCTTCACCGTGCCCGGCATGATTTCCGAATATGGCGTGCCCAAACGTACCGTGTCGCTGGTGCCGTTCTTCGCGCTCGCCGGCACCGTCACCGGATCGGTGCTATGGGGCTGGATCGCCGACGTCTATGGGCGAAAGGCGTCGATCCTGTTGTCGGCGGTGATGTTCGTCGGCACGTCGATCTGCGGCGCGATGCCCAGCCTCGCATGGAACATCGCCATGTGTTTCATGATGGGTGCGGCGGCGGGCGGCATGTTGCCGGTCACCTATGCGCTGCTCGCCGAGATGATGCCCAACCGCCATCGCGGCTGGAGCCTCGTGCTGGTCGGCGGGCTGGGCGCGGTTGGCGGCTATTTCGCCGCCAGCGGCATTTCGGCGATCCTGCAACCGGTCTTTGGCTGGCGCATCCTGTGGCTGGCCAATCTGCCGACCGGGCTGACGCTGGTCCTGCTCGGCGCGCTGATTCCCGAGTCCGCCAAGTTCCTGCTGGCGCGCGGCCGGGTGCAGGAGGCGGAGGCGGTGATGCGCCGTTTCGGCGCGACCGCCACCCGCGCATCCGTCCGCATCACCGGCCCGCGCGCGACCGCGCTGACCGGGGTCAAACTCTATGGCAAGCTGGCGGCGCTCAGCATCTGTGCGCTGTCCTGGGGCCTCGTCAATTTCGGCCTGTTGCTGTGGCTCCCCGCCGATCTGGTCGCCAAGGGCTATTCGGTCGGCGTGTCGAGCCGGTTGCTGGCCGAAAGCGCGCTGATCGCCTTTCCGACCGTCTTCCTCGCCGCCTTCCTCTACAGCCGGTGGAGCACGAAATGGTCGCTCGCCGTCATGATCGCGCTGACGCTTGCCGGGCTGCTGCTGGTGTTGCAGCTGGAACTAGCGGGCAGCGGCAGCCCGGTCCTGCCGGTCGCGCTGCTGATCGTCGGCACCAACGGCATCATCGCCATCGTCCTGCCCTACGCCGCCGAGAGTTTCCCGATGCGGGTGCGCGGCCGCGCGACCGGCTGGGTCGCCGCCTGTACCAAGGCCGGCGGCCTGATCGCGCAGGGGCTGACGATCGCCGGCATCGCGCTGTCGATGGGGGCGTCGTCGCTGATGGTCATGGTCCCGACCGCCTTGTCGCTGGTGCTGGTCGCATGGTTCGGCCGCGAAACCCGCGGGCGTGATTTGCGCGATCTGGATGCCGACAACGGCCAGATCGGCCATGCGGGGTAGGGGGGGGCCCAACCAGAGTACCGTCACCCCGGACTTGATCCGGGGTCCCGCTTCTTCTTCGTTAGCGCGCCCCCGAGCTTGGCAACGCGGTTCACCCCCCACAACCTGAATCGCCGCCACGATCACCACACCGCTTGCGGAATGGGAACAAAACGAATACATGCAAATCCAACAGACGCGTTGAACCCTCGACGCGGTTGCTCTACGCGAAAGGCTGGACATGGCGGCAAATCTGAAGGCGGTCGATAGCAAGATGGCGGCGGCAAACGACAAGGCGGCAGGCGAACGGCAAAAGGCGCTCGACGCCGCGCTGGCGCAGATCGATCGTGCATTCGGCAAGGGTTCGGCGATGAAGCTGGGCCAGAAGGAAGCGATGCAGGTCGAGGCGATCTCGACCGGGTCGCTCGGCCTCGACATTGCGCTCGGCGTCGGCGGCCTGCCGCGCGGGCGCGTGATCGAAGTGTACGGCCCGGAAAGCTCAGGGAAAACCACGCTGGCGCTGCATGTGCTGGCAGAGGCGCAGAAGGGCGGCGGCACCGTCGCCTTTGTCGACGCCGAACACGCGCTCGACCCGGTCTATGCGAAGAAGCTGGGCGTCAACATCGACGAACTGATCGTGTCGCAGCCCGATACCGGTGAACAGGCGCTGGAAATCGTCGATACGCTAGTCCGCTCGAACGCGATCGACGTGCTGGTGGTGGATTCGGTCGCGGCGCTGGTGCCGCGGGCCGAAATCGAGGGCGAGATGGGCGACAGCCATGTCGGCCTGCAGGCGCGGCTGATGTCGCAGTCCTTGCGCAAGCTGACCGGATCGATCAGCCGCTCGCGCTGCATGGTGATCTTCATCAACCAGCTGCGCATGAAGATCGGCGTGATGTATGGCAATCCGGAGACGACGACGGGCGGCAACGCGCTGAAATTCTACGCATCGGTCCGCCTCGACATCCGTCGCACCGGACAGATCAAGGATCGCGACGAGATCATCGGCAACACCACCCGCGTGAAGGTGGTGAAGAACAAGGTCGCACCGCCGTTCAAGCAGGTCGAATTCGACATCATGTACGGGCAGGGCATTTCGAAGATCGGCGAGATCCTCGATCTGGGCGTGAAGGCCGGATTGGTCGAGAAATCGGGCGCGTGGTTCAGCTATGACAGCGTTCGGATCGGGCAGGGGCGTGAGAACGCGAAGAACTTCCTGACCGAACATCCCGAACTGCGCGACAAGCTGGAGGCGGCGATCCGCCAGCGCACCGAAAAGGTCGCGGAAGAGATGATGGCCGGTCCCGACGCCGACGATGGTGACGACGATATGTGATCGGGCAGATCGACCGGGCGGCACGGTGCTGCCCGGTCGATCGCTTGTCGTCGATCCATCACCGGGGGAGCGGCGCGTTGGTGAACACGTGGCAAGTGTGACCTTTGTGACTTTTGGGCCGTTGCTTCGATCGCGTGCAACCGACGCCCGCCACCGGCATTGCAGTAGCAATCCGCTGAACCCGTGCAGGAATGTCGCTGATGATCGTCGTCCATCACCTCGAAAACTCCCGCTCGCAACGCGTCCTCTGGCTGCTCGAGGAATTGCGGCTTCCCTATGAGGTGAAGCGCTATGAGCGGAACAAGGCGACGATGCTGGCACCGCCGGAGCTGCGCCGTATTCACCCCTTGGGCAAGTCGCCGGTGATCGAGGATGGCAACGCCGGCAGCAGCGGCGGTGCGCTGGTCGTCGCCGAAACCGGCGCGATCGTCGAATATCTGGTCGAGCGGGCCGATGGCCGATTGGGCACGCCCGCCCATCGCCGCGCCGCGCTCCACTACCGCCACTTCCTCCATTATGCCGAAGGCTCGCTGATGCCGCCGTTGCTGGTGAAGCTGGTGCTCGGTCGCGTGCCGCTGCTGGGAAAGGCGGCGCAGAAGAAGATTCAGCCGATGATCGACGTCCATCTCGACTATGTAGAATCGCATCTCGCCGCGAACGAATGGTTCGCCGGCGACGAGATGACCGCCGCCGACATCATGATGAGCTTTCCCCTCGAAGCCGCACGCAGCCGCGCCGGCCTCGACGCTTCCCGCCCCCGCACCATCGCGTGGCTCGATCGCATCCACGCCCGTCCCGCCTATCAGGCAGCACTGAAGGCGGGCGGCACCTACGCCTATGCCTGACCGATCACGGTAACGCGGCGACCGATCGGGACACCCGCCGGCCGCCCGCGAACGGCAGGCGGGTGTCCGTTCGTCAGAACTTCACCCGCGCGCCGAAATTATACCGCGCGCCCGTCTCCTGCAGCAGCAGGAAGCGGTCTTCGATCGCCGACCATTCGTGGATCCGCTGGTTGGTGACGTTCACCCCCTGCACATAGACCTGCACGTTCGACGTGACGTCATAGCCGACGTTGAAATCGAGCTGCCCATAGGCCGAACGATTGCGCGGGCGACCCTGGTCCGAACGACATGCGCGGAGATATTCGGAGCGCCAATTGTAGGACGTCCGTGCCGAAATGCCGTATTTCTCGAAGAACACGCTGCCATTCGCCGAATGTGGCGACAGGCCGTTATAACCGCATTCGTAATCCGCCAGCGCGGAGTCACGCTCGGCCTTGCTGTCGACATAAGTATAGTTGCCGGCCACACCGAAGCCCGACAACACACTCGGCAACCAGTCGAACGTGTACTGGCCCCCGACTTCGATACCGCGGATATAGCCGGTCTGCCCGTTACGGGTCCGGGTATCCTGGAACGTCCGCCCGAACCGCTGGATCGGCAGCGTCTGGAGTTCGAGGAAGTTATCGAGCTTCTTGTAGAACGCGCCGGCGCTGACATAGCTGATGGAGTTCAGATAATATTCGACCGAGATATCGTAGTTGGTCGACTTGAACGGTTCCAGCGTCGGGTTGCCGCCGCTCGACTGCGGCACGGAAATGCGGCCGCCGAACGAGTTGTCGACGCCAAGGTCAGTCAGCGTCGGCCGCGTCACCGTTTGGGAGAAGGCGGCACGGGTGATAAGCTTGTCGGTGACATTGAACTTGATGTTGGCCGACGGCAGCGCGTTGACATAGCTGTTGCCGACCGAGACCGGCGTCGACGCACCATAGGTGAAGACCAGCGTATCGTCGCCGCGGGTGTTGGTGATGTCGAGTACGGGCTGCGCGAAGCCGCGCGACTCCGTCTGGGTCCGCACGACGCGGACACCGGCATTGCCGCTCCAGTTATCGCCACCGAACGACATGGCGATGTACGTCGCGAGCAGCCGTTCGTTGACGTTCAACTGGCTGCCGGGATTCTCGCGGACCCCGTATGGACCGCCGGGCAATGCCAGCAGCCGTGCAGCCTCCGCAGCCTGTTCGGCCGCCGTCCGCCCCTGACGCGCCCGGGCGAGGTTCGTCGGATTCGACAGGAACGCGATGACGGCATTCGGGTCATAGGTGAAGAATTGCTGCGGCACGTTCTGGCTGCCCGATACGCCGGGCAGGAAGTTGTCGAGCTTGAACGGCGACAGCAGCGACGTATCCATCGGAATGTCGTAGCCGCAGTACGCGCAACCGCCGTCGGAGTTGTTGAAGAAGCGCCGCTGCTTCGTCCGGTCCGAATAGGCCATGCCGATCCGGACCGTCTTCAGGATGCTGTTCTGGATCTGATAGTCGGTATCGAGGTGGAATTCGGAACTGCGGTCGCTGACCCGGTTGTTTTCGACGCCGGTGTAATGCGCCCGCATCAGCGACGCATCGGTGATGTTGCCGAAGTTGGATGCGGTCGGCAGGTCCTCGCCCTTGTTCAGGTCGAAACGCGGGCTGGTCTGTGCGAGCGACCCGACGACGACGAACTGGGTCGGGTTGCGCTGTTTCGCCTTCGACGTCGACGCGTCGAACCGAACCTCGACATCGTCCGCCGGGTTCCATTTCAGGTTGCCGCCGACCTGATAGGTTTCGGTACGGCGATCGTTGTTGTTGACGATATTGTCGTTCTGCGACAGCGACACCCGCTGCGACAGCAACGGATTGGCGGCAAGGAACTGCTGTCCGGGGCGGTTGAACCCGGTCGCCGTACCGGTATCGTCGACCTGCAACCCGATATAGGGCGACGAATAAAAATTCGCGAAGATGTTGCGGTGGGTGAAGACGTCGAACTTCGAAAAGATGCCGTCGACGGTCAGCAGCAACTGGTCGCCGAGCTTCGCCTGCAACGCACCGGCCAGATTGATCCGCCTACGCCGGTCCTCCTGCCGTGCGAAGGCGAGGTTCTGGGGGACGTTGACCGTCGCGCCGGTATTGCCGAGCGCGGCGGTGGTCAGCCCGGTCGAATTCGCATTGCCGTTGACGACGTTCTGCGGCCCGAACAGCCAGCCATCGGTCTGCACATAATCCAGCTGGCTGCGACGGTCGGTGTATGATCCCGACAGGACGATGCCGATCGTCTTGGCATCGTTGGTGAGCGACGTGACCGCCGACAGGTCGGGGCTCAGCTTCTCGCGCAGCGTGTCGTAAATGCCACCGGCCGACGCGGCGAGGTGGAAGCCGCTGCGCCCATCGAGCGGCCGGGCGGTGATGATGTTGACCGTCGCGCCGATGCCGCCTTCCTGCAATTCGGGAACGCTCGACTTGTACACGTCGGTGCGCTGAATCATGTTCGACGACAGGACGTCGAACGAGAATTCACGACCCGGATTGTCGGTCGCCATCACCCGGCCGTTGACCAGCACGGTGTTGAATTCCGGCCCGAGACCGCGAACGGTGATGAACTGGCCTTCGCCGCCCGACCGATCGATCGCGACGCCGGTGATCCGTTGCAGCGATTCCGCGATGTTCGCATCGGGGAATTTGCCGACATCCTCGGCGGAGATCGTATCGACGATCTGTTGCGACTCCCGCTTCACCCGTGCCGACGACGCGAGGCTGCTGCGGATGCCGGTAACGACGATATCGTCGGCGACCTCGGGGGTGTCAGGGCCGACCTGTGCGGCAACGGGTGTCGGTTCCTGCACGGTGCCGGCGGGACTGGTCTGCGGTGCGCCCGCTTCGGGCTGGGTGGCGTCCTGCGCGAACACGGGTCCGGCCAGCAGCATTCCGCCTGCGAGCAATACGGTCTTGAATGACATACGCATAGATATCCTCCCCTTGAGAATGATGGTGATCGGGGAGGGGCGAGCCTTCTGGATGGGCTCTGTCCCCTCGGTAGTATCGACTATGTCACGGCGTCGAACACGAAAGCGGACCCCACGAAGTCGCCCTTGAGCGGTGCGCGCAGACCGCGCTCCATCCAGTAGGCACCACTGGCCCGCGCCGGCACACCTTCGGGCAGCTTGCCGCCACCAAGGATGCGGACGGTATAGGTCTGTGCCGGGTCCAGCCCCAGCGGATGTTCGGCGACCGGATTGTCGCGCCACATCGACGAATGCAGCATCTGGAACATCACGCCCTGCCTCCGGTCCTGTCCGACATACATCGTCGCGGACGATGCGTTATCCTTGGTCGGCGGATCGATGCGATAGAGTTGCCCGCGCTGCACGGTCTGACGGATGGTCTTGTAGGCCGCGACCCATTTGGCGGCGGTGGTGAAATCCTCGGCCTGCCATTTGTCGAGATTGGCCCCGATGCCGAGCCCGCCCTGCATCGACGACAGGAAGCGATAGTCGAGCGAGGTCGCGCGGGTGTTCGCCCAGTTCGGACTGTCGGTCACCCACGCCATCATCACCGATACCGGATAGGCCTGGGTAAAGCCGTCCTGGATCATCAACCGGTCGGCCGGATCGGTATTATCCGACGGCCATACTTCGTCGGAAAAACCGAGGATGCCCAGATCGACACGACCGCCGCCGCCCGAGCAGCCTTCGATCTCCAGCTTCGGGTGACGTCGCCGCAGTTCGGACAGGATGTGGTACAGGTTGCGGACATATTCGACATATACGCGCTGTTGATCCTGCACCGGCACCGCCGGCCATCCGGCTTCGGTCCAGTTGCGGTTGTAATCCCATTTCAGGAAGGCGATGTCGTTCTCCGCGACCAGCCTGTCGAGCACTGCCAGCAGATGATTGCGGACATCGGTCCGCGCGAGGTTGAGCACCAGCTGGTTGCGGCCCTCGGTCCGGGGACGATCGGGATACTGCAGCACCCAGTCGGGGTGGGCGCGGTACAGGTCGCTGTCGACATTGACCATTTCCGGTTCGACCCACAGACCGAAATCCATACCGAGCGAATGGACCTTGTCGATCAACGGCTTCAGACCATTGGGGAATTTCGTGCGGTTGACGGTCCAGTCGCCCAACCCTGCCTTGTCGCTGTTGCGCGCACCGAACCAGCCGTCATCAACGACGAAGCGTTCGACGCCGATCTTGGCTGCCTTCTCCGCCAACGCTTCCTGTCCCGCCTCGGTCACGTCGAACGCGGTCGCTTCCCAGCTGTTGTAAACGACCGGGCGCGGCTTGGCGCGTTCGCCACCGGGCAGGATGTGCGCGTTCTGGAAACGGTGGAAGGTGCGGGATGCGCCTCCCATACCGCCGTCCGAATAGCCCGCGTAGAAGACGGGGGTGTCGAGCGTCTCGCCGGGCTTCAGCGACCACGAGAAGTCATAGGGGTTGTAGCCGCCCATGACCCGGACACGACCCAGATTGTCCTGCCCCACGCTGATCCGGAACGATCCCGACCATGCCAGCGCGCCGTACCATACCGGCCCGGCGTCCTCGCTGGTGATCCCTTCGCGACCGATCGCGAAATACGGATTGTTGCCGTGGCCGGTCGAACCGCGCCGGCTTTCCAGCAGTGTCAGCGCCGGCGTGATCGCCACGTCCTTCCTGGTCCATTCCGCAGCATGACGACCGGTCAGATAGTGCAGCCGGTAATCGTCGCCGACCGGCAGGGTGAACACCGCCGAGGCGATCTGGTCGACGCGCACCGCACGCCGATCGCCGTTGCGGACCGATGCCGATCGCGCCAGCACGCCGGTTTCAGGATCGATCGTGTAGCGCAACGTAATGCCGAGCGGCCGCCGGATATCGACCAGTTCGACCAGCAGCGTCTCGCCCTGCACCCGGTGGGACTTGTATTTGAGCACGAGGTCGCGATTGCCGTCGGCAAAAATGGTCTTGATGCCCGGATCGCTGACCAGCCCTTCGCCCTGACCCGGATATTCCTGTAACGTCACCGAACCGGCGGGATCGAAGCCGGACAGTTCGCCAGGGGCCTTTACCAGCACGGGATCGCCGGTCTTCACCGGATCGGTCGCAACCAGCGGATCGCCCGCCGCGAGCGTTGCCCCCCAATAGAGCGGCTGCAGATATCCCTTGTCGTCGACACCGAGCGCATAGGTCACGCCGCCGCCATCGAGGCGAAAAACGCGGGCATCCTGCGGGGCCGTCACCTTCGCAACGGCAGGCGTCGTTGCGGAAACCCCGATCAGTCCGGTGAGAAGCACACGGCTCAGCTTCATCGCAACCCCCTCCTGCCGACCGCCTCGCGTGCAATCGTTTGTTCGTAAATATATGATAATTGTTTCCGAGCAAGGCAATATTGAATTTATTTAATGCCTTGTGCTGTTCGATTCGAATTGTGCGGTGCTGGCAGGGTGTCAGCCAATCTTGGTGTCCAAGCCGCCACGTCAGCGAACGGATTGCCGTACAAGCCTGTCCGATCGGCAACGTCACCCTTGCCACGTTCGGGGATGATGGGTCCGCTCGATGATCGTTGGGGCAGGTCAGTGGGTGTCACCGCGGTCCACCACGTCGGACGAAATGCCGGTCGGTTGTGGCAAAGGACATATGAAAATGGCGCACCCGGAGGGATTCGAACCCCCGACCAAGGAGGTAGAAGCTCCTTGCTCTATCCAGCTGAGCTACGGGTGCCCGCCGCTTCGTTAGCGTGCATTGCGGCAAACCGGAACCGCTATCATAACGCGGCCATGCTCGAACTGTCCGATACCGCGTTGCCCCGAATCGACGCCGCTACGCTTCCGGCGCGGGGGTTCCGCCATTTCGATATCGTCATGGCGGCGTTCGTCGCCATCCTGTTGCTGTCGAACATCATCGGCGCGGGCAAGGTTGCGGCGATCGACATTGGCGGTGCGCCGTTCGTGTTCGGCGCGGGCATCCTGTTCTTTCCGGTATCCTATGTCATCGGCGACGTGCTGACCGAAGTCTATGGCTATACCCGGGCGCGGCGGTGCATCTGGGTCGGCTTTGCGGCATTGTTGTTCATGGCGTTCATGGCGGCGGTCGTCGTCGCGATGCCGCCCGCAGACGGTTGGACGGGGCAGGGTGCTTATGAAGCGGTCTTCGGACAGGTGCCGCGCATCGTCTTCGCCTCGATCGCCGCGTTCTGGGCGGGGGAATTCGTCAACGCCTATGTCCTCGCCCGCATGAAGATCTGGACCGGCGGACGGGCGTTGTGGACGCGGACGGTCGGGTCGACCGTCGTCGGCCAGGCGGTCGACAGCGCGATCTTCTACCCGCTGGCGTTCTTCGGCGTCTGGCCGACCGGGCAGGTGCTGACCGTCCTGGTCACCAACTGGGCGATGAAGGTCGGTTGGGAAATCGTGCTGACGCCGGTCACCTATGCCGTGGTCGGCTGGCTGAAGCGGCGCGAGGGGGTCGATGTGTTCGATGCCGCGACCGACTTCTCCCCATTCGCGGGAAGCAGGCGGTCGCGCTAGATCAGACGCCGACGCGTGCCAGCAATCCTTCGAACAGGGCGCGACCGTCGCGGCCGCCATGTGCCGCTTCGATGCGGCGTTCGGGGTGGGGCATCATGCCGAGCACATTGCCCTCGGCATTGACCAGTCCGGCAATGTCGCGTGCCGAGCCGTTGACCGGCTCCGCATAGCGGAACGCCACCTGACCCTCACCCTCCAGCCGGTCGAGCGTCGCGTCGTCGGCGACGTAATTGCCGTCATGATGCGCGACGGGCACGCGGATCGTGTCGCCCGCGCGATATCCGCTGGTGAAGGCCGACCTGGCCTCCCCCACGCGCAGCGCCACGTCGCGGCAGACGAAGGACAGGCCCCGGTTGCGCATCAATGCGCCCGGCAGCAGTCCTGCTTCGGTCAGGATCTGGAACCCGTTGCAGATGCCGAGCACCGGCAGGCCCTTGCCCGCCGCATCGACCACGGCGCGCATCACCGGCGACCGTGCGGCAATCGCACCCGATCGCAGATAGTCGCCATAGGAAAAGCCGCCGGGCACGGCGACCAGACCGATATCGTCGGGCAGGTCGGTTTCGCGATGCCAGACCATGGTCGGCGCGGTACCGGTGACCGATTCCAGCGCCACCGCGATGTCGCGGTCGCAGTTCGACCCCGGAAAGACGATGACGGCGGTCTTCATGCGCGTTCGACCCGATAGTTTTCGATGACCGTATTGGCGAGCAGCTTGCGGCACATCGCGTCGATCGTTTCGTCATCGGTGCCGTCGGCGACGTCCAGCTCGATCAGCTTGCCGACCCGTGCCTCGCCGACGCCCGCGAAGCCGAGCGAGGCCAGCGCGTGTTCGATCGCCTTGCCCTGCGGATCGAGTACGCCGTTCTTGAGCGTCACGACGATGCGGAGTTTCATGCAGCTTGCCTCAAGTCCGAATGGGGTTTGTCGCGGGCGCTATGGCCCCGCCCGCGCCCGCGCACAAGAGGCGCGGGGCGATCGCATCGGGATTCGCTTGAGTGCGCCGTATTGCCTGCCTATCACACTGCCATGGACCCTATGCCCCTTTCGCTCGCGCCGCTCGACCGTCGGTTCGTTACCGTGCTGCGCTGGCGGGCGGCGGTCGTCGCGCTGGTCGTGCTGCTGTTGGCGGGCGTGGGTGAGGCGATCCTGTACGGTCAGGATCTGCCGAACGGCATCGCCGCGGGCCTCGCGGTGCTGATCGCAATCTGGCTGGTCGCCATCGCCCCGCCGCGCCGCTTCGCGCATTGGGGCTTCGCACTCGACGAGCGCGAACTGCACATCGGTCATGGCTGGCTGACGCGGGTACATACCATCGTGCCGATCGGCCGCGTCCAGCATATCGACCTGACACAGGGGCCGATCGAGCGCGGCTGCAGCGTCGCGACGCTGGTGCTGCACACCGCCGGCACTGACCATAGTCGGGTCACGGTGCCGGGCCTCGCCCGCGATCAGGCCGAAGCGGTGCGTGACCGTATCCGTGGCGCGATCGAGGCGTCGCCATGGTGACCGAAGGTCCGCGCCGGCTGCACCCCGGCACCATCGCCCTGCGGATCGTCTCGGGCGCGCCACAGCAAATCGCCGGGCTGGTCGCGCTCGCCGCCGCCACATCGCGTAGCGGGGTGTGGCCGATGATCGGCATCGTTTCGGTGCTGATCGTGGGGGCGGCGCTGTTCGCGTGGATACGGTGGCGGGCGTTCACGTACACGATCGGCGACGGCGAACTGGTGATTGCGGACGGGGTGCTGAACCGCAAGCGGCGATCGATCCCGTTCGACCGCATTCAGGACGTTTCGATCGACCAGAAGCTGCTGGCCCGCCCGTTCGGTCTGGCGCGGGTGCGGGTCGAGACCGGTGGTGGCGAGGCGGACGAGGCGAAGCTCGACAGCGTGACGCTGGCCGAGGCGGCCCGGCTGCGCGCGATCTTGCGCGGGGCAGTTCCGCAGACGGGCCCGACCGACGCGGGGCCCCGCGAACCGGCGCGCGACATCGTCTTCGCCATGTCGCCCGGCCGCGTATTGACGATGGGCCTGTTCGGCTTTTCGCTGGTCTGGGTCGGGGTGTTGTTCGCCGGCCTCAATCAGGTCGGCGATCTGATCGGGTGGAACTGGGTCGATGTCCGCGACTGGGCCGGCGTCGCGCGGCGCGAGGCGATCGCATGGGCCACGCCGTTGTTCGCGGCCATGGCGGCCGTCGTCGCGCTGCTGGTCGGCGCGATCAGCGGCGTCCTGCGCACGCTGCTGGTCGAGCATGGATTTCGGTTGGAGCGCGAAGGCGACCGGTTGCGCCGCGTGCGCGGGCTGGCCACCCGGACCGAAATCGCGCTCAGCCTGCGCCGTGTCCAGCTGGCACTGATCGAACGCGGCATGGTCAGCGGACGGCTGGGCTGGGCGGGCCTGCGGTTGCAGACGCTGGGCGGCAGCGACGATGTCGGCGGGCGGCAGAGCGTCGCGCCGTTCGCCCGCGAAGCGGAGATTGCGCAGGTGCTCGCCGCGGCGGGCTATGCGCCGTTCGATCCGCTTCCGCTGCGTCCGGTTGCGTTCGGGCATGTCGTGCGGACCGGCATCGTGCGGGGCGGGGTGCCGCTGATCGCGGTGACCGTCGCCGCGTTCTTCGTGCCGCTGGCGGGGCTGGCGTTGCTGCTGGTCCCGATCCCGGTGGTGCTGGCGATCCTCGCGCGGCGGCGACACCGCTATGCGATCGTCGGCGACACGTTGCAGGTGATGCGCGGGGTGCTGGCCAAGCAGGTGTGGATCGTGCCGCTGGCCCGTATCCAGGCGGTGTCGGTGCGCCGCTCGCCGCTCCAGCGCCTGTTGGGGCTGGCGACGGTGCATGTCGATACCGCCGGTGCCAAGGGGATGGGCCGACCCAACGTCGTCGATGTCGCGGTCGAGGATGCCGATCGACTGTCGGCCGCCCTACTGCGCTGACGGGGCGGGGCAGGGGCCGGATCACCGCTACGCCGGACGCCGGTGAGCGGCGGCGTATCGCCGCGGACGGTCGCGGCGGGCATTGGCGGCGCGGGGATCGCGCGACGCATGCACGACGAAGCGGGCCGCGATACGAGCTGGCAATTCCACAACTGCTTTTCGACGCCCGCGCCCCGGTCGCGCAGATAGCTGAACGACATCGCGTTCAGCGCGGCCGGTTCCCATGCCAGCCCCGCGCGGGCCGGGACTGCCGCCGGATCGCGCCAGCCGAGGAACTTGCACCGCGTCCGTTCGCCGCAGGTGGCTTGCGCGAAGGCCGGCCATTTGTCGGGCGTCAGCGTATCGAGGGGCACGAGGAAGGTGACCGGATCGTCGCTGCTCGGACGCGGCAGCGCGGCGGACGCGAAATTGCCGGTCAGCACGCCGGCCTCCTGCTCGACCGCCAGTACCTCGGGCAGTTTGTGCGCGGCGGAATAGGGAGCGAGCTGTTCGATGCGCGGTTCGACCGTGCCGACGACGCGGCGGAACGCACCGGGCGTGCCCCACCATCCGGCCCAGCGGAAAAACAGGTGCGTATCGACCGCCGCGATCTTGTCGAGGCTCGACTGCCAATAGGGGACGACCCAGTCGGTATGATAGTGCGTCGCATAGCCGACCGGCGCGAACACGTTGCCCGCCAGTGCCGCCGCCGCGACCTTGCGCGCCCGGTCCCAATAGGCTTGCGGATAGGCGCGCGCCAACGCCCCGTCGCAGGTGAAGGTGAACTGGCAACCGGTGGTGCGTTCCGACCCCTGAAACACCACGCCGCACACGCTTTTGGGAAAGGCCGGGTGGCGCAGTCGGTTCAGCACGACCTGTGCGACGGCGCGCTGCCCCTTCGCATCGTCGCCGGCCTCGTACAGCACGGCGGCGGCGAGGCAGTCGGTCGCGCGGGACCGATTGTCGAGGTCGCCAGCAAAGCGGAACGGTCGCGCCGCCGGGTTGGGGCCGGTAACGAACGGCACCTTGGCATTGAAGGCGCGGGCGTCCTCCGGTTCCAGCGCGCGATACTCGATCGGCTCCACCGGGGGCGGCGGCGCTTCCGGGGCCTGCGCAACGCTCTGGCGGCCCGGTCCGGCGGAATGCGCCGCCGGCCGGATCGGCGGGGTCGGCCGGATCAGGATCGCAGGCACGGCGACGGCCGCGACCGACAGTGCCACGAGGACGCCGTCGATCGCGATCGATCCGCTGCCGATCCTGCTCCGTTCGACCACCGCCGGCTCGCTCATTGTTCGGGCAGGAAGTCGGGAACCGACAGATAACGCTCGCCGGTGTCGTAGTTGAAGCCGAGCACGCGCACGCCATCGGGCAGGTCGGGCAGCTTCTGCAGAATCGCCGCCAGCGTCGCGCCCGACGAGATGCCAACCAGCATCCCTTCCTCGCTCGCGGAACGCCGGGCCATGTCCTTGGCGACCGCCGCATCGACCTTGATAACGCCGTCGATCGCGCGGGTGTGCAGGTTGGCAGGGACGAAGCCCGCACCGATCCCTTGGATAGGGTGCGGCCCCGGCTGCCCGCCCGAAATCACCGGCGACAGGTCCGGTTCGACCGCATAGACCTTCAGCTCCGGCCATTTCTCCTTCAGCGTTTCGGCGACGCCGGTAATGTGACCGCCGGTGCCGACGCCGGTGATGATGACGTCGATCGGCGTATCGGCGAAGTCGTTCAGGATTTCCTGTGCGGTCGTACGGACATGGACGTCGATGTTCGCGGGGTTTTCGAACTGCTGGGGAATCCACGCATCGGGGCTTTGCGCTGCCAGTTCGTGCGCGCGCTCGATCGCGCCCTTCATGCCCTTTTCGCGGGGCGTCAGGTCGAAGGTCGCGCCATAGGCCAGCATCAGCCGGCGACGCTCGATGCTCATGCTTTCGGGCATGACCAGTACCAGCCGGTAGCCCTTGACCGCCGCGACCATCGCCAGACCGACGCCGGTATTGCCGCTGGTCGGCTCGATGATCGTACCGCCGGGCTTCAGGTCGCCCGATGCCTCGGCCGCCTCGATCATGGCAAGGGCAATGCGGTCCTTGATCGACCCGCCGGGGTTGGAACGCTCGGACTTGATCCACACCTCGGCATCGCCGAACAGCCGCTTCACGCGGATATGCGGCGTATTCCCGATCGTTTGCAGGATGGTATCGGCCTTCATGGCTGGGTCTCCTTTGGGATGACTTCGAGGTCTTCGGGCGGCGTGAAGCTACGCGCGGCCCGCAATTCGGGGAACAGGCGCGACCAGAGCATGGTGACGCCGATCGCAAGGATGCCGCCGCCGGCAACCGCGACGACTGGCCCGACCAGCGCGGCGAGGAAGCCCGAGCGTGCCTCGCCCAGTTCGTTCGATCCCGACACGAACAGCGTCGACACCGCGCCGACCCGCCCGCGCATCGCGTCGGGCGTATGCAACTGGATCAGCGACTGGCGGACATAGACCGACACCATGTCGGTCGCACCGACGACGAACAGGGCGGCGAGCGCCAGCAGCACGGCCGGCGCGAAGTCGCTGCCGATCGCGGCTTGCCCGAATATTGGCAGCAGCAGCGGCGCGGACAGCCCGAACAGCGCGGTCGCCGCCCCGAAGCCCATCACCGACAACAGCATCTTGGCACCGACATCCTTCGACAGCGGCTTGACCGCGAACACGGCGGCAACGACCACCGCGCCCAGCGCCGGCGCGGCGCGGAGATGGCCGAGGCCGTCCGCGCCGATTTGGAGAATGTCGCGGGCATAGATCGGCAGCATCGCCGTCGCGCCGCCCAGCAACACCGCGAACAGATCGAGCGAAATCGCGCCGAACACCAATCGGTTGCGGCGGACATAGGATAATCCGTCGAGCATCTGCCGCCACGGATTGGCCTTCCCCGCGATCACCGCACGCGGGATCGGCGGGATCAGGAACAGCATGATCAGCCCGAACAGGAACAGCCCCGCCGACACGGCATAGGGAATGTAATGACCCGCCGCGTACAGATAGCCGCCCATCGCCGGCCCGAGCACCGATCCGCCCTGCCACGCGATCGAACTCATCGCGATCGCGGTGGGCAGGACGGCTGCGGGGACGAGATTGGGGGCGAGCGCCTGCAACGCCGGCCCGGCAAAGGCGCGCGCGACGCCCAGCATCGCCGCGACGAAGAACAGCCATGGCAGGGTGATCGCGCCGCTATAGGTCAGCCATGCCAGCAGCAGCGCGCAGCTACCCTCCAGCGCGACCGACCCGCGCGCGATCCAGCGCCGGTCGATCCGGTCGGCGACCCATCCCGCGACCAGCGACAGGACCAGCAGCGGCAGGAACTGCGCGACGCCGATCAGCCCCAATTGAAACGCCGACTGCCGGATCGTCATCGTCTCGCGCGCGATGTCGTACACCTGCCAGCCGATGACGACGACCATCGCGATCTGCGCCAGCGTGTTCGACAGCCGGGCAAGGAAATAGGCGCGGAACGCGGGGATGGAAAAGGGATGCGGAGAAGCGGACATGAGGTGGGGGTTTAGGTCCGCTGTTGGGCTGGGGCAATGCAGATCGGCTTGGGGGGTATTGTGAAGCGACTTCATGCCGTCCCCCGCGTCACCCCCGCGAAGGCGGGGGTCCATAAACGCTGCGTTGTCGATCAATCGCGACCACGGTGTCTATGGATTCCCGCGTGCGCGGGAATGACGGGGGTAGAGACGTACTGGCTTACCGCCGACCGAGGAACGCCAGCAGGTCGTCGGTCAGCCGGTCGCTCTCGGTCGCGAACAGGCCGTGCGGCGCGCCGTCATATTCGATCAGATCGGCGTTCGGCAGCGCCCTGGCCAAAGCCCGCCCGGTCGCGTCGATCGGCACGGTCTGGTCCGACGTGCCGTGGATGATGAGCGTCGGCACGGTGATCGACGGCAGGTCCGGCCGGAAATCGGTGGTCCCGAACGACTCCGCGCAGGCCAGCGTCGGCTTGAGCCCCGCCAGCATCGCCGTGTTCCACGACAGGTCGAGCACTTCCTCGCTCACCGGGCTGGTGATGAAGCCGACGCCATAGAACTGGTCGAAGAAGGTACGGAAGAACTTCGCGCGATCCGCCTTGATATTGTCGGCGATCTCCTGAAGCTGGTCCTGCGGCACGCCATCGGGATTGTCGTCGGTCTGGAGCATGTACGGCACGACCGACCCGATGAAGCCGACGCGGGTCACGCCCTTGCCGCCATGGCGCGACATGTAGCGCGCGACCTCGCCACCCCCCATCGAGAAACCGATAAGCGCGGCATCGTCGGTCACGCCGGTGTCGGCCATGACATCGGCCAGATCGTCCGACAGCGTGTCATAGTCATAGCCCGACCAGGGCTGGTCCGACCGCCCGAAACCGCGCCGGTCATAGGCAATGACGCGATAGCCAGCATCGGCCAATGCCATCGCCTGCGGGTCCCAGCTGTCGGCTGACAGTGGCCAGCCATGGATCAGTACGACCGGGCGACCCTGTCCCCAATCCTTCACGAACAGGCTGGTACCGTCGCGGGTCTTTACATAGGGCATCGATCGATCCTCGTCGGGAAATTGTCCGACCTGAACGACCGACACGCGCGGCGGTTGCCTGCGCTTCGCGACCGTCGGCGCAACCGGTCAATCGCGCGGGACGATGCCCAGCGTCGGGCGGGGCATGCCGCCGTGTTCGGCATCGCGCAGCATGACCGAATAGCGGTCCGCCATCTCGCGATGCACCCGCCGCACTTCGGGCAGTTGCGCGGTTTCCGCCCGCGTGCGCGCCTCGCCCAACCGGCGGCGGTAATATTCGGCGTTGTCGACGATCGACATCTGGTCCTCCTTCCCGTCCGTACGTGGTGGACCTTTCCATACACCGAACCGGTTATCCGGTCGCTGACATACGTTAAGCACAGGTTCAGTCGCGGCGTCTCTTCAGCCCGGCGTGACAAAGCTGTCCAGTACCCGCTTCTGACCGGCGGTTTCGAACAATACCTCCAGCTTGTTGCCTTCGATCGTCTCGATCGTGCCATACCCGAACTTCTGATGGAAGACGCGCTGCCCGGTCGACAGGTCGCTGCGGCCCTTGTTGCCCAGACTGATCGCGCTCGCCCGCGCCTCGACGACGCGTGCCGGGGTGGTGGTGAAGGTCGACCCCTGCGACGCGGCGCGCTGCCAGCCCGGACCCCGCCCGGTGCCGCGCGCGACATCGGCGAACGGATCGGCGCGTTCGCTCCAATTCGCCCGCCACAGGCTTTCGCCTCCCGCCATCGTCGTTTCCGTATCGATATGCTCGGCCGGCAGTTCGCCGACGAAGCGCGACGGCAGCGACGAATTCCACTGGCCATAGATGCGGCGATTGGCGGCATGGAACACCATGGCCAACCGCCGCGCGCGGGTGATCGCGACATAGGCGAGGCGGCGTTCCTCCTCGAGGCTCGCGGTCCCGCCCTCGTCGAGCGAGCGCTGCGACGGGAACAAGCCTTCCTCCCATCCGACGCAGAACACCGTGTCGAATTCCAGTCCCTTGGCGGCGTGGATGGTCATGATCGTGACCTTCGGCTCTTCCACCGACGCCTCGTTGTCCATGACCAGCGACACGTGTTCTAGGAACGCGCCGAGCGACTCATATTCCTCCATCGCCCGGACCAGTTCGGTCAGGTTTTCCAGCCGCCCGGCCGCTTCCGCCGTCTTTTCCGCCTGATACATCGCGGTATAGCCGCTTTCGTCGAGCAACTGCCGCGCCAGCTCGGCATGGGGCAGGCCCTGCGCCATGTCGCGCCAGCGGGCGAAGTCGCCGACCAGCCGCCCGAGCGACTTGCGCGCCGCCCCGGTCAGTTCATCGGTATCGAGGATGCGCGCGGCGGCGGTCATCAGCGATGATCCGGTGGCGCGGGCGTATCGATGGATCGTCTGCACCGCCTTGTCGCCCAGCCCCCGTTTGGGCACGTTGACGATCCGTTCGAACGCGAGGTCGTCGGAAGGCTGGTTGACGACGCGCAGATAGGCGAGCGCATCACGGATTTCGGCGCGTTCGTAGAAGCGGAAGCCGCCGACGATGCGATACGGCATGCCGATGCCGATGAAGCGTTCCTCGAACTCGCGCGTCTGATGCTGCGCGCGGACGAGGATCGCACAGTCGTCGAGCGTCTTGCCCGCCCGCTGCACCTGTTCGATCGTGTCGCCGACGCGGCGGGCCTCCTCGGGACCGTCCCACACGCCGATGACGCGGACCTTCTCGCCGACATCGCATTCGGTCCACAGCGTTTTACCCAGCCGTCCGCCATTATGCGCGATCACGCCCGATGCCGCGCCGAGGATATGGGGCGTCGACCGGTAATTCTGTTCGAGGCGGACGATCTTCGCGCCGGGAAAGTCGCGTTCGAAACGCAGGATATTCTCGACCTGCGCGCCCCGCCACGAATAGATCGACTGGTCGTCGTCGCCGACGCAGCACAAATTGCGCCGTTCCTGCGCCAGCAACCGCAGCCACAGATACTGGACACTGTTGGTGTCCTGATATTCGTCGACCATGATGTAGCGGAACCGCCGCTGATACTGCGCCAGCACCTCGCGGTCGGTGCGCAGGATCGTCAGCACGTGCAGCAACAGGTCGCCGAAATCGCAGGCGTTCACCGCCTTCAACCGGTCCTGATATTGTTGATACATCTCGCCGCCGCGGCCATTGGCGAACCGTTCGCTTTCCCCCGCATCGACATCGGCGGGGGTCATCCCCTTGTTCTTCCATCCGTCGATCAGCCCGGCCAAGCTGCGCGCCGGCCACCTTTTCTCATCGAGATCGGCGGCTAGGATCAGCTGTTTCAGCAGGCGCAACTGATCGTCGGTGTCGAGGATGGTGAAATTGGATTGCAGTCCGACCAACTCAGCGTGCCGCCGCAGCATCTTCGCGCCGATCGCGTGGAACGTGCCCAGCCACGGCATCCCTTCGACCAGATCGCCGACCAGCCGCCCGACCCGCTCGCGCATCTCCTTCGCCGCCTTGTTGGTGAAGGTCACCGACAGGATTTCGGACGGATAGGCTTTGCGCGTATACAGGAGATGCGCCAGCCGCGCGGTCAGCGCTGCCGTCTTGCCGGTACCCGCGCCCGCCAACACCAGCACCGGGCCGTCGGTGGTCAGCACCGCGTCACGCTGCGGTTCGTTCAGCCCGCGCAGATAGGGCGGATCGGCAGGGGTAGGGGCAAGCGACATCGTCGAACAGGTAGGGAACGAAGCGTAAAGCGACAAGCAAGGAAATTGTTTCGGAACCGTCATCGTCCTGCCATCGGCGCTTCGCTGCGTTGCAATAATCGCGCAGTACCAGCGCGGTGCCGGTGGACGGCGGCACCCGAACCGCGGGCGACCGCCGCTGCGACGGGCACCGATTTCGCAGGAGCTACCATCATGAACATCCGTATCATCGCCCTTGCGGCGACCGCTTTCGCGTGCCTGTCGTCGGCCGCGAACGCCGAAGTGCGTGAGCCGGTGTCGGTCCATGTGTCCTATGCCGGGCTGGACCTGACCAAGATCGAACATCGTCGCGTCCTCGACGCACGCATCGACCGTGCCGCAACGACGGCCTGCCGTTCGAGCGCGTCCGGCCTGCGTCGCTATGCCGACGAAAACCGCTGCCGCGCCGAAATGCGCCGCGACGCGCAGGTCCAAGTCGCACAACTCCAGCCGGTGGCGGTTGCCAGCGTCAAGTAAGCACGGACGGTACGACGGAAGCAGCGCACCTCTGCCGGGGCAGGGGTGCGTTTGCCGTTCGTGGCGATAGTTGCGTCGTAGCGGGCATCAACGAAACCTTCTTGCGCCCCGGCGGCAACCCGCTAGGCGGGCGCATGGCCCAACCACATCCCATGCGCGCCCATCGTCGTATCCTGATCGCCAGCCTGATCGGCACCTCGGTCGAATTCTACGACTTCTATATCTATGCCACCGCCGCGACGTTGGTGTTCGGATCGCTGTTCTTTCCACTCGAAAGCACGTCGGCACAGTTGATGGCGAGCTACCTGTCGATCGGCCTCGCCTTTATCGCCCGGCCGCTGGGTGCGGTCGTGTTCGGCCATTTCGGCGACCGGTTGGGCCGCAAATCGACGCTGGTCGCGTCGCTGATGCTGATGGGCGGCTCGACGCTGCTGATCGCGTTCCTGCCGACCTATGCGCAGGTCGGCTGGGTTGCGCCGCTGCTGCTGTGCACCCTCCGGTTCGCGCAGGGGCTGGGGCTGGGCGGCGAATGGGGCGGGGCGGCGTTGCTCGCCGTCGAGAATGCGCCGCCGGGCTGGCGCGGTCGGTTCGGCATGGTGCCGCAACTGGGCGCGCCGGTCGGCTTCATCGCCGCCAACGGGTTGTTCCTGCTGCTGGGGCTGACCCTGTCGGAGGCGGATTTTCTCGCCTGGGGCTGGCGGCTGCCGTTCCTGTTCAGCGTCGCGCTGGTTGGGCTGGGGCTCTGGGTGCGGGTAAAGCTGACCGAAACCGCCGCCTTTGCGAAGGCGCTGGCGCACGAAGCGCCGCCGAGCGTGCCGATCGCCGAACTGGCGGGCAGCCATTTGCGGGCGACGCTGGCCGGGACCTTCGGCGTCGTCGCCTGTTTCGCGCTCTACTACATCGCGACGACCTTCGTGCTAGGGTATGGCACGAACACGCTCGGCTATGCACGCGGCGCGTTCCTGCAAACGCAGTTGATCGCGATCCTGTTCATGGCCGCCGGCATCGCGCTGGCGGGCTGGCTGTCCGACCGGTCGACCCCGGCGCGGGTGCTGGCGGGCGGGTGCATCGGCGTCGTCGTCGCCGGTGGTCTGCTGGGGCCGATGGTCGGGGCGGGGTCGTTGTTCGTGATCGGCGCATGGCTCTCGTTCGCGCTGCTGATGATGGGGTTCGTCTATGGCCCGCTCGGCGCGTGGTTGCCGGCGCTGTTCCCGGCGCGGGTCCGCTACACGGGTGCGTCGATGGGCTTCAACGTCGGCGGCGTGATCGGCGGCGGCCTGACCCCCAGCATCGCGCAGGCGCTGTCGATCGATTACGGCCTGTGGTCGGTCGGCGTGGTGCTGGCCGGGGCGGGGGTGGCGAGCCTGATCGGGCTGGCACTGGTTCCGCGCGACCGTTAGAGCGGTTTTCGACCATGTTGCACCATCGTCATCGCCCGGCGGGCGACCGCTACGCGGCGGGCCGCTTCCAGTCCGTGGCGGAGTTGCTCGTCGGTCACGATGCTTTGGCATCGTGCCCTCCTTGCGCCTTTCCACGAACCGAAATCGCCACCGTGACGATGATCCAACCTGATCGAAAAACGCTCTAGGCGTCATCCGGCGCTGTCGGCCCATGCGCTGACCGGATCGGGCACCGGCAGGATGCGGTTGCGGCCGGCGCGCTTGGCATCATAGGTAGCGCGATCGGCGCGTTCGAGCAGACGGTCGAGATCGTCGTCGGCCGACAATTCCGCCAGTCCGGCACTGATCGTGATCGCCGGCAGGTGGCTGGCGATTTCGGGCAGCGTCGCGCGCACCGACTGTGCGCCCAGCCACGCCCCGCGCAACGTCGTCCGGTCGAGCAGCGCGACGAATTCCTCGCCCCCCAGCCGCGCGATCGCCGCCGATCGCGGCAGGCGGTCGACCAGCAGCCGGGCAAAGGCACGCAGCACCGCATCGCCGGTGGCGTGCCCGTACTGATCGTTGACCCGTTTGAAATGGTCCAGGTCGAACAGGATCGCCGCCAATGGCTGGTCACCGGTGCGCGCGTCGGCGATCATCGCCTTCGCCCGCCGGTCGAAGCCGCGCCGGTTCGCGATACCGGTCAGCGGGTCGGTCTCCGCCTCAGCGATCGACCGGCCCAGCGCGGTCTGCACGACCAGCAACAGCGTCAGCAGCCCGACGGAGACGATGAGCATCCCGCCGATCGATTGCGAGAACAGCGCATAGCTGCTTGCGGCATATTCCTTTGCCGACGCCCCCGATCCGAACAGCACGGCGAACAGCGGCTTGATCAGAAAATGCAGCGTCATCAATCCGGTGGCGATGCCGAGCGCCAGCCACAATCGCCCACGCCGCCGCCGGACCGCATCGACCGCCAGCGCCGTCGCCAGCGCCGACCCGATCGCGAACGGGGCCTGATAGGCAAATTCATACCAGAGTTCGTTGCGCGGTCCGTTCCAGATCGCGGCGCGTACCCCGATGCCGAGCAGCACCAGCAGCGCCGCCCACCGCCATGGCCGTCGCCGCCCCGCCATCGCCGCCATTCCCAACGGCAACAACGCGATACTGCACAGGAACGACCCATAGCTCAACAGCATGAACGGCGTGGTGAACGGCGTCAGCCGCACGCCGATCTCGCTGATCGGCGTCAGCCCGCCGATCAGATAGGTCAGCACGAACCACGTCACATGACGCTGTCCGGGATAGGACAGGCGGATGATCGCAAAGGCGACTGCGAACAGCCCCGCGACCACGGCATTGACGATCAGAGCGTAGAGCGCGCTGTCCATCGATCCGTTTCCATTCGTTCCGCCATGGCTTCGACCTAGCGAAGCTTCACCGCTAAAAGGTTAATCGTCACTCGGTTTCGTCGGCCAGCCGCAACAGGGTGATCCGCGCCTTGCCATAGACGCGCTCGGCATCGATGGTGAAGCGCGGCAGGTCGAGCACCTCGGCTTTGGCGGTCTCGATGCTGACCCAGGTCGCCGGCCCGATCCAGCCGAGCCGCGCCAGCTTGTCCGCCGCCACCGCGCCGGCCCCGCTGCCATAAGGCGGGTCCATCATCACGATGTCGAGCGGACGCGGTGCCGGTCCCAGCGCCAGTACCGACGTCGCCCGCACGTCGCCGCCCGCCGCGTCCAGCTTGGTCAGATTGGCACGCAGCGCATCCAGCGCGGCGCGGTCCTGTTCGACGAACAGGCAGGTCGCGGCACCGCGCGACAATGCCTCGATCCCCAGCGCGCCCGATCCGGCGAACAGGTCGGCGACCGCCAGGTCGTCGAAGCTGCCGACCCGGCTGGCCAACATCGAAAATAGCGCCTCGCGCGTGCGATCGGCCGTCGGACGGGTCGCGTCCCCCTTGGGCGCGACGATCGGCCGTCCGCGCCACAGTCCCGAAATGACCCGCATCAGCGTTTGCCCCCGCCGGGACGGCCACCGCCCTTCGGCTTGCCCTTGACCGGTTTGGTCGTTGGCGTGGCCTTGGCCCAGCCGGTCGGCTTGCGTTTCGGCCGCTCGACGAAGCTTGCCCGGTCGACATCGGACGCCTGTTCGCGCGTCATCCGCTTTTCGACCGGACCGCGCGGGCCTTCGGTCGTACGCTCGACGTGCGGCCGGCGCGCGACCCCGTCATAGCCCGGCCGCTCGGCATGGGCCGAGGCGCGGCGGGTGCGCGCATTGTCAGGCCGATCGCCATAGGCGCGGCGGTCGCCCAGCCCCGGTTGCCGCCGCTCGGCAGGCGTCTGCCCGGCCTGCGCCAGCGGATCGAAGCCGTCGCGGCGGTCGACCGGCCGCTCGGTGGCATGGGTGCGGGGGCCGACGCGACGCGCATCGGCGCGCTGCGGACGGTCGCCAAAGCCGGGCCGATCGCCGCCGCCCTGCGGTCGCGCGCCGAAGCTCCGGCGTTCGCCATCGCCCTGTGGCCGTGCGCCGAAGCTGCGTCGTTCGCCATCGGCCTGCGGTCGTGCGCCGAAGCTGCGCCGCTCACCATCGCCCTGCGGCCGTGCGCCGAAGCTGCGTCGTTCGCCATCGGCCTGCGGCCGTGCGCCGAAGCTGCGCCGCTCGCCATCGCCCTGCGGCCGCGCGCCGAAGCTGCGCCGTTCGCCATCGCCCTGTGGTCGCGCCCCGAAGCTGCGCCGCTCGCCATCGCCCTGCGGCCGCGCGTCGAAGCTGCGCCGCTCGCCATCGCCCTGTGGTCGCGCACCAAAGCTGCGCCGCTCGCCATCGCCCTGCGGCCGCGCGCCGAAGCTGCGCCGCTCGCCATCACCCTGCGGCCGTGCGCCGAAGCCGCTCCGCTCACCGTCGCCCTGCGCCCGGTTCGGACCGTCGCGATCGGGACGGCGACCGCTGAAGCCCGACCGCTGTCCGTCCCGCTCGGTGCGCGGACGGCGTTCGTCGAAGCGCGACGTCGCGACCGGTTCGGGACGCGGCAGCGGCGTCGCGCGCCTCCACGCCTTGAGCGCCGCCGGATCGGCACCTTCCGGCGCGGGCTTGCTGGTCGGCTTGTTGGTCAGCGTCTTGCGGAACGCGACCAGTTCATGCTGCTTGATCTCGTCGACCTCGCCCTCGGGCAGGTCTTCGAGATTGAAGGGGCCATAGCGGGTACGGATCAGGCGCGACACCTTCAGCCCGAGATGTTCGAGCACGCGGCGAACCTCGCGGTTCTTGCCCTCGGTCAGCGTCATCTCGATCCAGGTGTTCGTCCCCGTGCGGCGTTCGAGATTGGCGTTGATCGGGCCATAGCGCACCCCCTCGATCTCGATCCCCATCATCAGGTCTTCGAGCTGCTGCTGGCTGATCTCGCCATAGGCCCGCGCGCGATAGGTCCGCTCGACCCCGGTCGCGGGCAGTTCCAGACGGCGTTTGAACTCGCCGTCGGTGGTCATCAGCAACAACCCCTCGGTATTCAGGTCGAGCCGTCCGACCGGGATCAGCCGCGGCAGGTCCCGTGGCAGGCGATCGTAGATGGTCGGACGCCCGGCACCGTCGCGTTCGGCGGTCAGCGTTCCGGCCGGCTTGTGGAATCGGAACAGCCGGGTCGGTTCGGGCGCGGCGACGGGTGCGCCGTCGACGGTCACCCCTTTCAGATTGGACAGGATGGTCGCCGGCGTTTCGAGCACGACACCGTCCAGCGCGACGCGCCCGGCAGCAATCATGCGTTCGATGTCGCGTCGCGACGCGACGCCGGCACGCGCCAGCAGCTTGGCGATTCGCTGGCCTTCGCGGGGGGATTCGGTCGTGGATTCGGGTGGGGTAACGATGGTCAGGGTTTCCGTTTGCGGCGATGTGACGAAAGTTTCAGCCGAAGCGGTACCTTCGTCGCCTTCGCGAGTTTGTGGGTTCGTATAAGCTGTATGCATCCCGGTGGAAAGCGAGTGGGGCAATGTTGTTCGGGCGCAAGAAGCGGCACATCAACCGGATCCTCGTCGTCGAGGACGAACCCTTGGTCGCGTTCGATACCGAACACTTCCTCGGGGCGTCGGGTTTCGAGATCGCGGCGACGGTCGATACCGTCGCCGGCGCACTGGCGACGCTACAATCCGGTGTCGATCTCGATCTGGTACTGGTCGACATCAACCTGTCGGACGGCAGCGGGTTGGACGTCGCGCGCGCGGCGCACGAACGCGGCATGCCGGTCCTGCTGGTGACCGGTGCCTGCCCGCTGGATGCGCAGGTGTTTGCGGCCGGCTGTCTCGCCAAACCCTATCCGCAAAAGGACCTGTTGAGCGCGATCGATGCGATCGACGCGGTCATCGGCGGGGCTAAACTACCGAGGCGGTTGCCGAGCGGGTTCAACCTGTTCCGTACGGCAGCGTAGCTTTCGCCGGCCGATACCTCCCCCACACTCCCGCTTGGTTCGAGCAGCTTCGAGCCTGTCGAGAAGCGTCCGTCGAGAACGTTTGGCCCCAAGCGGTCCAGTCATAGGTCACCCCAGCGGAACCCCGTTCTCGATACGCGCTCTCGACAGGCTCGATCGCTACTCGAACCAAACGGATCGGGTCGGCGGAGGGGTGTAGCCCCCGCCTTGCCGCCATCGCCAACCCCATCTACGGTCGCGCCCCTTCCGGGAGGACATGAATGACCGAAGCCGCGCCCAAGGGGCTGGCGCTGATCCGTATGGGGCTGGGCAATCGCAAGACGGCGGCGATGTTCGCGTTCGGCCTTGCCGCCGGGCTGCCGTTCACGTTGCTGCTCGGCACGCTCAACGCCTGGCTGGCGGAGGCGAAGATCAACCTCGCCACCATCGGCCTGTTGTCGTGGATCGGGCTGATCGCGGCGTTCAAATTCCTGTGGTCGCCGGTCGTCGACCGGCTGCGCCTGCCGCTGCTCGAACGCTTCGGACGACGCAAGTCGTGGCTGCTGCTGTGCCAGGCGGTGCTGGTCGCGACGTTCCTCACCCTGTCGCTCAGTGATCCGGCGGTCGCGATCGGCTGGTTCGCGCTGGTCGCCGTCGTCGGCGCGTTCGCCGCCGCGACGCAGGACACCGTGATCGATGCGTGGCGGATCGACGTCGCCGACGAACGCGCGACGCTCGGCATCCTGTCGTCGATCTACCAGCTCGGCTACCGGCTGGCGACCCTGATCGGCGGGGCGCTGGCGCTGGTGCTGGCCGATGCGATCACCTGGCCGATGGTCTATGCGGTGATGGGCCTGTTCATGGCCGCGCTGCTGGTCGGGACGCTGTTCGCCCCCGACACGCCGCGCCCGGCCGTCGAGCAGGCGGTCGATGGGACGATCGGCCCCAGTGCCCGCGACAAGCGCACCGGTCTCATCATCGTCGGCCTGTGCTGGGGCTGGGCGATCCTCACCATTGGCGCGTTCATGGTGCGGGTGCTGAACGTCGCGCCCGGCGAAACCCCGCCCAGCGTCGGCGATTTCACCCGCCTGACCGGTCCGTGGATCATCGTCATCACCGTCGTCGTGCCCGCCCTGGCCGCGGCATGGCTGAACCGGCAGGCGCAACTGGCCGAATGGCTCGGCTGGAACCGGGACGGGGCGGCGGCACCGACGTCCGGCTTCATCGAACATGGCTATCGCGCGCTGATCCTGCCGCTGTCCGAACTGGTCGGGCGGCTCGGGTTCGGCGCGGTCGTCGTGTTGGGGCTGATCCTCAGCTACCGCCTGTGCGATTCGATCTGGGGGCCGTTCGCCTATCCCTTCTATCTGGAGGAACTCCACTACACGAATGCCGAGGTCGCCTTCGCCTCCAAGATCTTCGGCGTCGGCATGACCATCCTCGGCGTGTCGCTGGGTGGCATCCTGTTCGCGGTACTCGGGCGGATGCCGACGCTGTTGATCGGCGCGATCGTCGCGGCGGCCAGCAACCTGCTCTATGCCGATCTGGCATCGGGCGCGCCGGTGATCGATGCGGTGGCGGGCGCGACCGGGCTGCTGAACCTCGGCGTCGATGCGCGGATGATGCGGTTGATGGTCGCGATCTCGGGTGAGAATATCGCCGGCGGCTTGGCCGGCGCGGCCTTCGTCGCCTATCTCTCCTCGATCGCCAGCAAGGAACATAGCGCGGTCCAATATGCGCTGCTGTCGTCGCTCACTCTGCTGGTCGGCTCGCTCGGCCGGGCGGGGCTGGGCGAGGCCGTCGAACAGATGGGCTATGCCCCGGTGTTCCGCTTCACCGCCGCGCTGGGATTGGTCGCGGTGGTGTTCGTGCTGCTCGAATGGGTGCGGTGGCGGCGCGAGCTTCGGAAGGGTTGATTCACGCGAAGGCGCGGAGACGCGGAGAAGGTTTTTAGCGCGCAAAGGCGCAAAGGACGCTGAGAAGGTGTGTTCCGGGCCGGCGTCATGGTCCCGGCGAAGCCTTTTCGCGCAAGAAAGTATGGGCGAGCCGCTATCGCCGCAAACACTGTTTCTTAGCGTCCTTTGCGCCTCTGCGCGAAAATATCTTCTTCTCCGCGTCTCCGCGCCTCCGCATGAACAAACCTAAACCGGCACCTCGTCATTCGCCGACAGCACGGTTCCAGCGAGATACAGCGACCCCGCGATCAACACCGCCTCCGGTTCCGACCGCGCCAACAGATCGAGCGCCGCCGCCGGATCGGTCGCGACATCGGCCTGCAACCCCATCGCCCGCGCCTGCCGCGCCAGCACGGCCGGTGCATGATGCGCATGACCCGGCACCGGCACCGCGACGACATGGTCGACCACCTCGCCCAGATGCCGCAGCACCGCGCCGGCATCCTTGTTGGCGAGCATTCCCAGCACCAGCGCCGATCGCTCGCCCCGGCTGATCCGGGGCCAGCACCGCGCAACCTCGATCGCGGCGGACTCGTTGTGCGCCCCGTCGAGCCACACGCCATGGCGCGGATCGACCCGCCCGGTCAGCGGCCCGCGCGGGCGCAGGCGCTGCATCCGCGCCGGCCAGCGCGCGGTACTGGCGGCGGTGCGGATCGCCGCATCGGAGACCGCCAGCGCCGACTGATGTCGCACCATCGCCGCCGCCAGCGCCAGATTGTCGCGCTGATGCACCCCGGCCAGCGCGGGTTCGGGCAGGTCGAGCGTGCCCATCGCATCCCGGTACCGCCCGTCGATCGATTCCCATGCCGACCCCCGCGCAAGCAGCGTCGCGCCCGCGGCATCGACCGTCGCCTCGATCCGCGCTGCGATCTCGGGCGGATAGGCGAGGGTAACGACCGGCACACCGCGCTTGGCGATCCCCGCCTTCTCGCCGGCAATGTCGACCAGCGACGACCCCAGAAACGCCTCGTGATCGATCCCCAGCGCCGCAATGCCGCAGACGGCCGGTGCCGGCAGGACGTTGGTCGCATCCAGCCGCCCGCCCAGACCCACTTCGATCACGCACGCATCGGCGGGCGTCCGGGCAAAGGCAAGAAACGCAGCGGCGGTGGTGATCTCGAAGAAACTCGCCCCGATCCCGTCGGCGGCATCGAGCACCTCGCCCAGCAGCGCCGCCAGCGCGACATCGTCGATCAGCGTACCCGCCAGCCGGATGCGTTCGTTGAAGCGCACCAGATGCGGGCTGGCATAGACATGCGCCCGCAACCCCGCCGCCTCGATCGCCGCGCGCAGATAGGCGCAGGTCGAACCCTTCCCATTGGTGCCCGCGACATGGAACACCGGCGGCAAATGGCGATGCGGATCGCCCAGCCGCGCCAGCAGCCGGGTGATGCGGTCGAGGCCGAGAATATCCGCCCCCGGCGACAGCAACGTCAGCCGGTCGAGCTGCGTCTGTACCGCAGGATCGGTCGAGACAGCGAAATCGGGCACTTGCAACTCCTCCCCGCTACGCGGGGAGGGGGACCGCCGCGAAGCGGTGGTGGAGGGGCGTCGCCGCACACGCTCCGCCCGTGGCGATCCCCCTCCACCATGCTGAGCATGGTCCCCCTCCCCGTGAAACGGGGAGGAACGAAAACGTCAAGCCGCTTCCTTGCGCCCCAGAAACTCGATCAACTGCGCCAGTTCGGCGGGCAGATCGCGCCGATGCGTCACCCGGTCGATCAACCCATGGTCGCGGTAATATTCCGACGTCTGGAAATCGTCGGGCAGCTTTTCACGAATGGTACTCTCGATCACGCGCCGTCCGGTGAACGCCAGCGTCGCCTTCGGCTCGGCGATCTGCACGTCGCCCAGCATCGCGTACGCCGCCATCACCCCGCCCGACGTCGGATCGGTCAGCACCACCAGATAGGGCAGTCCGGCATCGTGCAGCATCTCGATCGCCACGGTCGTGCGTGGCATCTGCATCAGGCTCAAAATGCCCTCCTGCATCCGCGCCCCGCCGCTGGCGGTGAAGACGATGTACGGCACGCCGCGCGCGATCGCCGCCTCTACCCCGGCGATGAACGCCTCGCCCACGAACTGGCCCATCGACCCGCCCATGAACGCGAAATTCTGCACGCCGATCACGCACGCCCGGCCAGCAATCGTGCCATAGGCGTTCTGATACGCATCCTGTTCGCCGGTATCGGTCCGCGCCGCCTTCAGCCGGTCGACATAGCGTTTGCTGTCGCGGAACTTCAGCGGGTCCTCGGCGACCTTCGGATTGGGCAGGATCTCGACGCTGCCGGCATCGAACAGCTGCTGGAACCGCTCCTTCGGCCCGATGCGGCCATGATGGTCGCATTGCGGGCAGACGTGCAGATTCTCTTCCCACTCCTTGTTGAAGATCATCTGCCCGCACCCCTTGCATTTATGCCAGAGGTGATCGGGCGTTTCCTTGCGAGCGACGAAGGGCAGGGCGTTGCGGACGCGATTGAGCCAGCTCATGCGGGTTTCCTGCTCGCCGTGCGGATCGCAGCGGCGAGGCTTTCGATATAGGATTGGACGGGGGCGGCGGCCTGCGCGCCGTATTCAGCGACAATTTCAACAATCGCCGATCCGACGACGACACCGTCGGCGACGCGGGCGATATTCGCCGCCTGTTCCGGCGTGCGCACGCCGAAGCCGACCGCGATCGGCAGGTCGGTTGCGGCCTTCAGCCGGGCGACGGCATCGTCGATCGACGCCTGCACCGCCTGCTGCTTGCCGGTGATCCCGGCGACCGAAACGTAATACAGAAAGCCGCCGGCCCCCGCCAATACCTGCGGCAGCCGCGCGGCGTCGGTCGTCGGCGTGGCCAGCCGGATCGCGGCGACACCGTGCTCGCGCAACTGTTCGCCAAGGCTGTCGTCTTCCTCGGGCGGGATGTCGACGCAGATCACCCCGTCGACGCCAGCGGCGGCGCAGGCTTGCGCGAACCAGTCGGCCCCGCGCCGGACCATCGGATTGGCATAGCCCATCAGCACCAGCGGTACGTCGGGATGGCGCTTCCGGAATTCCGTGGCGATCCGCAACACCTCGATGGTGCGCGTCCCCGCCGTCAGCGACCGGATATTCGCCGACTGGATCGCGGGGCCATCGGCCATCGGATCGGTGAACGGCATACCCAGTTCGATCACGTCCGCACCCCCCGCGACCAGCGCGTCGAGAATGGCGGGCGTCGCGTCAGGCGTAGGATCGCCGGCGGTGACGAAGCACACGAGCGCGGGCCGGCCTTTCGCGAAGGCAGCAGCAAGGCGGACGGTCAAAGCCCTCTCCCCTTCAGGGGAGAGGGTTGGGAGAGGGGATTGTTCACAACGTCTTCCAACTGTCTCAACACGCCGTCGAGATTGTACATCACATCGGCATTGGTAAACCGCACTACCCGATAGCCGGCTTGCGTCAAATAGGCGGTGCGTTCGGCGTCGTAAGCGGCGGTGTCGCCGTGCAAGTGGCCGTCGAGTTCCAACACCAGCTTCGGAGAGTTAGCCGCAAAGTCTGCTATATACGGCCCGATCACCTTCTGCCGCCGGAACTTCACGCCCGCGAACCCCTCGGCCCGCAACGCGAACCACAGCTTCTGCTCGGCGGGGGTAGGTGCCTTGCGCGCAGCCTTCGCCCGCTCAATCAACGAAGCGTCGCGCATTCCCCTCTCCCAACCCTCTCCCCTGAAGGGGAGAGGGCTTTTAGATCTCTACCCCCAGCGCGCTCGCCACCGTGAAGATATCCTTGTCCCCCCGCCCACACAGGTTGGCGAGGATGATCTGATCCGACCGCATGGTCTTCGCCCGCCGCGCCACCGCCGCGATCGCGTGCGCGGGTTCCAGCGCGGGAATGATCCCCTCGGTCCGGCACAGCATCTGGAACGCATCCAACGCATCGACATCGGTAGCGCTGTCATATTCGACCCGCCCGATATCGCGCAGCCATGCATGTTCCGGTCCGATCCCCGGATAATCGAGGCCCGCAGAGATCGAATGCCCCTCGGCGATCTGCCCGTCCTCATCCTGCAACAGGTACGTCTTGTTCCCATGCAGAATGCCCGGGAACCCGCCGGCCAGCGAAGCGGCATGGTCCTTGTCCAGCCCATGGCCCGCCGCCTCGACGCCCAGCATCGCGACGTCCGGATCGTCGAGGAACGGATGGAACAGCCCGATCGCATTCGATCCGCCGCCGATCGCCGCGACCAGCAGGTCGGGCAGGCGGCCGGTCCGCTCCAGCATCTGCGCGCGCGCCTCGCGCCCGATGATGCTCTGGAAGTCGCGCACCATCTCCGGGTAGGGGTGCGGCCCCGCCGCCGTGCCGATGATGTAGAAGGTGTCGTGGACGTTCGCGACCCAGTCGCGCAGACCCTCGTTCATCGCGTCCGACAGCGTCGCCGCACCGCTCGTCACCGGACGCACCTCGGCCCCCAGCAGCTTCATGCGGAACACGTTGGGCTGCTGCCGCTCGACGTCCTTCGCGCCCATGTAAATGACACAGGGCAGGCCGAAACGCGCACAGACCGCCGCCGTCGCCACGCCATGCTGGCCGGCGCCCGTCTCGGCGATGATCCGGGTCTTGCCCATGCGGATCGCCAGCAGGATCTGCCCGATGCAGTTGTTGATCTTGTGCGCGCCGGTATGGTTCAGCTCGTCGCGCTTGAACCACACCTGCGCCCCCATGCCCGGCTCGGCCGATGCGCGCAGCGTCTCCGACAGCCGTTCGGCATGATAGAGCGGGCTGGGCCGGCCGACATAATGCGTCATCAGGTCGTCGAACTGCGCGGCGAACGCCGGATCGACCTTCGCCGCCTTATATTCGCGGTCGAGGTCGAGGATCAGCGGCATCAGCGTCTCGGCGACATACCGGCCGCCAAAGGCTCCGAAATGACCACGATCGTCGGGCTGGGCGCGATAGCTGTTGGGAGCGTTCATACGCCGCTCGTTACGCCCGGCGGCGGGCGCTGTCGAGTATCAGCCGCCGGTCACGCTACGCACGAACGCCGCGATCCGGCCGGCGTCCTTGACCCCCGGGGCGCTCTCGACGCCCGACGATACATCGACCAGCGGCGCACGCGTCACCCGGATCGCCTCCACGACATTGCCGGCATCCAGCCCGCCCGACAACGCCCATGGCAGCGGATGGACGAACCCGTCGAGCAGGCCCCAGTCGAACCGCAATCCCATGCCTCCGGGGAGCGCCGCCCCCGGCGGCGTCTTCGCATCGTACAGCACCCGGTCGGTGGCCCCGACCAGCGTCCGTGCGGCGTTCAGATCGGCACGCGTCTTGACCGCGACCGCGCCCCAGACCTCCTTGCCGGTCCGCGCCC
Source organism: Sphingomonas sp. Leaf22 (assembly GCF_001421715.1). Lineage (GTDB taxonomy): Bacteria > Pseudomonadota > Alphaproteobacteria > Sphingomonadales > Sphingomonadaceae > Sphingomonas. Next base: position 272,362 of record NZ_LMKP01000001.1, read on the forward strand.
GGATCGCGGCGATCCGCTGCGGCGCGGTCTTGTGCAGCTGGATCGCGTCGAGCCGCGCCGCCGCCAGCGCCGCATCGATCAGCGCGTCGTCGGGATCGACGAACACGCCGACCTTCGCGACCTGTCCCGGCACCTGCCGCGCCAGGCCCGCCGCCGCATCGAACGCCAGATTGCGGGGGGAGGGGGCAAAGAACACGAAACCGACATGGCTCGCCCCGGCGGTCAGCGCGGCGGCCAGCGTTTCGGGCGTCGACAGGCCGCAGATCTTGATGAGCGTCATGCCGCGCGGCTTAGCGGGCGATCGGGCACGGCGATAGGGGATGCGGTACGCCCCATGTTCGTCTGGAGGGCCGGCCGGGTTTCGTCTACAGCACGAGCATGTATTTCAACCTGATTCAATCGCTCGGCCTGTGCGGCGATCCGGCGGTTCCGAACGACGACCGCGCCGGGGTACGGGCGCGCCACGCCTGGGTGATCGACGGCGCGACCGACCTGTCGCCGCCGGGGCTGTTGGGGGCACAGGGCGGGGCGGCGTGGCTTGCGGCGACGGCCGACGCCGCCTTCGCCGCGATCGAGGGTGGCGACCTGCGTGACACCTGTCATCGGGTGTTCGCCACGGTCGAGGCGGCCTATGCCCGACAGCGGCAGCGCGAACCGCAGGGGCCATGGGAATTGCCCCGCGCCTCCTTTGCCGCCATCCAACTGGTCGATTCCGGATTGGACGTGGCATGGGCCAGCGACTGTTCGATCCTCCACGCCTCAGGTGACAGGGTGGCGTGGCGCACCCCGGTACCCAGCCGAACCAGCGAACGCGCACAGGCCGCCGCGCTCGGCCCCGGCATCGGCGCGGTGAAGCTGCGCAGCGCCGACGTGCTGGCCGATCGGCGCGCATCGCGCTCGCGCGCCGGCCAGCGCGTGCTCGGGGTCGATGCTGCCGCCAGCGCGGCGGTAATGGCCACGGCCCGGTTCGACATCGCGATCGGCGATGAATTGCTGCTGATGACCGACGGCTTCGTGGCGCTGGTCGATTCGTACGGCGTCCATGACGCGGACGGCCTGTTCGCGGCGGTCCGAACCGGCGGCCTCGCAAAGCTCGGCGTCGACCTACGCCAGATCGAACAGGACGATGCCGCCTGCCTGCGCTTCGCCCGGTTCAAGGTCAGCGACGACGCCACCGCCCTGTGGGTGCGCGTCGGCGGCTGATCGGTTTCCTACACGGCGGGGCGGTGGCATGGTCGGCGTCGACCGGGTCGCCGGCTCGCGCTCTTTGAACCGTTCAAGCCCTTAGCCACGTCCTTGGACCTTATTCCCTCCCTKRYMAGGGAGGGGAGCAATCCGAACGACCGCTCTCATCCGTAACTATCGGCCCCGCATCCGGCAATTTCGTGCAAACTTTCACGACCGAAGTTTACACCGTTGCCCCAGTAAGTAATTGGAGGAGAACGTTTTTCTCGAGCGACCACACCGCCCCAACAACTCGATCCGTGTCAACTTCGCAAACTTCGGGCGCGCCGCGGGCAAAGCCCGCGTCGTCGGTCGGCGCTTCTCGCGCCGCCGGCCGGACGCGCCTCGTGGGGCGCGGTCGTGCTTCGCTCGACCTCTGCCGGCGCGTCAGAGCGTCGCTTCGATCGCCCTCGCCGCCTGATCCGGGTTCTCGGCCTGGGTGATCGGTCGTCCGATCACCAGCACCGACGCCCCGCCGTCCAGCGCAGCACGCGGGGTCACCACCCGCTTCTGGTCGCCGACCGGTCCGTTTGCCGGTCGCACCCCCGGCACGACGAAGAACCCCTGCGGCCACGCCTTTTTCGCCGCCGCCACCTCGGCCCCCGAACAGACGACGCCGTCGATCCCGGCGCTCTTCGCCAGTTCGGTCAGCCGCACCACCTGCTCATGCGGATCGGGGGTGAGGCCGATCGACGACAGGTCGTGCGCGTCGAGGCTGGTCAGCATCGTCACCGCCACCACCTTGGTCCCCAGCGGCGCGGCGGCCTTCGCATCCTCCAGCATCGCCCGCCCGCCGGCGGCATGGACGGTCAGGATCGCGGGGTCGAGCGGTCCCAGCGCCTGGATCGCCTTGGCGACCGTGTTCGGAATATCGTGGAATTTCAGGTCGAGAAAGATCGGCAGGCCCAGATCGGCCATCGTCCGAACACCCGCCCGGCCATTGGCCATGAAGAATTCCAGCCCCAGTTTCAGCCCGCCGACATGCCCGCGCACCGCCTGCGCCAGCATCTTGGCCCGGTCCAGATCGGGCGTGTCGATCGCGACATAGATCGGCGAACGGCTCATACGATCCCTCCCGGCGTAACGGTCGGCGCGGGATCGACGGCATGCGTCGGCGTCGCCTCGACCCGGTGCAGGTCGGCCAGCGTCCGGTCGGTCGCCACGATCCGCTGCCGCAGCCGCCAGCGCGTCAGGTGGAGCGCGACGAAGGTCGGCAGGAACCCGGCCAGAAACGTGACGAGCAGCAGCAGCGGCAGGTTCACATCGGCATACAGCGTGCCCCACAGCTTCAGCGGCACCATCGTCATGTTGTTGAGCGCAAAGGCGACGATCACCCCCACCAGCAATGCCCAGAACAGGGTTTTCAGGAACTGCATCGCTCGGGCGGCCTTCGTCGTTGTCGTCGCCCCTTCCTTACGCCCGTCGTGGCGGCTTTTCCAATAGGCGACAGGGTCAGCCGATTTCGGCGCGCAATTCGTCGAACAGGGGCTGGATCGCCTGCAATCGCGGCTGTTCCTCGTCCAGAATGGCGAGGAACGCGGCGCGCTTGTGCCGCGTGATCCAGCCGGGCGGCAGGCGGACCTCGGCGGGCAGCGTCGACAGCGCGATGTCGATCATCCGTTCGGCCCCGTGCAGCCGCCCCCACAGATAGTCGTTCTCGCGGTAGGACCGGCTGAAGAACGCGCCGAAATTGTTGAAACGAATCCCTTTGAGCGTAGCCTCGGCCCCGCCCGCCCGGATCGACGGCGCGTCGTCGGGCGCGATCCGATCGACCCGCACCGGATCGAATTCGTCCAGCCCTTCGCCGCCGAGCAGCGGCAGGGTCGCGATGTCGAAGAACGGAAAGCCGAGATAGGCGAGCAGGATCGGCCGCCGGATGTCGCGCGGGGCGGCGGCCAGCGCCTCCGACAATCGCGCATCGGTCCGCGCGTCGAGCGTGGTCAGGTCCATCGCCTCGGCCATTGCCGCCAGCAATGCACCGGGATCGGCGCGTTTGTCCTCGACCAGCGTCCGCACCCCGGCGAAATGGTCGGCATTCTCGCACGCCAGATACGGCGTCAGGCTGGCAAAGATCGCCTCGCGCACCGGGGCCAGCGCCGCCGCATCCTGCTCGGGTTCCATCGCGGACAGGGTCCGCACCAGCAACCGCAACCGCCGGATGCGAAAGGCGAGGTCGTGCGATCGCAGAAAGGCAATGGCCGCTTCCGACGCGCCGTCGCCGTCGAACCGGCCGGCATCGCTGTCGGCGACGACCTGCGCAAATCCCTCACGCAACCGCCGGACCCGGTCGGGCGACGCATCCTCGGCCAGCGTCGCGACGCGATCGGCCAGCCGGTCGAGCACCTGATCGACCTTCAACAGGCCATAGGCGGCATGACCGTATCCGGCACGCTTCGCCGCCTGTACCTGCGCCCGCTGCCGCCAGCCGGCCAGCCGCGCCGGGGTCGGCCAGTCGAGGAACAGCGTATAGCCGAACAACTGCTCGACCTCCGCTTCGACCCCGGCACGCAGCTTGTCCACGATCGCCAGCATCCGTTCGATCCGTTCGGACCGCCGCTGGATCGCGTCCAGATTGTCGCGGATCGGTTGCTTGCGCGGCAGTTCGGACAGCGCGCCGAGAATCGTCTGGAAGAAGCCGGGTGGCCCGTCGGCGGCGGTGCCGATGCCGAATTTATGGTTGGGTGCCGGGTCGAGATAGACGAACCGCCGGTCGATCTGCCGCCGCGCCGGCCGTTCGCGCAGCGCATCGATGGCGGGCGCGAACGGCGCGTTGGCCAGCACCGACCCGTCGATCAGCGTCGCCTGATCCGCCATGCCCACCGCCGACTGGCGCGGCAGCACCCGGCGCAAAAACGCGTCGCGTCCCGGCCAGTCGACGTCGCGATCGGCCAGCGCCGCATCCAGTTCCCCGACCCGGAACGGCGGAAACGCACCGGGAAAGCTCGACGTCGCCCGCGCCGCGAACACCAGTTCGGCGGCATCGGCCAGCCGGTCGCCGCCATGGTCGTGAAACCCGATGACCAGCCGATGTTCGGTCTCGACCACCTCCTTCGGCGAATTGAGCCGCAGCACTTCGGGATGACCGGCGAAGTCAGTAACCGTCACGAACAGGTCGAGCGGCTGGCCGGGCGGCAACAGTCGCGGCCCGGCGGGTGCCGCCGCCATCGCGGCAAAGGCATCGAGCAGCATGTCGACCATCGCCCGCCCGCCAAAGGGCGGCTCGAACCAGCGCGCCCGGACGAAGCGATCGAGCTTGGCGCGCAGTTCGTCGCGCGCGGCGATATCGACGCTCGACGCGTCCTCGCCCTCACGGCCCAGCGCCATCCACGCGATCGGCCGCGCCCATGGCCGCGACAAGGCGCTGGCCGGACCCTGTGCCGGATCGATCAGCGCCTCGATATCGGCACCGTTCAGCCACAGGTCGGTCAGCGGATCGAGCGACTGGCCGGTCGACACCGCCTGCGCCAGAAACACGCCATTGATCCCGCCCGCGCTGGCCCCCGCGACGATATCGACCAGCACGCGCAGCCGGATGCCGGTCGACGCCGACAGATCCGCCAGCATCGCCTGATACACCCCCGCACTGCCCGTCAGCGGATCGCCATCTTCCTGCACCGCCCGACTGGCGCGGGCGATGTGCCAGATTTCCTTGACCAGCCCATGCATATAGACGGCAAGGCTGATCCCCCCATAGCAGACCAGCGCAAGGCGCAGTTCGCGTTCGTGCAGCGGCGCGTCGCTCATGCCGGTGCGAGCGTCGCCCAGATCGGCAGATGGTCGGACGCCTTGCGCGCCGCCGCACTGTGATGGACGCCGGCATCGACGATCGTCAGTTCGCCCGACACCATGATCCGGTCGAGCCGCCCGACCGGATGGCGCGCGTGAAAGCTGGGGCCGGTCTCGGCAAAGCTATGCGTCCGTCCGAAATCGCGCAGGCAGCCCGACCGCGGCATCCATTCGTTCAGGTCGCCCATCAACACGCTCGGCAGTTTCGGCGTACAGCCATCGACCTCGCTCAGGATCGCATGCGCCTGCTTGCGCCGCCACAGCCCCGACAGGTCGAGATGCATGCCGACCACCCGCAGCGTCACGCCATGGGTGGTCACGTCGGCGCGCACCGCCCCGCGCGGTTCGAGTGCGGGGATCTCGATCCGTCGCTGCCCGCTGACGCTCGCATCCTTGCGGACCAGCAGGGCGTTGCCATGCCATCCCATCGACTGCGCCCGGATCGCCAGCGGCACCGCGACCCATGGGCTGTGTTCGTCCAGCAGATGGGCCGTAATCACTCCGGCGCGTTCGCCCAGCCGGCGGTCGCATTCCTGCAAGGCAATGATATCGGCATCGATCTCGCGCAGCACCTCCAGCGTCCGTTCGGGCATCCGGCGACGATCGGTGCCGATCGCCTTGCGTATGTTGTAGCTGGCTACTTTTATCATCGTTCAGCGCACAACGTCGCGGTATCGTATTTCGTTTCGCAGCCGTTCAGCGCGGCAACCGGATCGTCGCGTTCAGCCCGCCGCCGTCGCGGTTGGCCAGCGCGATCTCGCCACCGGCATCGCGAACGATCGCCCGCGCCAGTGCCAGTCCCAGACCGATCCCGCCGGTATCGCGGTTGCGCGACGTTTCCAGCCGGATGAACGGATCGAACACGGCGTCCAGCCGGTCGACCGGGATGCCCGGCCCCCGATCGGCAACGACGATCGTCACCGCGTGCGCGCCCGTTTCGACCCGCACCTCCGCCGCCCCGGCATATTTGATGGCGTTCTCGATCAGGTTGCGCACCGCCCGCCGCATCAGATTGGGGCGCAGGTGCAGCGGTACGCGCGCCGCCTCGACGAAATCGACGTCGTGGCCGAGGTCGCGGAAATCGTCGACCACCGCATCGACCAGCGCGGCCACGTCGACATCGGTCGCGGCCTCGCTCGGTCGGCCGAGCCGCGCTAGCGACAGGATATCGTCGAGCGTCGCGTTCATCTCGTCGATCGTTTCCGCCATGCGCGCGCGGTCGGTATCGTCCTCGACCGACTCGATCCGGACGCGCAGCGCGGCCAGCGGCGTGCGCAGATCATGGCCGATCGCGCCCAGCATCCGGTCCTTCTCATCGACCATCGCATTCACCCGCTGCCCCAGATCGATGAACGCGGAGATCAGCAGCCGCACGTCCTGCGGCCCCGACGGCTCGATCGCGGGCAGGGGGCGGCCGGGATGAAACGCCCGTGCCGCCATCGCCAGCCGTCGCAGCGGCTTGGCGATGCGGCGTCCGATCCACAACACCGGCAGCAGGACGATGACGTAGAGAATAAAGGTCTGCGCCAGCAGCTGCCACAACAGCCCGCGCTCGGCCATTGGCCACGGTGTATGCGATACCAGCCAGCCGCGCCCGGGCAGTTCGACCGCCGCGTCGAGCAACGCGCCCATCCGCCGCAACCGCTCCGCCCGCCGTCCGCCGATGCCGCGATCGCGGATTTCGGCTTCGTCGATCGGGCGGATGCGGGCGGCGATCCGGCCGACGCGGATGCCGGCTTCCGCGAAATTGCTGCGGATCGTTCGTTCGACGTCGGTCTCGACCGCGCCGCGCAAAGGCGGCACCCGGTCGGTCACCAGCCGAACGCCGCGCATCCGGTCGTCGCCAGTCCGGCGCGGCGCACCGGTCCGTTCCGCCGCATCGATCAGGCGGGTGACGGCGGGCAGGGTGATCTCGGCAAAGCGGAACGCGCGGCGTTCGCGCAGCAACAGCGTGAAATTGAGCGCCTGCGCCACGAACAGCGCGACCGCGACCAGCAGCGCGATCTGGCCGGGCAGGCTGGTCGGCCCCAAGCGCCTCACAGGCGGGTCACCTCGGCCGCCAGCGTATAGCCGCCGCCCCACACGGTCTTGATGATGTCGGGGTTGCGGACGTCGGTCTCGATCTTCTTGCGCAGCCGACTGACCTGATTGTCGATCGCCCGGTCGAAGGCGGCGGCCTCGCGCCCCTGGGTCAGGTCGAGCAACTGGTCGCGGGTCAACACCTGCCGCGGCCGCGTCACCAGCGCATGGAGCAGATTATATTCGCCGGTCGACAGCGGCACCGACACGCCCTCGCGATCGACCAGTGCCCGCTCGCCGGTCTTCAGCACCCAACCGGCAAAGGCGAACGATCCCGCCTCCGGGGCGTGTTGCCGGACCGTACCGCCGGCGGTCCGCCGCAACACCACCTTGACCCGCGCCGCCAGTTCGCGCGGGGAAAAGGGCTTCACGACATAATCGTCGGCTCCCATCTCCAACCCGACGATCCGGTCGGTCTCCTCCGTCCGCGCGGTCAGCAGGATGACCGGCGTCTCGCTGGTCTCGCGGATGTGGCGGCACAGCGACAGCCCGTCCTCGCCCGGCATCATGATGTCGAGGATGGCGAGATCGATGGCATAGGCGTTGAGCCGCGCCCGCGCCCCCTCGGCATCGCCCGCCTGGGTCACGCGAAACCCCTGTTTCGTCAGATATTGGGCAAGCGGTTCGCGGATCGATCGTTCGTCGTCGACCAGCAGGAGGTGCGGGATATCGGCCATGTCGGACATGCTATGCGCGGAAGCTCCTGAAAGGAACGCCGGACGGCGGGCGACACCCGCCGTCCGGCGCGGGATCAGCCGGCGACATGCGGCGCGCGCCGCTGCATCCGCTTTTCCCGCACCATGAAGCGTTCGGCCGGATCGATCTGCCCGTCCTTGTTCACGTCCATGCGCTCGAACCGGGCGAGCGCGCGCGCCTGAAACGCGGCGCGGGTGATGGTGCCGCCCTGCTGCCCCCGCCGGCTCATCCGCTGTTCGCGCCCCTGACGGCGTTCGGCCCCATCGACCTTGCCGTCGCGATTGACGTCCTGCCGGTCGAACCCGGCAGCGGCCATCGCGCGGAACTCGCCGCGGGTGACGACGCCGTCGCGGTTCGCATCGGCCCGTTCGAGCATCCGGCCACCGCGGCGGCGGCGCGACCCGTCCTCGCCCGCGGGACCTGCCGCGACGGCGCGTTCGGTCGCGCTGATCTTGCCATCGCGGTCGGTGTCGAGCGCATCGAAGCGCTGGTCGGCGCGCGCCATCGCCTCGGCGCGGGTGACGACACGGTCGGGGCCGGGCGGCGGGGTCTGTGCGGCGAACGCAATGCCGGGCAGGGTGATGGCGGCCAAAGAAGCGGCGACGATGAACGATTGCATGACGAACCTTTCGAAAACGGGGGCACCCCCGGTGAATGATGCCCCCATATCGCTGCGACTTGTCGTCAGCCTATGTCGCCGCCGCCCCTTTTTGTCGCAGTTTGTCGCAGGTCCCGTTCAGCGCGGGGCGGGCGTTCCGAACAGCACGCGACGCTGCTCGTCGGTCATCGGCTGCTCGCGATAGCCGACCGCCTTGCCCTTCTCATAGGCGGCGATGGTCGCCGGACGCGCGGCGATCGTATCGAACCAGCGTTTCAGATGGGGGAAGTCGTCCAGCTTCTGCCCCTGCGCCTCGTGCGGGACGATCCACGGATAGGCGGCCATGTCGGCGATCGAATAGTCGCCCGCGACGAACGCCCGGTCGGCCAGCCGCTTGTCGAGCACCCCGTACAGCCGCGTCGTTTCGCGGATATAGCGGTCCTGTGCGTAGGGAATCTTCTCGGGCGCATAGACGTTGAAATGAAAATTCTGCCCGGCCATCGGCCCCAGCCCGCCCATCTGCCACATCAGCCACTGGATCGCGTCATACCGCCCCGGCAGATCGGCAGGCAGGAACCGGCCGGTCTTTTCCGCCAGATACAACAGGATCGCCCCCGATTCGAAGATCGCCAATGGACCGCCGCCGCCCGCCGGTTCGTGATCGACGATCGCCGGCATCCGGTTATTGGGGGCAATGGCGAGGAATTCCGGACGGAACTGCTCGCCATTGGCGATATCGACCGGGTGGATGGTATAGGGCAGCCCCGCTTCCTCAAGGAACAGCGTGATCTTGTGGCCATTGGGCGTCGGCCAGTAGTGCAGGTCGATCATGAAGCAGGCTCCGATTGGTTCGCGCCGCACATGGGGGCCGCTCCCGCCTGCGCCAAGGGTCAGACACCCAGCCACGCCAACCCGCCGGGAAGCGGCTGCGCGGCGAAATCGACCTGCAACACTCGCCGCCGGGTCGGGCGTTTGGCGGCGTCGGAGGCATGCAGGATCGGCGTCGCATAAAGCCAGACATCGCCACGTTGCGCGAGGCAGGCATGGACGTGGCTGGCACCGACGACCGCCTCCACCACGCTCTCGGCGATCCGTCCTAGCCTGTGCGACCCGAGCGCGACCAGCAACGGAGCGTTATCGAGCGGAACCGGGTCAAGATGAACCCGCAACGTCACCATGGTTTCGAGCAGTGCGAAGGGCGGGGCGACATGCTGCAACCCCTGTTTGACGGTCCACGGACCGAAACCCGGCACGTCGCGCCCTTCGCGCACCACGATCGTCCGGTCCTGATGCCAGCCAAGCGCCCAGTTGGTCGCCGCCGACTTGTCGAACAGCAGGGCACGGACCGGCCGGGTTTCAGGCCCGAGCACGTCACCCGCGATCGCACCGATCGCGCCGCCCGGTGCCAGCAGGTCGCGCAGTGCCGCAACGCCGTGCAGCCGCACCCCCGCCCGTTCGATTGGTACCGTGGCCAGCGCCGCCTCGATCGTCGGCAGGACGCTCGCCACCACGCCCGGTATCAGCATCGCGCCGTCGCGATCGAGCGTCGGCGTCGCTTCGCGAACCGTCACTTCGCGAACAACGCCAGCGGGACGGCGTCGGCCATCGCCTGATACCCCGCCATCGACGGATGGAGATGGTCGCCCGAGTCATAGGCCGGCAACAGCCGGTCGGGCTGGGTGGGATCGCGGACGATGCGGTCGAAATCGATCACCGCGTCGAAATTGCCGGGCGTACGGATCCACGCATTGACCGTCTGCCGCGAACCCTCGGCCGCTGTATCGGGGTGGTAATAGGCGTTGCCCATGAACGGCATCACCGTGCCGCCGATGACCTTCAGCCCCTTGGCACGGGCGCGGGCGACGACCTGCGCATAGCCGGCGATCATCCGGTCGACATGCGCGCGTCGTTCCTCGGCACTGGCCGGCGTTTCGCGCGCCAGCCCGCCCAGGTCGTTGATCCCTTCGAGCAGGATCAGGTACCGCGCACCGGGCTGGCTCAGCACGTCGCTGTCGAACCGCGACAGCGCATTGGGGCCAAGGCATTCGACCAGCAGGCAATTGCCGCCGATCCCGTGGTTCAGCACCGCCACGCCACGCGTCGCCCGGTTCGCCGCCAGCCGTCGGGCAAGGCCATCGGTCCAGCGCTGGTTACGACCGTCCTTCACGCCGTACCCGTCGGTGATCGAATCGCCCAGCGCGACGATGGCGCGCGCGGTCGGTGCGGCGTCGACGTCGACCGCCGCGATCTGGAACCATCGCTCGACCGGTGCCGCACCGGCGAAGGCGGTATCGGACAACCGTTCGCCTTGCGCGATCCAGCTGCGAGTCCGCGCGCCCGGATGGCCGGTCTGTTGCAGCGGCAGGTCGGCGAAGCGGGTGCTGATCGCCAGATCGGCGAGCGCGGTGACCGGCAACGCGACCGGATCGGACCAGAAATCCGCTCCCGCCGGAATCTCGACCGCCGCCTTTCCACCGAACGTCAGAGCCCGGTGGCTATCCTCACGAATCGATGCGGCCGCCGGCCCGGTCGCCAGGGCAATGCCGGCACCGGCGATGCGCAACGGCGTCGCGCCGAACCGGTTCGAAAACCGCACCCGCACCGCCCGTCCGCCGATCGTCACCCGGACCACCTGCCGCACCGTCGCTCCGCGATATTGCGCGTCGCTCAGGGCCTGTTCGGCACTCGGCCTGACCGGCGACGTCGTCCAGCCAGCGACCCACGGTCCGGCATGCGCCGGCATCGCCATCGTCGCCAGCGCGGCAGCCGCGCCCAACCGGTTGAACATCCTCATCCCTAACACCCCCACCGAATCACCACCCCGATACCGCTATCACAATCGGTCCGATCGGCGGTTGGCCAAGTATCGGGTAGATCGCGTTCCGACTGTTGGCGATCGAGTGCCAACCATGCCTCCGCCGGCGATGCGTCGGCCCCTTCCTGCTGGCACGCCATGTCCGATCGTCGTCCAGCTAGGACCGATCGACATTCAACGATAACCACGGGATTTCGTCATTCCCGCGCAGGCGGGAATCCATAGACGCCGAGGGTTTGGCTCGATCCGCGACGCTGGCGTATATGGACTCCCGCCTGCGCGGGAGTGACGAGAGGGGATGGAACGCTATTCCTGCGCCCAGCGAACTGAATGTCGATCCGGCCTAGTCCCAGTCAAAGACGGATCGACCGGTCCGCCGGTTGGACCGCGCTCGGTCTGCTTGCCGGAATTTGCGGGACGGGGTACGCGCATCGCACTACCCGCGCGCTGCGATGCGCGCCTATTCCTGACCTGAACGAGTATCGAACGTGACTGCTGTCTCTCGCGCGACGGATTCCAGGCTGTGGTGGCTGGGGGACCGGATGGCGGTCCTCGTCCTTGGTCTGATCGCGGGGTTCGTGGTCGGGCTGTCCTTTGCCGGGCATGGGCGGATCGAGTTGCCCGACACACCCGCGCCGACGACCGCACCGATGCCGCCGCAGGTGCCCGGCGCGTCATCGACCGGGCGCGATACCGTCGCCCCGGCAGCGCTTCTCCCTGCGACCACGGCGCGTACCGTCGACGGCGCGCTCGACCCGCGCGTGATCGGCCGGATGCGGCGGGACGGCGTGCTGCGGGTGGGCGTCTTCGGCGACAGTTTCGGCAATGGCATCTGGGACGCACTGTACCGACAATTGCCGAAGAGCGACGGGTTCGAAATTCTGAAGTTCGCAAAGGAAGCCACTGGTTTCACGCGGTATCGCACCCTCGATCTCGAACAGCGCGCCCGTGAACAGTTGCGGCAGCAGCCCGTCGATGCGGTCGTCATCAGCTTCGGCGCGAACGACAATCAGGCGGTGTTTGCCGACGGGCATCTCCATCCGTTGATGAGCGATGGCTGGAAACAGGTGATCGGCGACCGCATCGACAGCTTCGTGGCGGCGGTCCGTTCGACCGGTGCGGTCGTTTACTGGGTCGGTTTGCCGGTGATGCGGGACGCGCAACTGGATGCCGATATGCAAGCGATGGACGCGTTCTACGAAGAGCGTATGCGTCGTCTGGGCGTGCCGTTCATTGATTCGCGGCCGCTGACACTGGATGCCGGGGGCAAGTACAATGCCTATCTGCCCGACCTGAAAACCGGCAAGCCGGTGCTGATGCGGACCGGGGACGGGCTGCACATGATCGGCGTCGGGTATCAGCGGCTGACGAACGGCGTCGCCACCGACCTGCGGCGCTATGCAAATCGGGTGCGACAGGCCGTCGGCCGTCCGGCACCGACCGCGACGCCGACCGGGAGCGCCAACTGATGTCCGCGCTGCTCGCATGGGCGATGGCGCAGGCCGCCGCGACCGCGACCTGCCAAGGGGCACTGTGCGACGCCGACCGCATCCGCCCGTTCCTGCAAAAGCTGGCCACCGCGCGCAGCAGCCCGGCACCGGTCCGCATCCTTCAGATCGGCGACAGCCACACCGCGGGCGATCAGATCACCGGCAGCTGGCGGACGCTGTTGCAAGATCGCTACGGTCGGGCCGGACGCGGAATGCTCGCTCCCGGAAGGCCTTACGCCGGATATCTGACACGCGACATCACCGCGACCCAGTCGGCCGGCTGGAGCGTCAACGGCATTTTCGGTTCGGCCTATCAATCGGCCAGTAGTGTGCGAATGGGCGTCAGCGCCTATAGCCTCACCAGCTACACGCCGGGTGCCTCGATCACCTTGGGTGCCGATGGCGGACGGACGTTCGACCGGCTGACCGTCTGCGCGCTGACCGGACCGGGGGCGGGAACGGTGCAACTCGCCATCGGTGCTGCCGTCGTCGACTGGCCGCTGGTCGCGATCGAACCCGGCAGCCGCTGTCGCACGCTCGATGCCGGGGCCGATGCCGCGACCGCGTCGGTCACCGTCGTGTCGGGACCGGTGACGCTGACATCATGGGGCACCGAACGCGCCTGGGGCGGCGGGGTGATCCTGTCGAACCTGGGCACCGTCGGTGCGCAATTCACCCATTTCGACCGTACCGACGACCGCGTCGTCGCGACCGAACTCGCCGCCTATCGCCCCGACCTGATCGTCGTCGCGTTCGGCACCAACGAGGCATTCCGCCCCGGCTTTTCCGCCGCGGCCTATGAAGCGACGTTGCGCGCCGACCTGACCCGGTTGCGACAGCTGGCCCCCGGCGTGCCGATGCTGTTGTTCGGCGCACCCGATTCCGCGACCCGCATCCCCAGTCTGCAGGTCGGCGAGAGCGGCGCGAGTCTGCCCTGCGCTTCTCCCGCGCTGTGGCGTCCGACGGCGGCACTGGCATCGGTTCAGGCGATCCAGCGGCGGCAGGCAAGGGCGTTCGGCATCGCCTATTGGGACTGGGCACAGGCGATGGGCGGGCGCTGCGTCGCCGATGGCTGGACACAGGGGGCGACGCCGCTGATGCGCGGCGACCATGTGCATTTCACCAGCCGGGGCGGGGCCGAGATCGCGCGGCTGCTGCAAGCCGATCTCGACCTTGCCATGACCAGCCTGACGGCACCCACGGTTCCTGCGCTGACGGTTCGTTAAATGCTGTTTCCCACGCTCAGCTTCGGGCTGTTCTTCCTTATCGTCTACGCGATCACCTGGTCGTTGGGGCGGTCGAACGAGTGGCGCAAGATCGCGCTGCTGCTGGCAAGCTGGTTCTTCTACGGGGCATGGGATGCGCGGTTCGTCGCGCTGCTGTTCGTGTCGGCGTTCGTCAACTGGGCGCTGGCGGCGGCGATCGTGCGCAGCGAGGATCGGCGCGGCCGGGCGCTGGTGACCATCGGCGTCGCTGCCAATCTGGGCGTGCTCGGCTATTTCAAATATGCCGGCTTCTTCCTCGAACAGCTGGCCACGCTGTTGCAGCCCTTGGGGTTCGGCCGCGACCTGCCGCTGTTGCAGGTGGTGTTGCCGGTCGGCGTGTCCTTCTTCACCTTTCAGGCGATATCGTATCTGGTCGACGTGCATCGCCGACGCGTGCCTGCGGCGAGCCTGCTCGACCTGACGCTGCTGATGTCGTTCTTCCCGCATCTGGTCGCCGGGCCGATCGTGCGCGGTGCCGACCTGTTGCCGCAGTTTCGCCGCGTGCCGACGATCGATCGCGGCACCGCCGCCGCCGCCCTGCTGCTGATCCTGTGGGGCCTGTTCAAGAAGGCGGTGATCGCATCGCAGCTGGCCGGGGCGCTGGTCGACCCGGCGTTCTTCGATCCCGTCAGCCGGTCGAGCCTCGACCTGCTGATGGGGGCCTATGGCTATGCGGTGCAGATCTATTGCGACTTCTCCGCCTATTCCGACATGGCGATCGGGCTGGCGGCGCTGCTCGGCTATACCTTTCCGCGCAATTTCGATCAGCCCTATCGTGCCGCCTCGTTGCAGGATTTCTGGCGGCGCTGGCATATCAGCCTGTCGAGCTGGCTGCGCGACTATCTCTACATCCCGCTGGGCGGCAGTCGGAAGGGGCAGGTGCGCACCTATCTGAACCTGTTACTGACCATGTTGCTCGGCGGGCTGTGGCATGGTGCCAGCTGGAGCTTCGTGATCTGGGGCGCGCTGCATGGCGGCTGGCTGGCGATCGAACGATTCTGGTCGCGGCATCGCCCGGCCGGACTGCCGGTGGCACCGCGCTGGGCCGGCATCCTGCTGACCTTCCACATTGTCGTGCTTGGCTGGATATTCTTCCGTGCGCAGGGGGAGGGGGAGGCGTTCGCCTATCTCGGTCAGCTGTTCGCCGGCGATTGGCGCAACACGCTGGTGACGCCGCTGTCGCTGGGGTTGGTCGCGCTGGGGCTGGCGATCCATGCCGTGCCGGTCGGCATCCTGCCGGGCATCGCGGTGCGCGTCCGGGCCCATGCCGCGCCGGTCATAGGGTTGGCGCTGGGCGCCCTGATCCTGATCGTCGACGCGATGCGTCCCGAAGGGGTCGCGCCGTTCATCTATTACCAGTTCTGACGGAGCACGAGGATGACCACCGGTGCCGAACAGGGAGAGATCGCCGAAGTCGGATCGCCGGTGCTGGTGCCGGCGGACCCGATCGACACGGTGCGGCCGTGGCGCTGGATGACCGGCGTCATCGCGACGGCGACGCTGCTGCTGAGCGTCTTCAACGCACACGCGATCGGGGCGTGGTTCGACGAACTGCCGCCGTCGCCGCTGACCGAGCCGTTGCGCGCGCCGATCGCGTCATGGGTGGCGCTGACGGGGAAGCTCGGGTTCGACGCGCCACGCGCGGCGGTGTGCAGGCGCTGGGAAGCGGCGCAGGCGGCACGGTTCGGCGACGAGCAGCCGGGCGAGGATGGCAGCGCGCGCTGAGGACGGGCTTGGGGTGTCCGTTTCTCTTCCGAAGTCCCGTTCGGTCAGACGTGATCGCCCTCACCCTTCCGCGGCTGCGCCGCTCGCTCCCTCTCCCGCAGGGAGAGGGAAAGACGCCGAACGGTGACGGCAATGAAAGGCGCTAGGGTCACCGCGCTACCCCGCAAACAGCAACGCCCGCTCGAGCGTGGCTCAGCGCGGGCGTTGCGGAAACGCGATCCTGCCGGGGCAGGTGGCGTCGATCAGCGGTAGAAGGTGTGGTCGGCGATCTGGGTGACGCGCGTGCGCCTCGGCATCGACGCGCCGGCCGAATGGAAGAACAGTGCGCCGGGGGCAACGTCTTCACCCTTGCCGCTCAACGTGCGCTTGGCGATGTCGACGGCGTTGTCCCAGCGGCCATTGTTGCGCGGGGGGTCATAGGCGTCGACGTTGAAGAACTGACCGCGCTGCTTGACGACGCCACAGGCGCTGTCTGCAAAGCGGCCGCTGTTGATGCGGGCGCGAATGACCTGCGCCACGGCGACCTGTCCACGATGCGGCTGGTTGCCGGCTTCGTGCACGACGACCTTGGCGATGCATTCGACTTCGCGCTTGTCGAGGCTGGAGGTTTCGGAGAGGGCCGGTTCGGCCTCGGGAAGGGCCTGTACCACCGGGACGGGTGCGGCAAAGGCGACGGGGGCAGGGACGTCGGCAACTGGTGTCGGTTGCAGGGCAACCGCTGGTTCGGAATCCGTGCTCATCGCGACATGGGCACTCGCGACGCCGCTTACTGCGGTCAGGCTCCACAAAACCAGTACGGACCAGCGCTTATTCATTCCCACTCACTGCTAGTGCGCAAGGGTGCCCGCCATCGGCCGCAGAAACGCGGACAAAATAGAGCGGCCGTCAGGAACCCCCACGTCTCGCCGTCCGTTACCTGCTTCTCGAAAGCGCAAATCGCCGGACCGGCTAAACTCGGACCGGCTCTTCGCCGTGATGCGACGACGTGTCAACGCAACCGCCGTTCATCGGCGACGAAGCGTTCGCGGTATCCGATCAATCCATGGCCGAAACGATGAAATCGGCAGGTGTTAATCGATTTAAACCATGACTGGCGTCGCGCGATTGTCGCGAATCGTCTTTAGCCCTGCCGGATCAACCTTCCGTTCAGCTTCGGCGGTATCGGGATCGTTGGGCACGCGGTAGGGTGTCGATCATGGTGCCGCCCGTTTTTCCTGAACCGATGAAGCGCCGGATACGGCTGGTGCGGTTCGGCTGGATCGTGCTTGGCTGGTGCTTCGTCCTGTTGGGGGTGATCGGCGCGCTGCTGCCGGTGATGCCGACGACGATCTTCCTGATTCTGGCCGCCGCCTGTTTCGCGCGCGGGTCGCCGCGGCTGGAGCGGTGGCTGCTCGATCATCCGCGCTTCGGGCCGACGCTGACCGCATGGCGGCGGCACGGGGCGGTCGGCCGACGGGCGAAGGCTATGGCGTGTGGCGGCATCGCGATCGGCTATGCGATGTTCCTGTGGAGCGCGCGGCCGGGCCTGCTGCTCGGCGGCGGCGTGGCGGTGCTGATGGCGGGTTGCGCCGCCTACATCCTCTCACGCCCGACCCGGTAGCCGTCGTCCGCCGCCGGTCATGGTCGCCTTTCGGCGGACCGTCGCCGCGCGGACCACCGACCAGATCAGGCCAGTTCGATGATCCGGATCAGGTCCTCGCTGGCCGCGACCGTCGCGGAGAGCGCCGTCAGGCTCGCCTGCAACTCGTCGTTGCGGAACGGTTTGGTAAGGCGCGGGATATCGGAATCGATGCCGTCTTCCTCGGCATAGCCCGATACGATCAGGACCGGCAGCAGCGGATGGGTGACCTTCAGCATCCGGGCGAGTTGCGCGCCGCTGATACCCGGCATCAGGTGATCGGTGACGACGATATCGGGGCACAGCCCGTCGCCCATCATCCGCAACGCATCTTCGGCACTCGCGGCTTCGACCACGCGGTATTCGAGGTCGGACAGCATGTGCGCCGTGCTCATACGGACCAGTTCCTCGTCGTCGATCAGCAGGGCGGTGCCGCGCCGCCCCGATAGCGGCTGGATGTCGACGATCGGTTCGTCGGCGCAGATCGCCGTCTCGCTGACCGGCAGCCACAGGCTGACCACCGTCCCGTGGCCGGGGGTGCTGTCGATCGTCAGCCCGCCGCCCAGCTGCGCGGTCAGGCCATGGACCATCGACAGTCCCAGCCCGGTCCCCTTGCCGACGCCCTTGGTCGAAAAGAACGGTTCGATCGCGCGGCGACGGGTTTCCTCGTCCATGCCGATGCCGCTGTCGCCGACGCTCAACCGGACATACCGGCCCGGCGCGAAATCGCCCCTGGTTGCCGAAACGACGGTTTCGTGTCGCGCGCTGATCGTCAGCGTGCCGCCGTCGGACATCGCGTCGCGCGCGTTCACCGCCAGGTTCAGCAACGCCATTTCGAGCTGGTTCAGGTCGGCGCGCGCCGGGGGCAGGTCGGCCAGATCGATGCGCATCGCGATCGTCGGGCCCAGCGTCGATCCGATCAGCCCGGCCATGCTGTCGATCACCCTTGCAACATCGACCGCGGTCGGTTGCAACGGTTGGCGGCGGGCAAAGGCCAGCAGGCGCTGGACCAGCGTCTTGGCACGCTCGGCCGATTGCAGGGCACCGCCGATCAGCCGCCGCTCGCGATCGGTGCCGACGCCCTTGCGGACCAGCATGTCGAGCGAGCCGATGATCGGGGTCAGCAGATTGTTGAAATCATGCGCGACGCCGCCGGTCAGGCTGCCCATCGCCTCCATCTTCTGACTCTGCCGCAATGCCTCGCGCGCCACTTCCAGATCGGCTTCGCGGGCCTTGGCGGTGGTGAGGTCGCGGCCGACCGCCACGAAGTTCCTACCATCGGCTTCGGGCGCGACGGTCCATTCGATATGCTTCCAGTCGCCGTCGCGGGTCCGGAACCGGTTTTCGAACCGGGTCGGCTGGCGCGTCCTCGCCATGCCGGCGATCGCCGCCGCCGTGTGGGCGATATCGTCGGGATGCGTGAAGCTGGCATGACTGCGCGACAGCAGTTCGGCCTCGCTCCATCCCAGGATCTGCGTCCATGCCGGGCTGACCGCCGACATCATGCCCGCGAAATCGGCGCGGGCCAGCATGTCCTGCGACAGGTTCCACAGCCGGTCGCGCTCGGCGGACCGGATCGCGACCTGTTCCTCCAGCGTCTCGTTCAGCCGGCGCAGCCCTTCCTCGGCGCGGGCGCGTTCGACCGCACTCTTGACCCGCTCGCCAACCTCCTGGACCAGATGTTCCTCGGCCGCCGTCCACGCGCGGGGGTGGGCCGACTGGACCGCCAGCACGCCGACGCGATCGGTCTTGTCGAACAGCATGACGTCGACGAACGCCCCGACCTGCCGTTCGGCCAGACCGGCACGGGCTTCGTCGTTCAGGGCCATGTTGCCCGCCACGTCGGCGACGACCAGCGGCACGCCGCTGCGATAGGCGTCGAGCAGACCGGGGCCGAACGCGTCGAGCGAATGGACGCCGGCGAGCGACGGCACGCCGCGACAATAATCGCGTTCGACGACCATCCGCCCATCGACGCCGATCTCGGCATAGAATACCCGCGATGCATCGAGCCATTCGGCGATGCGTTCGGAGGCGACGGTCGTGATGTCCCGGCGCGTCGTTAGCGGCCGGAGCGCGTCGGACAGCGACAGCAGGAACTGGCTGTGGCGGACGCTGGCAAACCGTTCGGTCGTATCGGCAAGGATGCAGAGGACGCCCGCCGGCACCCCCGCTTCGTCGAGTACCGGCGAATAATCGAGGTCCATCCAGACCCGTTCGGGCCGGCCGCTGCGGGCCAGCGTCATTTCCTGATCGCGGTAGCGCAGCGTCCCGCCGGCCAGCACGACGTCCATGACATGGTCGTTGAAGGCGGCGGCTTCCGGCCAGCCTTCCCGGAGGTTCGACCCCAGCAACCGTGGGTGCCGCGTGTCGGCAAAGACCGAATAGGCATCGTTGTACAACATCACCCCGTCCGCGCCCCACAACAGCACGATCGGAACCGGTGAGCGGAGCGCGAGGGCGAGCGTCGTGCGCAGGGGCTGCGGCCACCCATCGATCGGTCCGAGCGGCGTCCGCGACCAGTCATGCGCCGCGATCAGCGCGGCACAGTCCCCGCTACCGGCTAGGAAGCCCGGCAGGGCCTGCGTATCCAGCGCCGACGCGGCGGGAATGTCCAACATGCGGGTAGGTGATCCTGATCTGGGCATGGCCCGCCGGTTTCGCCAGTAAATGCTCGCTATATGTAATGTTCCTACCGCAAATATGATCCGGATTAAATTCTCATTCGCCGGGTTTGCGGTCATGGCATGTCCATCGGCGACGCGGTTCCGTCCACATCCGCGACGCGGGTTGTTATCCCTCCGGCTTTGCGGGTAATCCGCGACCGAAGAAGGAGTGCCCGTGCAACAGGAACTGCCCCGGTCGCTCGTCGACTATCTGTTACAGTCGCGCGTCGCTCTGGCCGTCGCTTCGGCGCATGACGACCACCATCTGTTGATGGTGAACGATCCGTTCTCCGCGCTGACCGGCTATAGCGCCGACGATGTGGTCGGCCGCAATTGCCGGCTGCTCCAGCGCGAGGCGACGAACGTCCAGCCGCGTGCGCGGCTGCGCGAGTTTCTGGCGCAGTCCGACCAGACCAACGTGCGGACGCCGATCGTCAACTTCCGCAAGGATGGGCGGCCATTCGTCAACCTGTTATATATGTCGCGGTTGCGCGGGATCGACGGGCGGTGCGATTTCGTCTTCGCGTCGCAATTCGACGTCAGCCGGTCGCAGCCCGAATTGCTGGCCGAGTATGACGAGCAACTGCGCGCGACGCTGGGCAAGCTGGTCCCGATCGCGGGCGATGCCGGAATCGTGATCGAGGGTACGTTGCTGACCATCGCCAACAGCGCCGCGATCGTGGCACAGGCGAAAATGATGCTCGCCGATCTGGAGTCCGCCCCCGGTGCATGATGTGACGACGTCGCGGCCCGATGCCGCGCCGCAGACGGCGGTGCCGATCGTCGGCATCGGTGCGTCGGCCGGCGGGCTGGAGGCCCTGCGCGAGATGCTGGCTCCGGCGACGCTGCCGACCGGGCTTGCCTTCGTCATCGTCCAGCACCTCGACCCCAATCACGAAAGCATGCTGGCGCAACTGCTCGACCGCACCACCGTGCTGCCGGTGCTGCAAAGTGCGGGCGGCGAACGGATCGAGGCCGATACCGTCTACATCATTCCGCCCGGCCGGGGCCTTGCCGTGCGTGACGGCGTGCTGGAGCTGACCGAATTCCAGCAGCCGCGCGGGCTTCGCCGGCCGATCGACGATTTCTTCCTGTCGCTGGCCAGCGACCAGCAATCGAACGCCGCCTGCGTGATCCTGTCGGGCACCGGTGCCGATGGCACCACCGGGCTGCGCGCGATCAAGGAAAATGGCGGCGTCTGCGTCGTGCAACAGCCCGAAAGCGCGCGGTACGACGGAATGCCGCTGTCGGCGGTGGGCACCGGCATGACCGATTTCGTCCGGCCGCCGGGCGAGATCCTCGAATGCCTGCAACGCTTTTTCCAGCGGCGGCGCAGCGATCCGGCCGAGCGCGAGGCCGGTGTCGTCGCCGATCATGTCGACGAACTGTGCCGGGTACTGCGATCGACGATCGGCCATGACTTTTCGGGGTATAAGCGATCGACTTTCGTCCGCCGGGTCGAACGGCGGATGCATGTGCTGGGCATCGATACCGGGCGTGCGTATCTGTCGCGGGTGCGCGGCGATGCCGGCGAATGCGAGGCGCTGTTCCGCGATCTGCTGATCAACGTCACCCGCTTCTTCCGCGATCCCGAAGCGTTCGAGCAATTGCGGGTGCGCGTCATCGAACCATTGATGGCGCAGCGTCCGGGCGACGAGGATCTGCGCGTCTGGGTCCCTGGCTGTTCGAGCGGTGAGGAAGCCTATACCATCGCGATGCTGTTCGCCGAGGCCGCCCGCGCGAGCGGCCAGCCGCTGGCGGTGCAGATCTTCGCGACCGATATCGACGAACAGATGCTGGGCATCGCCCGTACAGGCAATTATCCGATCTCGGCACTGGTCGACCTGCCGCCGGCGCTGCGCGAACGCTACACGGTGCCGCATACGGACCGGTTCTCGATCACACCGGAAATCCGCGACATGATCCGGTTTTCCAACCACAGCCTGGTCAAGGACCCGCCGTTTTCGCGGATCGACCTGGTGTCGTGTCGCAACCTGCTGATCTATTTCGACGATCGGCTGCAGCAATCGGTCGTGCCACTGTTCCACTTCGCGTTGCGCGAGAGCGGCTATCTGTTCCTCGGGCCATCGGAAAGCGTCGGCCGGTTCGAACATCTGTTCCAGGCGGTCGATCCATCGGCGCGGGTGTTCGTCCGCACAGCGGGCGCGACCAGCTATCCCATCGACCTGCCGGCCAACACCTATCCACCCGTCGTCCGGCGCGAACGCGGCGACCGGACCGACAGCCGGTCGCTGGGCAGCGAGGCGACCGCGATCCGGCGCATGGTCGAACGCTATGCACCGCCCAGCCTGATCGTCGATCAGGACGGGGGCATTGTGTCGGCCTATGGCAAGCTTAGCCGCTATTTCGAATTTCCGGTGACGCGAACCGGGGGCAGCAGCGCCGTCAATCTGGCGCGGCCGGGATTGCGCACCGTCATCGGCCCGCTGTTGCGGCAGGCGCGAGACGAAAAGCGGCGCACGGTCGCGCGCGATGTCGACGTCGAGACCGATTACGGGACGCAGCCGATCGAGGTGATTTGCGACCCGCTGGGCGACGGTACGCTGTTGTTCGTGTTCCGCGAAACCGGTTCGTTCCGCCCGGCCGATGGTGACGACCTGCGCGATCTGGAGGCGGGGCAGGACCATATGGAGGCGCTGGAGGACGATCTGCGCCTCACCCGCCACCGCCTGCGCTCGGCGATCGAGGAACTGGAGACGGCGAACGAGGAGCTGAAAAGCTCGAACGAAGAAATGATGTCGATGAACGAGGAACTTCAGTCGACAAACGAGGAACTGTCGACCGTCAACGACGAATTGAAGAGCAAGGTCGACCAGCTTACCGTCGCCAATTCCGACCTGCGCAACTTCTTCGAATCGACCGAACTCGCGGTAGTGGTGCTCGACGCCGAGATGAAGGTCCGCAGCTACACCGACGCGGCGACGACGATCTTCCCGTTGAAACCCACCGATCGCGGCCGGCCGTTGACCGACGTCGCCAGCCGGTTGCAGGGGTCCGATCATTTCGACGATGCCCGCGCGGTCGTTGGCGGTGCCGCGCCTCGTCAGCGGCGGGTCCACACCGTCGATGGCCAGCACGTCTTCTCGATGCGCGTCCTGCCCTATCGCAAACAGAGCGGTGCCGTCGATGGTGCCACGCTGGTGCTGACCGACATCACCGATGCGCTGACGCTGGAACGGCAACTGGCCGCCGAGCGCGAGCGGCTCGACATCGCGATCAAGGCGGCGGGCATCGGCGTGTGGGAATATGCGCCCGAAACCGGCGAACTGGTGCTCGATCCGGTCGAGCGCGCCCTGTTCTCGCTGAACGACGACGATGCCGACGATATCGCGACGCTGCTCGACCGGATCGACGCGGACGACCGGAGCAACGTCGAGGCGGCGCTGCGCCGCGCGATCGAACGCAGCGGCGATTACGAGGCGACCTTTCGCGTCCGTGGGCCCGATGGGGAGACGCGCTGGGTAAAGGGGTTCGGGCGGATCGTCGCTGGCAGCGCGCCGAAACGGCTGGTCGGGGTGTCGATCGACGTGACGCCCGAATATGTCGTCGCCGAAACGCGCGAACTGATGCTGCGCGAGATGAACCACCGGGTGAAGAACCTGTTCGCGGTCATCGCGGGCATGATCACGATCGCGTCGCGCAGTTATGACGACGTGCCGGGCTTTGCGGACGATATCCGTCGCCGGATCGCGGCGCTGGGGTCGGCGCATTCGCTGGCGTCGCCGGCGGGTCAGCCGCAGGCGGTGGGGCTGGACGACATCGTCGAAACGACCCTTGCGCCGTATCGCGATCATGCACGGATCGAAATCGATGGTCCGGTCGTTGCACTCAATCGTAATTGCCTTTCGCCGCTGGCGCTCGTTCTACACGAATGGGCAACCAATTCGGTGAAATATGGGGCGTTGGGCAGCGACGGCCTACGGGGCCTTCGGGTCCGGTGGCGGGTTGGGGACGGGGGAATAGAACTGACATGGACCGAGGAAGCGGACGGCATCGAAAAGCCGGCAGTGGGCAAGCGCGGTTTCGGGTCCGTGCTGGTCGAAACGAGCGTGCGGCAGCTTCGCGGCACGATGCACAACATGGTCGAGGATGGGGTGTTCCGGCTGGAAATCCGCCTGCCGACCGCAGTGTTGCTGCATGACTGATCCGGTCCTGCTCGTCGAAGACGAGCTGTTCATCGCGCTGGACGTACAGGCGACGATCGAAGCGGCGGGTTTCGCGGTCGAAGGGCCGTGCATGACGCTGGTCGAGGCGCAGGAGGCGGTCGATCGCTTCAACGCCGCATTCGCCGCTGCGGTGCTCGATGTCCGTCTGGCCGATGGTACGGTGTTCGAGGCGGCCGACCGGCTCCACGCCGCCGGGGTACCGCTGATCTTCCATTCGGGTCATGCCGACGATGCCGATCTGCGGCAACGCTATCCGCAGGCGATGGTGTGTCCGAAGCCCAGCGCACCCGATACGCTGGCAGCGGCAATCCGCCGCGCGGCGATGCGCGATGCCGACCCGTCGCGCCGCATCGCTAACGGTTGATCAATCGGGAGCGGCCGTGAATACGCTGACGATGCTGTGTCCCGCCTGGCGGACAGCGCGCTATTTCGCCCAGAGCGAGCGGATCAGCCAGCCATTTTCGGTGTCCCAGCTTTTCGCACGGTCGCCGATGCTCTCGCCCCGGAACAGATAGGTTTTCGACCAGCGCGGACCCCAGCCCCATGCCGCGCCTCCGACCACTTCCGGCGTGGCGCGGAAGAAGGTGACGATGTCGTCGACCATCGCCTGACACGTCTTCGGCACCGTCTTGGCCCGGCCGAACGCGAATTCGCCGACATACAGCCGCATGCCGAGCTTACGCGCCGCCTTCACGGAATTGCCGAGTGGCCCGGTCGCCGGATAGGGGCGGCATTCCGGCGTCGCGCCGGAGCCGCCACGATTGAAGTAGCGGTGCGGCGACAGCCAGGTACGCTTCAGCGGGTCGAGATCGGCCAGCGTGAAGATACCGCCGCGGTTCAGGCTGCACAGAGCGCTTTCGCAGGCCCGTTTCGGCGGCTCGCCGCGATCGGCCCGGCCGAACCCCGACCATCCGCGCCATTCGAGGATCAGCTGGTTGTCGACCCCCGCCTTGCGCAGTGCATGGATCAGGTCGCGGGCGTCGGGGCCCCAGCTAACCCATGTCCCGCCCTTCGGTTCGTTTTGCAGGTCGAACGCGACCAGCGGCTGGCCGCGATACCGGCGTCCCATCCGCAGCCAGAAGTCGCGGATCTCCGGGTCGCCGATATTGCCATAGCTGTGTTCGTCGATGACCATCAACATGCCGCGTGCCGTCCCGCGCCTGATCAGCGCATCGAGCGCCGCTAGCGTTTCCGGTGTGTCGAGCCGGGCGCGCTTGACGGGCAGGCGGATGCTTTTCGCACCGGCATCGGCGTAGAAATCGATGTCCTGCGGCCTGACCGGCAGCGATTCCTTGAACTCCAGACCGCTGACGTTCACGCCCCACCACCGGCCCTGCTCCAGAAACGCATGGCTGTCGCGGCGTGGTGCCGCGGCGGCCGGTATGGCCGATATCGACAGCGCGAGGAGGAGCGGGGCGATCTTCATGGTCCGGTTCTCCTTGGGCCGCGGGGGCTGTTACTTCACCGCGAACCGCCGCAGACCGGTCAGCGTCACGATCTTGCCCAGCCCGATCGCATCGAACAGATCGATCAGCGCGACACGCGTCGGCCGGACGATCAGGCCAAACGTCAGCGTGCAGACGCCGCCGACCGCAAAGCCGACGATCGACGTGACCGCATCGGACCACAGGAACTGATAGGACAGTAGCAGGCCAAGCGCCGCCCCGGTCGCGGCGACGATGCCGAGCAACAGGCCCGGCAGGCCGGAGCGAAGCTGGTCCCGGCCGCCGACCGGCCCGGTCCGGCCCGATGCGAAGACGCGGACGAACGCCATGAAGATCGACGCCACGCTGAACCCGACCGCCGCGCCGGCGATGCCGAACTGCACGCCGATCAGGATGGCGACGATGCGCACCATCATGTCGACCACGCCCAGCGTCCGAAGCTCGCTCGACCGGTTCTGCGACACGAACAGGTCGCCGGCGGCATAGCCGAACCCGACCGCCGCCAGCGACGGGGCGAGCAGCGCCAGCACCAGCCCGGCATCATGCCAGCGGTCGCCGAGCAGCGTGCGGACCAGCGGCACCGCGACGATGCACAGCGCCGCCGATGCCGGGATCAGGAAGGTACACAGCCGCCGGACGAGCCCCAGATAGGCGGTGCGATATTCGTCGGGATGCGGGCGCATCCGGGCGAGGAAGGGCAGGGTGGCCTGTGCGATCGGCTGCACGATGTTGAGCGTCGGGATCTGGAACAGCGCCTGGGCCCGGTTGAACTGGCCGAGCGGTGCTGCCCCCAGAAACCGGCCGATGATGATCGGGGCGGCGTTGCCGGCAGCGAACAGCGCCAGCGAATAGATCGAGGTATTGGCACCGAATGCCAGCAACTCGCGCAGATTGTCGGGCCTGGCCGGACGATCGGGCTTCCACCGGTTGCTGCCGACATACATGATCGCGCCGCTGACCAGCTGCGCGACGTTGCCCAGCACGATCGCCCAGACGTTGCGGTAGAGATAGGCGAGCACCAGCGTCGACAGGAAGCCGATGAACAGCGATGCGGAATCGATCAGCGCGAGGCGTTTGAATTGCAGGTTGCGCGACAGCATCGCCTTGTACTGCGACGCGATCCCGCTGAACAGGAACCCGACCAGCGACGCCAGGATGGTCCAGACGATGATCGGCTGGCCGTAGAATTCGGCGATCCACGGCGATGCGATCCCGATCGCGACGGTCAGCAGCACGGTGGTCGTCGAATTGAACCAGAAGACGAAGCTCATTTCCGCCTGGCTGATGCTGCCCTTGCGCATCAACGCGTTGGTCATGCCGAAATCGCGCAGCGTGACCGCGAAGGCGAGCATGATGAGCGACATGTTCGCCAGACCATAGTCGGTCGGCGACACCAGCCGGGCGATAGTGAACGTCGATACCAGCGAGATCGTCAGCGTGAAGGCGCGCCGCGCCAGCAAGGCTTTCGGCCCGACCTGAGCCCGCCGTTTGGCTTCAGCGATATCCACCAGTCTGTCTCACTTTCATCGTAATCCGGGCCGGCGACCCGATCGTCGGTCGTCCGGCACTATGCGTCAGCGGTGCAGGATGCGCTTCAGATAGCGTACCGGCCCGTGCGCGCGCACCAGCTGCGCGCTCAGTATCAGTTTTTCGAACCGGCTCTTCGTATGGATACGACGGATGCCGAGCATCGTCGTTTCCAGATCGCGCCACACCTGTTTCGACATGCGCTTGCCATGCCGGTCGAGGAAGAAGCCGATGCCTGCCGCCCGGCGCAGCGACGGCGTGGCGATGCGATCGCCGGGATGGAAACGCCATTCGGCCAGCGGTTCGGGATCTACGGCATAGGTGACGCCCGCGTCGAGCAGGCGGACGAAGAAGTCCCAGTCGTTGAACACCGTCACCGCCGGATCGAACCCGCCGACCCGGGCATAGGCGGCCCGATCGATCACGAAGTTGCTGCCCGTCATCGACCCGTTCTGCAGCAGCGCGGTATCCGCGGTCAGGCCGGTCAGCTGCGCGCGCGGCTTGACGCTATGTTCGTCCTCATGGTGCAACAGGCCGCTGATCACGAGGCCGACCCGCTTCTGTTCGCCCAGCCCGACCAGCCGTTCGAGAAAGGGCGGATGCCAGAGATCATCGTCGTCGAGAAAGCCGACCCACTGGCCGGTGGCCGCCTGCGCGCCCTTGTTACGCGAATGGCAGACGCCGCCCGCATCGTTCGCGATATACCGCACTGCAAAAGGAAACCGGGCATCGGCCTCGGCAACCACCGCCTGCGTCGCCGGATCGTTCGCATCATCCACGACGAGCAGCTCTGTCGGCTGCATCGTCTGGGCCGCAACGCTGGCGATCGATTCGCGCAACAGGTGGGAACGCAAGTGCGTAGGTGTCACGACGGAAACGGCTTGCATGCTTCGTCGCCTAGCCTACCACGCACCGCAGCGAAAGGGCTTTGCGCCGCGCCCCCCGATAGTTTCCCGATCCGCCGGCACCTTGGGCTGCATTTCGCTATATTCCTGTGCGCGTCTTGGCTGTACCAGCGGGTGGCTGGATTTGGCTTGGCATCGGTTCGCGCTTGCTCCATTGGTTCGCACTTGCAGCATGAATTGTCGGTTCGCTCCGTACCGTGCCGGGGGGCTGGTCGGGATCGGAACTAAAAAGGGAGGTGTTCGACCATGAGTGTGGCTGGATCGAACGAGCGGCTTGCCATTTTGATGATCGCGATCGGCGCACGGCCATGGTCGCGCGTCACCTCCGAACTGTTCCGCGACTATGCGAAGCGGTGCGGGGCAACCTTCATCCTGCAGACCGAAGAACCGTCGGACGAGGACTTTCCGCTGCCGGCGCTGCCCGACAGCCCCGGCCGCGCCCATAAGCGGGTATATGCGCTGAAGGCGTTCCTGCCGTGGCGCCTGCTGGCGATCGAGGGATATGACCGCGTGCTGGTCGTCGACGATTCCTGCTGCGTGAAGCACGATGCGCCCAACGTGTTCGACTTCATCGAACCAGGCGCGGTCGGCCTGACCGAGACCAGCCATGCCCATGCCGAGCTGAGCTTCAAGGAAATCCGCAAATATCTGAAGGCACGCGGCGAGCCGGAAATTCCCTATACTCCCGAGCATTACATGAACTCGGGAGTCATGCTCTATACGCGGGGGATGGCCGATGCCATTTCGCCCGAACGCATCCTGGCGGCACGGGAGATGCTGTTCGCGGCCTATCCGCACCAGACCCTGACTTATTATCTGCTCAACAGTGCCAAGGTGCCGCTGACGATCCTGCCCAAGGCGTTCAACCGGCTGCCGGCGTCGACGCTGCCCGCCGGCGAATGGGCCGACATGACCGATGCGACGCCGTATCTGAGCGATGACGACGATACCTATATCTATCACGTCACCGGCGCGTTCAAACGGCGCGACGTCCTGATCCCGTCGCTGGCGCTGCATCTGCTGGCGAAGACCGATCCGGAGCGCGCACAGGCACTGGCCGCGACCATGCCACCGCCGACCAGCGCCGCGCCGGCACCGGTCGAACGGCCGGGCATCGCGCGGCGGATCGCGCGCAAGCTGCGGTCGCTGGTCGGCTGACCATGGCCCAGCCGATGCGTATCGCCTTCTTCCTCGCCGCCTATCCGGTGCTGTCCGAAACCTTCGTGATCCGCCAGATCCGGGGCATGATCGATCTCGGCCACGAAGTGACCGTCGTGACCGGAAAATATCATCCCGACGTGGCCGATCCGCTGGCGGGAAAGGTGCAGTTGCGCGCGATCCGCACCGCGCGCGATCCGCATCGCTCGATTGCGCAACGGATCGGGCGGGGGGCAACGGCGATCCTCGGCAGTCGTTTCCGCACCACGCTGATCTGCGCGATCAAGGCGGCGAAGGGCGGCTACAACGCGCCGCTCGCCGATCTGGCGGGGACGATCGGGCGGCATCTGGGTAGCTATGACGCGATCATCGCGCATTTCGGCCCGCCGGGCGTACGCGCCGAGTTCCTGCGGTCGGCAGGCGTCATCGACGGGCCGATCGCCACGATCTTCCACGGGCTGGACATCACCGAGATCGCGCTCATTCAGCAGATGAAGCCGTTCTACCAGCAATTGTTCGCGCGGACCGAACGGCTGCTGCCGATCAGCAATTTGTGGCGGGAACGGCTGATGGGCTGGGGTGCCGACGATGCCCGGATCACCGTTTTGCGGATGGGGGTCGATATCGACGAGGCGGCGATGCCGTCGTTCGACGCGCCGATCCAGTCGCCGCTGCGGGTGCTGAGCGTCGCGCGGCTGGTCGAAAAGAAGGGCATCGCCTATGCGATCGACGGCGTCGCCAAGGCGAAGGCCGATATCCGCTATCAGGTGATCGGCACCGGGCCGCTGGAACAGGAATTGCAGGCGACAGCACTGCCGTCGGGCGATGCGATCGCGTTTCTCGGGCCGCAGCCGCACGGACGGGTGTTTGCCGAACTGGAACAGTCGGACGTGTTCCTGCTGCCATCTGTCACCGCCGCCAATGGCGATATGGAGGGCATTCCGGTGTCGCTGATGGAGGCGATGGCCAACGGCGTCCTCGTCCTCGCCACGCGGCACAGCGGCATTCCCGAACTGATCGAGGATGGCGTCTGCGGGCTGCTGGTCGACGAGCGCGACGGCGACGGCATCGCCGCGACGCTCGACCGGATCGCGCGCGGGGAGGTCGATGTGGTGGCGCTGCGTCGTGCCGCGTTCGCCAAGGTCGTGGCGGAATATAACAACCGCAAACTCGACCGGCAGCTCGAAGCCGTCGTCGCCGAGATGCAGGCGGGGCGCTAGGACAGATCGACATTCATCCGTCAGTCGGTGAACTGCTCCCCTCCCTGACAAGGGAGGGGCTGGGGGTGGGTCGGTCTGTGGCTGGCGAGTCGATCCCTCGCTGGCCAACCCACCCCCGACCAGCGTCGGGTAAACTGTGCGCCGCACTGTTTAGGTCATGCCGGGGGCATGACCGGCCCGACGCTCTTGTCAGGGAGGGGAGAAGTCGAAACCTTATTGAATGTCGATCGGCCCTAGGTCAGGCTTGGGCGAAGTTCAGGCTGCACCCTTCGAGAAACGCGCTGACCGTTCGCGCGGCGTAGAAGTCCATGTCGTCGCGTCGCGCCTCGCTGACCGCTGGGAACGCGCCATAGCCGGCGAGCAGGCAATGCCATGACAAGTTGCCGAAATGGCTGCGCTGTCCCTGACGTGCCAGTTCCTCGGCGATGTCGCCGCGCCGGAACCAGCGGTCGAGGATGTGGAGCAGCGGATCGGGTAGCGCCTCGTTCGCGGCGTTGGCGCGCCAATAGTCGGTGTCGGTGCGGGTGTTCAGCTTGTAATGCGCCACGATATAGTCGCGCACGCCGTCCATCCGCTCGGCCGCTACCGTGTTGAACGCGGCGCGGTGCCGGTCGGTGCAGCCGCCGTCGCGATAATGGCGGATGAACTGTTCGACGGTGCCGAGCACCAGATGCAGCGCGGTCGCCTCCAACGGTTCGACGAACCCCTGCGACAGGCCGACCGCGACGCAGTTGCGCTCCCAATGGCGCGCGACCTGTCCGACACGGAAGGTGAGGTGACGCGCCGCTACTTCGTCACCGACCCCCAGCGTCCGGCGCAATTCGGTCTCGGCGGCGTCGGACGACTGGCAATCGCGGGCATAGACATAACCGTTGCCGACGCGATGCCGGAGCGGGATCGACCAGCACCAGCCGTTCGACAGCGCGGTGGCGACGGTTTCGACCGGTGGCCGGCCGGTCATCTCGGTCGGCAGGACGACGGCCGCGTCGTTGAACAGATGGTCCTTGAAGCTGTGGAACGGGACGCCGAGCGTGCGTTCGATCAGCAGACCGTTGAAGCCGCTGCAATCGACGAAGATGTCGCCGGCGATCGTCTCTTCGCGGTCGGTCACCAGTGCGGCGATGTCGCCATTTTCGGCGCGTCGGACCTCGGTCACCTTGGCGGGGCGATGGACGACACCGCGCGCGACCGCCAGCTCGCGCAGATACTGGCCGAGCAGGCCGGCATCGAAGTGATAGCCATATTCGATGCGGAACGGGAAGTTCGGCGGCGCGACCGGCGCGAGGCCCTTGGCCGACAGCACGCCGTTCAGCAGGAAGTCGTCGGGCCTGACCGGTACGTCATGGCCGAGGCGCCGGTTGCGGCAATTGAGGACGAACGCGTCCTCGGTATGGACGTCGATCTGCGTCGTGAACGGGTGGCGATAGTCGCGCCACGGGGCGGCGGGGCTCCAGTCGACGAAGCGGATACCGGCCTTGTAGGTCGCGCCACAGCGCGGCATCCAGTCGGCCTCCGCCGCGCCGATGATCTCGAAGAAACGCTTGAGCGAGGGCGTCGACCCCTCGCCGACGCCGATCGTGCCGATCTCGGGCGATTCGACGACGGTGATCGCCGCATCGGGCCATGCGCGCTCAAACAGGTGCGCGGCGATCCACCCCGCCGTGCCGCCGCCCAGGATGACGATGCTCGGGCTCACCCGGCCGCCCCGCCGAACCCGCTCAGCCAGCGATCATGGGCGGGCATATTGGGCACCGGTTCGCGCTTCATCGCGGCCAGCTGCCGCAGTTGCTCGGCCAGTTCGGCATCGGTCGGTCCGTCGGCCAGCGGGTGATAGTCGGCCGGCTCGATGCCTTGCCCCATCAGCACCTGTACCCAGGACGGTTCCATGAAGATGTCGAGCGGGTCCTGCGTCAACGTGCCGGTCGCGCGGAACAACGCGATCTTGTCCGCCAGCCGGTCGGGCAGGGCCATGGTCCGGACATGCCGCCAGAAGTCGGAATCGTCGCGCCGGGTCGCGTGGTAATGAAGGATGATGAAGTCGCGCACCGTTTCGAACTCGATCCGCGACTGGCGATTATATTCGGCGATCTGGCGGTCGTCGAAGCCGGCATGGGGGAACAGGTGGAGCAGCCGGACGATCGCCGACTGGATCAGATAGATGCTGGTCGATTCCAGCGGTTCGAGGAACCCGCTCGACAGCCCGATCGCGACGACATTATGGTCCCATTGCCGGCGGGCGCGGCCGGTTCGGAACGGGATGATGCGCGGTTCGGCCAACACCTCGCCATCGAGATTGCCAAGCAGCAGGTCGGCGGCCTGATCGTCGGTCAGGTGGCGGCTGCTATAGACCAGCCCGTTGCCGACCCGGTGTTGCAACGGAATACGCCATTGCCAACCGGCACTGCGGGCGGTCGAGCGGGTATAGGGCGGCGTGTCGTCGTGACGCGCGGTCGGTACCGCCATGGCGCGGTCGCAGGGCAGCCAATGGCCCCAATCCTCATAGCCGACATTCAACTGCCGCTGGATCAGCAGCCCGCGCCCGCCCGAACAGTCGATGAAGAGATCGCCGGTAATCTCACGGCCGTCGCGCATGATCAGGGCGGTGACGTTGCCGCTTTCCCCATCGCGCGCGACCTGTTCGACCAGCCCCTCGATCCGCTCGACGCCGCGCGCTTCGCTGTAGCGGCGCAGATATTGGCCGTAGAGGCCGGAATCGAAATGATAGGCATAGGGCAGGTGCCAGAGCGGGTCGTCGACCTGGATCCTGGCGAACTTGCCCTCGCGCGCGCACAGATAGTTGAGGTCATAGTCCCAGTAATCGCCGGCGATACCGGCGCGCTTCGCCCGGTTCCAATAATGGTGGAACGAGCAGAAAGCGGTGTTGCGCCCCGCCGCGCCGAACGTATGGTAATAGGATTCCCCGATCGCGCCCCAATCGTCGAAGCGGATGGCAAGTTTGATCGTCGCGCGGGTCTCGCGCAGGAATTCGGCTTCGTCGATGCCCAGCACCGCGTTGACGTGCTGGATCGGCGGAATCGTCGCCTCGCCCACGCCGATGATGCCGATCTCGTCGGATTCGATCAGTGTGATGCGGACCTGCGGGCCGATGACCTTGGCGAGCAGCGCCGCCGTCATCCAGCCCGCTGTCCCGCCGCCGACGATGACGACCCCGTTGATCGCAGCGGCCATGCGTCTCTCCTTCGTGCCGGCACGACCTATCCCCGCCGGACGCCGCCGGCGAGAATATTGTCGCGAACCGTGCTTAAAAGATGGCGTAGGTCAGGTTCGCCATGAAGTTGCGCCCGAACTGTTCGTTGCGCAGGAACAGACCGGTCCCCGAGTCGCGATAGGTGTCGCGTTCGTTGGTCAGGTTCATCGCCTGCAGCGAAATCCGCAGCCCTTCGAGATAGCGGACGCCCGATCCGGCAAAGTCGTAGCCGATCTGCGCATCGACCAGCGTCTGCCCGGCGCGGTTGAGTGGCCCCAGCGTATTGCTGCCGCCGCGATCCTCCGACAGCCAGCTCGACCGGTTGTTCGCCGATACCCGCGCCGAGAAGCCGTATTTCTCGAAATAGGCCGTGCCCTGGAACACCCGCGCCGACAGGCCCGGAATGTCGCTGCCATTGTCCAGCTGACCATCGGTAAATGCCGCCGACCCGGTAAGGCCGAACCCGTCCAGCGCCCCGGTCAGCAACCGCAGCGGCACCGATCCCTGCACCTCCACACCCTTCACATCGCCCTTCAGCCCGCCGGTATAGGTCGTATCCACGCCGAGGAAGGTGGCGGGGGTGAAGACCGTCTGACCGTCGCTGCTGACCGCGCGGTGATAGCCGGGAATGTAGAATTCGGTGTAGTCGCGGATCGTGCTGTTCTGGACGTTCCAGTTGGTCAACTTCTTGTAGAAGGTCGAGACCGACACGAAGCCGTCGCTGGCGAAATAATATTCATAGGACAGATCGGCTTGATTGGCCTCGTACGGGCGCAGCCGGGCATTGCCGCCGGTCGACAGCCATGGCCCGCGTTCGGGATCGGTGCTGGTCACTTCGGCGACATTGTTGCGGAATTTGACCGACGAGCCGGGGTTCAGGAAGTCGATGCGCGGCCGGCTGACGACCTTCGATGCCGCGAAGCGCAGGGTGTGGCCGCTGCCCAGATCGAAGTTCACGTTCATGCTCGGCAGGATGCGGGTATATTTCGCCCCGTCGGAAATCGGCGTCGCCTGCACCCGCAGGTTCGACGCGATCAGCGAGGTGAAGCCGGTCCCGCGCTGATCGGTAATCAGGCCCTGCACGCCGACGTTACCAAACACGCGGGCGAAGTCGGTCTGCAGCTCGAAATCGGCCTTGATCGAAGGCTGCCACACTTTCTCGCGGATCGAATAGGTATCGCCCAGACGATCGGGTTCCAGCGCGCCGGCATCCCAGCGGCGATAGAAGCTGCTGTTGATCAGCCCCAGCGCGTCATAGGCGACGACGTTGCCCAGACCGGCCCAACCCAGATCGGCGACGCCGCGACGGGCGTCTTCCGGAATCGGGCCATCGGACGGATAGGTTTCGGCGGTGAGGAAGAAGCCCTGATTGGTCTTGGACTTCTCATGATCCGAATAGCGCAGCGCGATATTGATCGATTTCAGGAAGCTGTCGTCGAAGCGATAGGTCGCATCGATCCGCGCCGAGTTCAGATATTCGTCGAACAGCGCCGAGTTGACGAAGCCGTCCTGCGCCTGTGCGAAGCCGATGCCGGCGGCACGGGCGGCGGCGGTGTCGAGTTCGGTGATCGGCGCGAGGCTGCCGCCCCATGACTGCGGTCCGGCCAGCTTGACCGCGGCATAATTGTCGAACGACTGGCTGTTGTTCGCGAACATCAGCCCGCGATCGGTATAGGTCCATTCGCGGATCGTGTTCGGCCCCTGCGAGCGCAAACCGGCACGGCCGAGGCCCGAATAGCTTTCGCCACGGGTGTCGTTCTTGCTGCTGGTCGAGTGCGACACGTCGAACTTCAGGTCGAGATTGTCGGTCGCGGCATAGTCGAAATTACCGCCGACGACGAACAGATTGCCCTGCTTGTCGAGCGGATCGCTGCGCAACACCGAATTATAGCCGCTGGTCCGGGCCGAGGTGACCAGATCGCCATCGGCGCTCAGCACGCCGCTGCCGTCGGCGGCGACCGGCAGCTGTTCGATGAAGCCACGCGAAATGCCGGTGTCGGCGAAATCGATATAAAGCGCGTCGACGGTGGCGGTGAACTTTTCGTCCGGGCGCCACTGGACGACGCCGGCCACAGTATTGCGCTTCAGGACGCGCGAGCGCGCCGCCGCTTCGTACCCCGACACGACCTGCTTGCCGGCATTCGGACCGGACGTGATCGCGCCGTCGTCATAGCCCCAGACGCTGGAAAATTCATTCTGCACCGGCGAAGACGTGGTGGCAGCGGTCAGCGCGACGCCGATCGTGTCGTCGGCGAACTTGTCGCTGTACGACAGGGCGAAGCGATAGCCGCGGTTGCTGAAATCGGGGTTGCGCGACGGCTGGCCATTCTGTTCGAAGCTGCCATTGGCGATCAGCGCGCGCTTGCGCTCCAGCGGGCGGACGGTGCGGATGTCGACGGTGCCGCCGACGCCCATCGCGGTCAGTGCGGCGTCGGGCGTCTTGTAGACGACGGCGGCGCTGACGATTTCGGCGGGGTACAGGTCGTATTCGACGCCGCGATTGTCGCCGATGCCGATCAGCTCGCGGCCGTTCAGCGTGGTGCCGACAAAGTCTTCACGGAAGCCGCGGACCGAGATGCCGCTGATGCGGCCCGACCGGCGCTCCCCCGCCAGACCGGCAAGGCGGCCGAGCGAGTCGGCAACGCTCGATTGCGGCAGCTTGCCGATATCCTCGGCCGAGATTGCTTCGACGACCGAGCTGTTGTTGCGCTTGAGCGACTGGGCGCGTTCGAGGCTGGCGCGCAGGCCGGTGACGACGATGTCCTCCGACGGTGCTTCCTCCGTCACGGCAGCGGGGTCGGTTTGCGCGCCGATCGGGGGCTGCGTCACCGGTGCGGCGGGATCGACCGGCGGGACGACCGTGGTGCCGGCGGTCTGCGCCAGCGAGGGCGTCGCCACCAGCAGCGCGAGCGCGGCGGTCGAGCAAGCAAGCGTATGCCGTGAAGTCATCTGTAATCCTCTCCTGACGTCTTTTTTATGCGGTCTTTTGCCAAGGCGACTTCCCGCGTTCCGGATCGGATATGCAATACCGCAATCGTTTGCAATCACGGATTTACGCATACGTATTCGTAACCTTGTGTAGCTGTTGCAAATACGTCACGCGTATAACACCGGTTGCAGCAATCGATTGCACACTGTATCCGTCGGGTAACGAGGAGAGGAAATAATATGCGCAACAGCATAAGCGTCGCGGCGTTGCTTGCGGCGACGGTTCTGCCGTCGACCGGCGTGTCGGCACAGGAACCGCCGGCGGTATCCGCTACGGCCACGACCGCACCGACGGCCGAGCCATGGTGGCAGCACGCGACGATCTACGAAATCTACCCGCGCAGTTTTCAGGACAGCAACGGCGACGGCATCGGCGATCTGCGCGGCATCACGTCGCGGCTCGATTACCTCCAGTCGCTGGGACTCGACGCGATCTGGATCACGCCGTTCTTCAAATCGCCGAACGCCGATTTCGGCTATGACGTGTCCGATTACACCGCGATCGATCCGCAATATGGCACCATGGCGGACTGGGACATGCTGGTCGCCGAAGCCCGCAAGCGCGGCATCCGGGTGCTGGTCGATCTGGTCGTCAACCACAGTTCGGCAGAACATGCGTGGTTCAAGGAATCACGCAGCTCGCGCACGAATGCCAAGGCCGACTGGTATGTCTGGCGCGACGGTACGCCGGACAAGCCGCCGACCAACTGGAAATCGATCTTCGGCGGCCCCAGCTGGACATGGGACCCGACCCCCAAGCAATGGTATTACCATATCTTCCTGTCGCAGCAGCCCGATCTGAACTGGTCGAATCCGCAGCTGAAGCAGGCGATGTTCGACGTCGTGCGCTTCTGGCTGGACCATGGCGCGTCGGGCTTCCGTCTCGATGCGACGCCCTATCTGTTCGAGGACAGCAACTGGCCGCAGGACCCGAACCCCGCCGCCGATCCGGTCTGGCTGAAACCGTACAACTCGCAATTGCCCGGCACCAATCAGGTGCTGCGCGAGATGCGCAAGGTCGTCGATTCCTATCCCGGCAATCCGATCCTGCTGGGCGAATCCTCGACCCGGTCGATCGAACAGCTGCGCGCCGTGTATGGGAAGGACAAGGACGAGATCCACCTGCCGATGAACTTCCTCGTCGGCAACATCACCAAACTGGACGCCGGCGAACTGAAGCGCCGCTATGACGAGGCCGCGACCAAGCTCGACGGGCTGACGCCGGTCGAATTCTTCAGCAACCACGACCAGTCGCGCCAGTGGAGCGAGTTCGGCGACGGGGTGAACAACGACCGGATCGCCAAGCTGTCGGCGGCGCTGACCCTGCTCAATCCGGGTGTCGCGCTGCTCTATTACGGCGAGGAGATCGGCATGGGCGACGCTGACAAGGCGACGCTGGCGCAGGCACCGATCGGGCCGAAACGCCCGCGCACCGACGAACGCGACCGGGCGCGGACGCCGATGCAGTGGAGTGCCGCGCCGGCCGCCGGTTTCACCACCGGCACGCCATGGCTGCCGGCCGCGCAAGGCTATCGGACGCGCAACGTCGCGGCCGAGGAGCGCGATCCGCAGTCGCTGCTCCACTGGTATCGCCGCCTGACCGGACTGCGCCGTACCGATCCGACCTTCCGCACCGGCCGCTATGTTCCGCTCGAAAGCGGCGATCCGGCCGTCTTCGCCTTTGCCCGCGTCAATCCCGACGGCAGCGGCGCGCTGGTGATGGCCAACATCAGCGCGACGGCGCGGACGGCGGCTCCGGGCGGCTGGGCGGGGCCCGCGCCGACCTATGGCGAACGCATCTGTGCCGCCGGCACCGGGCAGGGCGCGATGGTGCTGGCCCCGTGGGACAGCTGTATCGTTCGCTTCCGCTCGGCCCCGTAACGGCGCACGGCAAGGGGATCGCGCCGGACCGTCTGCCGGTGTGGATCGTTTGGGGGCGATGGCTGTCGTCCCCCTCCCGCCGTTACAGGCACCAATGGCATGGCGACCGCGCCGGTTGCTCGTCACCCGATCGTCGATGGCGTTCGCCCATGGCCGCGCCATCGCCGACCGCGCGGCGGCGCAGGGGGTGGAGGTCGTGCTGCTGCCCGGCGACCGGCTCGCGCTCGACCTGCCCGACGATCCACGTCGCGCCTATGCCGCGGCGAAGGCGACGCTGGCGGTAGTGGTCGCGCCGCCGTCCAAGCGCCGGCTGCAACCGATTGCGCCCAGTGCCGACTGGCGGGTCGATCTGGCGGAGGGGTGTCCGGCACATTGCGGCTATTGCTATCTTGCCGGCTCGCTGAAGGGGCCGCCGATCACGCGGGTCTATGCCAATCTCGATGAGATACTGGGCGGACTGCCCGATTATCTGGGGCAGGGCAGCGTGACGTCGCGTCAGCGCGATCGCGCCGGGGAGGGCACGACGTTTGAGGCGTCCTGTTATACCGACCCGCTCGCGCTGGAACCGATCACCGGTGCCTTGTCGGCGACGATCGCGTGGTTCGGCCGGTGGGATGCGCCGGTGCAACTGCGCTTCACGACCAAGTTCGCCGGCGTCGATCCGTTGATCGACCTGAACCATCGCGGTCGAACGCGGATGCGCGCCTCGATCAACCCGCGGGCCTTTGCCCGGTTCGAAGGGGGCACCGATCCGGTCGCCGCGCGGCTGGCGGGGTTGGCGCGGATGGCGATGGCCGGATATCCGGTTGGCCTCACGATCGCACCGATCATCGCGGCCGAAGGGTGGCGCGAGGCCTATGGGGCGTTGCTGGCCGACGCGGCGGCCGCGCTGGGGGCGGTGCCCGATCTCGACCTGACGATCGAACTCATCACCCATCGCTTCACCGCCGGTTCGAAAGCGGTGCTGGACCGCTGGTATCCCGGATCGTCGCTCGACATGGGGTTGGCGAACCGGACCACGAAGCGGACGAAGTTCGGCGGCGAGAAGCAGGTGTACGACGCGGAAACGATGCGGGCGCTGCGGGACTTTTTTGCCGAAGCGATCGCCACGACGCTGCCGGCGGCGCGGGTCTTGTACTGGACGTGACGGTAGTCTTCGCCGGCGACACGCCGGTTCGGTCGTTGCTGGCAGCGTGGCATGGCGGTTGACGCCGCCCGACCTCAGCCGGGTGGCGGGGCTGTCGACTGGCGTTCGACCAGGACGTGCTCGAGCACGCGCAACCGTTCCCCGGCGGGCAGCGGCATACCGGTGCGCATCTCGCGGATCAGCAGTTGCAGCGCCTCGGCGGCAAGCTGTTGTACCGGTTGCCGGATCGTGGTGAGCGGCGGCCACAGCGTGACCGCTGCCGTGCTGTCGTCGAAACCGGTGACGGTCAGATCGGCAGGGATGTCGAGGTGGCGGCGGTGCGCGACCGAAACCACCGCCGCCGCCATGTCGTCGTTGCTGGCGAAGATGGCCGTCGGGCGATCGTCCGACCCTAGCAGTTGCTCGCCCGCGATCAGGCCCGATGCATAGCTGAAATCGCCATGCACGATCGTCGCCGTGACGTCGCCCGCATCGGCGATGGCGGCGCGGAACCCGTCGAGCCGGGCAATGCTCGCCTGCTGCCCGCGATTGCCGACAACGAAGCCGATCCGGCGGTGGCCCAGCGCGATCAGGTGACGCGTCATGTCGCGCGCTGCGCCATGATCGTCGATCCCGACCGAGATCGCGTCGCTGGCGACCGCGCCGACCACCGCCACCGGCAATGCGGCATCATGCAGCATCCTGCGCAAGCCTACTGCCTCGCCAAGCGGTGGGGCCAGGATCACGCCGCCGATCCCGGAGCCGAGCAACCGCCCGACCGCGTCGGCGGTCGGCGCGCCGCCGGCCTGCCCCTTCAGCAGGATCAACTGCGCCGCGCGGTTCGATGCCTCCTCGAAAACGCCGGCGAGGAAATCGCTCATGAACGCGGCGCTGGGGTTGGAATAGATCACGCCGATGCGGATCTCCTGCAACGTCACCAGACTGCGCGCCATCAGATTGGGGGTGTAGTTCAGCGCGCGGATCGCATCGTCGACGATCGCGCGCGTCTCCTTGCGCACGCCGCTGTCGCCGTTGATGACCCGCGACACCGACATCGGCGACACCCCGGCGTGTTTCGCGACATCGATGATCGTGACGCTGCGACGTCGGCGAGGGGGGTGGGTCAAGCGTTTCTCTACGATGGATTGCGGATGGCGATGGCCGATCGACGCGGCGCGATACGCGGTCGTCTATCGACGCACCGTATCGGTGCCGGACCACGCCCGGCAAGGGCCGATATCGGGCTTGCGCAACCCGACCGGAAGCGCCTACGAAAAGATGGTAACGTTACCGGGAGGGGTAAGTTGGCGCGATTCAAATCGGTGCGCTGGACCATCATCGCGCTGTTCGTCGGCGCGATGGTCATCAATTACCTGACCCGCAGCATCCTCGGCGTCGCCGCACCCGCGATCATGACCGAACAGGGGATATCGTCCGCGCAATATTCGTGGATCACCGGTGCGTTCCAGTTCGGGATCATGTTCCAGCCGGTGGCGGGCTATCTGCTCGACCTGATCGGGTTGAAGATCGGCTTCACCCTGTTCGTCGCGGTCTGGTCGCTCATCACCATGGGCCATGGGCTGGCGGCGGGATGGTTCGGCTTCGCCGCGCTGCGCGGTGCGCTGGGCCTGGTCGAGGGATCGGCGCAGCCGGCGGGGATGAAGGTCGTCGCCGAATGGTTTCCCGCACGCGAACGCGGCTTGGCGGGCGGCATCTATCAGATCGGCGCGTCGTTCGGCGCGGTGCTGGCACCGGTCCTCGTCGCATGGGCGGTGTTCAACCATAGCTGGCGGGCGGCGTTCTTCGTCGCCGGTGGGCTAGGGCTGGTCTGGGTCTGCGCATGGCTGGCATGGTATGCCCCGCCGCGCCAGCATCGCGCGGTATCGGCGGAGGAACGCGATCTGATCCTCGGCGGACAGGAGCCGGCACTGGCGCAACAGCGCCGCCGCCCGCCGCTGCGCGACCTGCTGCGCCGGCGCAACCTGTGGACGATCGCTGCCGCGCGCTTTCTCGCGGACCCGGTATGGGGAATGCTGTCGCTGTGGATGCCGCTGTATCTGGTGCAGGTACGGCAGTTCGACCTGACGCAGATCGCGATGTTCGCATGGCTGCCGTTCCTCGCCGCCGATCTCGGCTGCCTGTTCGGTCCGGCGGTCGTCGCATGGTTGCAGCGGCGCGGGGTCGACCTGATCGATGCCCGCCGCTGGGCGTTCACGCTGGGCGCGGTGTTGATGACCGGCATGATGTTCGTCGGCACGGTCGGCAGCCCGTTGGCGGCGGTCGCGCTGCTCTGTCTCGGCGGGTTCGCGCACCAGACGTTGTCGGTGACCGTCATCACCATGACATCGGACCTGTTCCCGCAGGATCAGGTGGCGACCGCCACCGGCGTATCGGGCACCGCCGCCAATCTCGGCGTGCTGATCTTCACGCTGGTGCTGGGTTCGATGGTCGACAGCGTCGGCTATCAACCCTTCTTCGTCCTGCTCGGGCTGCTCGACCTGGTCGGTGCCGCGCTGCTGTGGACCCTGATACGAAAGTCCGTATGACCATCCGCAATCCCATCCTGCGCGGGTTCAATCCCGACCCGTCGATCGTCCGCGCCGGCGAGGATTATTATATCGCCACCTCGACCTTCGAATGGTTTCCGGGCGTGCAGATCCATCATTCGCGCGACCTCGCCAACTGGCGGCTCGTCGCCCGGCCGCTGCGCCGCCCCGGCCAGCTCGACATGCGCGGCAACCCCGATTCCTGCGGCGTCTGGGCACCCGACCTCAGCTATGCCGACGGCCGCTTCCACCTGATCTTCACCGACGTGAAGCGATACGGCCGCACCACCGTCGACGGCGCGAAGGGCGCGTCGCTGCGCGATTTCCACAATTACTGGGCGTGGAGCGACCGGATCGACGGCGACTGGTCCGATCCGGTGCATCTGAACAGCAGCGGCTTCGACCCCGCCCTGTTCCATGACGACGACGGGCGCAGCTGGCTGCTCAACATGCTGTGGGATCACCGCCCCGACCGCAAACGCTTCGCCGGCATCGTGGTGCAGCAGATGGACCTCGCCACCGGGCGGTTGACCGGCGAACGCCGCACCATCTTCGCAGGGACATCGCTCGGCTTTACCGAAGGGCCGCACCTCTACCAACGGGACGGCTGGTATCACCTGCTGGTCGCCGAAGGCGGTACCGAACGGAACCATGCGGTGGTCATGGCCCGTTCGCGCGACCTGTTCGGCCCCTATGACGTCCATCCCGACGGCCCGGTCCTGACCGCGCGCGGCCGGCCCGACCTGCCGCTGCAACGCACCGGTCATGGCGATCTGGTCGAGACACCGGCGGGCGAGACATGGCTCGCCTATCTATGCGGCCGTCCGCTGCCCGATAGCGACCGCTGCGTGCTGGGCCGCGAAACGGCGATCCAGCCGATGACATGGGGCGCGGACGGCTGGCTGCGTCCCGCGCTGCCAGAGGCGGCGGTGCCGGGCGTCGCAACCGAAGCGCCCGCCATCGACCGGTGCGATAGGTTCGACGGCCCGGACCTGCCCGAACCGTTCCAGTGGCTGCGCACC
Organism: Sphingomonas sp. Leaf22; assembly: GCF_001421715.1. Classification (GTDB taxonomy): domain Bacteria; phylum Pseudomonadota; class Alphaproteobacteria; order Sphingomonadales; family Sphingomonadaceae; genus Sphingomonas. The sequence continues at coordinate 315,537 of NZ_LMKP01000001.1, forward strand.
CCCTATCCCGACCGCCTGTTCAGCCTGACCGAACGGCCCGGCCACCTCCGCCTCCACGGCCGCGAAACGATCGGCAGCCATTTCGAACAGGCGCTGGTCGCCCGCCGGCAACAGGCATTCTGCTACACCGCCGAGACCGAGGTCGACTTCACCCCGACCGATTTTCAGCAGGCGGCCGGGCTGGTCTGCTACTACAACTCGACCAAATTCCATTTCCTGCACCTGACCGCCGACGATGCCGGACAGCGCCGGTTGCAGGTCCTGTCAGTCGAACCGATCGGCGAGGGCCGCAGCCGCACCTCCGTGCCGATCGCCATACCCGCCGGCCCGATCGAACTGCGTGCCGAGGTCGACCACGAAACGCTGCGCTTCGCCTTCCGCGCGACGGGACTGGCCGACTGGCAATGGCTGGACGACGTGTTCGACGCCAGCCTCCTGTCCGACGAAGCAACGATCACCGGCCTGCCGAACTTCACCGGCACGTTCGTCGGCATGGCGTGTCAGGATATGTCGGGGCAGGGCACGCCCGCCGATTTCCGCTACTTCGCCTATCGCGAGAACGCGCTAAACCGGCATCTGTAACACCCGCGTCACGCCGACGTCGCTGGAGCTTCATCAACCGTCGCCAAGGGTCTGCCGACTTCAACAGGGGCATCCATGGTTTCGGTTTCGCTTGGCTCACTCGACGCGCGCCTGCCGGTCTTCGGCTCGCTGACCGGCGCAGGCACTGCCTTCGCCGGCGCAGCCACGCCGGCCAAAGCCGTGCCAGGCGAACGGACCGGCATCGACCCCGCTCTCGCTGCCCCGAGATCGAACTTCGACGCCGCCGATCTGCCCGACGCCGGCAATACCGGCGGCGGCTTCGGTATTCCAACCTTCATCCCCGGTGAACCGCGCCTCTACGGCGCGCAACTCACCGCGCGCTTCTGATCCCCTTTACGAACAGGAACCTTCACATGACGACGATCGGACGGCGCGGGGCGCTGGCACTGCTGGGCAGCGGCGCGGGACTGGCCCTGCCGGGGTTCGCCACGGCGGCGACCGCGCGCACGGCGCGGTTCGACCATGGCATCGCCAGTGGCGATCCGGCGGCGGACGGCGCGGTATTGTGGACCCGCGCCACGGTCGCGGACGGGGCAGGCGACGCGGCGCTGGAATGGCATGTCGCCGACGGCCCCGATGCAAAACCCCTCCGGTCGGGCAAGGTCACTGCGCGGGCGGCGGCCGACCATACGGCGAAGGTCGAGGTGTCTGGGCTGGCACCGGGGCGCGATTATTGGTTCTGGTTCGCCGCTCCGGACGGGGTGCGTTCGCCGGTCGGGCGGTTCCGGACGCTGCCCAAAGGGCGCGTCGAGCGGCTGACGATCGCGGTGGCGTCGTGTCAGCTATATCCGGGCGGGCTGTTCAACGCCTATGCCGACATGGCGGCGCTGCCGCGGCTCGACGCGGTCGTCCATCTCGGCGACTATATCTATGAATATGGCGCGGACGGCTATGGCGCGGACATCGGGCGCAAGCTCGACCGGTTGCCCGATCCGTCGCATGAGATCCTGACGCTCGACGATTATCGTCGCCGCCATGCGCAAGTGAAGCATGATCCCGATATGCAGGCGGCCCATGCCCGTGCCGCCTTCATCTGCGTGTGGGACGATCACGAAGTAGCCAATGACGGCTGGGTCGGTGGTGCCGAAAACCACGATCCCGCGACCGAAGGCGACTGGGGCGCGCGCAAGGCGGCGGCGATGCAGGCCTATTTCGAATGGATGCCGATCCGCGAATCGCGCCGCGGACTGGGGCGCGAGGCGATCTATCGCAGCTTCGAATTCGGCGACCTCGCCACGCTGGCAATGGTCGAAACGCGGTTGCTCGCCCGGTCGCAGCAGGTGGCGTTCAAGGGCGACACGCGCGAACCCGACGAGGTCGCGACGGTGCTGGCCGCGCGCGCCCGTCCCGACCGCGAATTGCTGGGTGCGACCCAGCAACGCTGGCTGGAGGAGACGCTCGCCCGGTCGGTCCGGGCCGGCAAGCCGTGGCAGTTGCTCGGCAATCAGGTGGTGATGGCGCGGGTCGCCGGACCGGACCTGCCGAAGCTGATGGGGGCCGGACGGTTCGCGGCGACGATGGCGAAGCTGTCCGAACCTTGGCGGGCGCGGATGACGGCAGCGATCGCGAGCTATCGTGCGGGCGCGCCGTTCAACCTTGATTCGTGGGATGGCTATCCGCCGGCGCGCGAGCGGCTGTACCAGTCGTTCCGGCGGGCGGGCAGCCGGCCGATCGTGCTGGCGGGCGACAGCCATGCCGCATGGTCGAACGATCTGTACGACGATGGCGGTCGGCTGGCCGCGGCGGAATTCGGCTGCACCGCGATCACCAGCCCATCGTTCGGCGCGGTGCTGCCGGGCCTCGGCGACTATATCGCCGAGGCGAACCGGGAGGTCGTGTTCTGCGATCAGGATCGCAAGGGCTATACGCTGCTGACGCTCACCCCCGATGCCGCCGTCGCGGAGCATGTCGCGGTGTCGACGGTCATGGCCAAACCGTTCGATCGGCAGGTCGTCGCCCGCCACCGCGTCACCCTCGACCGGGCGCGGGGGATCGAGACGGCCTGACGATCGGCGGCGCCCCGTCCGGGGCGCCGCTGACGGTCCATGGCGGATCGCCGATCGCCGGTGGTTTGTCCGCACACGTCGATCGGGATTCCAGGGGTCCGCAAGCCGATATGGCCGCCCCCATCCGGCATCCTGCCCTTGCGCAACGGCGCGAATAGAATATGTACCGTCCGTTATGGAAAAGACGTTGACGATTGCCGCCAAGGGCCGGCCCCGCGAATTCTGCGTCGACAAGGCGCTGGCGGCCGCGCTCGGCGTCTTCTGGTCGAAGGGGTATGAAGGCGCTTCGATGAGCGACCTGACCGAGGCGATGGGGATCACCAAACCCAGCCTGTACGCGGCATTCGGCAACAAGGAAGCGTTGTTCCACAAGGCGCTCGAACTCTACGAATCCGAAAAGCTGGAATATATGCGCGAGGCGCTGCGACAGCCGACCGCGCGTGCCGTCGCCGAACGGCTGATGCGCGGCGCGATCGATGCGCAGATGAGCAGTTGCGATCCGAAAGGGTGCCTCGGCGTCATCAGCGCGACCGCGTGCGGTGCCGAAGCGGCGTCGATCAAGGCCGACGTGATGCAGCGCCGCGCATCGTCACAGGCTGCGTTGGTCGAGCGATTCGAACAGGCCAAGCGCGACGGCGACCTGCCCGGTCACGTCGATATCGATGGGCTGACCAACTATCTCTACGCGATCGTGCAGGGGATGGCGGTACAGGCGGGATCGGGCGCGACCCGCGCCGACCTCGAACGGATCGTCGACACCAGCCTGTTGATGTGGCCGGGCCGGTAGAATTATTCTACCGACCGGTACAAAAGGCGTTGACGGACCGATCGGCGCTTAATATACCGATCAGTATAGAAGAGGGCATCGCACCGATGTCCCGGCGCTCGCAAGGATGCCGCTATGCCCGAACCTGACGTCGCGTCGTGACCGCCCCATAATTCGGCGGTACGTGTAACCTTCATCAACTTTACCACCCGCAGACTGCTTCCGCTCGACCTCCGCGTCGCAGGCGTCGGCGATCTGCGTCCCCGCACCAGCGTCTCGGCTCCGAAAGGGGGGCTTTGGCGGTCGCCCCCGTGCGCCCGCTGCTGGATGCCTTTGAACCCAAGGGAGGATTTCTCATGGCCTATGTCGATTTCTCCGGCGACACGCTGTTCGCCACCCCCGCCGCCGCACCTGCCATTGCCCCACCCGTCGCCGTCGAACCGGCTCCCACCGGCCTGACCGCGCTGGAATGGTCGGTCGTTGCCCTGGCGCAACGCGACCGGATGGCGTCGCTGCGCGAACCGTCGCCGCTGTCGATCGCGCTTGGCCGCGTCTTCGGTACCCGCCGCCGCGATCCCAATCTGGCGGACCCGAAGCTGGAGGCGCTGCGCCGCATGGCGGTGCTCAGCTGGCACCGCGGCTATGCCGTGCCGGTCCACGAACTCGCGGCATTCTTCGCCGCCGGCTTCAACACCGATCAATATGAAACGATGCTCGCCAGCATCAGCACGGCGCAGGCGTCGCGAACCACCCGCGGCTGAACGGATCTCGGCTGTTGCGGGAACGTCCGGCGTCAGCCCGCCCGTGGCGAGGTCAGCCGGAGCAGACGTCCGTCGTTTCCATCCTCCAGCAGCCATAGCGCGCCGTCCGGCCCCGCCATGACCGCCCGGATGCGCGCGCCCATGTCCCAGCGTTCCGCCTCGCGCGCGGTCTTGCCGTCGAACGCGATCCGGACCAGCGCGGTCGCGGCCAGCCCGCCGACAAAGGCGGAGCCGCGCCACTGCGGAAACATGGCACCGTCGTAGAATGCGAGCCCGGCCGGCGCGATCACCGGCGTCCAGTAGAGCGCGGGCTGGTGGAACTTGCCGTTGCCGGCGGGCGAGGCGATCGGCGTATCGTCGTAATTCTTGCCATAGGACACCACCGGCCAGCCGTAATTGCCGCCGGCGTCGATCAGGTTCAGCTCGTCGCCGCCCTGCGGTCCCATCTCCGTCTCCCACAACCGCCCCTGCGCGTCGAAGGCGAGACCATAGGGATTGCGATGGCCGGTCGACCATGTTTCGGCGGGCGTCAGATTGGGGGCCGGCATCTGCGCCTTGCGCACCGCCGCCTTTGCCGCCGCCCCGGTGTTTTCGGGCGGATCGATGATGCCGATCGTCGTCGCGCCAGCCTTGCCCACCAGCGGGTTGCCCGGGGCCGGCTTGCCGTCCAGCGTCAGGCGCAGGATTTTGCCCAGCGCCTGATCGGGGTCCTGCGCCGGGGTGAAACGCTGCCGCTCGCCCGAGGTCAGGAACAGATACTGCCCGTCCGGCGAGAAGGCGATATAGCCGCCGAACTGCCCGCCGGCCCCGCGCGGCAATTGTCGCCACAGCACCTGCACGTCGCGCAACGCCGGCTGCGCGCCGGTCACGTCCAGCGTCGCCCGCGCCAGCGCCAATCCGTCGCCGCCTTCGCCCGGTTCGGAATAGGTCAGATAGACCTGCCGGTTCTGTGCGAAGGTCGGCGAGGTCGCGACGAACAACAGTCCGCCCTGTCCCTCGAAATGGACCTTCGGCACGCCGGCGACCGGAGCCTTGGCACCCGCCGCGGTTACCAGCCAGAGCCGACCGGGTTTTTCGGTGACCAGCATCCGCTGATCGGGCAGGAACGCCAGCGCCCATGGATTGTCGAACGTCGCGACGGTGCTGGTCTTGAACGGCTTCGTCGTGGCCGGCGTCGACCCGCCATAATTGACCGGCGCGGCCGCGGGGGGCGTCGAGGCGGTCGCATTCTGGACGGAGTCCGTAGCGCCGCAACCGGTCAACAGCGCGGTGCCGAGGCATAGCAGGGAAAATCGCAGCACAAATCGCCTTTCGAACAAGGGAGCGGGCACGACCGCGCCGGAACGAAGAGGGCGACGTAGCCCGTTCAAAGTCAACGACCTACGTCGCGATCCCGATCAATGCGTTTCGCACTTTGGACTTGCGGTCATGCAGATCCTTGTAGGAGTAAAGGTAACTTGAAGCAAAGCCCGCAAGAGACGGGTCGCGCGAAATCGTACAGGGGAGAGGGCCATGATCCGTTTCGTCGCACCGACGGCTTTGGCCGCAGCAGGGCTGTCCGCCACGGTCGCCATGGCGCAGCCGCTACCGGCGGACGCCACTGCGCCCGTGCCGGTCCGCGACGTTTCGGTCACCGTCGACGCCCGCAAGTCCCTGGGGCCGCTGCCGCCGGCGTGGCGTTTCTTCGGCGCGGACGAGCCCAATTACGCAACGATGAAGGACGGGCGCAAATTGCTGGTCGAACTGGGCGACCTGAAGCGCGGCGAGGTGTTCTTCCGGGCGCACAACCTGCTCAGCACCGGCGACGGCACGGCAGCGTTCAAATGGGGCAGCACCAACGCCTATACCGAAGGGCCGGACGGCAAGCCGGTCTATGACTGGACGATCGTGGACAACATCATCGACACCTATCTGGCGCGCGGCGTCCGCCCCTATCTCCAGATCGGGTTCATGCCCGAGGCATTGTCGACCGCGCCGAAGGGCACGCCCTACCAGCATAGCTGGCGACCGGGGTTCGATTATCGGCTGATCGCGACCGGATGGACCTATCCGCCGGACGGTTACGACAAATGGGCCGAACTGGTCTATCAATGGACCCGGCATAACGTCGAACGGTATGGCGCGGATGAGGTGAACCGCTGGTATTTCGAAGTCTGGAACGAACCGGATTCGAAATTCTACTGGCAGGCGTCGCCGGAGGAATTCAACAAGCTCCACGACTTCGCGATCGACGCCGTCCGGCGCGCACTGCCGACTGCGAAAGTCGGCGGCCCCGATGTCGCGGTGGCGGGCGAGTTCATGGACGGCTTCTTGCGCCACGTCGCCTCCGGCCGGAATTACGTCACCGGCCGGACCGGGACTCCGACCGATTTCCTGTCCTTCCATGCCAAGGGCGCGCCGAGCTTCGTCGACGGCCATGTCCGCATGGGGCTGTCGACCCATTTGCGCAACGTCGATCGGGGCTTTGCCAAGGTCGCCGGTTTCCCGACACTGGCCGCCAAACCGATCGTGATCGGCGAAAGCGATCCGGAGGGATGCGCCGCCTGTCCGGGACCGCAAAACGCCTATCGCAACGGCACGATGTATTCGAGCTACACCGCCGCCAGCTTCGCGCGCATCTGGGACCTTGCCGCCAGGCGGAAGGTGAATATCGACGGCATCCTGTCCTGGTCGTTCGAATTCGAGGATCAACCGTGGTTCGCCGGGTATCGACAATTGTCGACCAACGGGGTCGACCTGCCGGTGCTCAACATTTTCCGCATGTTCGCAAAGATGGGTCCGGAACGCATCGCCGCGACCAGCAGCGCGCAGGTGCCGCTGGATGCGGTCGTCAAGGACGGGGTACGCGGGCAGGCCGATATCGGCACGCTGGCGACGCGGACGCCCGACGGGCGGATCGCGGTGCTGCTATGGCATTATCACGACGACGACGTCGCAGGTCCGGTCGCGCAGGTGAAGCTCGACATCGCCGGTGCGAAGGCGGGACCGGTACGGTTGTGGCGGGTCGATGGCAGCCACGCCAACGCCTTCACCGCGTGGCAGCGAATGGGTTCGCCGCAGTCGCCCGATGAAAAGCAATATGCCCGGTTGGAATCCGCCTCGAAGATGCAGGAAGAGGCGGTGTCGTCGAGCGCCAACGGCCGGGGCGGGCGGTCGATCACCGTCCAGCTACCCCGGCAGGGCGTCGCGTTGCTGACGCTGGACGGACGCTGAGCGCAACGACGCCGCTCCTGTTCGACCGGGATAGCCCGTGCGACGTTATGCCGCATCGCACGTTGCATGGGTATGGATCGAGCGGGCGGGAGAACGGACGGGATGACGGCAACGGCGATGGACGGTCGGGGCAGGGCACGCCGCTGGTGGTCGATGTGGGTGGTCGGCGGCGTGGATCACGACGCGGTGCTGCGCCAGATCGCCGAGGATTCCGGCTGGACGGGGCGATACGCGTTCCTGATCGTGATATCGGCGGCGATCTCGCTGCTGGGCCTGTTGATGCCGTCGGTCGCGGTGTTGATCGGCGCGATGCTGTTGTCACCGCTCATGATGCCGATCATCGGCCTGGGGTTCGGGATCGCCACGCTCGACACCCGCGAAATCCGGCGGGCGGCGATCGCGCTGGCCGCGGGTGCGGCGATCGCGGTGGCGCTGTCGGTGGTGCTGGTCAGCCTGTCCCCGATCCAGACGATCACCAGCGAGATCGCCGGGCGGACCCGTCCGACCCTGTTCGACCTGCTCGTCGCACTGTTGTCGGCCGTCGCGGGCGCCTATGCACTCATCCGTGGCCGGGGCGGCACGGTGGTCGGTGTCGCGATCGCCATTGCGCTGATGCCGCCGCTGGCGGTCGTCGGTTTCGGCATCGCGACATGGAACTGGACGGTGTTCTCCGGGGCGCTGTTGCTGTTCCTGACCAACGCCATCACCATCGCCCTGACCGCTGCGCTGGTCGCGCGCGTCTATGGGTTCGGCAGCCATTTGTCGCCGCAGCATACCGGTTGGCAGTTGCTGTTGTTCGTCGTCGCGCTGGGCGTCCTGTCGGTTCCGCTGGGTACCGGCCTGCGCCAGATCGCGTTCGAAGCCGTCGCACAGCGGCAGGTCCGCGATACGATCCGTGACCGGTTTCCCGACGCGTCACGACTGGGACAGCTCGACATCGACTATGCCGCGACCCCGATCCGGGTCCGCGCGGTCGTGCTGACCCCGAAGGTCGACCCGCAGGCCGATCGCGTCCTCGCCGCCGATCTGCAACAACGTCTGGGGCGACGGATCGACCTGCACGTCGACCAGTTGCGGGTCGACCCCGACGCGGGCGGCGTCGAGGCAGCGCAGATCGCCCGTGCCGGAACGTCGACGCCCGATCCCGACCGCGACCGGCAGCGTGCGCTCGCCGACCTTGCGCTGATCGCGGGCAGTGACGCCGCGTCGGCGCTGGTCAATCCGGCGAGCCGCGCGATCGAGGCCGTTGCCGCAACGCTGCCGGGCCTCGGCATGGCCGGGTACCGGGCGCTGGAGGCCCGCGCCGGGCGGACGCTCGCGGCATGGCAGGTACGGCTCGCCCCGCCGCCGGATACCCCGTTACCGACCGTGGCGATCGATGCGGGCGTGATCGACAGCGTCGCGCTCGATGTGGCGGCATGGGGCTCGGCCCGGTTGGCGCGGGAGATATCGGTCGAGGGCGGTAGCGCCAGCCAGCGTCGCGCGGTTGCACGGGGGATCGTCGACCGTGGGGGTATTGCGGTGGCCGGCAGTCCCGGCGGTGCGCTTCGCCTTGGCTGGGCGGCGACGACCTGACTGGTCGTCGGCTGCTGCCGATCGAGCAACGGAAAGGGCAACGTTCCCGAACGGCGTCCGTAACGATGTAACCGGAGGATGGCGTCGTCCCGGTGCCACAGCCGGGGCGGGGATCACGTTCCGGAAAAGCTAACCGCGATCCCCTTCTATCTGCTCCAGCAGCCGGTTCGGATCGAACGGTTTCCGCAGGAACGTAGCCTGAAGTGGCAGCTGGTCTTCGGGGATGCGGACGTGCCCGGAGACGACGAACAGCATCGTTGGGGGGAAGCGATTGCGGACATGATGTGCAAGCTTCAGCCCGTCCATCGATCCGGGCATCTGCACGTCGGTCAGCACCACGCCGATTTCCTGATGGCGGTCGAGGATGTCGATCGCGGCATCCGCGTGCTCAGCGTCGAAGACCCGCCAGCCCGCATCTTCAAAGAAGTCCACGAGGTCGAAGCGGATCAATGCCTCGTCCTCGACGATGAGTATGGTTTTCGTGCCGATCGGCAGATGCTGGCCCACGCTTAGTTCCCGGTCACGAGCGCGGCATCACCAAGCCGGGCATGTAATTGAAATACCAATCCTTCCGGGCGGTATTCGGTTGCGGCCTGCCCCCGAAAATAGGAGCGGAGCGATCGTTCGATCAGCGTGCTGCCGAACCCCTTGCGCTGCGGCAACGAAACTTCGGGGCCACCGCGTTCCTCCCAGCGCATCGAAAAGTTCGCGTCCTCGTCGCTGCCATCGATATCCCACGACAGCGACACCGAACCGTCATCATTGGAGAGCGAGCCGTATTTCACGGCGTTGGTGGCCAGTTCGTGCAGGGCGAGGACGAACGCGACCGACACTTCCGGTTTCAGCGTCACGCGCGGACCATCGACCCGGATCCGGTCGCCCAATGCGGCGTGCGGGGCCAGGGTCCGCTCGATCAACTGCTTCAGATCGGCCGAGCGCCACGATTTGCTGACCAGCACGTCGGTCGCCGCACCGAGTGCCGCGAGGCGGGATGTGAGATCCCGGCTCGCGGTTTCGGTATCGCGGGCATTGCGCAGCGTCTGGCTGGCGATCGACTGCACGATCGCGAGGACATTCTTGAGGCGATGCGCCAGTTCGCCGTTCATCATCGCCAGATCGTCCTCGGCGCGCTTGCGGTCGCGGAAGTCGCGGGTGACCGTACCATAGCCGACCATCGCACCATTCGCGTCGGTGATCGCGAACACCGAATAAAGCGCCGGAATGGCCTCCCCGGTCCGGAAGTCGCGCAATGCGATCTCGCCGCTCCAGTGCCCGTCCCGCGCGACCGCCGGTAAGGCCACGTCGATCACTCTCGCGGCTTCATCGGGCGCGAAGAAGTCGGCGATCGTGAAATCGGTGGCGTCCGCATCGCCGACGCCGACCATCCGCCGCGCCGCATCGTTCAGGTAGAAGACTCTGCCATCGGCCCATGCCATGCCGACGAAGTCGTTGCTGTTTTCCACCAGCCGGACGAAGCGGTCGCGCTCCTCCTCGCTCGCGCGAAGATCGCTGATGTCGCGCGATACCGACAGGATGCGCTCGGGCTGTCCGTCCGCCCCTGGGATCGGGCTGACGGCGACATGCCACCATTTGGGCGTGCCGGCCATCGTGTCGGCCTGCCCCATGAAACTGCGCGCTTCCCCCCGACGGGCCGCCTCCAGCGCGGCGACCGCCGCATCGTTGCCGGCACCGCGCCAGAAGTCGGGCCAAGGACAGCCGACGATCGCGTTGAAGTCCGACACCTCCATCACCCGCTGGCCGCCTTCGGTCATGAAGGTCAGGCGGCCATCGAGATCGAGGATCTTGATGCAGTCGGTCGAGCTGGCGAACACGCTGCGAATGAACGCCTCGCTCGTGGTCAGGTCTTTCAACGCAGCGTCCCGCTCGCGCTGCGCGATGACTCGCGAGGTGCTGTCCGAGGTCACGTTGAGCAGCCCGACGACCTCGCCGTCTTCGCCGTGAATCGGCGAATAGGCGAAATCCCACCATGTCTGTTCGGCGAAACCGTTGCGCGTCATCGTCAGCGGCTGATCGCGAAAGACGCAGGATTCGCCGGCAAAGGTGGCATCCACCAAAGGCTTCAGTTCATTCCAGATTTCCGGCCACACGTCGGCAGTGGGCCGGCCGAGCGCGTCGGGATGTCGCGCACCCAGCAGCGGGGCATAGGCATCGTTGTACAGGAGCACCCGCTCCGGTCCCCCCAGGATGCACATCGCATGGCCGGACGAGGCCATCATGCCGACCGCGGTTCGCAGACTGTGCGGCCATGTCGCGTAAGCACCGAGCGAGCTATTTTCCCAGGGATGCGTCCGTATCCGCTCCCCCATCATCCCGCCGCCGGCGAAACATCCCGAACCAGACTTCATGTCGCCGTTTCCGTCCTGCTCGATGGTGAACGCGATGCCGCACCGGTCTGGCGCGGTTGGCATTCCACCTCGTACCCGAATAGCGAACCAGAAATATTTGTCGTCAGGTTTGTCGTCGTCGCCCTGATCTGAAGAGGCGACGGCTACCGGATGATGGCATCGACGTCCTGCTTGGCCGGAAGCGATGCAGAACGGCCGGCATCATGGCGATCGTACCGCGTCTATTCGCGAAATATCAGATAGGGTTGCGCCGGCACAGCGGCTAAGGAAGGCGTGTGTACGATAACCCTGCTTCGAACGGCCCGGACCCTGCATCGCTGCTGATCGCCGCCAGTGCGGCCTTGGCTGGCGCGCATTCGGTCGATGAAGTCGTGGATGTGCTGCGCCGAACCGCGCGGGCAGTAGTCGATGCGGACGGGATCGCCGTCATCATTCGCGACCGCGACCAGTGCCATTACATTGCCGAGGACGCGATCGGGCCGCTGTGGCGCGGTCGCCGGTTCCAGTCGGCGGATTGCATTTCCGGCACGGCGATGCGGTCGAGCGAGACGATCGCCATCGCCGATATCCGAGCCGACGCGCGGGTGCCGCAGGACCTCTACAGCAGCACGTTCGTGCGCAGCCTCGCCATCGCTCCGATCGGCCAGCCCGAGCCGATCGCGGCGCTCGGCGCGTACTGGTCGGAAGTGAATGCTGCGGATGCCGGGACGATCGGGCGGCTCGAGGGCCTTGCGAAGCTGGCGACGGTCGCGATCCAGAATGTCCGCCTGATCGAGGCGCGGGACCGTGCCGCCGCGCTGGCAGCCGCACAGAGCGACATCCTCGAACGGATCGTCCGCAACGAACCGCTTGGCGACACGCTGGATGCGATCATCGCGCAGGTCGAGCGGCTATCGACTTCGGGCGTGCTGGGGTCGGTGCTGCTGCTCAGCGAGGATGGCGAAACCCTGCGTCATGGTGCCGGGCCAAGCCTCCCGGCCGCCTATAACGAAGCGGTCGACGGCATCGCGGTCGGCCCGGCGGTCGGGTCGTGCGGCAGCGCCATCGATCGTGGCGAACCCGTCTTCGTCACTGATATCGCCACCGACCCGCTCTGGGTGGATTTTCGCGATCTCGCGCTGGCCCATGACCTGCGCGCGTGCTGGTCGACGCCGATCCGATCGGCGGCGGGGGCGATCCTCGGCACCTTCGCCATGTATCACCGCGAGCCACGCGACCCGGCACCGGCGGACCTCGAAATCGTCGACTTCGTCGTCCATACCGCGGGTCTCGTCATCGAACGCGCGCTGGCCCAGGCGGCCGCCCGGTCGGTCGAGGCGTCGTCGCGCACGCGCGAGCGCGAACTTCATTTCGCGCTCAAGGCGGGGCGGTTCGGGGCCTGGCATCTCGACCTCGTCAGCGGCGAACTGACGGCATCGGAGACGTGCCGCACGAATTTCGGCCGCGATCCGGGTGCCGAATTCCCCTATTCCGAATTGGTCACAGCGGTGCATCCCGACGACAGCGAAGCGATGCAGGCCGCCGTGGCCGCGTCGATCGCGACGGGCGGCGATTACGACATCGAATACCGGATCATCACGCCGTCTGGGGAACTGCGCTGGGTGCAGATACGCGCGCAGCCGGCCTATGCCGAAAACGGCGATCCCATCGCGATGACCGGGGTGTCGCTCGACATCACCCAACGTCGCGCGGCGGACGACCGCTTACGCGAATGGAACGATACGCTCGAAAGCCAGGTCGCCGAGCGGACGGCGGAGTTGCGGTTCCACCGTGACATCATCGAAGCGACCGTCTCGCCCATCTGCGCCTTCGATCACGATTACCGGCTGATCGCCTTCAACAAGGCGCATAGCGACGAATTCTTCCGTATCTTCGCTCATCGCGTTCAGATCGGCGAGGTGTTCCCCGACCTCTTCCCGCCCGATCAGGCCATGGTCATGCGCGGCTTCATGGCCCGTGCGCTGGCCGGCGAGAGCTATATGACGGTCGAGGAGTTCGGTGATCCCGACCTCGCCAAGCCGCATTGGGAAGTCATCTACACGCCGCTTCTCGATGAAGCCGGCGGGGTGATGGGCGCCTTCCACGTCGCGAATGACGTTTCGCACCGGCTGCGATCGGAATCCGAGTTGCGGGCGACGCAGGACGCGCTTCGGCAGGCGCAGAAGATGGAGGCGATGGGCCAGCTGACCGGCGGCGTCGCGCACGACTTCAACAATCTGCTGACGCCGATCGTCGGCAGCCTCGACATGCTTCAGCGCAAAGGGATCGGCAACGAGCGCGAGCAGCGCCTGATCGCAGGCGCGATGCAGTCGGCCGAACGGGCGCGGACGCTGGTGCAGCGATTGCTTGCGTTCGCACGACGCCAGCCGCTGCAGGCAGTGCCGGTTGATGTTGCCACACTGGTTGCGGGCATGGGCGATCTCGTCTCCAGTACCACCGGTCCGCAAATCAGGGTCTTCGTGGCGACCGAACCCGATCTACCGCCTGCGCTGGCCGATCCCAATCAGCTGGAAATGGCGTTGCTCAATCTCAGCGTGAATGCCCGCGACGCAATGCCCGAAGGCGGCACGTTGCGGATCACGGCGAGCGCAAGGCGCGTGGATCGGCCAAACGAGGCAGCGGTGGCACCCGGCAACTATGTCTGCCTGTCCGTTGCCGATACCGGTATCGGCATGGACGAAGCGACGCTGGCCCGTGCCGTCGAGCCTTTCTTCTCCACCAAGGGGGTCGGTCAGGGAACCGGCCTTGGCCTTTCGATGGTCCACGGTCTCGCCTCACAGCTCGGTGGTGCGCTCGTCATCCGCAGCCGGCTCGGCATGGGCACGAACATGGAGCTTTGGCTGCCGCAGAGCGCCGAGGCGGCCACGCAGGTCGATGCCGCCGACCATCATGGTCCGACGTCGTTCAGCGGTCGCGTGCTGCTGGTCGATGACGAGGAACTGGTCCGATTGAGTACCGCCGATATGCTGGCGGACCTCGGGTACGACGTGGTCGAGGCCGCCTCCGGAGAACAGGCCCTCCGCGTTCTGAACGAAACGCCGATCGATCTTCTCGTCACGGACCATCTGATGCCCGGCATGACCGGCGTCGATCTGGCGCAAGAAGTCCGCCGTCGATCGCCGCAAATGCCGGTTCTGCTCGTCTCGGGCTTTGCCGAGGTCTGCGGGCTGGACGCAGCCCTGCCTCGTTTGGTCAAACCGTTCCGCAAGGACGAACTCGCCGCCATCATCGAACGGGTGTCGTGCCCCGACCGTTCGCTCGACGCATCGTCGAAGAATGGCTGAAACTCTGTCGGGATGGCCCGGCGGAAATGGAAAATGCCGGTGCAAGATTTTGTTTGATCGCAGGTCCGTGCGGATCGCGTTGCGCGCACCCTTTACACCCCTGGATGGGTGGGGCTTCGATGGAAACCGCCAACCGCGCAACTCCGCCATTCTGGCAGGCGCTGGTGACCCCTACGGGAATCGAACCCGTGTTTCAGCCGTGAAAGGGCCGCGTCCTAACCGCTAGACGAAGGGGCCGTGAAGGCGTGGACGGGCTGTTAGGGGAGGGTTTGCGATCGGTCAACACACTTTCGTATTTTTCCGTCAATCCGCCCATGCCATGTCGTCGATGTGCAGTTCGGCGGCGGGGCGGCTGCCCCAGTCGTCGAGCTTGGCGCGGCCGGCCAGCCATAGCTTGCGGTGCGGCGGTGCCCCGAGCAGCGCCGCGCCGAGATCGGTTTCGGCCTGACGGAACGCCACCCCCTTGAACCGGCGGCCGTCGTCGCCGGTCAGGATCGCGCGGACATGGCCGTTGCCGACGATGTCCGCCTTCACGATCCGTACCGGCCCGGCGGCGACGCGCGGCGACGGCCAGCCCATGCCGTACGGGCCGCCGGCCTCCAGCGCCTCGATCAGCGACGGACTGACCCCGCCGGGGGCCAGCACCGCGTCGACCAGCAGCGCACGGTCCTCGCGGGCGCGCTCGACCGGCTCGGCCATGCGGTCGTGCAGGAAATCGGCCAGCGCGGGGATCTTCGCCTCCGCCACCGTCACCCCCGCCGCTGCCGCATGGCCGCCGCCCGCGCCGACCAGCCCCAGTTCCTTCGCGGCAAGGATCGTCGCGCCCATGTCGACGCCGGGGATCGAGCGGCCCGATCCCTTGCCGACGCCTTGTTCGTCGATCGCGATGACCAGTACCGGCCGTCCGAGCTTTTCCTTCAACCGTCCGGCGACAATGCCGATGACGCCCGGATGCCAGCCGCGGCCTGACACGACCACGCAGCCGCGCGAGTCCTGCGCCCGCGCCGCGAGGTCCGCCTCCGTCTGGACATCGCCCTCGATCAGCCGGCGTTCCTCGTTCAGCCGGTCGAGTTCGACGGCCAGCGCCCGCGCTTCCTCCGGATCCTGCGTGGTGAGCAGGCGGACGCCGAGATCCGATTTGCCGACCCGCCCGCCGGCATTGATCCGCGGCCCCAGCGCAAAGCCGAGATCGGTACAGGTCGGCGCGCGAGTCAGGCGAGATGCCTCGATCAGCGCGGCGAGGCCGATATTGCGCCGCCCGGCCATGACCTTCAGCCCCTGCGCGACGAAGGCCCGGTTGAGGCCCCGCAACTGCGCGACATCGGCGACGGTGCCGAGCGCGACGAGGTCGAGCAGGTCGAGCAGGCGCGGCTCGGCCCGGCCGGCAAAAAAGCCCCGCGCCCGCAACGTCCGCAGCAACGCCGCGCCCAGCAGGAACGCAACGCCCACCGCCGCCAGGTGGCCGTGCGCCGCGCCTTCGCCTTCGTCGAGGCGGTTGGGGTTCACCACCGCCAGCGCGGGCGGCAATTGCGTCGTGCACTGATGGTGATCGACCACCAGCACATCGACCCCGGCATCGCGCGCGGCGGCGAGCGCATCGAACGCCTGCGCCCCGCAATCGACGGTGACGATCAGCGTGGCACCTTCGCCCGCCAGTCGCAGCATCGCCGGGGCATTGGGGCCATAGCCTTCGAGCTGCCGGTCGGGGATATAGGAGCGGGCGGCGAGGCCCAGATCACGCAACAGCCGGACCAGCAACGCCGCCGACGTCGCCCCGTCGACGTCGTAATCGCCGAAGATCGCGACCGGCTCGCCCGCGATCACCGCATCGGCGAGGCGGTCGGCGGCGCGGTCCATGTCGCGGAAGATCGACGGGTCGGGCATGAACTGGCGAATGCTCGGCGTCTTGTGCGCGTCCAGCCCGTCGCGCGGACAACCGCGTGCCAGCAGGATACGGGTGACGAGGTCGTCGGCGACGAAACCTTCGTCGCAGACATCGCCCTCCAGCCCCCGCCAGCGCCAGGGTTGACCGAGGATCGAGCGATGGATGTTGAGAACGGAACGCATCGACGCCTGATACGGTCGCGAGCCCACTGGGTCCAGCATCGCCCGCGACCCGCATCTTCACTGGAAATTTGGGCGACGAGCGCGCAAAGACCGACGCATGAAGCGCAAGACCGGACAAGACCGCAGCATCACCGCCAACTGGCGCCCCGCAACGCAGGCCGTGCGCGGCGGCACCGCGCGCAGCGAATATGGCGAAACGTCGGAGGCGCTGTTCCTGACCTCCGGCTATGCCTATGATTGCGCGGGCGATGCCGCCGCGCGCTTTGCCGGTGAGCAGGTCGGCATGACCTATTCGCGGTTGCAGAATCCGACCGTCGAGATGCTCGAAGAGCGCATCGCCCTGCTGGAGGGTGCCGAGGCGTGCCGGACGATGGCGACCGGTATGGCGGCGATGACCGCGTCGTTGCTGTGCCAGTTGTCGGCGGGCGATCATCTGGTCGGCGGGCGCGCGGCGTTCGGATCGTGTCGCTGGCTGACCGATACGCTGCTGCCGAAGTTCGGGATCGAGACCGATGTCGTCGACGCACGCGACACGCAGGCGTTCATCGACGCCAGCCGCCCCAATACCAGGGTCTGGTTCTTCGAAACGCCGGCCAACCCAACGATGGATGTCGCCGACCTGACCGCGATCTGCGCCGCGGCGCGCGAGCGCGGCATCGTCACCGTCGTCGACAACGCCTTTGCGAGTCCCGCGCTGCAACGGCCGATGGAGTTCGGTGCCGACGTCGTCGCCTATAGCGCAACCAAGCTGATGGAAGGGCAGGGGCGCGTGCTCGCCGGGGCGGTGTGCGGGACGAAGGCGTTCATCGACGACGTGCTGCTGCCGTTCACGCGCAATACCGGGCCGACGCTCAGCGCGTTCAACGCGTGGGTGGTGCTGAAGGGGCTGGAAACGCTCGACCTGCGCGTAATGCGCCAGTCGGAGAACGCGCTGAAGGTAGCCAGCTTCCTCGAAGCGCGCGTGCCCAAGATCAACGCGCCGGGCCTGCCCAGCCATCCGCAGCACGAACTGTGCATGCGCCAGATGAAGATGGCCGGGCCGATCTTCTCGTTCGAACTCGATGGCGGTCGCGCGCAGGCGCACGGGCTGCTCGATGCGCTGCACCTGATCGACATCTCGAACAATATCGGTGATTCGCGATCCTTGATGACGCATCCGTCGTCGACCACCCATTCGGGCGTGGCGGAGGAAAAGCGGATCGAGATGGGCATTTCCGAAGGGATGATCCGCATCAATGTCGGCCTCGAAGACCCCGAGGATGTGATCGCCGATCTGGATCAGGCATTGCGGGCGGTCGCCCTATGAAGGCGCTGTTCCCGCACGAGGCGACGACCGCCGGCATCGCGGTGCGGGTATCGGCGACCTATCTGCCCGAACAGTCGCAGCCCGCGCTGGGCCGTTGGTTCTGGGCCTATCACATCCGCATCGAAAACGGGTCGGATCGCACCGTCCAGTTGCTGACCCGCCACTGGATCATCACCGACGGCCGCGGCGAACGGCATAGCGTGGAGGGTGAAGGCGTGATCGGCGAGCTCCCCGTGATCGAACCGGGCAACAGCTTCGACTATGTGTCGGGCTGTCCGCTCTCGACGTCGAGCGGCATGATGCAGGGCAGCTATCAGATGCTCGCCGATGACGGGGATACGTTCGACGTGACCATCCCGCGCTTTGCCCTGCTGGCACCGGCGGTCGGAGCATGAAGCGGACGCACCTCCCGCTGAACGGTCTGCGCGTGCTGGATGCCGCCGCACGGCACCTGTCGTTCACCCGCGCCGCCGACGAATTGGCGGTGACGCCGGCGGCGGTCGGGCAGCAGGTCCGCGCGCTGGAGGATACGCTGGGCGTCGTCCTGTTCCGGCGCACGACCCGTGGTCTGGAGCTGACGCCCGAGGGGGAGGCCGGACTGGTCGCACTGCGCGGCGGCTTCCTGCAATTCGAGGAAGCGGTCCGCGCGATGCAGGCGGGCCAGTCGTCCAAGTCGCTGACCATCGCCGCCCCGCGGGACCTGACCCAGAAGTGGCTGCTCCCGCGCCTGTCGCGGATCGCGACGACCGATCCCGAACTGCGCTTCGCCCTGGTCGCGTCCGACGATGCGATCGACTTTACCGAAGCCAATCTCGACCTCGCCATCCGCTGGGGCGACGGGCCGGGCGCGCATGAGGGCGAGGCGCTCGAATCGGACGGCATGGTCACGATCGAACGCGCCGGCGGCGGTGCGGACACGCGGATCGGCTGGGCCGGGTGCGAACCGGAGGATGCGTCGGCGCTGGTCCGGGTCGCGGACGCCGGCCTCGCGATCGACGCGGCGGTGGCGGGACTGGGCCGGGCGACGGTGCCCGAACTGCTCGCGCGCGGCGATATCGCCGCCGGACGGGCGGCGGTGGTCGGCGAACCGAAGGGCGGCCGGCAGGGATATTGGCTGGTCGCGCCGCTCCCGCAATGGCGACAGGCGAAGGTGAAGGCGTTGGTCGACGCATTGGCGGGGTAGGCGCAAAGCCCCCGTTGCCCGCGACCAATCCATTCTACCGCGCCGCCGGCTTGCCCCGGTGCGCGGTCCGGGCCATCTGCACTCCATGCACACCGCCCATGACACCCTCGCTCTGATCGGCAACACGCCCCTCGTCCGCCTGAAAGGGCCGAGCGAGGCCGCCGGGGCGGAGATTTTCGCCAAGTGCGAATTTGCCAATCCCGGTGCCAGCGTGAAGGATCGCGCCGCGCTGTCGATCGTCGAGGATGCCGAGGCGCGTGGAGCCATCCAGCCCGGCGGGACGATCGTCGAGGGCACGGCGGGCAATACCGGTATCGGGCTGGCGCTGGTCGCCAATGCCAAGGGCTATCGCACGATCATCGTGATGCCCGAGACGCAGAGCCGCGAAAAGATGGACACGCTGCGCGCGCTGGGGGCCGAGCTGGTGCTGGTCCCGGCCGCGCCCTATTCGAACCCCGGCCATTTCGTGCACACCAGCAGGCGGATCGCCGAGGAAACGCCGAATGCGATCTGGGCCAACCAGTTCGACAATATCGCCAATCGCCGCGCGCACATCACCGGCACCGCGGCCGAGATCTGGGAGCAGATGGACGGGCGGATCGACGGGTTCACCTGCGCGGCCGGGACCGGCGGGACGCTGGCCGGGGTTGGGCTGGGCCTGAAGGAAAAGGACGAATCGGTCACCATCGCGCTGACCGATCCGCACGGCGCGGCGCTGTACGATTACTATGCCCATGGCGAATTGCGGTCGGAAGGATCGTCGGTCGCCGAAGGGATCGGGCAGGGGCGGATCACCGCCAATCTCGACGGTGCGCCGATCGACACCCAGTTCCGCGTGTCGGACGCCGAGGGCATGGTCTGGGTCCGCCGCCTGCTGGCCGAGGAAGGACTGTGTCTGGGCCTGTCGTCCGGCATCAACGTCGCGGGCGCGGTGCTGCTCGCCCGGCAATTGGGGCCGGGCAGCCGCGTCGTGACGATCCTGTGCGACACCGGCTTCCGGTACCTGTCGACGCTCTACAATCCCGAATGGTTAATGGCGAAGGGGTTGGTGGTCGACAGCGCGGAGACTTCGGCCTAACACGCTTCCGAATGTTGCCACGGTCCGATCAATCGCAACTGCTGCAACGCCTGCGCGTCGGCGCGACCGGTCTCGTGCTGGTCGTGTTTCTGATTGTGCTCGCCAGTGCATTGTTCCGCTCCGCGATCGACGAACCGCCGATCGGCGAGGATGTCGCGACTTTGGAGGGTTCGGCGAATGCCGCGCTCGCCAATCTGACCGCGAGCAATCCCGACGAACCGCTTGCCGAACTGGGCATATCGCCGGGCACCGCGCCGGGCGATAACGCGGCAACCCCCGAAACGCGCTGAACCCTCCGCTCACGTCGGCACCGTCTGCCGCGTGATCCCCTCTGCGATTGACGGTCGTTCGCCGCTGCCGATGCGGCGGTGCAACCGGTTCCCTGTCCGGAGTCGAGGAACTCAGCGCGTGCCAGTCTCGCCCGACTGCGACGGTCCGGCCGCCCATCCGCACCTGTCGCGCACCGCCTTCTACCCCGAATGGGGTACCCTCCCATCCCCGTGCCCGGCAAAGAGGAAAAGTGCTTGAGAACAAACAACGTACATCTCATAAATTGACGTCGCGGTGGGGTAAAATCCCATCCTCACCCAACTTCGCCCATTGTGACCCAGATCTAGTTTTGATACTTCCTTAACCGTCACAGGGGGCAGGTCCTGGGATCGTCGAATCTTCTCGCGCGGCGCGTATTTGCCGGGCGCGACGCTTCTCCTGCGTGACCGAACAGGGGCGATGTGTCGGACAGGGAACTCTACCTGAGCTATGGGCTACAGGCGGTCGACGCGAAGGGTCGCGTCGCAGTGCCTGCCAAGCTGCGCTCGGTGCTGGAGAAGAACGCCGACGCCCGCGAACTGCTCATCAAGCGGCACGGCAAGCATGTCTGCCTCAGCGCGTTCGACACTGCCTGGCCCAAAATCCTCTATTCGCGCCGGCCGCAGGGCAGCGACGAGGATGTCGACACCGATTACAATGTGGCGGGCAAGGCGTTCGGCAACCTCGAATCGGCACCGTTCGACAGCGCCGGGCGCTTCGTGCTGCCGACCTTCTATCGTCGCCGGGCGAAGATCGACAAATGGGCGTTCTTCCATGGGCGCGGCGACACCTTCAACATCTGGGACCCGTTCACCCTGATCGCCGATGCCGAGATCGACGCCGATACGCGCGAGCTGTGCGAATTCCTGATGGAAGAGAAGGGGCTGCAATGACCGCCGCTTCCCACATTCCGGTGCTGCTGGTCGAGGCCGTCGCGGCGCTCGCGATCCAGCCGGGCGAGACCCATGTCGACGCGACGTTCGGCGCGGGCGGCTACACGCGTGCCATGCTCGCGGCCGGCGCGCGGGTGATCGCGTTCGACCGCGATCCGACCGCGCACGTCGCCGCCAGGCCGCTGCTCGACGAAGCCGGCGACCGGCTGCTGCTGATCGAGGCACCTTTTTCGGCGATGGCGGGTGAATTGGCGGCGCGCGGCATTGACGCGGTCGACGGGGTCGTCATGGATATCGGCGTATCCTCGATGCAGCTCGATCAGGCCGATCGAGGCTTTTCCTTTCAATCGGATGGCCCCCTCGACATGCGGATGAGCCGGGAAGGCATGACGGCGGCCGAATGGCTGAACACTGCCGATGAGGCCGAGATTTCCGACGTGCTCGACCGCTATGGCGAGGAGCCGCGCCACCGCCGCGTCGCGAACTTCATCGTCGGCGCGCGGCCGCTGTCGCGCACCGGCGAACTGGCGGCGGTCGTGCGCCGGGCGCTCGGCCACCGTCCGCATGAAAAGAAGGACCCGGCGACCCGCGCGTTCCAGGCGGTCCGTATCCACCTGAACGACGAACTGGGCGAACTGACCGCCGGGCTCGACGCGGCGGAGCGGGTACTGCGTCCCGGCGGGCGGTTGTCGGTGGTCAGCTTCCACAGCCTCGAGGACCGTATCGTGAAGCGTTTCCTGCGGACACGCGGCGGCGCGATGCCCGCCGGTTCGCGGCACCGCCCGGTGGTGGTGCAGGGGCCGGCCCCCAGTTTCGGCAACATCGCCAAGGCGGTGCGGCCAAGCGACGAAGAAGTGACGATCAATCCGCGCGCGCGTTCGGCGACGTTGCGCGTGGGGCTTCGCACGGCGTCTGCGCCGTGGAATTCGACCGGGAGTGCGATGTGATGGGTGCGTTCGGGTTCGGAGCGTTGGGGAAGCTGGTGGCGCTGGGGGTGATGGCCCCCGCCTTCTACCTCGTCATCTCGCAGGGCGCGGCGGAGCGTGGGCGCGTCGAGGCGATCGAGCGGTCGATCGTGCAGGCGCGACAGGACATCCGTTCGCTCGAAACCGAATTCGATACCCGCGCGAACATGGCGCAGCTCGAACGCTGGAACGGTGACGTGCTGGCGCTCGCCGCGCCGCGCGCCGAACAATATGTCGGTGGCGAGCATCAACTGGCGTCGCTGCCCGGCCGGACCGAGGGCGGCAATGTTGCGCTCGCCTATGTCGTGCCCAGCGCGCCGATGGAGGCCGCGCCCGCCCCCGAACCGGCCCTCGCCGCCGCAGCACCGGTCGCCGCGTCCGCGCCTGCCAGGGTCGAACCGGCGCGCAACGTGAAGCCGGTCGGCCCGGTGCAGACGGCACGGGCGGACGTCATTCCGGCAAAGGCACGGGCAGTGGCGATGCTCGACCGAACCCTGCTAAGCGATGCGACGATGGCCGATCTGGCCCGCTCCGCCCGCAAGGAAGCCGCCCGCCCGTGATCGTCGTTGTCGCCCCTTCGCTCAACCAGCAGCGTGCCGATGGCGCGCGGCATACGCTGGTGAACGTCGCCCATTACCGGTTGATGGTGCTGATGCTGCTGTTCGCGGCAGGGGTGGCGGCTATTCTCGTGCGGCTGATGCTGCTTGGCGTCATGGCCGAACCGCGTTCGGCGATCGCGGCGGAAGCGGCGCTGGTCCCGCTGCGCGGCGATCTGGTCGATCGCAACGGCGCGCCGCTCGCGCGGACCATCGATGCCTGGTCGATCGCGGTGCGTCCCGACAAGGTGATCGGCGACAAGCGGCAACTGGCCGAACAGCTCGCTGCGCTGATGCCCGATCACGACGCGGCCTATTATTACGCGCAGCTCAATCTCGACCGGGGCTTCGTCTATCTGCGCCGCCGCGCGCTGCCCGAACTGGTGCAGGCGGTGAATGCGCTCGGCGAACCGGGCATCGCGCTGGGCCGGGAACCCGAACGCCTGTATCCGCAGAGCGCGATGGCGGCCCATGCGCTCGGCTATCTCGACATGGACGGGCGCGGCGTGCGCGGCATGGAGAAATTCCTGAACGCGCGGCTGATCGACCCGGCCGAACGCGGGCGTCCGGTGGCGCTCAGCCTCGACACGCGCGTGCAGGCCGCGCTGGAAAGCGAACTCGCCAATGCGATGGCGGTGTTCCAGGCGCGCGGCGCGGGCGGCGTCGTCCTCGACAGCGATACCGGCGAAGTCATCGCCATGACCTCGCTGCCGACCTTCAATCCCAACCACGTCACCGCGAACACCGGTCAGATGAACACGGTGACGCAGGGCGTGTACGAATTGGGCTCGGCGTTCAAGCCGCTGACCATGGCGGCGGCGCTCGACGATGGGGTCGTCCCGTCGCTGTCGAAGCGGTACGACGCGACCGAGCCGCTGCATGTCGGCGGCTTCCGCATCCGCGACGATCACGCGCAGAAACGCTGGATGAACGTCCCCGAAATTCTCGTCCATTCGTCCAATATCGGCACTGCACGTATCGCCGACGAAATGGGCCAGGCGCGGATGGAAAAGCTGTTCCGCTCGCTGCATTTCGATGCCGCGCCCGATATCGAACTGGAAAAGTCGCGTACGATCTGGCCGCGCTACTGGGGCCGGACGACGACCATGACCACCGCCTTCGGGCATGGCATTGCCGTTACCCCGCTGCACCTCGCCAGCGCCTATGCCGCGCTGGTCAATGGTGGCATCTGGCGTCCGGCGACGATCCTGAAGCTGAAGCCCGGACAGGCTCCGGCGGGTCGCCGCGTGTTTTCGGAAGCGACCAGCGCCAAGATGCGCGGGCTGCTGCGCCTGATCGTTACCGACGGTACCGGCAAGAAGGCCGAAGCTCCCGGTTTCCGCGTCGGTGGAAAGACCGGTACCGCCGAGACGGTTGGCGCGCATGGCGGCTATTCGAAGCGCGTGAACGTATCGACCTTTGCCGCCGTCTTTCCGATGGATCGTCCGCGCTATGTCGTGATCGCGATGCTCGACAGCCCGAAGGGGACGAAGGAGACGTTCGGTTTCACCAGTGCGGCATGGACCGCCGCACCGGTCGTCAGCCGCGTCATCTCGCGGACCGGTCCATTGTTGGGGGTGATTCCCGACGCCAATGCCGATATCGACGTCGCCGGACTGCGCGGGCTGCTGTGGCACGCGCCGGGTGATGCGAAGAAACTGGCGAACGTGGAATGAAATTAGGGACGATTACCGGCGGTGACGAACCGCAGATCGTGACCGGCTTTGCGATCGACCATCGCAAGGTCGCGCCGGGCACCGTCTTCGGCGCGTTCGAAGGGGCGCGGGTGAATGGCGAGGACTATATTCCCGCCGCGATTGCCGCCGGGGCGATCGCCGTCGTCGCCCGACCCGAAGCGGTGGTCGAGGGCGCGGTCCATATCGCCGTGCGGGACCCGCGAGAGGCCTTTGCCCGTGCCGCCGCGCAGTTCTTCGCGCCGTTCCCGCCGACCTGCGTCGCGGTCACCGGCACCAATGGCAAGACCAGCACCGTCGAAATGGTGCGACAACTGTGGCGGATGCAGGGGCATCACGCCGCATCGATCGGCACGCTGGGCGTCACCACCGCCGACGAACGCGTCGTCACCGGGCTGACCACGCCCGACATCGTCACCTTCCTGTCGAACGTCGCCGGGCTGGCGCGCGAGGGCGTGACCCATGTCGCGTTCGAGGCGTCGAGCCACGGCCTGTCGCAATATCGCACCGAAGGGCTGCCGGTCCGCGCCGCCGCCTTCACCAATCTCAGCCGCGATCACCTCGACTATCATGGTGACATGGCCACCTATCTGACCGCCAAGCTGCGCCTGTTCGCCGAGATGCTGGCCGATGACGGTACGGCGGTGGTGTGGGTCGACGATCCCCATGCCGACCGCGTGATCGATCTGGCGCGCGTCCGCGGCAACACGCTGATCACCGTCGGTGAACATGGAGACACGCTGCGCCTGACCGCGCGCGAGCCGAGCCTGCTGGGGCAGGCGCTGACGATCGAGGCCGAGGGGCAGGCGCACAAGGTGCAATTGCCGTTGATCGGTGCCTATCAGGCGGCGAACGCGCTGACCGCCGCCGGGCTGGTGCTGGCGACCGGCGGCACCCTCGCCGCGACGCTGGCCGGGCTGGCGCGGTTGCAGCCGGTGCGCGGGCGGCTGGAACGCGCGGTGATCCTGCCCAATGGCGCGCCGGTCTATGTCGACTATGCCCACACCCCCGATGCGCTGGAGGCAGCAATCGCCGCGCTGCGTCCGCACGCGGCCGGGCGGCTGATCGTCGTGTTCGGCGCGGGCGGCGACCGCGACACCGGCAAGCGCGCGCCGATGGGTGAGGTCGTGGCGAACCATGCCGACGTCGCGATCGTCACCGACGACAATCCGCGCACCGAAGACGCCGCGAGCATCCGTGCGCAGGTATTGGCCGGCGCGCCCGACGCGACCGAGATTGGCGACCGCCGCGCCGCGATCCGCGCCGCGTGCGCGATGGCGCAGTCGGGCGACATCGTGCTGATCGCGGGCAAGGGGCATGAACAGGGCCAGATCGTCGGCAACATGATCCTGCGCTTCGACGACGTGCAGGTGGCGCGTGACTGTGCAGGCTGACGGAGCCGGTCCGCTCTGGACATCGGCAGCGATAGCCGCTGCGACCGGCGGTATCGCTTCGGCCGACTTCGACGCGAACGGCGTCGCCTTCGACAGCCGCGAGGTCGGGTCCGGCGACCTGTTCGTGGCACTGTCGGGCGAGGCGACCGACGGCCATCGTTTCGTCGCACAGGCATTCGCGCAAGGGGCGGCGGGCGCACTGGTGTCGCAGCCGGTCGACGGGCCGCACGTGCTGGTGTCCGACACCACTGCCGCGCTCGACCTGCTCGCCCATGCCGCCCGCGCCCGCACGACCGGGCGGATCATCGGCGTCACCGGATCGGTCGGCAAGACCGGCACCAAGGAAGCATTGTTCGCCGCGCTCGACCGCGTCAGCTTCGGACAGGCGCACCGCTCGGTCAAAAGCTACAACAACCATACCGGCGTACCCTTGAGCCTCGCTCGCATGCGCGCGACGACGCGGGCGGCGGTGCTGGAAATGGGCATGAACCATGCGGGCGAGCTGTCGCGGCTGACGCGGCTGGTCCGGCCCGACATCGCGATCATCACCACCATCGCCCCCGCCCACACCGAATTCTTCACCGGGGAAGACGCGATCGCCCGCGCCAAGGGCGAGATTTTCGAAGGGCTGACCCCCGGCGGCGTCGCGATCGTGCCGTTCGACAGCCCGCACCGCGACACGCTGATCGCGGCGGCCACGCCCTTTGCCGGCCGCATCGTGACGTTCGGCCTGCGCGAGGGTGCCGATGTCCGCGCGATCGAACATGTCCGCCTCTCCTCGGGCGACAGCTTCGTGACCGCCCGGCTGGGCGAGCGCGAGGTCAGCTATACGCTGGCCCAGCCCGGCGATCACTGGGTCGCCAATTCGCTGGCGGTGATCGCGGCGATCGATGCGATCGGCGGCGATCTCGGCGTGGCCGGGCTGGCGCTAGCCGATCTCGATGGCCTTGCCGGGCGCGGCGCGCGTCGCCGGATCGCTGTCGGCGACGGCGAGGCGCTGATCATCGACGAAAGCTACAACGCCAACCCCGCCTCGATGCGCGCGACGTTGAAGGTGCTTGCCGCCGAAACCGCCGGGCGCCGCGTCGCGGTGCTGGGCGAAATGCGCGAGCTGGGGGATTCGTCCGACGCCTATCATGCCGCGCTGGCGGTCCCGATCGACGAAGCGGGCGTTTCGCGCGCCATATTGGTGGGGCAGGGGATGCTCCCCCTTGCCAAGGCGCTTGAGGGGCGCGTCGAAACCGTCCATGTGCCCGACGCCGCCGCCGCCGCGCGGGTCCTGTCGGACCTGCTGCTGCCTGGCGATGCGGTACTCGTAAAGGGATCGAACGGGGTGGGGCTGGCGCGGGTCGTCGCCGACCTGTGGGGCCAGAACTGATGTTGTACGAAATCGCCGAATATCTCGGCTTTCCCGGTGTGCTGAACCTGTTCCGCTACCTGTCGTTCCGCACCGGTGCGGCGACGGCGACGGCGCTGTTCCTCGGCCTCATCATCGGTCCGCGCTTCATCGGCTGGCTGCGCGTGCGACAGGGCAAGGGGCAGCCGATCCGCCTCGACGGACCGCAGAGCCACCTCGCCAAGCGCGGCACGCCGACCATGGGCGGGCTGATGATCCTGACCTCGCTCACGGTCGCGGTGCTGCTGTGGACCGATCTCGCCAATCCGTTCGTCTGGGCCTGCCTGTTCGTGACGCTGGGCTTCGCCGCGATCGGCTTCCTCGACGATTATGACAAGGTGCGAAAGGCCAGCACCGCCGGCGTCTCGGGCCGGGTCCGGCTGTTGCTCGAATTCTTCATCGCCGGCGTCGCCAGCTGGATCATCATCCGCCAGACCGGCACGATGCTCTATGTCCCGTTCTTTTCGGGCGTGGCGATCGATCTGGGGCCGTTCTACATCGTTTTCGCCGCCTTCACGATCGTCGCGTTCGGCAATGCGGTGAACCTGACCGACGGATTGGACGGTCTTGCGACGATGCCGGTCATCATCGCTTCGGTCGCGCTGATGCTGATCGTCTACATGGTCGGCAACGCCAAGTTCGCCGCCTATCTCGGCATCCCGCACGTGTTGGGCGCGGGCGATCTGGCACTGTTCTGCGGCGCGATCGTCGGGGCGGGGCTGGCGTTCCTGTGGTACAACGCGCCCCCGGCGGCGGTGTTCATGGGCGATACCGGCAGCCTTGCGCTCGGCGGCGCGCTGGGCGCGATCGCGGTGTCGTCGCACCATGAAATCGTGCTGGCGATCATCGGCGGGCTGTTCGTGGTCGAGGCGCTGTCGGTCATCATCCAGGTGTTTTGGTATAAGCGCACCGGCAAGCGCATCTTCCGCATGGCTCCGATCCATCATCATTTCGAACAGCTCGGCTGGGCCGAGGCGACGGTCGTGATCCGGTTCTGGATCGTGGCGTTCGTGCTGGCACTGGCCGGCCTGTCGACGCTGAAACTGCGGTGATCACCGCTGCCGCCTGGGCGGGGAAGAAATTCGCGGTGCTTGGGCTGGCGCGCTCCGGCGCGGCGACGGTGCGGGCGTTGCTGGCGGGGGGCGCGCAGGTCGTGGCGTGGGACGGTGATGAAGCGCGCCGTTCTCCCTCTCTCCGCTTGCGGGGAGAGGGTCGGGGAGAGGGGACTTCTTCTTCTTCTTCGATAGCGCCCGCGACTGCCCCTCTCCCAACCCTCTCCCCCATGGGGGAGAGGGCTTTGACGTTTGTCGATCCGCTCACGATCGACCTCACCGGCTTCGACGGCGTGGTCGTCTCGCCCGGCGTGCCGCTCAACCGCCACCCAATCGCCCAGCACGCCGGCGGCGTCCCCATCATCGGCGACATCGAACTCTTCGCGCAGGCCCGCGCCGACCTGCCCCCGCACAAGGTCGTCGGCATCACCGGCACCAACGGCAAGTCGACCACCACCGCCCTCATCCACCACATCCTGACCCAGGCCGGCGTGCCCGCACGGATGGGCGGCAATATCGGCCTGCCGATCCTCGCGCAGGACCCGTTGCCCGGAGGCGGTGTGTACGTCCTCGAACTGTCGAGCTACCAGATCGACCTGACCACCAGTCTCGACTGCGACGTCGCGGTGCTGCTGAACATCACGCCCGACCATCTCGACCGCTATGCCGGGTTCGAAGCCTATGCCGCCTCGAAAGCACGCCTGTTCGCGATGCAGTCCGCTGGCCACGCCGCGATCGTCGGCACCGGCGACGCGACGTCGGCGGCCATCGCCGACACCCTGCCGCACGCCATTCGCATCGCCGTCCCGGCCGACGCGCTCGCCTTTGGCCCCGCGCTTGCCGGTCCGCACAATGCCCAGAACGCGCTGACCGCCATCGCCGTCTGCGAGGCGCTCGGCCTCGACGCCGACACCATCGGCGCCGGTTTGCAGAGCTACCGCGCGCTCCCGCACCGCATGGCGCACGTCGCCGACCTGAACGGCGTCGCCTATGTCGACGACAGCAAGGCGACCAACCCCGATTCAACCGCACCGGCGCTCAGCGCGTTCGGCCGCATTCACTGGATCGTCGGCGGCCTCGCCAAATCCGACGACCTCGACGCCTGCCGCCCCGGCTTCGGCAATGTCGTGCGCGCCTACACCATCGGCACCGCTGCCGAACGCTTCGCCGAATTGCTCGCCCCCGACATGGCCGTCGAAATCGCGGGCACGCTCGACGCAGCGGTCCGCAGTGCCGCCGAACAGGCCCAACCAGGCGACACCGTGCTGTTGTCGCCCGCCTGCGCCTCGTTCGACCAGTACAGCGATTTCGAAGCGCGCGGCCGCGCCTTCGCAGCAGCGGTGGAGGCTTTGCGATGACCGATCTGGGACGCGGGCGGGATGTCCGCGCGCTGCGGCAACGGGTCGAAACGCTGCAGGGCCGCAGCGCCCGCTCGCCGATCGGCGCATGGTTTCGCGAAGTCGACCGGGTGCTGCTGCTGATCGCGATGGTGCTGATCGCGATCGGGCTGGTCGCGGTTGCCGCGGCGTCGCCCGCCTCGGCCGTACGGTACTCGGGCGGCGATGTCACCGTGCCGCCGATGATGTATTTCTGGCGACAGGCGGGGTGGATCGCCTTTTCCTTCCCCGTCATGA
Organism: Sphingomonas sp. Leaf22; assembly: GCF_001421715.1. Taxonomy (GTDB): domain Bacteria; phylum Pseudomonadota; class Alphaproteobacteria; order Sphingomonadales; family Sphingomonadaceae; genus Sphingomonas. The sequence continues at coordinate 345,678 of NZ_LMKP01000001.1, forward strand.
TCGCGGTATCGATGCTGCCGGTCACCTTTGCCCGGCGGCTGTGCCTGTTCGGTACCGCCGTCCTGCTGCTCGCGCTGATGGTCACGCCGTTCGTGGGCGTGGAGGCGAACGGTGCCCGGCGCTGGGTCAGCCTCGGCATCGGCCAGTTCCAGCCGTCCGAATTTCTCAAACCGATGTTCATCGTCACGACGGCATGGCTGTTGTCGCTGCGCGCCAAGGACCCGCAACTGCCGATGCTGTGGGTCACCGGCGCACTGACGGCGGTCATCGCCGGCTGCCTGATGTTGCAGCCCGATTTTGGCCAGACGGTCATCTTCTGCTGCACCTGGGCGGCGCTGCTGGTGATCTCGGGCATTTCGGTCCGCACCATGGCGCTGCTCGCCGGGGCAGGGGTGGGGCTGGTCGCTGCCGCCTACACCTTCTACGGCACGGCGCGGGTTCGCATCGATGGCTTCCTGTTCCCCGACCCGCAAAGCGCCGCGACCGACAGCTATCAGGTCGACATGGCCCATGCCGTGCTGACCGCGGGCGGTGCGATCGGCACCGGTCCCGGGGGCGGGCGCGTGAAGTTCAAGCTGCCCGAGGCACATACCGACTATATCTTTGCCGTGGTCGGGGAGGAATTCGGCCTGATCGCCTGTGCGATCATTGCGCTGATCTTCCTCGCGATCGTCGTGCGCGTCTTCGTGCGCCTGCTCGATGAGGAGGACGCGTTCAAACTGCTCGCCGCTGCCGGCCTCGCCGTGCAGTTCGGGGCGCAGGCGCTGATCAACATGGCGGTCAATGTCGGAATCGCCCCGTCGAAGGGGATGACGCTGCCGTTCATCTCCTATGGCGGGTCGTCGATGATCGCGCTGTCGACGGCGATGGGACTGCTGCTCGCTTTCACCCGCCGGAACCCGTATCTGAGCCGCTCACCTTACGGCCCACAGCGCTGGAGCGGAGCGAAATGAGCAAACATTATGTCCTCGCCGCCGGGGGCACCGGGGGACATATGGTTCCTGCCGCCGCGCTGGCGGTCGAACTGACCCGGCGCGGCCACCGCGTCGCGCTGGTCAGCGACGAACGCGGCGTGCGGTTCCCCGACCTGTTCGACGGCATCCAGACCCATGTCCTGCCCGCCGGTCGGTTGAGCGGCGGGCCGATCGGCTGGCTGAAGGCCGGGCGGCAGATGCTGGCCGGGCGGTCGATGGCGATCGAACTGTACCGGACGTTCCGCCCCTCGGCGGTCATCGGTTTCGGCGGCTATCCGGCACTGCCGGCACTGCTCGCCGCCTTTGCGCAAAAGGTGCCGACGATCGTCCACGAACAGAATGCCGTGCTCGGCCGGGTCAACCGGCTGGTCGCGGGCAGCGTCGATGCCATCGCCACCAGCTACGAACAGGTCGACCGTCTGAAGGACAAGCATGTCCCCAAGACGCATCTGGTCGGCAATCCGGTGCGCGACAGCGTCCTCACCCTGCGCGATCGTCCCTATCCGATGCTCGATGCGGAGGGAATTTTCCGCGTGCTGGTGACCGGCGGCAGCCAGGGGGCTAGCATCCTCAGCCAGGTCGTGCCCGACGGTCTCGCGCTGTTGCCCGTCGCGTTCCGTCGGCGGATGCAGGTGACGCATCAGGCACGGATCGAGGATATCGACCTGGTGCGCGCCAAATATGCCCAACACGGCATTCCGGCCGAGATCGCGACCTATCTGCCCGACCTGCCCGACCGGCTGGCATGGGCGCATGTCGTGATCGCGCGCGCCGGTGCCTCGACCATCGCCGAACTGACCGCCGCCGGCCGTCCCGCGATCCTCGTGCCGCTGCCCAGTGCGACCGACGATCACCAGACCGCGAATTGCCGCGAGATCGTGACGGCCGGTGGTGGCCGGGCGATCGCCCAGTCGCAATTCACTGCCGCGGAACTGGCGAAGCAAATCCAGAAGCTCGGCCTCGATCCCGCCGCGCTCGCCAATGCGGCGGCGCGTGCGCGCAGTTGCGGGCGGCCGTTCGCGGTGCGTGACATGGCCGATCTGGTGGAGAGCATCGACGCACCCAAGGCGAAAGTGGGCAGGACCGCCCCCGCCAAACGACAGAAGGAAGCATTTGCGTGAAGGGTGTCGCGACCGATATCGGCACGATCCATTTCGTCGGCATCGGCGGCATCGGCATGTCGGGCATTGCCGAGGTGATGCACAATCTCGGCTACAAAGTGCAGGGATCGGACGTCGCCGAGGGCTATGTCGTCGACGGCCTGCGAGCGCGCGGTATCGACGTGCATATCGGCCACAAGGCGGAGAATGTGGAGGGCGTGGCGGTCGTCGTCACTTCCACCGCGATCAAGCCCGGCAATCCCGAACGCGACCATGCGCTGGCGAAGCGTATTCCGGTGGTGCGCCGTGCGGAGATGCTGGCCGAACTGATGCGGCTGAAATCGACCGTCGCGGTCGCGGGGACGCATGGTAAGACGACCACAACCTCGCTGATCGCCGCGCTGCTCGATGCCGGCGGCGTCGATCCGACCGTCATCAACGGCGGCATCATCAACAGCTACGGCTCGAACGCGCGGCTTGGCGCATCCGACTGGATGGTGGTCGAGGCCGACGAGAGCGACGGCAGCTTCCTGCGATTGGATGGCACGATCGCGGTGGTGACCAACATCGACCCCGAACATCTCGACCATTATGGCAGCTTCGACCGGGCGAAGGACGCCTATGTCGAATTCATCGAGAATGTGCCCTTTTACGGCGCGGCGGTGCTCTGTCTCGATCACCCCGAAGTGCAGGCACTGATCCCGCGCATCCGCGACCGCCGTATCGTGACCTATGGTTTCTCGGCCCAGTCCGACATTCGCGGCGTCGAGGTGACGGCGGGCCGCGACGGCAACCGCTTCGACTGCGTGGTACGCGACCGTGACGGCCAGACCCGCACGATCTCGGGCATCCACCTGCCGATGGCCGGCCGCCACAATGTCCAGAACGCGCTGGCGGCGATCGCCGTCGCGGTCGAACTGGGTCTCGACGACGCGACGATCGCGCAGGGCTTCGCGAAGTTCGGGGGCGTGAAGCGCCGCTTCACCCGCGTCGGCGAAGTGGCGGGCATGACCGTGATCGACGATTACGGCCACCACCCGGTCGAAATCCGCGCGGTGCTTTCCGCCGCCCGCGAAGCGACCGGCGGGCGGGTCATCGCCGTCGTCCAGCCGCACCGCTATTCGCGATTGGGCGCGCTGATGGACGAGTTCGCACAGGCGTTCAATGACGCTGATGCGGTCCATGTCCTGCCCGTCTATGCCGCGGGCGAGACCCCGGTCGACGGCGTGAGCGCCGAGGCACTGGTCGACGGCATCCGCCTGCGCGGCCACCGTTCGGCACAGGTCGCGGCGGACAAGGACGCGCTCGCCACCGCGCTCGCCGCCGAGGGGCAGGACGGCGACCTGATCGTCTGTCTAGGCGCGGGCGACATAACGAAGATCGCCGCCGGCCTGCCCGCCGCGATCGGTGAGAACCTCAAATGAGCGACTGGTTCTCCACCGCGATCGAGATGCAGCGCGAAATCCTGCGTGCGCAACAGGCGCAGCTCGACGCCGCCGGCAAGCTCCTCGACACCGCCGAACAGCGGGACATGACGCAAGTTGGCAAGCAGATCGTCGACGCACAGGCCGAGGCATGGACCGCATGGGCGCGCTTCTGGGGCGTCGGCAAATGACCCTGCCGCCGGTCCGTGGCAAACTGACCGCGAACGCCCCTTTGGCCCCGCTCGTCTGGTTCAAGGCGGGTGGCGCGGCGCAGTGGCTGTTCGAACCGGCCGATACGGACGACCTGTGCGACTTCCTCCGCGCGCTGGACCCCGCGACGCCGGTGATGGGGCTGGGCCTCGGCTCCAACCTGATCGTGCGCGACGGCGGCGTGCCCGGCGTCGTCGTCCGCCTCGGCAAGTCCTTCGCCAAGGTCGTCGCCGACGGCCTGACGCTCACCTGCGGCGGCGGGGCGAGCGGCATCCTCGTCTCCTCGACCGCGCGTGACGCGGGCATTGCCGGCGTCGAATTCCTGCGCTCGATCCCCGGCACCGTCGGCGGTTTCGTGCGGATGAACGGCGGTGCCTATGGCCGCGAGGTGGCGGACGTGCTGGTCGAGGCGCAGGTCGTGACTCGCGACGGCACGCTGACGACGCTGGCCAACGCCGACCTCCACTACCGCTACCGCCACAGCGACCTGCCCGATGGCTCGATCGTCGTGTCCGCTACCTTTCGCGGCGAGCAGGGCGAACCGCAGACGATCCAGGCCGAAATGGACCGCATCGCCGCCGCTCGCGAAGCCTCGCAACCCTTGCGCTCGAAGACCGGCGGTTCGACCTTCAAGAACCCCGACGGGCACAAGGCATGGGCGCTGGTCGACGCCGCCGGCTGCCGGGGCCTGACGCGTGGCGATGCGCAGGTGTCGGAGAAACACTGCAACTTCCTGCTCAACACCGGCAACGCCTCCAGCGCCGACATCGAGGCGCTGGGCGAGGACGTCCGCGCGAAGGTGCTTGCCGGATCGGGCGTGACGCTGGAGTGGGAAATTCAGCGGGTGGGGGTGGCGTGACCAACCTATCACCAACCACCCCGTTCGGTTCGAGCAGCTTCGAGCGAAGTCGAGAAGCGCCCGTCGAGAACGCGCGCGTCACCACCGCCTTCTCGACTACGGGTCTCGACAAGCTCGACCCTGCGCTCGAAGCAAACGGGTATAGTGTGATAACGAAGGAACCGACCGCGTGACCGACCCCCTGCACATCGTCGTCCTCATGGGCGGCTGGTCGTCGGAACGCGAAGTCTCGCTGATGTCCGGCGCGGGCGTCGCCACCGCGCTCGAATCGCTCGGGCACAATGTCACCCGCATCGACATGGACCGCAACATCGCCGCGCGCCTGACCGAAGCCAAACCCGACCTCGTCTTCAACGCCCTCCACGGTTCGCCCGGCGAAGACGGCACGGTACAGGGCATGATGGACCTGATGGGCCTGCGCTATACGCATAGCGGCCTCGCCACCTCGGTCATCGCGATCGACAAGGTGCTGACCAAGCAGGCGCTGGTGCCTGCCGGCGTGCCGATGCCCGGCGGCCGCATCGTGAAGACGCAGGAACTGCACGACCGCGACCCGCTGCCGCGCCCGTACGTCCTGAAACCCGTCAGCGAAGGCTCCTCGGTCGGCGTCGCCATCGTCACCGACGATAGCAATGTCGGCAACCCGATCGCAGCGGACTCCAAAGGCCCATGGCAGGAATTCGACGAACTCCTCGCCGAACCGTTCATCCGTGGCCGCGAACTGACCACTGCGGTGCTCGGCGACCGTGCCCTCGGCGTCACCGAACTGAAGCCCAAAAGCGGCTTCTACGATTACGACAGCAAATATACCGACGGCCTGACCGAACATGTCTGCCCTGCCGACATCCCCGACGACATCGCCCAGGCGTGCATGGCCTATGCCGTCACCGCCCACCGCGTGCTCGGCTGCAAGGGCGCGTCGCGCACCGACTTCCGCTGGGACGATAGCCAAGGCATCGACGGCCTGTTCGTCCTCGAAACCAATACCCAGCCCGGCATGACCCCCTTGAGCCTCGTCCCCGAACAGGCGCGCCATGTCGGCATGAGCTACGAAGCCCTTGTCGGCTGGATCGTGGAAGAGGCGATGCGATGACCCAGACCGGCAAGCGCGTCGTCCAGACCCGCACCGTCAAGCCCAAGCGCCGCGTCCAGCAGAAGCGCCCGGTCCGTGCCTCGGTCCTCGATCAGGCGGTCGCCGCACTGCCCGGTGGTGCCGCGACCGCGCGCCGCATCGTCGGGTGGAGCCTGACCGCCGGGGCCGGGGCGATCGTCGTCGCGCTCGCCAACTGGTTCGGCCTGTTCGGCATGGTCGGCGTGGCGGCGGCCGAAGCGGTCGGATCGGCCGGCTTCCGCGTCGAACAGATCGAGGTGACCGGCCTCAAACGCATGGACGCGACCTCGGTCTATGCCGTGGCACTCGACCAGCGGTCGCGGGCGATGCCGCTGGTCGATCTCGACGCCACCCGGCAGAAACTGCTCGGCTATGGCTGGATCGCCGATGCCCGCGTCTCGCGCCGGCTGCCCGATACGCTGGTCGTCGACGTGGTCGAACGCGATCCCGCGGCGGTGTGGCAGAACAAGGGTCAGTTGATGCTGATCGACGAGGGCGGCGTGCTGCTCGACGGTGTCCAGCCCAACCGGATGCCGCGCCTGCCGCTGGTCATCGGCGACGGTGCGAATGCGCAGGAACCCGCCTATCGCAAGCTGATGGCAGCCGCGCCCGCGCTGAAACCGGTGGTAAAGGCGGCGGTGTGGATCGGCAATCGCCGCTGGGACATCCTGTTCCAGACCGGCGAGCGGCTGGTCCTGCCCGAAGGCGAGGCCGATTCGGCGAAGGCGCTGGTGAAGTTCGCCCAGCTCGACGGCACGCTCGGCCTGCTCGGCAAGGGCTATGACCGGTTCGACCTGCGCGATCCGACCAAGCTGGTCGTGCGGATGAAACATGCGACGCCGGACGAGGGCGAGGACGACGCTGGCGACAATGCGACCGCGGCGGCACCGCCGACCGACGTCGACTGAACAGGGGGGGCATATGGCGAAGACGGCACCGGAAGGCATCATCACCGCACTCGACATCGGCACGTCGAAAGTGTCGGCACTGATCGCGCGCGTCGACGACAGCGGCGAACTGACCGTGCTCGGCACCGGCCAGCGCGAGAGTCGCGGCGTCAAGCGCGGCTATATCGCCGACATGAAAGCGACCGAGACGGCGGTTCGCGAAGCGGTCGAACAGGCCGAACGCATCGCCGGCTTCAATATCGAGGATGTGTGGGTCAGCTTTTCGGCGGGTGGCCTCGTGTCCGATATCGTCAAGCTGGAGGTCGATCTGGGCGGCCACCGCGTCGAACAGTCCGATATCGATGCGCTGCTCAAGGCCGGTCGCAACGCGATCGATCCGGGTCAGCGCATGGTGCTGCATGCGCAGCCGATGCGCTACACCCTCGACGGTCTGGGCGGGGTGCAGGAGCCCAAGGGGCTGCACGCCGATCGCCTCGGGGTCGAAATCCATGTCGTCGCCACTGAAGGATCGCCGGTCCGAAATCTCGACCTGTGCGTCCGTTCGGCGCATCTCGAAACCAAATCGATCGTCGCCGCGCCGGTCGCGACCGGGCTTGCCTGCCTGTCGGAGGAAGAGCGCGAACTGGGCGTCGCGCTGGTCGAAATCGGTGCGGGGATCACCAACGTCTCGGTCTTCGCCAATGGCGTGCTGACCGGCCTCGCCTCGATCGCGATGGGGGCCAGCGACATCACCGACGACGTCGCCTCGGCCTTCGGCACCAACCGGGCGCAGGCCGAGCGGCTGAAATGCTTCTACGGGTCGGCCAACATGTCGCCGCGCGACAATCACGACATGATCGAGGTCGCACCGGTCCGCGCGGACGAGGATGCGGAGGGGACGCGGATCACCCGCGCGCAACTCATCACCACCATCCGCCAGCGGCTCGAACGGCTGGTCGGCGAAATCGGCAAGGAACTGCGCCGGCTGAACTTCGACGATCCGGTCGGGCGACAGGTCGTGCTGACCGGCGGCGGTGCCGAGTTGAAGGGGATCGCCGATTACGCGCAACAGGCGCTGGGTCGCCCGGTCCGCGTCGGTCGCGCGCGCGGGTTGACCGCGTTGCCGGAGGCGCATTCGGGTCCCGGCTTCGCGACGCTGGCCGGCCTCGCCATGTTCGCCGCATCGAACCCGGTCGATTTGCGCGCGTTACAACCCACGCAGCAGATGGTATCGCGCCCCAGTACGGGTGCGCTGTTCCAGCGGCTGATGACCGCGTTCCGCACCAACTATTGACTTTTTCTACCCATCGGGCCGCGGGGGACTAGGATCGCCCCGCCGCTTGATGCACAACGGCATGGTAATTGTGCCCGGTGCCGGCCGGGACAGGGAGACCGAGTATGAGCATCGAATTTCTGGCACCCGACGTGGACGAACTGACCCCGCGCATTACCGTGATCGGGGTCGGCGGTGCCGGCGGCAACGCGATCGCGAACATGATCCGTGCCGAGGTGCAGGGGGTCGAGTTCCTCGTCGCCAACACCGACGCGCAGGCGCTCAAGCAGTCGTCCGCGCCGCAGCGTATTCAGCTGGGCGCGAAGATCACCCAGGGTCTGGGCGCGGGCAGCCGCCCCGAAATCGGCCGCGCCGCTGCCGAGGAGACCATCGAAGCGGTCCAGAAGAGCCTCGAGGGCGCGCATATGTGCTTCATCGCCGCCGGCATGGGCGGCGGCACCGGCACCGGCGCGGCACCCGTGATCGCCAAGGCGGCGCGCGAGATGGGCATCCTGACCGTCGGCGTCGTGACCCGTCCGTTCGCGTTCGAGGGCAAGCGTCGCGGCAAGTCGGCCGAGGCCGGCATCGAGGAGCTGCAGAAGTACGTCGATACGCTGATCGTCATCCCGAACCAGAATCTGTTCCTGATCGCCAACGCCAACACGACGTTCAAGCAGGCCTTCGAAATGGCCGACGAAGTGTTGCAGCAGGGCGTGCGCGGCATCACCGACCTCATGGTCATGCCCGGCCTCATCAACCTCGACTTCGCCGACGTCCGTTCGGTGATGCAGGAGATGGGCAAGGCGATGATGGGCACCGGCGAGGCCGAAGGTGACAATCGCGCCATCGAGGCGGCGCAGCAGGCGATCGCCAACCCGCTGCTCGACGGCGTGTCGCTGAACGGTGCCAAGGGTGTGATCGTGTCGATCACCGGCGGCGACGACATGCGTCTGCTCGAAGTGGACGAAGCCGCGAACCACATTCGCGAGCTGGTCGACGAAGACGCCAACATCATCTGGGGTTCGGCGTTCAACAGCGAGCTGGAAGGCAAGATCCGCGTGTCGGTCGTCGCGACCGGTATCGAGGATGAAAAGCCGTCGCAGGCACAGCCGGCTCCGGCCCAGGCCGAACCGACCCGCGCCTTCTCGTTCAACGCGCCGCGTCGCCCGGCCACGTCCGTCCCGGTCGCGCCGAGCGGTGCCGCTGCCGAACATCTCCAGGAAGCGCCTGCGCCCGCGCCGATGGAACGCTTCCCGCAGGGGGCGAGCCAGCCGTCGGCGTCGGAACGGGTCGTGCCGCATTCGACCTACGACGCCCCGCAGCACGCGTCGCAGCATGCACCGGTGCAACCTTCGCACGGCGATGAGGACGAACTGGTGCTCGGTGCCGAAGCCGCCGCACCCGCGCCCGCACCGACCCCGGCCAGCGATTTCGGCGTGTCGTCCAGCGAAGGCCGTCGTCGCTGGCTGACCCCGGAAGCGCCTGCCGAACCGGCCCCGCGCGAAGAAGCGGCACCGACCCGCAAGCCCGGCGGTACGTTGTTCGAACGCATGGCGAACGCCGGCCGCGCCCCCGCGCGCGGCACCGACGATGGTAAGGAACCGCTGGACATCCCGCGCTTCCTCCACCGCCAGAACAACCAGTAAGGCAACCCGCCCCGCGACCGGCATCGCGGGGCAACACCCGGAAATCCTCCCCGCTGCGCGGGGAGGGGGACCATCCGCAGGATGGTGGAGGGGGGGGCTTCCGCAACCGGAACCGAAGAAACTTTCCTACACCCCCAAACCCTGCCAGACTCGAAACCGGCAACAGCCGCCCACCCAGCCCGCCCGGAAACACGCCACTACGTGGCACCTTCGTCACCTTCGCCGCCCGTTCGTCGCCACGACCACTCGCTTCGTCGCCGACCGTGCGCAACCACCATTCCCGGTTCAGCCCCGACATGGTGTAGCGAGGTCGCCCATGACCCGATTCCCGATGTTCCGCGCGACGGCTCTGCTGCTCGCCTCCGCCGCCCCGCTCCCCGTCGCGGCCCAGTCCGGCGCGATCGTCCAGTCGGTGACGACCCCCAATGCCGATCGCCTGTCCGAACAGATGCGCATCCTCGGCCGCAGCCCCAATGACGTATCGGCGCTGGTCGAGGCCGGGCGCCTCAGCGGCAAGCTCGGCGACACCGACGCCGCAATGCAGTTCCTCGCCCGCGCCGAGAAAGTCGCGCCCAGCGATCCGCGCATCCGTGCCGCGCGCGGTGTGGCGCTGGTGACGATGGAACGGCCCGGCGAAGCCCTCGCGCTGTTCAACTCGGCCGAGCGCGCCGGGGTCGCGATGACGCCCTATCTGGCCGAACGCGGCCTCGCCTACGATCTGCTCGGGCGCGGTACGCTGGCGCAGGCCGATTACCGGCAGGCGCTGCGGGCCGGCGAGGATGACGAGGTCACCCGCCGCCTCGCGCTGTCGCTGGGGATCGACGGCGATCTGACCGAGGCGACCCGGGTTCTGAACCCGCTGCTGCTGAAGAACGATCGTGCCGCGTGGCGGGTACGCGCCTTCGTCCTCGCCATGTCCGGCGATACGACCGGTGCGGACAGGATTACCGCCAGCATGCTGCCGGGCTTCGCCAGCAGCCTGTCGCCTTTCTTCCGTCGCCTGCCGCAACTGGCCGGTGCCGACCGTGCGTTCGCGGTGCATTTCGGCCGGCTGGCGCCCTCGCCCGAGCGGATCGCCGACGCGCGCCTCGCGCCGCCGCTGCCCGCCCCGGTCCGCACCGCCGCACCGGTCGCCGTCGCCGCCGTGACCCGACCCACCGCCCCGGCGACCGTCCGCCCGCTGTCGAGCGGCGAACGTCGCCGTCAGGCGCAGGCCGAGCAGGCGCGCCGGGTGGCCGAGGTGCAGGCGCAACAACTCGCCCAGGCCCGCGCCGACGAAACCGCGCGCCGCGAATCGCTGGCCCGCGCCAATGCCGAAAAGGCGGCATTGGCGCAGCGCGAACGCGACGCGCAGCAACTCGCCGCCCAACAGGCCGAACAGACGCGCATCGCCGAGACAACCCGGCTGGAAGCGGAACGGGTCGCCGCGCGTCAGGCCGAGGAACGCCGCGTCGCCGCCGCTGCGCTTGCCGAACGCGACCGACTGGCACAGGCCGCCCGTCCGCCGGTGCAGGTCGCCGCCGCGCCGGTGCCGGTCACCGTCGTCGACCGCCCGCCCGAAACGCCGCCCCCGGCGACGCCGGCCGTTTCGACCGCCGCCACGACGGTCGCCGCCCGGCGCGAAACGAACGACGACGTCCTCGCCCGCATCATCCGCAACCTCGACATTCCGGCCTCCGAACTCGGCGTCGGCCCGCCGCCCGTCGCGACCGTGCCGACCGGCGCCGCCGCCTTCGCCGCCGATGCCGCAGCCGCGCGCAAGGCCGCCGAAAAACGCGAAGCCGATGCCCGTGCCGCCGACGTCGCCAAGGCCGCAGCCGCCAGGAAACTGGCGGACACCCGCGCCGCGACCGCCAAAAAAACTGCCGAGGCGAAGAAGCTCGCCGACCAGAAAAAGGCCGACGCCGCCGAGGCTGCCAAGCTCGCCGCCGCCAAGCGGGCCGATCCCGAACGCCATTGGGTGCAGATCGCCGGCGGGGCCAACGTCGCCGGCCTGCCCGCCGCGTGGGCGATCATGGCCAACAAGGCGCCCGCGCTGAAGGGGCGGCAGGCTTGGACCACGTCGCTGCGCGCGACCAACCGCCTGCTGACCGGACCGTTCAAGAGCGATGACGAGGCGCAGGCCTTCGTCAACACGCTGCGCAAATCGGGGGTACAGGCCTTCGCCTTCACCAGCGAAGTCGGTCAGAAGGTCGCGCGGGTCCCGGTCAAGTGACCGCAAGCCATGCCGCGAATCCGCACGCCCATGGGGGCCGCCTGCACGCCGAACCCGGCGACGCCACGCGTGGTCCACGCGACGCGTTCCAGCGCGACCGCGACCGCATCATCCATTCGATCAGCTTCCGTCGCCTGCGTCACAAGACGCAGGTGTTCATGGCTCCCGATGGCGATCATTTCCGCGTCCGGCTGACCCACAGCCTCGAAGTCGCCCAGATCGGCCGGGCGGTCGCCCGCACGCTGGGGCTGAACGAGGATCTGACCGAGGCACTGTGTCTCGCCCATGACATCGGCCATCCGCCGTTCGGCCATGCCGGCGAAGATGCGCTGGAGGCGGCGATGGTCGCGCATGGCGGGTTCGACCATAATGGGCAGACGCTGCGGACGCTGACCTGGCTCGACAGCCCGTATCCGCGCTGGCGCGGGCTGAACCTCACCTGGGACACGCTGGAGGGATTGGCCAAGCATAACGGCCCGATTCCGACGCCGGGATGGGCATTGGCACAGGCGGATGCGGCGCACGCGCTGCGGCTGAACGAATGGCCTTCGCTCGAGGCGCAGGTCGCGGCGATCGCCGACGACATCGCTTATGACAATCACGACATCGACGATGGCTTGCGCGCCGGGCTGCTGACGCTCGACCAGTTGCTGAGCGTGCCGTTCGTCGCCGCCGGATGGGACGCGGTGCGCCGTCGCTTCCCCGACGTGCCGCCCGAACGACTGGTCGGCGAACTGACCCGGTCGCAGATCGGTTCGATGGTCAACGACCTGATCGCCGAGACCAGCCGCCGGGTCGCGACGGCAGGCGTCGAGACCGTCGCCGATGTGCGCGCCGCCGGCCAGTGCCTCGCGCATTTCTCGCCCGAAATGGCCGAGCAGGAGCGGGTGCTCAAACGCTTCATGTACGCCAATCTGTACCATCACCCGCGCCAGCTGGCGGCGGCGGAGATGGCGGGGCAAGTCGTCGCCGGGCTGTTCGCCGCCTACCACGCCGATCCCCATGCGATGCACGATGGCTGGCGCACGACGCTGCCCGAAAGCGAGCCCGATCGCAGCCGCCACATCGCCGATTACATCGCCGGTATGACCGACCGGTTCGCCGTCCGCTGCTATCGCGAGGTCGTTGGGCCGATCGACCTGCCCGAAGGGTTCTGACCGCATAGCAGCTTTTGCCTAAGCCGGTCCTTTCCGCTAAGCGGCGCGGTTCCACCAATCGACCGGAACCGCCATGACGCTGTACCCCCGTTTCTTCGCCCATCTCGACCGCGCGCTCGACACGCTCGTGGCACGTGGCGACCTGCCGGCGGGGCTGGAGCGACGAGCGATCACGGTCGAGCCACCGCGCGATACTGCCCATGGCGACCTGTCGACCAATGCGGCGATGGTCCTTGCCAAGCCGGCGAAGACCAACCCGCGCGCGCTGGCCGAATTGCTGGTCGCCGAACTGGCGGGCCTGCCCGAAGTGGCTGCCGCGTCGGTCGCCGGGCCGGGCTTCATCAACCTCACGCTGACCGAAGCGACGTGGCGCGCCGAACTGGCCGCCATTGCCGAAGCAGGCGACACCTATGGCCGGTCGCAGGCGGGGGCCGGGACGGTCGTGAATATCGAATATGTCTCGGCCAATCCGACCGGGCCGATGCATATGGGCCATTGCCGTGGCGCGGTCGTCGGCGATGCGCTGGCCAGCCTGCTCGAATGGAACGGCGCGCGCGTCGTCCGCGAATATTATGTCAACGACGCCGGCGGGCAGGTTGCCGTGCTCGCCCGATCGGCGCATCTGCGCTATCGCGAGGCACTGGGCGAAACCGTGACCATTCCGGAGGGGCTGTATCCCGGTGACTATCTCGTCCCGGTGGGGCAAGCACTCGCCGCCGAATTCGGCGACCGGTATGTGAACGCGCCGGAGGACGAGTGGCTGGTGCTGTTCCGGACCCGTGCCGTCGCGGCGATGCTCGACATGATCCGCGCCGATCTGAAGCTGCTCGGCATCGAACATGACGTCTTTTCGTCCGAAGCCGAGTTGCAGGCGGCGAAAAAGCCCGAAGCTGCCGAGGCATGGCTGCGCGCGCGGGACCTCGTCTATGACGGCGTCCTCGAAGCGCCGAAGGGCGAGACGCCCGAGGATTGGGAGCCGGTCGAGCTGCCGCTATTCCGCTCGACGAAGTTCGGCGACGATCAGGATCGTCCGATCAAGAAGTCGGACGGCAGCTGGACCTATTTCGGTGCCGACCTCGCCTATCATTTCCAGAAGGCGGAGGGTGTCGACCAGCTGATCGACATCTGGGGCGCGGACCATGCCGGCACCGTCAAACGGATCGTCGCGGCGGTACAGGCGCTGACCGAGGGCAAGACGCGCTTCGACGTAAAGCTGGTGCAGATGGTTCGGCTGCTGCGCGGCGGCGAGCCGGTCAAGATGTCGAAACGCGCCGGCAATTTCGTGACGCTCGCCGACGTCGTCAGCGAAGTCGGCAAGGACGTCGTCCGCTTCACCATGCTCACGCGCAAGGCCGATGCGCAGATGGATTTCGACTTCGCCAAGGTGGTCGAGGCGTCGAAGGACAATCCGGTCTTCTACGTCCAATATGCCCATGCGCGCGTCCATTCGCTGGCCCGGCGGGCGGCGGAGGCGGGGATCGCCGTGGCCGATGATGCCGACCTGTCCCGTCTCGACACGGTCGAGCTGGCGCTGGTGAAGCGCGCGGCGCAGTTCCCGCGGATGGTCGAAAGTGCGGCCGCCGTGCGCGAACCGCATCGCATCGCATTTTATCTGTACGACCTGGCCGCCGAATTCCACGCGGCGTGGAATTTGGGCAATGACGATCCGTCGCGCCGCTATCTTCAGCCCGATGATGTGGCGCTGACGCAGGCACGGCTTTTCCTTGCGCGCGCGATCGGGCAGATTATCCGCAACGGCCTCGCCATCATGGGGGTCGAGGCGGTTGAGGAGATGAAATAATGGCGGATTCGATCGCATCGCGCGATCCCGACCACGAACGTCTGCCGTGGCTCGAAAGCGCCGATCCGGAACCGGACGCGCCGCGCCCGGTCTGGCGGACGGTATTGCTGGTGCTGATCGGGCTGCTGATGGTGGCCGCGATCGTCTTTGCCTTGCTCCGGCAACGCGACGCGCCGACCGCCAGCGGCACCGGTGACCTGATCGCCGCGCCGAACGAGCCGTACAAGACGCGTGCCGAGGGAAGCGACGGCATGCAGGTGACCGGTGACAGCGACACCGCCATCGCGACCAGCGAGGGGGCGACTGGCGGCAATGCCTCGGTCAACCTGAAGGCGGTGCCCGAGGCACCGGTGCAGGGCAGCGCCGCCGCGCCGGCCAATGTCCCGGCGAACAGCGGCACCGGCCGTGTCGCCACGGCAGTGCCGACCACTACCCAGCGGCTGGAGGCACGCGCCCCGGCGGTTGCGGCACCCGCGCCGGTGGCGGCGGGGGCCGGTGGCTCGGTGGTCCAGCTGGGTTCGTTCCCCAGTGAAGCGGTTGCCAACACCGCCTGGAACCAGCTGTCCCGCCGTTTCGCCTATCTCGCCCCGCTGGGCAAATCGGTGCAGGTCGCCGAGGTGAAGGGCAAGACCGTCTATCGCCTGCGGGTGAATGCCGGCAGCGCCAATCAGGCGTCGGACCTGTGCGGCAAGCTGAAACTGGCCGGGGAGAATTGCTTCATCGCCCGGTGACAACCACCGGTTGTCGCGCCGGGCCGCCTGCGGTAGCCCGGCGTGTATGAAGCCCGTGATCTTTGGCCTGTCCGGCCCGACGCTGACCGCCAACGAAGCCGCGCTGTTCCGCGAAGCCGATCCGCTCGGCTATATCCTATTCGGTCGCAATTGCATCGATCGCGAACAGATGCGTGCGCTGACCGATGCGTTGCGCGATCTGTCAGGTCGGACCGACCTGCCGATCCTGATCGATCAGGAGGGCGGCCGCGTCGCGCGGATGCGGCCGCCCGAATGGCCCGCCTTTCCGGCCCCTGCCGCGTTTGCCGCGCTCTATGCCCGCGCGCCGTCGTCGGCGATTGCGGCGGCCAAGGCGAATGGGCAGGCGATCGGCGCGATGCTGGCGGAGGTCGGCGTGACCGTCGATGCGCTGCCGCTGCTCGACGTAGCCCAACCCGATATGACCGGCGCGATCGGCGACCGCAGCTATGGCACCGATCCGATGCAGGTCGCCGCCCTTGGCCGCGCCACGCTCGACGGGCTCGCGGCGGCCGGGGTGGTGGGCATCGTCAAGCACATGCCGGGCCATGGCCGGGCACAGGTCGACAGCCATCTCGAACTGCCCCGCGTCGATGCGTCGGATGCCGAACTAAAGATCGACCTGCAACCGTTCGGTACGCTGGCGCACGCGCCGATGGCGATGACCGCGCATGTCGTGTTTTCGGCATGGGACGCCGACCGTCCGGCGACGCTGTCACCGACTGTGATTCAGCGGATCATCCGCGATCGGATCGGGTTCGACGGCCTGCTGATGACCGACGATATCGATATGAAGGCGCTGTCGGGGACACCGGCGGACAAGGCATCGGCGGCGATTGCCGCCGGCTGCGACGTGGTGCTCGATTGCTGGGCGCGTATGGACGAGATGGCGGCGATCGCCGACCGCCTCGACAGCATCGCCGCCGGTTCGCGCGAGCGGCTCGATCGGGCGATGGTCGGCGTCGGCAAACCGACCGATATCCCGTTCGCCGACCTGATCGCGACCCGCGACCAACTGCTCGCGCTCGCCTGACGCTGCCAGGTCGCGCTCGTCGCGGGGCGTACATCGCAACGTCACGCGCGAAACCCGGTGACGGCCACCGCGTTGCGCGGATAGGATTACCGCCATGGAAGCCGACGCGCCGACGCTGACGATCGAACTCGATGGATGGGAAGGGCCGCTCGACCTGTTGCTGGCGCTCGCCCGCACGCAGAAGGTCGATCTGCGGCGCATCTCGATTCTTGCGCTCGTCGAGCAATATCTGCGCTGGATCGATCGGGCGGCGGCGGTGCGGCTCGAACTGGCCTCCGACTGGCTCGTGATGGCGGCTTGGCTGGCCTATCTCAAATCGGCGCTGCTGCTGCCGCGCGAGCCGGAGATGGACCCGGACCCCGAGGAACTGGCGCTGCGCCTGCAACTGCGGCTCGAACGGCTCGATGCGATGCGCGAGGCCGGCGCGCGGCTGATGGCGCGCGACCGGATCGGCCGTGACGTGTTCACGCGCGGCGATCCTGAAGGGTTGCATGTGGTGCGCAAGGCCCGCTGGGACGCCAGCCTGTACGACCTGATTGGCGCCTATGGCCGGGTGAGCGCACGGACCCGGCCGGTGCTGCATGTCGTGCGGCACCGACCGGTCATGACGCTGGAGGTTGCGATCGAACGGGTGCAAGCGATGCTCGGCACCCGGATCGAGTGGACCGCGATCGGCACGTTCCTGCCCGGCGACGCCGACGAACGCTTTCGTCGCTCGGCGCTGGCCTCGACCTTTCTCGCGACACTCGAACTGGCGCGGCAGGGCAGGGTGGCAATCCGGCAGGACGTACCGTTCGGCCCGATCGACATCCGGCGGATCGCATGACCGACCCGTTCGTCCGCGCGGTGGAGGCGGTGCTGTTCGCCAGCGAGACGCCGCTGACCGCCGGCATGATCGCCGCCTATGTCGGCGAGGGCGATGTGCGGGCGGCGCTGGGTGTGATCCAGACCGACCATGCCGGGCGGGGGTTCGGGCTGGTCCGGCGCGGCGAGTATTGGCATTTCGAGACCGCCCCCGACCTCGCCCATTTCCTGCGCCGCGACCGGGACGAATCACGCAAGCTGTCGCGTGCGGCGATCGAGACGCTGGCAATCATCGCCTATCACGAGCCCGCGACCCGTGCGGACATCGAATCGATCCGCGGCGTACAGATTTCGAAGGGGACGATCGACGTGTTGCTCGCCGCCGGCTGGATCCGGCCGGCGGGGCGGCGCGAAGTGCCCGGGCGACCGCTGACCTATGCCACGACCCCCGCCTTTCTCGTCCATTTCGGCCTCGACAGCCGGCGTGACCTGCCGGGGATCGACGACCTGCGCGCCGCCGGTCTGCTCGAACCAATCGACGATGCCTTCGCAACCATGCTGGAAAGCGGCGACGATAGCGACTAAGTGAGGCGCACGATCCGTTTCGCTTGGAGTGTGGACGATGGGTGGTCTTAGTATTTGGCACTGGCTTATCGTCGGCGTCCTGGTCCTGTTGCTGTTCGGCAAGGGGCGTTTTTCCGATATGATGGGTGACGTGGCGAAGGGGCTGAAAAGCTTCAAAAAGGGGATGGCCGAGGATGACGACGTGCCGCCGCCGCCCGCGCGCCCGCGCGAACGGCTGGAGCAGCGTCCCGTCGACGATCGCTACGACCATGATCCCGCCCCGCGTGATCCGGTCCACCGCGATCCGGTCGTGCGCGACACCGACCGTCCGCACGGCGACCGCTGATCCTTTGCCAACCGGCGGGCCGGTGGTCCGCCTGAAGTCGAGCGCCGATGTTCAATATCGATTCTTCCGAATTGCTGCTCGTCGGGCTCGTAGCGTTGCTCGTCATCGGCCCGAAGGACCTGCCCAAAGCGATGCGTTTCGTCGGCCATTGGGTCGGCAAGGCGCGTGGCGTGGCGCGGCAGTTCCGGTCGGGGTTCGATACGATGGTCCGCGAGGCAGAACTGGCCGAAATGGAAAAGAAATGGGCGGAAGAGAACGCCCGGATCATGCGCGAGCATCCGACCACGGATGCTGCCGTCCATCCGGTCGACGCGCCGTCGCCGCCACCGCCGGTCCATGACCCGGTGCAGCCGGTTGATCATGCAGCGCCGGTCATGGTCGAGCGTCCCGAACTGCGCGAGGGTCCGGCCGATCAACCGCCCGCGGCCGATGGCAAGGCAGCGTCATGAACGATATCGACAATAGTCAGGCACCGCTGCTCGATCACCTGATCGAGCTTCGCCGTCGTCTGCTCTACTCGGTGATCGCCGTCGCGCTGTGTTTCGGCCTCTGCTTCTATTTTTCCGAACAGATCCTGTCGTTCCTCGTTCAGCCGTTGCTGGCGGCCGGACAGAAGAAGGTCATCTTCACCCAGATTTTCGAAGCCTTCTTCGTCCAGATCAAGGTTGCGTTCTTCGCCGCGATGATGCTGGCCTTTCCGGTGATCGCCAACCAGGTGTGGCAGTTTGTCGCGCCGGGACTGTACCGGAACGAAAAGAAGGCGCTGTTTCCGTTCCTGCTCGCCACGCCGGTTCTGTTCATCGCTGGCGCGGCGCTCGCCTATTACGCGACGATCCCGGTCGCGCTCCATTTCCTGCTTGGCTATCAGGGCAATCTGGGCGGCGTGCAGCAGGAAGCGTTACCGTCGGTCGAAAACTATCTGTCGTTCGTGATGCAGTTCCTGTTCGCATTCGGTCTGGCGTTCCTGTTGCCCGTGTTGCTGATGCTGCTCGAACTGGCCGGCATCGTTACCCGCAAGCAGCTGGTCGGCGCGCGGCGCTATGCGATCGTCGCGGCATTCGCCATCGCCGCCGTCGCGACGCCGCCCGATATCGGGTCCCAGGTCCTGCTCGCGGTGCCGCTGATCCTGCTTTACGAACTGGCACTGATCGCGATCTGGTTCACCGAGAAGCGCCGGGCAAAGCGTGATCCCGAAGCTGAAACCGACGAAGAAGCCGCCTGAAGGTCGACGAGGTGCCGTGACGATCTATGTCGCGGCGCTCGGGAAGCCAGCGAAGTGCCGCAGCGTCGGTGTCGGGTACGCGCGACGCATCTTGCCGGGTGCGGCGATCACCGCCCACGCCGGGCGCCATCTTTACAGAGTAGTCGCGACCGCCAGTGTTGGACCGGCCGGCAAGGTTTGCGGTGCTGTCGGTCATCGTGGACACGGTCACGCGCAGAGAAAAAGGGGCGGTCCGGACGAAACCCGAACCGCCCCGTGACACTGGTCCGTCCGACGGACTTACTTCGAATCCTTCGCCGCGCCTGCGACGGCATCGCCTGCCGAGGAAACGTCACGACCGACACCCTCGACGGTGTTGCACGCGCTGATGACGAGGGCACCGGCAATTACTGCCAGGCTGAGAAACTTTCGCATGAGGACCTCCGATGAATAGGCGGCTCGAGCCGCTCCACAGGAAAATGACCGACCCGTCGGTTCGTTCCGGTTCGGCAACCGTTTCGCGCTACCGACAAAAAACAACCCGCCCGCTTTCGCGGACGGGCTGTTTAACTCAGAATTCGAATTCGGGCCCGGCGATGCTACCGGGGGGGGAGGGTTCACACCAACCGGGCCCTGTTCGTGGATAGCGAGAGCGGGGGGGCATAAAATCGCTATCCGAGGGTGATAACGGGATGCCCGATGCTTGGTTCCGACCGCTACGCTTCTTTTTTTGAAATCGTCGGCCGGTGACGATCAGGCGGGAAACTCGCCGCAACGCTTCGTCTGCCACAGCCCCTTGCGCCAGCACTTCTTGTTCTCGAACTGGTAGAGCCGCACCGGGCGCACATAATAGGGGATGGCGCGCGTGAACTGCTGATCGCCATACGCGACCAGCGAGTTGCGCAGCTTGCGCAGCCGCATCTCGGCGAACTCGCCCAGATAGCCCCGCGGTACGAAGATCGCTTCCTGTCCGATCTCGTTTGCCGCCTGGCAGAAGCCGAGCTGCGCCGAAACCGTCGAGAAGCCCGAATATACCCGGGTGCCGAACTGGTCGAGCGCGGTCTGGCCGGCCTTGGTCGACCCGGCGGTGCGGATGAAATATTTGCTGAGCGCGTCATAGCTCTGCTTCAGCTCGTCGGTGTGATCGAACAGCATCGCATTGTAATTGTGCAGCGTCAGCAGCGTCGGTTCGAACTGGCATTGCAACGCCGCGACGTTCAGCCCCGATCGCAGGTTCCACAACACCGCGGCACGCAGTTCGGCGGGGGTCGCGCCGGGCAGTGCCTGCGTGGCGACGCCGGTCTCCTCGCCGGTGACGCGCGGGCCGTCGATATCGACCGGCTTCAGATAAAATTGTGCCGACGCGGGGGTTGCCGCGACGGTCAGGGCGGCGACAGCGGCCAGGACCAGAGTACGCACTACGCTCATCTCTTTCTTTCACGGCGCATCGGCGCCTTGGACGAGCGCGATGGTTAGGCAGTTTTGCCCAGCGACCCAAGCCCGATTTTACGATCATCGTCACGTTTCGCCGCACGGCCGCGTAACGATCGTTGCGCCGCCCGATCGGGCAACGAAAAGGGGCCGCCCGGTCGCCCGGACGGCCCCCTGCCAGAATAGCCGAAACGGCTGATTACATGGCGTTGGTCATGCCGGCTTCGTTCGACATCATCATGGTGTCGTTCGACATCATGCTGTCGTTCGACATCATCATGGTGTCGTTGCCCATCGCGCCGTCAACGGCGGTCATGTTGTCGGACATCGTGCCGTCCATCATGTCCGTCGAGTTCAGGTCGGTGACGGTCGCGTTGTCGGCGGTGGTTTCGGTGTTGCCACCGCAAGCCGACAGTGCCAGTGCCGCGCCGGCAACGATCGAACCGGTCAGAATCTTCGAAAATGCACGCATGGTAAGCTCCCTAAGCTGTGGAGTAGGCGGCGTTCTTAGCCGTTCATACCCAATCCGCTCGGGACAGTAGTCGAACGACCCGTCCCCCTCAAGCCTCGTTTTGTGCACTAGCGTACAAGGCGCTCAGGAAGACGGCGAAACCGTCTGCCAACGCCCGGTCGAAATCATTGGTATCGATCGGTTTGCCAAGGGCCTGCGCGCTCGTCACCGGATATTCCGCGATACCACATGGAATAATCCCACCGAAATGTGTCAGATCCGGGGCGAGATTGACCGAAAATCCATGCAGGGTCGCCCATCGCCGCACCCGGACGCCGATCGCGCCGATCTTGGCCTCGGTCCCGCCGTCGCTGGTCCAGATGCCGATCCGGTCGGGCACGGCATAGGCATGAATGCCGAATTCGCCGAGCGCGCCGATGACCCATGATTCGACCGCATGGACGAAGCGCCGCACGTCGCGCCCGCGCCGGGTCAGGTCGAGCATCAGATACCCGATCCGCTGGCCCGGCCCATGATAGGTATAGCGACCGCCGCGTCCCGCCGCATGGACCGGGAACCGAGTATCGAGCAGCTCGGCGGGGTCGGCGCTGGTGCCGGCGGTGTAGAGCGGCGGATGTTCGAGCAGCCACACCATTTCGGTCGCGCTGCGATCGGCGATAGCGGTCGCGCGCGCCTCCATTTCTGCCAGCGCCGCCGGATATTCGATGCGGCCGGGCGAGCGGCGCCATTCGATCTGCTGTTCGGTCGCGATGGGCGGGACGAAGGAGTGGGTAGCCATTTTCATTCGCGAAGAGGAGAGGTAGAGCGACGTCCATCGAACAAATGGGGAGCGAGCGCAACGATGGTAAGTGTCGGAACGGTGTGGGACCGGGCGGTCGATTTCGTCCGCGATCATCTGGGCGCGGTGATGCCGGTACTGATCGTCACCCAGTTCGCTGCGCCGGCGGTCAGCGGCAGCCTCGCCGGGGTGCGCGCCGATGCGACCGGCGGTACCGCCGCCGCCCTCGGGCTGTTGTCGGTGGCGACCATGCTGATCTCGCTATGGGGCGCACTGTATCTGATCGGGTTCGCCGCGCAGCCGAGCGGTCGCGAGGATCGTCATGCGGCGATGAACATCGCCACCCGCCGGTTCGTGCCGCTGATCGGGATCAGCATCGTCGTCCTCGTCGCACTCGCCATCCTCGCGCTTCCCGGCATCCTGCTGGCCGTGGCCAGCGGGTTCGATTTCATGGCGATCGCGAACGGCACGTCGTTGCAGCCGTCCGAATTCGGCAAGCTCGGTTCGGCGCTGCTTTATCTCGTCGTTTTCGCGCTGTTCGTCCTGTGGCTGTCGGCGCGGTTGCTGCCGATCAATGCGGTCATCGCGATGGAGCGGCGCGGGCTGGGCGCGTTCGGTCGTGCGTTCGCGCTGACGCGGGGCATGACGTGGAAGCTGATCGGGCTGATCATCCTGTACGCCATCGTCGCCGGGATCGCCGTATCGGCGGCGCAGTTCGTGTTCGGTTCGGTCGTCGCGCTGATCGCCGGCGATACCGGCGGCCTGTCGCTCGCCGCCATCGGTGGCGCGGTCGCGGTTGCGGCGGTCAGTTCGGTGCTGGCGCTGTTCCAGTCGGCGTTCATCGGCAAGCTGTATCGCGCCGTCGTCGGTGAACAGG
Organism: Sphingomonas sp. Leaf22; assembly: GCF_001421715.1. Classification (GTDB taxonomy): domain Bacteria; phylum Pseudomonadota; class Alphaproteobacteria; order Sphingomonadales; family Sphingomonadaceae; genus Sphingomonas. The sequence goes on from NZ_LMKP01000001.1 coordinate 368,590, forward strand.
ACGATCTGGCCGTCTTCGCATGAGGCTGGATATCGGTGCGGCAGTACGTGACGCGGTCGCGATCTGGCGGCGGGATCGCGACGTCATCGTGGCGGTCGCGGGCGTGTTCTTCTTCCTGCCCAATCTGGCGCTGTCGCTGTTGCTGACGACGGCACAGACGCAGGTTTCGGTCGGCGCGGCTGGCGCGGCGGACGAGCGCGCGATGCTGGCAGTGATGCAGGCACAGTTGATCGATAACGCCCCATGGTTCGGCCTGCAGCTGCTGGTTGAACTGATCGGTATCGCAGTGCTGCTGACGCTGTTGCTCGATTCTACCCGTCCGACGGTGGGCGAGGCCTTGCGCAGCGTCGCCCGCCGCCTGCCGGTGCTGGTGGCGGCGACGCTGCTGGTCAACGCGGCCAAGACGGTCGGATTGCTGCTGCTGGTACTGCCCGGCCTGTACGTGATCGGCCGGGTGTTCGTGGTTATGCCGGTACTGGTTGCCGAGCCGGAGCGGCGTTTTGGCGATGCGATGAGCCGCGCGCTCGCGCTGACGCGCGGTCATGTGCTGCAACTGCTGTCGCTGTCGGCGCTGTTGTATTTCGGCGGGCAGTTGATTGCGCTGCTGCTGACCAACACCGCCAGTGCGGTATCGCGCAGCGGCGGCAATCCGGTGACGATGGCGATGCTTGCGACCGCCATTGCCTTTGTCGGGGCGGCAATGTCGACCGCCTTCGCGCTGGTCCGGGCGACCGTCTATCGACGGTTGGCCAGCAGGGGATAATGCGGCGCGCCGTCGGCGGGAAGGATGCCGATGGCGCGCGGATCGGCGAAGGTCTCGATCGTCCGCTGGTACGGCACGAAGCCCGAACGCCGATAGAAGCCCAAAGCACCGGGATGGTCGAGCGTACAGGTATGGACCCACACCCGCCGCACATCCTTGCGCCACGCCAGCCCCAGCGCCTGCGCCATCAGCCAGCGGCCATGGCCCTGTCCCGTCAGTTCGGGGATCAGTCCGACATAGGATAGTTCGCACTCGCCCGCCTTCCGGTCGTCGAGTTCGAGCATCCCGACCTCGATCCCCGCGCGATCGACCACCGCCCAGATGCGGACCGCATCGCCGTGGAGGATTGCGGCCAGCGTGTCGTCGGCCATCACCAGTCGCGAAAACCACAGCCATGGTCCGCCGATCCGGCGGAAGAGCGCGCGATAGCGATCGATCGCCGGCTTGTCCCAGCGCACCAGTTGCAGCGACGACGCCGGCAGCGGGGCCGGACGCGGCCGTTCGAGCATTTCGAGCGAGGTGACGATCGTCGCCACCTCGTCCGGCTTGACCGGGATCAGCCCCACCGCGTCAACTCCACGTCGCCAGCGGCGGCAGGCTCATTAGGATCGCATCGATATTGCCGCCGGTCTTCAGGCCGAACAGCGTCCCCCGGTCATAGACCAGATTGAACTCGGCATAGCGCCCGCGCCATTCGAGCTGCCGGGCGCGATCGGCATCGTCGAACGGCATTCCCATCCGCCGCCGGACGAGTTGCGGATAGATCGACAGGAATGCTTCCCCGACATCGCGGGTGAAGGCGAAATCATCCTCCCAGTCGTTCGACAGATGATCGTAGAAGATGCCACCGACCCCGCGGTGCACGCCGCGATGGGGGATGTAGAAATAATCGTCGGCCCATTGCCGGAACCGCGGATAATGCGCCGGATCATGGGCATCGCAGGCGGCCTGCATCGCCGCGTGGAAGTCGGCGGTATCCTGTGGATAGGGGAGCGGCGGATTGAGGTCCGCGCCGCCGCCGAACCAGCGTTTGGTGGTCACCAGGAACCGGCAGTTCATATGGACGGCGGGGACATGTGGATTGGCCATGTGCGCGACGAGACTGATACCCGTCGCGAAGAACCGCGGATCGTCGGCGGCCCCATGGATCGACTTGGCGAACTTGCCCTCGAACGTGCCGCCGACCGTCGAGACGTTCACCCCGACCTTTTCAAATACCTTGCCCTTCATCACCCCACGAACACCGCCGCCGCCGGGTTCGTCCGACGGGTCGACGCGGTCCCAGCGGGTATAGTCGAAGGTCGCGTCCGACCCGCCCTCGCGCTCGATCGCTTCGAACGAAGCGCAGATGCGGTCCCGCAGTGATTCGAACCAGATGCGGGCGGATTGTTGCTGGGGGTCGAGCGGTTGCATGGCCATCGCTTTGCCGGGCGGGGCGGGCAGGGGCAAGAGGACGGAGAGCGTCTACCGGATGCACAACGACAGGGAACCGGTGTCATTTTTTGTTGAAGCACGTCGGTTAACCCGGTTTGCGACCTTTAAATGTCCGCATATCGAACAGATAAATCATATTACGGAACAACAAGGCGTGCCGGCTCTATCGGCGGCAACGGCTCGCTGCGACGCAAATCTGCCATTCCTGTATCATAAAAACCGGTCGACGGGACGGTTCCGTGGGGGTAGGACGGTGACAACCAAATCGAACCGCCGGACCTTTCGGCAGCGAACCTACGCTGATACCGGTTACCTGATGGAGAGAGACATGTTCGACCGCACCTATTACGCGACCCATCCCGACATGATGGAATGCGTTTCGAACGAGGAACTGCGCGACCGGTATCTGATCGACGGGCTGTTCCGTGAAGGCGAATGCGTCCTGAACTATACCCATGCCGACCGGTTCGTGATCGGTGGCGTTGCGGTCGGCGATACGCCGGTGAAGCTGCCCGCGCAGACCGAACCGAAATCGGCCGCCGGGCACCCGTTTCTCGAACGGCGCGAAATGGCCGTGGTCAATGTCGGCGATGCCGAAGGCACGCTGACCGTCGATGGCGAGACGTTCACGCTCGGCAACAAGGACTGCGTCTATGTCACCATGGGTGCCACCGACGTCGAATTCGGCGGCACGGGCGCGCGTTTCTATATCGCATCGTGCCCGGCGCATAAAGGTTTCACCACCCGCAAGCTCGGCATCGCCGACGCCAATGCGCTCGACCGTGGCAGCTTGGAGGAATCGAACGAACGCACCATCTATCAGCTGGTCATTCCGGGCGTATGCGATTCGGCGCAGCTGGTCATGGGGCTGACGGTGCTGAAGCCCGGCAGCGTGTGGAACACCATGCCGCCGCACATCCATGAGCGTCGCAGCGAGATCTATTTCTACTTCGAACTGCCGACCGACAACGACAAGGTGTTCCATTACATGGGCGAGGGCGAAGCGATGCGCCACATCGTCATGGGCAATGAGGAAGCGGTCATCTCGCCGCCGTGGTCGGTGCATATGGGGTCGGGCACGCGCGCCTATGCGTTTATCTGGGCGATGGCGGGTGAGAACCAGGACTATACCGACATGAACGTGCTCGACATCTGCCAACTGGCGTGAGCGAACAACACTGCTGACGATCGTACTCGAACCAAACGTCATCCCGGCGCAGGCTGGGATCTCCCGGTGATGGAGCGCGGCAGGAGCCGCGGGAGGCCCCAGCCTGCGCCGGGGCGACGTCCGGTTCGAAGGGGCGTTCTTCCAGCCGCATTGCCATGACCGCTTTGGAACCCGCCCGGCGGGACATGAGGGACCAACCATGAATCCTTTCGATCTTTCGGGCCGGGTCGCGGCCGTCACCGGTGCCAATACCGGCATCGGACAGGCCATCGCGCTGGCGCTGGCCGCCGCCGGGGCCGATGTCGCGCTAATCGGTCGTACCCCGGCCGCCGATACCGCCGAACGGGCGCGGGCGATGGGTCGCCGTGCGGAGATCGTCTCCGCCGACCTGTCGACCATCGCGCCGGTCGACGGGGTCGTGTCGCAGGTCGTCGATACGCTGGGCGGCCTCGACATTCTGGTCAACAATGCCGGGATCATCCGCCGCGCCGACAGCCTCGACTTCACCGAAGCCGATTGGGACGCGGTGATCGACACCAACCTGAAATCGGTGTTTTTCCTCTGCCAGTCCGCCGGCCGGCATATGGTCGCGCAGGGGCGGGGCAAGATCATCAACATCGCGTCGATGCTGACCTTTCAGGGTGGTGTCCGCGTGCCGAGCTATACCGCGTCGAAATCGGGGATCGGTGGCCTGACCAAGCTGCTCGCGAACGAATGGGCGGCGAAGGGCGTGAACGTCAACGCGATCGCGCCAGGCTATATCGCGACCAACAACACCGCCGCCTTGCAGGCCGACGAAACCCGCAACCGCCAGATTGTCGAGCGCATTCCCGCCGGGCGTTGGGGTGCGGCCGACGATCTGGGCGGTGCTGCGGTATTCCTTGCCTCGTCCGCGTCCGATTATGTTAACGGTCACGTCCTTGCGGTCGATGGGGGATGGCTGGCGCGATGATCCTGTGTTTCGGCGAATTGCTGCTGCGACTGACCGCGCCGGGCCGCGAGTTGTTGATGCAGAGCGGCCGGTTCGACGTGAATGTCGGCGGGGCGGAGGCGAATGTCGCGGTCGGTCTCGCCAATCTCGGCCATGCCACCGCTTGCGCCAGCGCGGTCCCCGACAGCCCGCTGGGGCGCGGGGCCGTGTCGGCGCTCCGCGCGCAGGGCGTCGATTGTTCGCGGGTTGCGACCCGCGACGGACGCATGGGCCTGTATTTCCTCAGCGTCGGGGCGGGGTTGCGTGCGTCGGACATCGTCTATGACCGGGCCGGCTCCAGCTTTGCGACCGCACCGGCCGACAGCTGGGACTGGGACCGGCTGCTCGACGGCTGTACCCGACTGCACTTGTCGGGGATCACCCCGGCACTGGGGCGGGAGAGCGCCGACGCCGCGATCGCCGCCGCCGAAGCGGCGCGCGCGAAGGGGTTGACGATCTCGTTCGACGGCAATTACCGCGCTCGGCTGTGGGAAGCATGGGACAGCGATCCGCGTAGCGTGCTGACCCGGCTGGTCGACCTTGCCGATCTGCTGTTCGGGAACCACCGCGATGTGTCGCTGCTGCTCGGACAGGACTTTTCCGGCGATGGCGAAGATCGCCGGCGTGAAGCCGCGCAAGCGGCGTTCGCGGCGTTCCCGAACCTCAAGCACATCGCCTCGACCGCGCGCCACGTTATCGATGCCGACCATCACCGCCTGTCGGCGCGGATCGACACGCCGACCGGTTCGGTCCAGACCCCGGAAGTCTCGATCTCCGGCATCGTCGACCGGATCGGCGGCGGCGACGCCTTTGCCAGCGGCGTGCTGCACGGGCTGATGTCGGGCGAAAGCGAGGAAGTGGCGGCGCGCTGGGGCCTTGCGGTGGCTGCTTTGAAGCATTCGTTGCCCGGCGATTTTAGCCTGTTTCATCAATCCGATATCGATGCGTTTCTTGCCGGCGGGCTGGACGTCCGTCGCTGATCCGATCATAGCATGGGTCCGGGGGCACGGCTGCGGAACGGCGGCCGTCGGGCCACGTTGTGTGGACGATGCGAGGCGACGTGGATCTGGACGGGGGTAGCAGCGAACGGGCGCAGCGCGACGACCATCGCATCGCGCTGGAAATCGCCGGGACCGACAGCGGTACCGACCCGTTCGTGGCGGCGGTGCGCGCGACCCGGATGCCGATGGTCGTTACCAACCCCCGACTGCCCGACAATCCGCTGGTCTTCGTCAACGACGCGTTTTGCCGTCTGACCGGGTACGACCGCGAATGGGTGATCGGTCGGAACTGCCGTTTCCTGCAGGGTGAGGATAGCGACCCCGCGGCCGTCGCGCAGATCCGCGCGGCGGTGGCGGCCGAAGAGTCGATCGAGATCGACATCCGCAACTATCGCCGCGACGGGACGGCGTTCTGGAACCGGCTGTTGCTGGCCCCCGTCCCCGATGCCGATGGCAAGCTCGCCTATTTTTTCGCCAGCCAGCTCGACGTCACTGCCGAACGCGACCGGGTCGACGGACTGGAATCGACCAATGCCGCGTTGCTCGCCGAGCTGGCGGGCCGTTTTCGCGAACAGGAAGAGCGTGAACGCGAGATGCTGTTCGCGCTGGAGGCCGGGCGGTTCGGCACTTGGTCGTTCGACCGCGTCACGCGACAGCTGAGCATGTCGGCAATCTGCCGCGCCAATTTCGGCTTCGACGCCGATTACCCGCCATCGCCCGCCGAAATCTCCGCGATCCTCCATCCCGACGATCGTCCGGCCGCCATGGCCGCGATCGAGGCGAGCTTCGAGGGAGCATCGCTCGAGATCGAGGTCCGCGTCCGTCTGCCCGACGGCGAGACCCGCTGGATCGCCAGCCGGGGACAGCCGACTCGGAACGCTGCGGGCGACATCACCCGCCTGACCGGCGTGTCGATCGACGTCACCGCGTACAAGCGGCTCGAGCGGATGCGCGCGGCGATGGCCGAATTGAACGAGATGCTGCGCCTGCTCGACGATCCGGTCGAGATGACCACCGCCGCGTCGCGCATCATCGGTGAGGCGCTGGGCGTCGACCGGGTCGGCTATGGCATCGTCGACCGCGCAGCGGAAACGATCACCATCGAACGCGACTGGAACACGCCCGGCGTCGCCAGCCTTGCCGGGGTGCTCCAGTTCCGCGATTATGGTTGTTACATCGACGACCTGAAACGCGGCGAGACGGCGGTGGTCGAGGATGCCCGGATCGATCCGCGCACCGCCGACACCGCCGCGCAGCTGGAATCGATCAACGCGCGTGCGTTGATCAACATGCCGCTCACCGAACTGGGCGGGCTGGTCGCGCTGCTCTACGCCAATCACGGCGAACCGCGCGTCTGGCGCGACGATGAAATCGCCTTCGTCCGCGAAGTAGCCGAACGCACCCGCGCCGCGACCGAGCGCCGCCGCGCCGAACGCGAACTCGCCGAGCTCGCATCGTCGCTGGAGGAACAGGTGGTCGACCGGACGAGGGCGCTGGTCACCGCACAGGATGCGCTGCGCCAGAGCCAGAAGATGGAGGCGATCGGCCAGCTGACCGGCGGTGTCGCCCATGATTTCAACAATCTGCTGACCATCGTCCGCTCGTCGGTCGACCTGCTCCGGCAACCCGCCCTCGCGCCCGAACGCCGCGAACGCTACCTCTCCGCGATCAGCGATACCGTCGATCGTGCCGCCAAACTGACCGGGCAACTGCTCGCCTTCGCCCGCCGCTCGGCGCTTCGGCCCGAGACGTTCGACGCCAATGTCGCCGTCGCGGCGCTCGGCGACATCGTCCGCACCCTCGCCGGGTCCCGGATCAAGGTGACGATCGACGCCAGCGCCGACCCGGCGTTCGTCGATGCCGATCCCAACCAGTTCGACACCGCCCTCGTCAACATCGCTGCCAATGCCCGCGACGCGATGCAGGGGGAGGGGCGGCTGACGCTGTCGGTCGGGTGCATCGACGGCATCCCCGCCAGCGCGACCGCGCCCGCCACGCCGGGATCGTTCGTCGCGGTGACCATCGCCGACACCGGCAGCGGCATCGACGAGGAAACGCTCGGCCGCATTTTCGAACCCTTTTTCACGACCAAGGCGCTGGGCAAGGGTACCGGCCTCGGCCTCAGCCAGGTGTTCGGGTTCGCCAAGCAATCGGGTGGTGAGGTCCGCGCGCGCAGCGTGCCCGGCAATACCGAATTCATCCTGTACCTGCCGCGTGCCGCCGCACCGACGGGCGATGCCGCCCCGATCCGCAGCCACATCGAACCGGGCGGCGGCGACGGGCTGCGCGTGCTGGTGGTCGAAGATAACGAAGCGGTCGGCACCACCACCACCCATGCGCTGGAGGCGCACGGCTTCGTCACGGTCCATGCGGCCGACGGACAGGTGGCCCTCGACATGCTGGCCGCCAATCCGGACGGCTTCGATGCCGTGTTTTCGGACGTGATGATGCCGGGGATTGACGGCATGGAACTGGCGGCGCGGGTGCGGGACCAGTATCCGCGGCTGCCGGTGCTGCTGACCAGCGGCTATAGCGACGTAATCGTCCGCCACGGCACGATGGGGTTCGATCTGCTGCACAAACCCTATACCATCAGCCAGTTGGTCGTCGCGCTGCGCCGGACCGCCGGACGGTGAACGCACCCCCGGTCGCGACGCCGCGCGGGTTCGTCGCGCTCTACACGCTCGCCTATTGCGGACTGTTCGTCGCGTTCATGCCGTTCGTGTCGATCCTGTTGCAGGTGAAGGTCGCCGCGATCGACCCCGCCAACCGCGTGACCCTGTTGGGACAGGCGGTGCTGGGCGGTGCGTTGATCGCCAGCATCGCCAATATCGCCGCCGGCTGGCTGAGCGATATCGGCTGGCGGCGCAGCGGCAGCCGGCGGTTGCCGATCGCGGTCGGGCTGGTGCTGATCGCGATCGCCTTCGCCGCGATCCACCGCGCGCAGACGCCCGGCTGGCTGCTTGCGGCCATCGCCTTCTGGCAGGTCGCACTGAACCTGATGTTCGCGCCGATGGTCGCGGTGATCGCCGATGAGGTGCCCGACGCCGCCAAGGGCCGGGTATCGGGCCTGCTCGGTATCTCGCACCCGATCGGCGTGTTGTCGGCGGCGGCGGTGACCGCCGCGATGTTCGCCGGCGAAGGCGCACGGTTCGCCGCCAACGTCGCGCTGGCGGCGGTCATGATCCTGCCGTTCCTGCTGTTCGTGCGTGAGCGGGGGGCGGGCGGCGGTTCGGCCGGCGCGGATGCAGCAGCGGCGACCGTCGTGCCGCGCGGCGACCTGATCCGCGCCTGGATCGCGCGGCTGGCGATGCAGGTCGCGGGCAACGGACTGACGGCCTATGCCTTTTTCCATTTCGCCGATCGCTGGCGGGGCGAGGGCGATGCGGCGGGACCGGTCGCGCGGGCGATGGCGATCGTCACCGCCGTCGTCGTCGTCGCCACCATCCTTGCCGGGCGCTGGTCGGACCGGGTCGGCGGGCGCAAGCCGTTTCTGGGCGGGGCGACGCTGTTGGTCGTGGCCGGACTGATCGGCATGGCAATCGCGCCCGGCTTTGCCGGTGCGGCGATCGGCTATGGCGTGACCCAGACCGGGTTGTCGGTATTCCTCGCGCTGCATTCGGCGCTGGCGATGCAGTTGCTGCCCTCGTCGCGTACCCGTGGGCGCGATCTGGCGATCCTGAACCTCACCAACACGCTACCCGCCTGCGTTCCGCCATTGCTGGCGGCGCTGGTGCCGGCAGGCGCTGGGCTGGGCGCGGTGTTCGTCGTGCTGGCGCTGGTCGCGGCGGGGGGCGGGCTGACCGCGCTGGCGATCCGGTCGGAGCACTAGGCCCCCTCGTGCGTTGCCCGCACTTGCAGTTTTAGGGGAGCTCCCGATGATCCGTCTGTTCCATGTCAGCGACGTCCATTTCGGCGCGGAGGACAAGGACGCGATCGCATGGTTCGGGGAGGCGGTCGCTCGCGAACAACCCGATGCGATCATCATGACCGGCGACCTGACGATGCGCGCGCGCACCGCCGAGTTCGAGGCGGCGGCCGAATGGCTCGAAAGCTTGGGTCGTCCGGTCACGGTCGAGGTCGGCAATCACGACCTGCCGCTCTACAATCTCTTCGCCCGCTTCGTCCGGCCGTACAAACGCTACAAGCGGTTGGAACGGATGATCGAACGCCCGCTGGAGATCGACGGCGTCGCGATCGTGCCGCTCAAGACGACCGCCCGCTTCCAGTTCCGTTGGGACTGGTCGAAAGGCTATGTCGGGCCGAAGGCGCTGGCGCGCACCCTGCGGCTGATCGAACGGGTGCCGGAAGGGCGGCTGATCTTCATCGCCGCGCACCACCCGCTGGTCGATGTCGGCACCAAATCCAGTGGCGAGACCGATGGCGGTGCCGCCGCGCTTGACGCCGTCATCGCGGCCGGGGCTCATGCGGTGCTGTCGGGCCATGTCCACGACCCGTTCGATCTTCCCTATCGCACGGCCGAGGGTCGGTTGCGCATGATCGGTGCCGGCACGCTGTCGACCCGAACCCGCCGTGATCCGCCGTCGTTCAACGAGATCCGGATCGACGGCACTGCGTTCGAGACGATCGCGCGCAAAATGGGCGCGGCGGACGAACCGGTGACGATGCGCGAGTAGGGGCGACCCTGTTAGATTGGTCGATAGAGTGGCCGAAAAGCCCTGCGCAGGCGCGGTTACCCCAAACGTTCCGAAAGGAGCCAACTCGCTGCTTTACCCCGGCGAAGGCCGGGGCCAAGTTGCGGGACATCGGTAATTTACGGAGAAGACTTCCCAATTGGACCCCGGCCTTCGCCGGGGTACGGACAGAGGGTTTTCGCTGAAGTCTCGTGCCGGCGGGACCTATGCAAACGTACCGATTGCCGATCGCGTGGCGTACCCCCGCGTAGGCGGGGGTCCAGGGTACCAGGGACAAGCCGTTGCTTTGCGTGGCTCTGGACCCGCGCCTGCGCGGGGTACGCCACGTGTGCAGTGGAGCGCAGGACGTTCGCGAAGGTCCTGCAAAGGCGGTGCCACCGCCGAACCGCGATCTGCATCCGCCCGGCCACCGCTTCGAACCGATCCTTTACGACAACCGCCGCCCGATCAACGTACCCTTGGTCCCGCGATTGACCAGTTCGAACCGGAAGTTCGGCCACCGCCGCCGCCACCGCTGCGCGACCACGCGCTCGCCCGGCCGTGCGCCGTCGTCGAGCATCACTACGCCGCCCACCGGCAAGCGATCGAAAAGCGTCTCGGCCGCGCCGCGGACATAGGGATGGATCGTCCATGGCGGCCCGTCGATCAGCAGCAGGTCGACCTGATCGGGCAGCGTATCGATATCGTACCAGACGCCCGGCCAGTCCCCCGGCGATTCGACCAGCGGTGCTGCGCGCAGATCGGCGGCGATGCCGTGTTCGGCCAGCCATTCGCGCGTCGCGTCGACGAAGCCGGCATGCTGGTCGAAGCTGATCAGCTGCCCCCCGCCATGTTTGGCCAGCGCCGCGCCGGTCACCAGACTCGACGCGCCGGTGCCAAGCTCGACGACGGTGCGCGGCCGGCTGTCGGCGATCTGCTCGACGATCAGCGACAGATACCCGGTATCGGCCTTCCAGCTGCCCAGATTGGGCAGCGCATCGGGGGCAAGGCCCAGTTCGGCCATCAACCGCGCCTTGTCGGCACGCTTGCCGCCCGACAGGCTGCGCAACAGCCACGGCCACTGGATCGCACCGAACGCGATGGTGAACAGCTTGTCGGACAGGCTGCGGCGCAGTTCCTCGGGCCACAGGTCCGAATCGGCGAGCGGCAGCAACGAAGTCTTGGCACGCGAGGTCATGGCGTCTCTTGTTTTCGGCTCCGCCAGCGTGCGGACGGCCACTCGCTATACGGTTATGGCCCAAACGAAAAGGGCGGCCCGATACCGGACCGCCCCATCGGGATCGCAACTGGCCGCAAACCGGAACCTTTCGGTCCCGCGCGCGTGCGATGTCGTCCGAACGCAACTCCGGCCCGTGTTCCCCGCCGACCACCCGAACACGATACGCCGTGGATGACAGGACGGGAAAACGGGCCGGCATCGCGAAGCCCACCCGGCCGGGCGCGCTTCCAGACGACGTTTAGCGCTTCGAGAACTGGAAGCTGCGGCGGGCCTTCGCCTTGCCGTACTTCTTACGCTCGACCGCGCGGCTGTCGCGGGTCAGGAACCCGGCGGCCTTGACCGGTGCGCGCAGGATCGGCTCGTAGCGGGTCAGTGCCTGGCTGATGCCATGCTTGACCGCGCCGGCCTGACCCGACAGGCCACCGCCCTTGACGGTGCAGATCACGTCATACTGACCATTGCGGTCGGCGACGCCGAACGGCTGGTTGATGACGAGACGCAGCGTCGGACGTGCGAAATACACTTCCTGGTCGCGGCCGTTGATCGTGATCTTGCCCGAACCCGGCTTGATCCAGACGCGAGCGACGGCATCCTTGCGACGGCCGGTCGCATAGGCGCGGCCATAGGCGTCGATTTCCTGCGCGCGCAACGGCATCGTCGGACGGGGCGGCTCGACCGAAGCGGCGGGTGCTTCGGTACCGTCGACCTGCGGGGCCGAAGCCTGCGGTGCGGCGGCCGGAGCCTGCTGACCGGTCAGGTTGGCGAGGTCGGAAAGGGACTGGCGGTTGTCGGACATTATGCGCCCACCTTGTTCTTGCGGTTCATGCCCGCGATGTCGAGAACCTCGGGGTTCTGCGCGCCGTGCGGATGCTCGGTGCCCTTGAAGATGCGCAGGTTGCGCATCTGCTCACGGCCCAACGGTCCGCGCGGGATCATCCGCTCGACGGCCTTTTCAAGGACGCGCTCGGGGAAACGACCTTCGAGGACCTTCTCGGCGGTGACCGCCTTGATGCCGCCGGCATAGCCGGTGTGCTTGTAATAGGTCTTCGTCTTCGCCTTGTTCGAGGTGAAGCGGATCTTGTCGGCATTGATGACGACGACGTTGTCACCGCAATCGACGTGCGGGGTGAACGACGTCTTGTGCTTGCCGCGCAGCACGTTGGCGATGATCGACGCAGCGCGACCGACCACCAGGCCGTCGGCATCGACGATATGCCATTTCTTCTCCACCTCGTGCGGCTTGGCCGACTTGGTGGTCTTCATGAGCGCCTTCATGGGCGTTGGACCTTTCGGAAGATTAACGCGTCCGTTCCGAACCGGAGCGGTGCGAACGCTGGCTAAATGCCGAAAGGGGCCTGGGAAGTCAAGCAAACAGCGGCTTTGCTGACGGGTATCTAAATACCCTAAGCCCGCCGACCGGTCGCGTGGGCGGCCCAGGTGGTGGCGACGACCAGCATCGCACCGACCAACTGGTGCAGCGCCGCCACCTCGATCCGGACCCCGGTCATCACGGTCGAGATGCCCAGCAGGATCTGGACGCCGAACGCGATATGCACAACCTTTGCCACCTTCGGGTGCCCGGCGCGCTTGGCCGCGCGCGCCAGCACGATCAGCACCGCGACCGTCACCCACGCCCACCAGCGGTGGATGAAGTGCACTACATAGGGATCGTTGACGATCGCATCGAGCGGCGCGCGCGCCGCCCATTCGTCCGCCGGAAAGAACCGCCCGTTCATCAGCGGCCACTGGTCGGTGACCAGCCCGGCGTTCAGCCCGGCAACCCATGCCCCGAACAGCAGCTGGACGAACAGCACCAGCCCGGCAACCGCCCCGATCGTCGTCATCCGCGCCGGCTGCGCATGGCGATCGGCCGCCAGTTCGCGCAGGTCGAGCGCGGTCCACACCGTTCCGGCAAGGATCAACAGCGCGTTGAGCAGATGTACCGACAGCCGGATATGCGACACGTCGGTCCGCACCGACAGCCCCGACGCGACCATCCACCAGCCGATCGCACCCTGCAAACCGCCCAGCGCCAGCAGCGCTACCAACCGGCCCTTATACCCCGCCGGGATCGCCCGCCGGACCCAGAACCATGCCAGCGGCAGCGCAAATGCCAGCCCGATCACGCGACCGAGCAGCCGGTGGACATATTCCCAGAAGAAAATGCCCTTGAACTGCGCCAGCGTCATGCCCTGGTTGAGCAGCTGATATTCGGGAATGCGCCGGTAATTGGCGAACTCCGCCTCCCATTGCGCGGCGTTCAGTGGCGGCAGGGTGCCCGACAACGGCTTCCATTCGGTGATCGACAACCCGGATTCGGTCAGCCGGGTAATGCCCCCGACCACGACCATCGCGACGATCAGCGCGGCCACCCACCACAGCCAGCGGGCGACTGCACCCGGCCGGGCGCGCGAGGGGAGGGGAGGAGCGAGCATCGTCGGCATTTAGCGATCGCGCCGGTCGTGCGGAAGGGGCGTGTTTCGCTTTACCCGCCCCGGCTTGCCGCTACGGTGCGGCGATGCCGAAAGCCCGCCCATGACGATCGAAGCGCTGGTCGCGCGCTACGGCCTTGCCGCGCTGCTGCTCGGCGCGGGCATGGAGGGGGAGACGGTCGTCGTCCTCGGCGGGATCATGGTCGAGCGCGGCAGCCTGCCCTATGTCGGCGCGATCCTCGCGGCGGCGATCGGGTCGTTCATCGCCGACCAGCTCTTCTTCGCCGCCGGCCGCCGGTTTCGCGATCATCCGCGCGTGGTGCGATGGCGCGGCAAGCCGGCCTTCGCCCGGGCGCTGACCACGTTCGAGCGGCATCCGACTCTATTCGTTTTCGCCTTCCGCTTCCTCTACGGATTGCGCACCGTCAGCCCCGTCGCGATCGGCACCACCCGCCTGCCGCTGGCCCGCTTCGCGATCCTCAACGGATCGGCGGCGCTGCTATGGGCGACGATCTTCGTGTCGATTGGCTATTGGTTCGGCCATGGGCTCAGCGAACTGATCGGCCGCTGGCTGCCCTCATGGCAGGTGTTGGCGGGCGGCGGCATCGCGCTGGTGATATTAGGCGGTCTGACATGGTGGTGGAAACGGCGCATCTAAGCTCCTCCCCGCCCCGCGGGGAGGGGGACCAGCCATAGGCTGGTGGAGGGGCCTCGCCGCTGGCGCTCCGTTCGGGCATGCCCCCCCTCCACCATGCTGCGCATAGTCCCCCTCCCCATGAATGGGGAGGACCTAGTCCCCCTTGCGCCCCAGTTTCTCGACCCGCGCGATCACCTCTTCGCAAACTGCCGGGGACACGAACCTTGCGATCGATCCGCCATACATCGCGATCTCCTTGACCAGCCGCGACGCGATCGGTTGCAGCGAGACGTCGGCCATCAGGAAGACCGTTTCGATCCGGTCGTTCAGCTGCTGGTTCATGCCCGCCATCTGATATTCATATTCGAAATCGGCGACGGCGCGTAAGCCCCGCACGATCACGCTCGCGCCCTGCCGCTCGGCAAAGGTCATCAGCAGCGCATCGAACGCCACGACCCGGATATCGCCGCCAACGCCGGCAACCTCGCGCTCGACCATCGCCAGCCGTTCGTCGAGCGAGAACATCGGCGATTTCGACGGATTGGTCGTAACGCCGATCACCAGCCGGTCGACCAGCTTCGCGCCCCGCCGGATGATATCCATATGCCCGCGCGTGATCGGATCGAAGGTGCCGGGATAGACGCCGATCCTCACCGATCGCGCTCCAGCACATAGCGGGCGATGGCGCGCAGCAGGTCGGCTTCGTGGCCGAAGTCGCGAAGATGCTCGATCGACTGTTCGACCAGCATCCGTGCCTGTTCGCGTGCGCGGTCGAGGCCGAGCAGCGAGAGGAACGTCTCCTTGCCCGCTTCGCCGTCCTTGCGCAGCGCTTTGCCCACCGCCGCCTCGTCGCCCTCGACGTCGAGAATGTCGTCGGCGATCTGGAAGGCGAGGCCGATGTCGCGCGCGAACCCGCGCAGCGACGTGCGCTGGTCGGCGGGCAGCCGGCCGAGGATCACACCTGCCTCCACCGAACAGGCGATCAGCGCGCCGGTCTTCATCGCCTGCAACCGGGTGACGGTGTTCAGGTCGAAGCTCGTTTCCTCGGCTTCGAGGTCCATCGCCTGACCGCCCGCCATGCCCGACGGGCCGGACGCGTGCGCCAGATCGGCGATCAGTTCGATGCGGACATGGCTGTCGGGATGGGTCGCCTCGTGCGCAAGGATCTCGAACGCCAGCGCGTGCAGGCAATCGCCGGCAAGGATCGCGGTCGCTTCGTCATACGCCTTGTGCACCGTCGGCTTGCCGCGACGCATGTCGTCGTCGTCCATCGCCGGCAGATCGTCATGGATCAGGCTGTAGACATGGATGCATTCGATCGCGAGCGCGGCGCGCGCGGCGCGGCTCCGCTCGACATTGAACAGACGCGCGGTCGCGAACACCAGCAGCGGCCGCAGCCTTTTGCCGCCGCCGATCGCAGCATGGCGCATCGCGCGGTACAGGTTCGCGCGCGGATCGCCGGGAACCGGCAGCAGCGCGTCGAACTGGCGATCCATCTCTGCCGAGACTTCCCGAAGGGCGGCGTTCAGCGACACCGGCGGCGCGATCGTCGCCATTATTGTGCGTCGAACGGCTGGGTCGAGGCGCGCCCTTCGGCATCGACCCGGATCGCCTCGATCCGCGCCTGCGCCGCATCGAGCCGCGCGGCGCATTGCGCGCGGAGCAGGTCGCCCCGGGCATACAGGTCGATCGCGGTCTGGAGGTCTTCCTGACCCGTCTCCAGCCGGCTTACGATTCCCTCGAGTTCGCGGAGCGCATCTTCGAAGGACAGGGCGGAAACATCGCGTTCGTCGGACATAGGCGACGCTATGGGGCAGGGGGCAGGGCGATTGCAACCGGGGAGCCGGGGTTGGTATGCGTTTTGGTCGATGGCAGTGATCCAGGGTGCCGGTATGAACAGGATGCGGTGCATAGCGTTTCTATTGCTGATGACCGCCTGCGGACCCGTCGATCAGGAACGGGTCCGCACCTTAGCCGCCTTGGAGGTCGTGCCGCGTGACGATGCGGATCGCCGTTTGCTCGTGGAGATTTTACGCCGCCATGCGCTGGCGGCTGGTTTTCATGTCGATGACGTATCGAAGAAGTGGCAGGAGTTCGAACGGACATCCTCTCTTCCGGCGTCATTCCGTAGCAGTTTCAACGTAGGGGTCTGGCAGGGGACTGAGGATGAGGAGAACCAGATGCTGGC
Source organism: Sphingomonas sp. Leaf22 (assembly GCF_001421715.1). Lineage (GTDB taxonomy): Bacteria > Pseudomonadota > Alphaproteobacteria > Sphingomonadales > Sphingomonadaceae > Sphingomonas. Next base: position 385,057 of record NZ_LMKP01000001.1, read on the forward strand.
CGATGACCGGGGTCACATCGGACGAATATGGATTACGTTTCCCAAAGGAACCGGTGTGGGCCGTGCCACGCGCTTTCGCGAAGCGTTGATCGCGGACATCGACCGGCATTGGCCGGCCCGTCATGCTATTCCCATTCTTCCGACAGGCGGCCTGCCCCTCGCGAAAGATTTGATACTGGTCGGCGAAACCTACCGGATCAGGCCGGAGGCTCGCCAGCGCTATCTACCTGCCGACCGACCGCTGCTGTAGGAGCGTGGAATGGGGTATCGCTCTTCGGTTCAAAGACAGTCCCGAATGGCGTCCCAAGCCACCTGCTTCGCGGCCACGCCGACCGTATGCAGCGGACTACTCGACGGCAGCGCCAGCGTCCCGACGCCGGCCACCATACCGCGTCCGGCCTTCCACGCCGTCCCGCCATTGAACGCCACCAGCCGCAGTGCCGGCAGCGTCGCGATCAGCGCCGCCACATCGTTCGCGGTAGCATCGCGGATCGCGGCATCGCTGCTGCCTGGCCGGGTCGCGCTCGCCACCACGTCCCATAGCCCGATCCCCGCCGTCCGCAGCGCTGCCAGCCGGTCGTCATACGCAAGCACAGGCAACTCCACCCCGACCACCGGCGACAGCAACCGCCAGAACTGGTTCTGCGGATGCGCGTAATAGCGCCCCGCCGCCAGCGAGGCGTCACCCGGCAGGCTGCCGAGGATCAGCACACGCGTCCCTGCATCGACCACCGGCGGGAACGACGCCTTGCGCGTCACACCGCCTGTCCCGCCGCCCAGCCGCTCGACCATGCCCACTGGAAATTATAGCCGCCGAGCCAGCCGGTCACGTCGACCGCCTCGCCGATCACATACAGGCCGGGCAGGTGCTTTGCCGCCATCGTCTTCTGGTTCAGGCCGTCGGTCGCGACCCCGCCGACGGTCACCTCGGCCTTGGCGAACCCTTCGGTACCGTCGGGATGGAATTGCCAGCCCGACAGCCGCCGTTCGATATCGCCCAGCACGGCATCGCGCGCATTGCCAAGTTCACCCGTCACCGCGAACTTCGCCGCCAGTGCCTCGGCCAGCCGGTCGGGCAGGGCCGCGCCCAATGCCGAACGCAGCCCGGCACGCGGGCGCGCCCGCTTGGTGGCGAGCAGCCAGCCCGCCGGCTTGTCGGGCACGAAATCGATTGTGACCGCCTCGCGATGCCGCCAATAGGACGATGCCTGCAGGATCGCCGGCCCCGACAACCCGCGATGGGTGAACAACGCCGCCTCGCGAAACATCGCCTTGCCCGCGCCCGCAACGACCTCGGTCGCGACCCCCGACAAGTCGCGGAACAGCGCGTCCCCGGGCGGCAGCGTCAACGGCACCAGCGCCGGCCGCGGCTCGACCAGCTTTAGGCCGAAGCGCTTGGCAAGGTCATAGGCAAAGCCGGTCGCGCCGAGCTTGGGGATCGAAGGCCCACCGGTCGCGACGACCAGCGCCGGTGCCGTCGCGTCGAGATCGCCATGTCGCACGGTGAAGACGCCATCGGCATGGGTCACGTCGCGGATCGGCTGGCCCAACCGGATGTCCGCCCCCGCCGCCTCGTCCAGCAGCATCGTCACGATCTGTCGGGCCGATCCGTCGCAAAAAAGTTGCCCGAGCGTCTTCTCGTGCCACGCGATCCCGTACCGGTCGACCAGCGCGAGGAAGTCCTGCGCGGTATAGCGACCGAGCGCCGACCGCGCGAAGTGCGGGTTGGCCGAGACATAGCGGTCCCAGCTGGTCCCGACATTGGTGAAGTTACAGCGCCCGCCACCCGAAATGACGATCTTGCGTCCCGGCTCGGGCGCATGGTCGACGACCAGTACCCGCCGGCCACGCTGTGCGGCGATGCCGGCACAGAACAGGCCCGCGCCGCCCGCGCCAAGAATGATGACGTCGTGACTGGTCATCCCCGGCCCTTCGCACGGGCGGCAGGTGAGGTGAAGGGGTCAGCCCCGCACCACGACCTTCATCAGCTGACCCGGCACCAACCGTGCGCCGTCCTCCAGCCCGTTCAGCGTCAGGAAGCGGTCGCGCTGAAAATCGGGATAGGCCATTTGCCGGCTGAGCGAGTCGACCGTGTCGTTCGCTTTCACCATGACGATGCGGATGCGCTTGCCGACGATCGCATTCGCCTCGGCCTGGCTCAGCGTGCCGAAGCTGTCGAGCAGCGATTCGAACGGGCCGATGCCGCGCCCGGCAGGCGTCACGATTTGGAAATAATAGGTCGCCGATGGATAGCGATAGGCGACGACGGTGACGTCGACCGCCTGGTTGTTCGCGTTCGCGCGTACCGTGCCGATCGCCGCTTCGGTGCCGTTGATCCGCGTCCGCTCCGGCTCGCCGACATTCTGCGCGCCGAGTGCCGTCAGCCGCTGGCGTACGACGCTCGCCGGATCGCCCGCCGGGCCCATTCGGAACTCGGCCTGTCCGCCTTGCCCGGCGATGGTCACCGCATCGGTGCCGTTCTGCAGCGCATAGCCGGCAGGCGCGGTGAAGCGGACGCGCAGCGCAGGGTGTTTGAAGGTCGTGCCGTCGATGACGCCCTGCGCGGGATCGTCGTCATAGCGCAGCCCGTCCAGCATCCGCAGATAGGTCACGTCCTGCGCCGGCTGCGTGGCCGCGCGCCCGGTCTGCTGCGCCAGTGCCTGTGCGCGCCGGACGCGATCGGCACCATTGGGGTGGGTGCTCATCCACGTCGGCACGGCATTGCCGCCCCGTCCGCTGGTCTGTGCCGCCAGCGTCTGCGCTTCGTTCAACTGGACAAGCGCATCGGCCATGCCTGATGGCGCATAGCCCGCCGCCGTCGCATAGCGGACGCCGAACTGGTCGGCCTGATATTCCTGATTGCGACTGTAAGACAGGGTATAGAGCTGCGAGCCGACCCCGGCGATCCGCCCGACCAGATCGCTGCCGGTCACCGCTCCCAGCAGCGTCGCGCCCAGCGTGCCGAGCGTCGACCGGGTGCTTCGCGAGTGGCTGTGGCGGGCGGCGACATGGCCGACCTCATGGCCCATGACCGCCGCCAGTTCCGCCTCGCTGTTCATCAGCGCCAGCAACTGCCGCGTGATGTAGACATAGCCGCCGGGGATCGCGAAGGCGTTCTCGACCGGCGAATTGAGCAGCGTCACCGTGAAGTCGCCGCTGGCGTTCGACAGGCCCGACTGCACCGCCACCCGTTTGCCGACGCGCTCGACATAGGCGGACTGCGGCCCCGAATAGCGGCCGCCATATTGCGCCAGCAGTTGCGGATTGGCCTGCGCGCCCTGTGCCCGGTCGTTCTGCGAGATCGATCGCGTCTGCGCCGCCACCGGCGTCGTGATCGTCGCGGCGCACAGCATGGCCGCGGTCCAGATCCGTGTCGTCATCGTGCCTATTCCCCGTTCAGTCTTGCCCGAAAATACGTTGCGATACGACAACGGTTCCGTCGCTCAGCTGAACAACTCGCCCTGTGCCCCGGCCGGCGGGCGGAACAGATCGCAGCGCAGCGGCGCATGGCCGCCGGTCAACCCATTGCGGCGACAGGCAATGGCGAAGCGCGTCGCCAGCAACTGTCCCCACACCCCTTGCCCGCGCATCCGCGAATGGAATGCCGGATCGTTGTCGCGCCCGCCGCGCAGCGACCGGACGATCGCCATCACCTTGTCCGCGCGATCGGGAAAATGCGTCTCCAGCCATGCGCGAAACAGCGGCGCCACCTCATGCGGCAATCGGACCGGCAGGAAATACGCACCTTTCGCTCCCGCCTGCGCCGCGCGTTCGAGCAGATGTTCGACCTCGTGATCGGTGATCGCGGGGATGACCGGCGAAATCGAGACATAGGTCGGAATCCCCGCCGCGCTCAGCTTCGCGACCGCGTCCAGCCGCTTGGCCGGATGCGGCGCACGCGGCTCCAGCGTCCGCGCGATGACCGGGTCGAGCGACGTCACCGACAGCGTGACGCTCACCAGCCCCCTGGCCGCCATCGGTGCCAGCAGGTCAATATCACGCACCACCCGGTCGGATTTGGTCGTGATCTTCAGCGGATGATTCGTCTCCGCCAGCACCGCGATACACTCGCGCGTAATCCGCCACTCGCGCTCGATCGGCTGATAGGGATCGGTATTCGTCCCCATCGCGATCGGCCGCGCGACATAGCCGGGCTTGGCGAGCTCGCCACGCAGCAACGCCGCCGCATCGGGTTTGGCGAACAGCTTCGTTTCGAAATCCAGCCCCGGCGACAGGTCGTGATAGGCATGGCTCGGCCGCGCGAAGCAATAGATGCAGCCATGTTCGCAGCCCCGATACGGGTTGATGCTCCGATCGAACGGCATGTCCGGCGACGTGTTCCGGGCGATGATCGTCCGTGGTTGCTCGATGGTCACCGTCGTCCGCAGGATCGGTTCCGCGCCGTCCACCGTCTCGCGCCAATCGAGCCAGTCGCCGTCCGCCTCGCGAGAGGGCAGCGCGAAGCGGTTGCTCACTGCGTTCTCGGTCGCTCCACGGGCAGGACGGTTGCGCATTGCGCTATCCTACGTCGCCGATTAGAACGTAGCAAGAACAAGAGTGGAGGGAGCGGTATGGCGCGATTGAACTATCTGGAGCTTCCGGTCGTCGCGACCGGACCGGCGGCGGAATTCTATGCGAAGGTGATGGGCTGGACCTTTACCGATTACGGCCCCGATTATGCCGCGACGACGACCGGCGACACCGATCTCGGGCTCGATGCCGATACGGTGCTGAAAGTCATGCTGCCCGTCATTCAGGTCGACGACCTCGAGGCGACGCTGGCCGCGGTCGAAGCCGCCGGGCGCACGGTCGTCGAGCCGATCTTTGCGTTTCCGGGCGGACGCCGGTTCCATTTCCGCGATCCCGACGGGCATGTGCTGGCGGCAATGGTGCCCGAATAACGCTATCGTTCGAGCAGGCGCGGCATCAGTTCGACGAAATTGCACGGCCGGTGGCGGCTATCGAGCTGTTCGGCGAGGATGCCGTCCCAGCCGTCCTTTACCGCGCCGGTCGATCCGGGCAGTGCGAAGACATAAGTGCCGCGCGCGACGCAGGCGATGGCGCGCGACTGGATCGTCGAGGTGCCGATCTTGGCATAGCTTTGCCAGCGGAACAGCTCCCCGAAACCGGGGATCAGCTTGGTCGCGATCCGCTCGACCGCTTCGGGCGTCACGTCGCGGCCGGTGACCCCGGTGCCACCGGTGGTGATGATGCAGTCGATCGCCGCATCGTCGATCCACCGGTCCAGTCGCGCGACGATCGTGTCGATATCGTCGCGCACGATCGCGCGGACGGCAAGGATATGGCCCGCCCCCTCGACCCGCGCGACCAGCGTGTCGCCCGACCGATCCTCGGCCAGTCCGCGCGTGTCCGATACGGTCAGCACCGCGATCCGCACGGGCACGAATGCCTGGCTTGCATCAATGGGCATCGGCGACGCGCGTCCGGCCGGTCTTGCTCACGCGGATCGCGGCAGCACCCGGCAGGCCGGGGAATTTCGGCCACATCCCCTGTGCCAGCGCGGCGCGGCTGGCCGACGGCTTGCCTGCCTGCTTTTCATACATCCAGTAATTGCGCAGCACGGTCATGACGTAGCCGCGCGTCTCCCAATAAGGGATCGATTCAATATACATCAGTGGATCGCCACCATCGCGCAACTGGACGTTCCATGCCTCGACCGGGGTCGGCCCGGCATTATATGCCGCGATCACCTTGGGCAGCAGCCCGCCGGTGAACGGCCGGTCGCGCAATTGCTCCAGATAGCTTTGCCCCACCGCCATATTGACCTGCGGTTTCGATAGCGCCGATTTTTCCAGCTGCAATCCGTGCGCGCGGGCATAGTCGGTCAGCGCACCGGGCCGGATCTGCATCAATCCCGTCGCGCCCGCCGGGCTGACGACGCCGGCATCGAAGCGCGATTCCTGCAACGTGTGCGCGAACACCAGCGCCTTGTCGACGCGCCAGCCACCCTCGGGCGTCCAGTCGGGGGCCGGATAGCGCGCCTCGACCAGCGGCCGGGCACCCTGCGGTCCGTTATGCGACAGCCACAATTGCGTCGCGGGCAGGTTCAGGCTGCCGCACAGCCGGGTCAGCGCCGGATAGTCGCCCGCGCCGCCGATCCGCGCCTGATATCGCAGCAACTTGTCGGCCAGCGCACCTTCGCCGATCTCGGTCAGCGCCGCGGCGACCTTGACGTTCGACCGTCGCTCCAGCGCGCGCCAGTCGTCGGTCGCCGGCGCGCGCGCCGCGGTATCGGCCCCGTCGATCAGCCCCAGCGCCTGTCGCGCCAGCAACCCGTAATAGGTTTCGCCATATTGCGCCGCCGTCTGCAACCGCCCTTGCACCAGATCGGGCCGCCCGCACGCAATATCGGCGCGTGTCGCCCAGTACAGCCCGGCCGAGCGCAATTCGGTATCGCCCGCGCGCTGCGCGACGCTGGCAAAGGCGGTCTGGGCCGCCGCGCAATCCTGCTGCCGCCACGCCGCAAGCCCCTGCGTCCAGTCGGCCTGCGCCGCCCAGTCGCCCGACCCACGCTGCGCCACCGCCGCCAGCCGCCGGGCATTGGCGTCGTCGCCCGCCACGAAATAGATCCACGCGACCCGTCCACGCATCTCGGTCAGCGCCTCGGGCGTCAGGTCCGGTTCGCGCGTGGCGATCAACGCTTCGGCGGCGGCACCGTCATCGACCTTCACGAACGGTTTCATCGCTTCGAGCAGTTGCGCGGCGGCCGCGTCGCTGCGGGCCGCCTTGGCGCGCAGTCGCACCGGCGCGGCATCGAACCATACCAGCTTTTGCTGCATTGGCAGTTCGGGCAGGGCGTCGGCCCCGCGCAACCTGGCAAGGCGGGCGAGGTCGGGGGCGTGCGGCAGGTCGGGGGCCGTGGTCAGCAGCGCCAGCAATTGCGGCAGCTCGACCTTCGGCGACCCCTTGGCCGTATAGAGTTCGGCACGGGCGACGGCATGCAGCGGCCCCGGCTTCATCGCGTCGAGCCGCAATTGCGCATCGGCCCAGCGCCCGCCGCGGATCGCCGCGAACACCTGCGTATAGGCATCGCGATCTTCGGGCGACAATTGCGGCGGCACCCGCGCCTCGACCGGGGTCCGGGCGACGCTCACCAGCGTCGGCGCTTCGCCGGCATAAGCGGGGAGGGCGGGCAGCATCAGCGCCGCGAACACGATGGGGTTCAGCTTCACGTGGTCGTTTCCCTGGTAAGCAACTGCAAATGCCGCCAGCTTTCCGCCTTGGCCAAGGGCCGCTCCAACAGGAAGCGCGGATGGAAAGTGGCGATGGCGGGGCAGTCTATGCCATCATGGTGAAGGGTCCGTAAACCACCGCGTTGCCCGTCCGGCCCCAGCAGGGCCCGGCACGGTTCCGCACCGAACAGCAACAGCCTGCGCGGCGCGACCAGCGTCACCAGCCGCCGTGCCAGATCGTCGAGCGTCGCCTGCGCCTCGTCCGGCACCCGTCCGGCCAGCGGTCGCGCCTGTGCGACCCCGGCGATCGTCACCGCACCCCGGTCCAGCCCGATCGCCGCCAGCATCCGGTCGAGCAGCACCCCGACCGGACCGGTCATCCAGCCCGTTTCCGCCGAATCATCGGCTTCGGGCAGGTCGGTCAAAATCATCAGCGCCGGATTTTTTGTCTGGGCGACGGTCAGGCGTTCGCCATTCCATCCCGCCTCGGGCGCGGCATCGCCCATGCGCCATGCCAGAAACGCATCGAGCGTGTCGGGCGGCAGGTCGGCGGCGGGCGTCGACGCTACGGCAGCGGGCGCTCGGGTCGGGATGGGGGCCGCGAACCAGTCGCGCAGTTCGTCCTCGACCAGCGTGTCGACACCGGCATCCTGCCACCATAACAGTGCGCTGGCTGCGGCTTCGTGCCACTGGATATGCTGGTCCGCCCCCATGTCGCCTTTAACGCTCTCCTTGACCTCCCCGTCAATCTGCCCAAATCGTGGGGGAGGACAGGGCGTTGCAGCGACGCGACGATACGGGCAGTGCGCAGCGCCCGCGATGAGGATGGAAGATGAGCGAACGGGAATCGATGCCCTATGACGTCGTGATCGTCGGCGCGGGGCCTGCCGGCCTGTCCGCGGCGATCCGGCTGAAACAGATGGCGGCGGACACGGGCGAGGAACTGGCCGTGTGCGTGCTGGAAAAGGGATCGGAGGTCGGTGCCCATATCCTGTCGGGCGCGGTGTTCGATCCGCGCGCGATGGACGAACTGCTGCCCGAATGGCGGACGATGGGCTGCCCGATGGCCGAGGTTCCGGTGACCGAGAACCACCATTGGCTGTTGTCGGCAACCGACAGCAGCGAGGTGTCGCACCGTATCCTGCCGCCGTTCATGCAGAATACCGGCACCTATACCGGGTCGCTCGGCAATATGTGCCGCTGGCTGGCCGAACAGGCCGAGGGGATGGGCGTCGAAATCTTCCCCGGTTTCGCGGCGGCCGAAATCCTGTATCATGCGGATGGTTCGGTGAAGGGCGTCGCGACCGGCGACATGGGCGTGGCGCGCGACGGCACGCACAAGCCCGACTGGCAGCCCGGCCTCGAACTCCATGCCAAATATACGTTTTTCGCCGAAGGGGTGCGCGGGCATCTGTCCAAACAGATCATCCGGACCTTCGATCTCGCACGCGACAGCCAGCCGCAGGTCTATGGGCTGGGCATCAAGGAACTCTGGGACATTCCGGCCGAAAACCATGTCCCCGGCCGCGTGATCCATACGCAGGGCTGGCCGCTTAGCGAAACGCGCGGGTCGAACGGCGGCGGCTTCCTGTATCATCAGGCGAACGGGCAGGTCGCGCTCGGCTTCGTCACCTGGCTCAACTATTCGAACCCCTATCTCTCGCCCTTCCACGAGATGCAGCGGTGGAAGACCCATCCGGCGATCGCCGCGATCCTGAAGGGCGGCAAGCGCGTGTCTTACGGTGCGCGTGCGATCAACGATGGCGGGTGGCAGTCGGTGCCGAAGCTGACCTTCCCCGGCGGCGTGCTGGTCGGCTGTTCGGCGGGATTCCTGAACGTGCCGCGGATCAAGGGCATCCATACCGCGATGAAGTCGGGCATGATGGCCGCCGAAGCCGCCTTTACCGCGGTGCGCGACGGGCGGCAGGGCGACGAACTGACCGCCTATACCGCCGCCTATGAAGCGAGCTGGGTGTATCAGGAGCTGCGCACCGTCCGCAACGTGGTGCCGCTGGTCAAGAAATTCGGTGATTTCGTCGGGTCGGGCGTCGCCAACGCGACGATGTGGGCGGAGCATTGGGGGCTGCGGATGCCGTTCACCATGGGCCACCATCCCGATCACGAAAGCCTGTGGCGCAAGGATCAGGTGCAGCCGATCGCCTATCCCAAGCCCGATGGCGTGCTGAGCTTCGATCGCCTGTCCTCGGTGTTCCTGTCGAACACCAATCATGAGGAGGATCAGCCGGTCCATCTGACGCTGAAAGACCCCGACGTCCCGGTCAAATATGACCTGCCGCTCTATGATGAACCCGCGCAACGCTATTGCCCGGCGGGCGTATATGAGATCGTCGGGGCGGAGAGCGACGATCCCAAATTCGTCATCAACGCGCAGAACTGCGTCCACTGCAAGACGTGCGACATCAAGGACCCGACGCAGAACATCAACTGGGTGGTGCCGGAAGGCGGCGGAGGACCGAATTATCCGAACATGTAGTATCGGCCTGCTGGTGGCGGCGCTGGTCGCGTCGCCGGCCGCCGCCGACACCCCGCTCGCTGCCTATGCCCGTGCTCGCGCTGCCGATGCCGATGGCCGGGTGACGATCGCGGCGCAGGGCTATGCACAGGCGCTGGCGGCACAGCCGTCGGATCCGGTCATCGCCGTGCGGACACTGCGGGAGGCGCTGGCGAGCGGTGACCTGGCGCTGGTCCGCCGCGCCGGGGCGGTGCTGCGCGCCGCCGATGTCGCGCCGCCCGATCTCGACATCCTCGGCCTCGCCGATGCCGTCGTCCGGCGCGACGTGGCCGGACAGCGGATGGCGCTGACCCGACTGGCGGGATCGCCGCTGGGCTTCCTCGCGCCGCTGCTGGCCGAATGGGTCGATCAGCCCGCGCCGGCAATCACCGGCGACGGCGGCGCGATCCCCCGCCGCTATGCCGCCGAGAACCGCGCGCTGCGCCTGCTCGCGACCGGACAGACGGCGGAAGGCGTAGCTGCAGTCCGTGCCCTGCTGACCACCGGCGGCAACGACGCCGATCTTCGCCTGAACGCCGCGCAACTGCTGGCGCGGGCAGGCGATGGTACGACGGCGCGCGCACTGCTTGCCGGTGGCGACCCCGTCCTGTCGCGCAGCGCGGCCGTGCTTGGTCGGGGCAGCAAAGGCGATGCCCGCTTCGGCATTTCCCGCCTGTTCGCGCGCATGGCCGGCGACCTGTCGGCCGAGGGGACCGAACCGCTGGCGATCATGCTCAGCCGCTCGGCGCTCCAACTTGACCCGAATTTTTCCCGCGCCCGGCTCGCGCTGGCTGACGCGCTCGCCCGCAGCGAAGCGACGGCGGAAGCGCAGGCGACGCTGGCGGCGATCCCCGCCGACGATCCGTTCGCGACCAGCGCCGCCGCGCTCGCCATCGTCATCCAGCAGCGCGCCGGCAAACCCGATGCGGCATTGGCGCTGGCCGCCAGACAGGCCGATCGCCTCGACGCGACCACCGCCGGCCTGCGCCGCTATGCCGATCTGCTGCTCGAAACCGGTCGGGCGGGGGAAGCCGCCGCCGTCTATGCCCGCGCCATGGCCCGGCCGGGCGCGGCGAACGACTGGTCGCTCTATCTGCAACGCGGCGCGGCGCTCGACCGTGCCGGCGACTGGGCGGGGGCGCTGCCGATGCTGCGCCGCGCGGTCGAACTGGCCCCGCAGGAACCCGCCGCGCTCAACTATCTCGGCTATGCGCAGGTCGATCGCGGCGAGAATGTCGTCGAAGCGACGCGCATGCTCGAACAGGCCCATGCGCTTGCGCCCAAGGACCCGGCGATCGCCGATTCGCTCGGCTGGGCAAGGTTCCGGGCCGGCAACCTGACCGCCGCGCTGCCGCTGATCGAAGGGGCCGCGCGCGAAGCGCCCGACGATGTCGAGATCAACGAACATCTCGGCGACGTCTATTGGAACGCCGGTCGCCGGGTCGAGGCGCGCTACGCATGGCGGGCGGCGTCGGTCGAGGCGGAGGGCGCGGATGCGGCCCGATTGGCGAGCAAGCTTGCGAACGGACCCGCTTCGTCGCAACGCTGATCCGATGATCGTCGAACCCGCTCCCGCCAAGCTCAACCTCGCGCTCCATGTCCGCGCCCGGCGCGCCGATGGCTATCACGACCTCGAAACGCTGTTCGCGTTCGTCGCCGATGGCGACACGGTGACGCTAACCCCCGCCGCGCACGACGGCTTCACCATCACCGGCCCGTTCGCCGCCGGTTTGAGCGGGGAGGGCGACAATCTTGTCACCCGCGCGCGCGACGCGTTTCGGACGACCTTCGGCTCCGGCGACCGGCTCGCGATCCTGCTCGACAAGCATCTGCCGGTCGCATCGGGCATCGGCGGTGGATCGGCGGATGCCGCCGCGACGCTGCGCGGGATGGCGCGGCTGTACGGCGCGGCGCTCGACGATCCGGCGCTGATGGCGATCGCCGACCGACTCGGTTCGGATGTTCCCGCCTGTCTGGTCGGGCGGACGATGATCGGGCGCGGACGCGGCGAGCGACTGACCCCGATCGATGCGCCAACGCTGCCGGTGTTGCTGGTCAATCCCGGCGTCGCCGTGTCGACCGCGCAGGTCTTTGCCGGATGGGACCGCATCGATCGCGGTCCGATCGCGGAGGGCGATGCGCTGACGATCGCGTTGGCCGGTCGCAACGATCTCGAACCGCCCGCCCGCGCACTGGCACCCGCGATCGACACCGTGCTCGCCCTGCTGAATGCCGCGCCGGGCGTCAGCCTCGCGCGCATGTCCGGATCGGGCGCAACCTGCTTCGCGCTATTCGACTCCGCCGCCGCCCGCACCGACGCCGCCGCCACCATCCGGACCGCACAGCCCGGCTGGTGGTGCCTCGAAACGAACCTCGCGTGACGGCGGTTCGTATCGAAACGGGGCAGGGTGAGCCATTCCCTCCCGGCGATCGACCTGGCACGAAGATTGTATGGCAAGGGGCGCGGATCAAACGCTACGAGCGGATCGTCCGTGGGCGGTCTCTCCGGACGCCGCCCACTTTTCCCCGATGATCGGGGTTACGCAGGGCGAGCAGGTCGCCACGATCTGGCTGGCACGGGGGAGCGCAAGGAACGCGCTGTCGATCGCGCACTGGCACGATCTCGCCGCCGCGGTTGCCGATCTTGCCGCCGGCGACGCCCGCGCCGTCCTGATCGCCTCGCGTGAACCGGGCATCTTCTCGGCCGGTGCCGACATCGCCGAGTTCGCCGAACTGCAATGCCAGCCCGACCGCGCCACCGCCTTCCGCAAAGCACTGTCCGCCGCGATCGAGGGTGTCGCCGCGCTGCCGATGCCGGTCATCGCCGCAGTCGATGGCGGCTGTTTCGGCGCAGCGGTCGCGCTGATCCTCGCTTGCGACATCGTCGTTGCCGGCGACGACGCGCGCTTCGCGGTTCCGCCCGCGCGGCTCGGCATCCACTATCCGCCCGCCGACGTCGCCCGCCTGACCGCCGCTGTCGGGCGGGGGCATGCCGCCCGGCTGCTCTTCACCGGCGACGCCATCGCCGCCGATGAAGCACTGGCGATCGGCCTGATCCACCACCGCGCCCCCGCGGCACTCCCGCTCGCCATGCAGTTGGCCACCCGAATTGCCGCAAACGCCCCGCAAGCCGTGCGCGGCCTCAAGCGTTCGCTCGACGCCGAACCCGGTGGCGAGGCCCGGTTCGACGCCGCCTTTGCCGGCCCCGAACTGCGCGAAGGGCTCGCCGCCTTCCAGTCCCGCCGCCCGCCGGAGTTTCCATGACCGATCATCTCCCCGGCCGCGACACGTCGCTGCTGCTGCTCTGCGATCACGCCTCGGCATTCGTCCCGCCCGATATCGCCATCGCGCCCGAATTGCTGTCGTTGCATATCGGCGTCGATATCGGGGCAGGACCGCTGACCCACGCACTCTCGGCCAGTCTCGATGCGCCCGCGATCCTCGGCACCGTCTCACGGCTGGTCATCGACCTTCACCGCCAGACCGACCATCCCGGCCTGATCCCCATCGTTTCCGACGGCCATGCCATCCCGGCCAATATTGATGCCGACCGTGCCGATCGCATCGCCCGCTTCCACGCCCCCTATCACCGCGCCATCCGCGCGCAGGTTCGCCGCGACCGCCCGCGCCTGATCGTCGCGATCCACAGCTTCACCCGCCAGCTCGAAACCGGCGACGGCCCACGCCCGTGGGAAGCCGGCATCCTCTATGGCCGCGACGACCGCGCCGCCCGCATCGCGATCGATTTCCTCCGCGCGCAGGGCATTCCGACCGGCGATCAGCAGCCCTATTCCGGCCGTCTGCTCAACGCGACGCTCGACCGTCATGCCAATGGACAGGGTATTGCGTCGCTATCGGTCGAGATCCGCAACGACCTGATCGCCGATGCCGCCGGCGTCGCCCGATGGTGCGCCATCCTGACCGAGATGATCGCCGTCGTGCGCAACGGACTTGCGCTGAACGCTCCGGCTGCGCAATAGGCTGTCGCCATGACCCAGCAATTCGACAAGTCGCGGCTGCCGAGCCGCCATGTTTCCGTCGGCCCCGAACGCGCGCCGCATCGCAGCTATTATTACGCGATGGGCATTGCCGAAGAGGACATCGCCAAGCCCTTCGTCGCGCTGGCCTCCGCCGGCAACGACAGCGCGCCGTGCAACACGACGCTCGATTTCCAGGCCGATGCCGCCCGCGAAGGTGTCATAGCCGGCGGCGGGATGCCGCGCCGCTTCAACACCATCACCGTCACCGACGGCATCGCCATGGGTCATCAGGGGATGAAATCCTCGCTGGTCAGCCGCGAAGTCATCGCCGATTCGGTCGAATTGTCGGTCCGCGGCCATTGCTACGACGCGCTGGTCGGCTTTGCCGGCTGCGACAAATCGCTGCCCGGCATGATGATGGCGATGCTCCGGCTGAACGTGCCGTCGATCTTCGTCTATGGCGGATCGATCCTGCCCGGCCGGTTCGAGGACCGTGACGTCACCGTCGTCGACGTGTTCGAAGCGGTCGGCCGTTATGCCGCCGGCACCTGTCCGCTGCACGATCTGACCGCGCTCGAAAAGGTAGCTTGTCCCGGCCACGGCGCTTGCGGGGGTCAGTTCACCGCCAACACCATGGCATGCGTCGGCGAAGCGATCGGCCTGTCGCTGCCCAACTCCAACATGGTGCCCGCCCCTTATCGCAGCCGGGAAGAGATCGCGATTGCCGCGGGCAAGCAGGTCATGGAACTGGTCCGCCTGAACCTACGCCCGCGTGACATCGCCACCCGCGCTGCCTTCATCAACGCCGCACGCGTCGTCGCCGCGACCGGCGGCTCGACCAACGCCGCGTTGCACCTGCCGGCGATGGCGTCCGAAGCCGGCATCGACTTCGACCTGTTCGATGTGGCGGAAGCTTTTAAATCAACGCCTTACGTCGCCGACCTCAAGCCCGGCGGTAAATATGTCGCCAAGGATATGTATGAGGCCGGTGGCGTCTACATGCTCATGAAGACGATGCTGACCAACGACCTGCTCGACGGCAACTGCATGACCGTCACCGGCAAGACACTGGGCGAGAATATCGACGAAGTAACGTGGAACCCCGATCAGAAGGTGATCTACGACGTGAAGACGCCGTTGTCGCCGACCGGCGGCGTCGTCGGCCTGCGCGGAACGCTCGCCCCCAATGGCGCGATCGTGAAGGTCGCCGGCATGAAGCGGCTGCAATTCACGGGACCCGCACAGGTTTTCGATTGCGAGGAGGACGCCTTCGCCGCCGTCGAGGCGCGCAGCATCAAGGAAGGATCGGTCGTCGTGATCCGCTATGAAGGGCCGAAGGGCGGTCCCGGCATGCGCGAGATGCTGTCGACCACCGCCGCGCTCTACGGCCTCGGCATGGGCGAAAGCGTCGCGCTGATCACCGATGGCCGCTTTTCGGGGGCGACGCGCGGCTTCTGCATCGGCCATGTCGGTCCCGAAGCGGCAGAGGGTGGTCCGATCGCGCTGGTCGAGGAAGGCGATATCATCACCATCGATGCCGAAGCCGGTACCATCGACCTCGACGTCGCCCCCGACGTGCTCGCCGACCGCCGCGCGAAATGGCAACCACGCGTCAACGACTATCAGGCAGGGGCACTGTGGCGCTATTCGACGACGGTCGGCCCGGCCTATCAGGGCGCGGTGACCCATCCGGGTGCCAAGGCCGAGCGCCACGTATACGCCGACATCTGACGGGATCGCCTTGTCGATGTCGTGACGCGGCGAAGGTAGGGTAACTGCGAAAGTACTTATCCCCCGCCTTGTCCCGTACTCCCATTTAGGTGCGGGCAGGGGGATACCCTTGGCCGTCATGATCCGCGACATTGCGTACCCCCGCGCAGGCGGGAGTGTTCACKTCGGACTCTGTAGACGTTTTCTGGCGAGGAAGATGTCGAGGGTGATCTCGAGCATCTGTTGGGTCTTGGAGGCGCGTTTGGTTCGGCGGTTGAAGCGGGAACGAGGCGTTGGACGATTCGATCAGATGCGTCTGCGCCTTGGTCTGCTGGTGGGGTTCGGGCGCGCCGATCCGCGCAAAGGCGAGGTGGTAGCAGGAGTTGGCGTCGGTGAAGATGGCGCTGATCTGGCCGACAGCGGCCTTGRCCAGGGTGTAGATGGCGGTCGCGCTTCTGACGCCGCGATCGCCCACATGGTATGCGACGACGCGTCGATGCCGGCGGCTGTACGCCGTCCAGATCACCGCTCGCTGCCGTTTTTTTGGACGTAGGTGTAGATCTCGTCCATCTCGATGACGTCGGCTACCCCGGTGTCGACCGGAGCGGCWTGYGCCARYTTCTSYTGCAGMGYCGCATGCTCCTTGCGGATCCAYTTGAGGACCCCCGCCGGCGATGCWCCCAGCACCCGGCCGATCGCCCGGATGCCCATGCCATTCATGTACATCTCGATCGCCAGGGCTTTCGTCTCGGCACTGAACCTGGGCTGGCTGTCGGTGCAGTAT
>NZ_LMKP01000002.1 GCF_001421715.1 Sphingomonas sp. Leaf22
TCGGTCCCCTCACACGCTGGACAACGCATCCTATCCTCCCCGTCCCAAATCAAAGGAACACAGAAGAATCCAAAACGCGCCTCGTGTAAACAGTCCCGTAGTTTCGGGGGACGACATGATCGCGGCATGGGGCAGGGCGATACGAACCGGTATGGCAGGCGGCCTGCTGACGATCGCCTGCCTGTCGACCGCGTCGGCAACTGCGCAGGTTGCCGCGCCCAGCGTCGATCGCGCGCCCAGCAATGTCGACGTGCCTACCGTCGAACGTCGCGATCCGCTGCTCGTACAATTCGCCTATACCGGTGACATCCTGTCATCGGTCGCCGGCGGCACCTGACGGGGCACGCGCTGGATCCACCATGCCAGCGTCATCGCGACCGCCGACCTCGACCAGATCGCCGGACTGCCGCGAACGACCGCGCTGGTCCATGGCTTCTACAATAACGGCGCGAGCTTCAGCGGCACGGTGGTCGGCGATGCGCAGGTCGTTTCCAGCATTGAAACCGGCATGCCGCTGCTGCGCGTGCTGGAGGCATGGGTCGAACATGTCGGGCGCGACGACCGCTGGTCGGCGAAGGCTGGTCTGTACGACATCAACAGCGAGTTCGACGCGCTCCAGACGTCGCTGCTGTTCGTCAACAGCGCCTTCGGAATGGGCAGCGACCTCGGCACCAGCGGCCGCAACGGTCCGTCGACCTTTCCCGGTACCGGGCTTGCGATACGCGGGCAGGCGCGACTCGGGCGCGCGCTGACGCTGCGCCGCGGTCACCGATGGCGTCCCCAATGACCCGGCCGGTCTCCGCCGCCTGCTGGTCGGGCTACACCATGGCAACGGCGCATTCCTGATCGGGGAGGGCGACCTCGAATTCGGTAGCATCCGCCTGCTCGCCGGTGCCTGGGCCTATACCGCGCGGATCGACGACCGGTTCGATGCGGGCACGGATGCTGCGACTGTCCGGCATGTCCGCAGCGACGGCCTGTACGTCCGTGGCGAAGTGCAACTCGCCGGCAACCGCGATCGCGGGCTGCGGAGTTTCGTACGGTTCGGCACGGCAAGCGGCCGCGCCAATCTCTTCGGTCGTTTCGCATCGAGCGGCTTCGTCTGGCACGGGCTGCTGCCCGGTCGTCCCGCCGACGATAGCGGGTTCGCGGTCGCCTATGCCGGTGCCGGCAGCGCCAGCCGCGACCTGACGCTGGCGCGCTACGGCAGGGCCGTACATGGCGAAACCACGATCGAGGTGACCCACCGCATCGCGGTGACCGACTGGCTCGGCGTCCAGCCGCATGTCCAATATGTCCTCGATCCCGGCCTCGACCCGACCGTCGACGACGCGCTGGTCCTCGGCCTCCGTCTGACCGGCACGGTCGCCCGTTAGAAACGGCATCGGGCGACAAAATCGTACCCGCCGCAAATACCCGCTTTACAGCAACGATTCGCTGACCTAGACGCCGCTTCCTCGCTAGAGAGCGGGTGTAGCTCAGTTGGTTAGAGCGCCGGCCTGTCACGCCGGAGGTCGCGGGTTCGAGCCCCGTCACTCGCGCCATCGCTTACGAAGCGATGCGTTCTACCGCCACTGGCCGGTCTCCATCCAACGCAACATCGCCCGCATCGGCAACACCCATAGCCATGCGATACCGGCAGTCAGGTAGAATCCGAGCTGCAACAGCCAGTGCCAGCCGCCGACCGTGTCGGACAGCATAGCGACGCCGATCGCCCACAAGATCAGCATGCCGAGGATCGCGAGCACCCCGGCCGGCTTGCGCCATGTCGGTTCGTTCATCGTACGGCTCCCGGCAGGATCAGTTCGGTTTCGGTGACGATCGCGTCCAACGGCATGTCCCACGCGTCGCAGGGGAGGTCGGCGACCTGCTGCACCGACCATGCGATACCGATCCGCAGCGCCTCCGGCCACGACGCAAACGCCCGGTCGTAATGGCCCGCGCCCTGACCCAGCCGATTGCACCGCGAATCGAAGCCGAGCAGCGGCGTCAGGATGATATCCGGCACGACCGGCGCGGTGTCGCCCGGCGGTTGTTTCAGCCCGTACGGTCCGTCGACCATCCGGCCCCCCGGTGCGGGGTGAAAGGCGATCGGCGACTCCCGGTCGGTGACCACCGGCCAGGCAAGGGTCGCACCGGCATAAAGCGCCGCCGCCTCGAAACGGGACGGATCGGCCTCGCTGCCGATCGGGACATAGCTCGCGACGATCATCCCTTTGCGCAGCGCATTCAGGAAAAGGTTCGGCGGCAACACCGCCGGCGGTCCACCGGCGACGAACATCTGCCGAACGCGGCGGAGTTCGCCCCGCAGGACGGGCTTGTCGATCGTCACGGGCGAAACATGGGGTGGCGGGACCACCATGGGCCGTTTGCCGCGTTATCCACTGACGCACGGTACGTCAGGTGGGGATCATGTACGTCAGACCAGGATCTGCGCAGGGACAACCCCCATGGATGAAGAAATAGCCTCAGGGATTATGCATGGCTCGCACCGGGCAGTTCCCGCCAATCCCTATTTAAGGGTTCTGCGGACGTTCCTCAAGGGCCGATGCGACCTTCTCCAGCCGGTCGGCGATTTGAGTGAGTATCTGTGCGGCCTGCCCGTTCCCGGGACTGGCATCGCGATCGGCCAGCTCGTCGGCGATCATCAGCGCGATGTACAGCAGCGTCCGCTCGGTCGACCCGCCCGCCGCACGCTGGGCGGGGGCGGCATGACTTTCCAGCATCGCCGCCAGCGCGCGCAGCTTGGGTTCCTCCCCGTCGCGGCATCCGACCTGATATTCGCGTCCGGCGACGTTCAGCGCGATCTGTCCCATCAATCCGTCTCCGTTTCGCGTGCGATGACCGAATCGATCGCGCCGATCGCATCGCCGATCCTTGATCGCAACGCGGTGTGGCGGGTCGCGAGCGTCCGATTCCTGACCGCCTGCGACTCCGACGCGCGCTCGATCCGCACCAGTGCCTGTTCGATGCGCGCGATGGCGGCGTCTTGGGCGTCGTCGTTCATCGGATAAACCCCTGCTTGCTATACATGTTAAACAACCCTTCGTCTGGGCGGTTGACTGCGGGGCGTGACGGTTCCAAAGGCTCGCCCGAACCTTAGTACTCTGGCGCCCAACAGGAGTGCGCGTGACCATATCCCAGCTTGAACTCGCCAACGCCATCCGCGTTTTGTCGATGGATGCGGTAGAGGCCGCCAATTCCGGCCATCCGGGCATGCCGATGGGCATGGCCGACGTCGCGACGGTATTGTGGTCGAACTATCTGAAGTTCGATCCGACCGACCCGAACTGGGCCGATCGCGACCGCTTCGTCCTGTCGGCGGGCCATGGGTCGATGCTGATCTATTCGCTCCTCCATCTGACCGGCTATGCGCAGCCGACGATCGGGGACATTGCGAATTTCCGCAAGCTGGGCAGCCCGTGCGCCGGTCACCCTGAGAATTTCGAGCTGCCCGGCATCGAATGCACCACCGGTCCGCTGGGGCAGGGGCTGGCAATGGCGGTCGGCATGGCGACCGCCGAGCGCCACCTGAACACCGTGTTCGGCGACGATCTGGTCGACCACCGCACCTGGGTGATCGCCGGCGACGGCTGCCTGATGGAAGGGATCAACCACGAAGCGATCGGCCTTGCCGGGCATCTGAAGCTCGGCCGCCTGAACGTGCTGTGGGATGACAACCGCATCACCATCGACGGTTCGACCGACCTGTCGACCAGCGAGGACGTCGCGGCCCGCTATGCGGCGACCGGCTGGCACGTCGTCGCCTGCGACGGTCACGACTTCGCCGATATCGATCGCGCGCTTGCCGAAGCTGCTGCCGATCCCCGTCCGTCGCTGGTCTGCTGCCGGACCGTCATTGGCAAGGGCGCACCGAACAAGGGCGGCAGCCACAAGGTTCATGGCTCGCCCCTCGGTGCCGACGAAATCCTCGCCACCCGCGCCGCATTGCTGTGGGAGCATGAGGCGTTTCATCTGCCCGAAGCACTAACCGATGCGTGGAAGGCGGTCGGTGCCAAGGGTGGGTCGGTTCGCGCCGAATGGCAGGATCGCCTCGCAAGCCATTCCGATCGTCCCGAATTCGAACGCCGCATGGCCAACAAGCTGCCCGATGGTTGGTCGCTCAAGGCCCATGTCGACGCGCTGCTGGCCGAGCCGAAGAAGATCGCGACCCGCGTCGCGTCGTCGCTCGCGCTCGAAGCGATCAACGCTTCGCTACCCGAAACCATCGGCGGTTCGGCCGATCTCACCCCGTCGAACAATACCCAGACCAAGGCATTGGCGCCGCTGACCGCCGACGATTATGCGGGCCGCTACATTCATTACGGTATCCGCGAATTCGGCATGTCGGCGGCGATGAACGGCATGGCGCTGCATGGCGGCGTGCTCGCCTATGGCGGGACCTTCCTCGTATTCGCCGACTATGCGCGGCCGGCGATCCGGCTGTCGGCGCTGCAGAATGCCGGTGTCGTCTATGTCATGACCCACGACTCGATCGGTCTGGGCGAGGACGGCCCGACGCATCAGCCGATCGAGCATGTCATGAGCCTGCGCCTGATCCCCGGTCTCGACGTCTATCGTCCGGCCGATGCGGTCGAGACGGCGGAATGCTGGGAACTGGCGGTACAGCGCCGCGACGGTCCGTCGCTGCTCGCGCTGTCGCGTCAGAATCTGCCGCAGGTCCGCACCGACGCCACCGAGAATCGCAGCGCGAAGGGCGCGTATCGACTGAAGGCCGCCGAAGGCGACCGCCGCGTGATCCTGCTCGCCACCGGTTCGGAGGTCGAGATCGCGCTCGGCGTCGCCGCGAAGCTGGAAGGGCAGGGGATCGGTGCAGATGTCGTGTCGATGCCCTGCTGGTCGCGTTTCGATGCGCAGGACGCCGCCTATCGCGAGGACGTGCTGCCGTATGCCCGCCCCGATGAACTCCTGCGCGTCTCGATCGAGGCCGGGACGACGATCGGCTGGGAACGCTATACGATGGTCGATGGCCTGCGCTTCGGCATCGACCGGTTCGGGGCGTCCGCCCCGGCCGACAAGCTCTATGAATATTTCGGCCTGACCACCGATGCCGTCACCGCGAAGGTGCTGGCACGGCTCGGACATTGAGGGAGACGCGGATATGACGAAAGTAGCGATCAACGGATTCGGGCGCATCGGTCGCCTGGTGGCGCGCGCGATCCTCGAACGCCCTGACTGCGGCCTCGAACTGGTCACGATCAACGACCTCGCCGATGCCAAGTCGAACGCATGGCTGTTCAGCCGCGATTCGGTCCATGGCAAATATCCGGGCGATGTTGCCGCCGAGGGCGACGATCTGGTCATCGACGGCAAGCGCATCCGCGTCACCGCCGAGCGTGATCCGGCCAACCTGCCGCACAAGGAACTGGGCGTCGAGCTGGTCCTCGAATGCACCGGCTTCTTCACCGACCGGACGTCGTGCCAGAAGCATATCGACGCCGGCGCCAAGCGCGTGCTGATCTCGGCACCCGGCAAGAATGTCGACCTGACCGTCGTCTATGGCGTGAACCACGACAAGCTGGAGGCCGGTCACACGATCGTGTCGAACGCATCGTGCACCACCAACTGCCTCGCCCCGGTCGCGAAGGTGCTGAACGATTCGATCGGCATCGAACGCGGTCTGATGACCACGATCCACGCCTATACCAACGATCAGAAGATCCTCGACCAGATCCACCCCGATCTGCGCCGCGCCCGTGCCGCCGCCATGTCGATGATCCCGACCACCACCGGTGCCGCCCGCGCGGTCGGCGAAGTCCTGCCCGAACTGAAGGGCCGTCTCGACGGTTCGGCGGTGCGCGTCCCCGTGCCCGATGGCAGCCTCGTCGACCTGACCTTCACGCCGAAGCGCGACACGACGAAGGACGAGGTCAATGCGATTCTGAAGGCGGCGTCGGAATCGGGTCCGCTGAAGGGCGTGCTGGTCTATTCGGAGGACCCGCTGGTCTCGATCGACATCGTCCACACCCCGGCATCGTCGACCGTCGACAGCCTCGAAACCGCCGTGCTTGATGGCAAGCTGGTCCGCGTCGTGTCGTGGTACGATAACGAATGGGGCTTCTCGAACCGCATGGTCGACACCGCGACCGCGATGGCGAAGCTGGGCTGACCCGGTGGCGGGCGGTATCCTGAAGGGCATCGCCCGCCACGCCTTTTCGCGCGGGCCGATCGAACTGGTGCAGACGGTGCGCGTCACCGTCGAAACCGGGCTCGACGGCGATTTCCGCGGCGCGCTGAAACCGGGCCGCAACAACCGGCAGGTCTCGCTGATGGAAGTCGGCGACTGGGCGCAGGCGATGCGCGAGGTCGGCCACGACCTGCCATGGTGGGAACGCCGCGCGAACCTGCTGGTCGAGGATTTCGACCTGCCGCAGACGCGTGGCAGCATGGTCCGTGTCGGGTCGGTGCTGCTCGAAATTACCAAGGAATGCGATCCATGCAGCCGCATGGAGACGATCGTCGAGGGGTTGCGCGGCGCGCTGATCCCCGACTGGCGCGGTGGCGCGCTGGCGCGGGTGATCGAGGGCGGCGTCCTCACCGTCGGCGATCGGATTACACTGGAAACAACGCGTTAGGTTCGAGCTTGTCGAGAACCGTTTCCGACGGACGCCTCTCGCTCGCTTCGTACGCTGCTCGAACCGAACGGCATTAGGGAGCGAAGACATGAGCCGCAATTTCAAGACGCTCGACGACATGGGCGACCTCACCGGCAAGCGCGTGCTGGTCCGCGAGGACCTGAACGTGCCGATGGCCGATGGCGCGGTCACCGACGACACCCGCCTGCGTGCCACCATCGGCACCGTCACCGACCTGTCGGATCGGGGCGCGATCGTGCTGATCCTTGCCCATTTCGGCCGTCCCAAGGGCCAACCCAGCCCCGAATTCTCGCTGTCGCAGGTCGTCCGTCCGCTGTCGGCGGTGCTCGGCCGCGAAGTCCGCTATGTCGATTGGGAAGGGGCCGAGGCGAATGTCGCGACGCTCAACCCCGGCGACATCGCCGTTCTCGAAAACACCCGCTTCTTTGCCGGCGAGGAAACGAACGACGCGGCGGTGATCGACCGGTTCGCCGCGCTGGGCGACTATTACGTCAACGACGCCTTCTCCGCCGCGCACCGCGCCCATGCCTCGACCGAGGGGCTGGCCCACAAGCTCCCCGCCTTTGCCGGACGGCAGATGGAGGCCGAACTCGATGCGCTCGACAAGGCGCTCGGCAACCCGCAGCATCCGGTCGCGGCGGTCGTCGGCGGTGCCAAGGTGTCGTCGAAGCTCGACGTGCTGCGCCATCTGGTCACCCGCGTCGATCACCTCATCATCGGCGGCGGCATGGCCAACACCTTCCTCGCCGCGCGCGGGGTGAATGTCGGCAAGTCGCTGTGCGAACACGATCTGACCGGCACGGCGGAAGCGATCTTCGAAGCGGCGGAAAAGGCCGGCTGCACCATCCACCTGCCCTATGACGTCGTCGTCGCGACCGAATTCCGGCCGAACCCCGCGACCCGGACCGTCAACGTCCACGAAGTCGCTGCCGACGAAATGATCCTCGACGTCGGCCCCGCCGCGACCGAGGCACTGGGCGACGTGCTCAAGAATTGCCGCACGCTGGTATGGAACGGGCCGATGGGCGCGTTCGAAACCCCGCCCTTCGACGTCGCCACCGTCGCGCTGGCAAAGACGGCGGCGGCACTGACCGCCGACGGCTCGCTGGTGTCGGTCGCGGGCGGCGGCGATACCGTTGCGGCGCTCAATCAGGCAGGTGTCGCCGATCAGTTCAGCTTCGTGTCGACCGCCGGTGGCGCGTTTCTGGAGTGGATGGAAGGCAAGGAACTGCCCGGTGTCGCCGCACTGACGCGCTGACGATGGTCGGCCGGCCGTCGCCCCGGATTGTTGCCGGGGCGACGGCTGCGCCGTTCGGTTTCAGGCAGGAATTGGTTCACGCGAAGGCACAAGGTTCAAAGAGAAGAGGGTTCGCGCAGAGGCGCGGAGGCGCAGAGGGCGTTGCCCCCCACCGCGCCAGCGGCCTTCGATCTGTTTGTTGCCGAAAGAATGAAGGTCTCGCTGACGCGAGACGGTACCGCGACCGCAACTCCTCCGCGCCTCCGCGCCTCTGCGCGAACCAATTCTTCTCTTTGCACCTTCGCGCGAACCGACTTTTTCTGAAACGCCCACCCGCAAAACAACCCGCTTGATCCCAACCGCAACCTGCCGTACCCGTTCAACACGTTAAACGGGAGGTGGCACCGGGTGCTAGGCGTACGACTCGATACCGAGCTGGAAGAGCGGCTGGCCAACGTCGCCCGGTCGCAGGGCCGTTCCAAGAGCGACATCGCCCGCGATGCCGTCCGTCGGTACGTCGAGCTCCATGACGAAGCCTTTCGTGCCGAAGCCCGTCGCCAGTCCGAACGCGCCGCTGCCCGCGACGACGGTGCCGACTGGGCGTTTTTCGATCGCGTCGAAGCGGAGGACGGCCGGTGGAAATAGGCCGTGGCATGATCGTGCTGGTCGAAGGACCCGAGGCATTGGCGAACAAGCGCCGACCCTTTCTGGTCGTGCAATCCGACCTGTTCAACGAAGCGCATGCCTCGGTCACGCTCATCCCGATGACCAGCCTGACCGGCGGCGAGACGCTGTTCCGCGTGCCCTTCGCCCCCTCCGACGCGACCGGCATCTCGGTCGAGAGCGAGGCGCAGGTCGACAAGATCAAGACATTGCGCCGCAGCCGCATCGTCCGCGTCCTCGGTCAGGCGACGGCAACATCGATGGAGCAGGTGGATCAGGCGCTGCGGCGCTGGCTCGCCCTCTGATATTTCTTGAGAACCCAAGGGGATCGACATGAACACCGCTGACATGACTGCGAAGATTGCCGACGGACAGGGTTTCATCGCCGCGCTCGACCAGAGCGGCGGTTCGACGCCGAAGGCGCTGAAAGGCTATGGTGTCGAGGACGATGCGTGGACCACCGAAGAGGAAATGTTTGGCCTGATCCATGACATGCGCGCCCGCATCATCCTGTCCGACGCCTTCACCGGCGACAAGGTGATCGGCGCGATCCTGTTCGAACGCACCATGAACGGGCAGGCGGGCGGCAAGCCCGTCCCGCAGGCGCTGGCCGACAAGGGCGTCGTGCCGTTCCTGAAGATCGACAAGGGGTTGGAGGACGAAGCGAACGGCGTTCAGCTGATGAAGCCGAACCCCGGTCTCGACGAACTGCTTGCCCGCGCAGCCGCGCTCGGCATCTTCGGCACCAAGGAACGCTCGGTCATCAATCTCGCCAACCGCGAAGGCATCGCCGCCGTCGTCGCACAGCAGTTCAAGGTCGCGCAGCAGGTCCTTGCCGCCGGGCTGATGCCGATCATCGAACCCGAAGTGAACATCAAAAGCGCCGAGCGTGCGGAAGCCGACGCGATCCTGCTCGACGAGACGCTGAAGGCGCTCGACGCGATGCCCGGTGACGACAAGGTCATGCTGAAGCTGTCGCTGCCGGCCACGCCCGGCCTGTTCCAGCCGTTGGTCGACCATTCGCGCGTCCTGCGCGTCGTGGCACTATCGGGCGGGTTCGGCCGCACCGAAGCCTGCGCCGAACTGGCCAGGAATCCCGGCATCATCGCCAGCTTCAGCCGCGCGCTGCTTTCGGACCTGCGTCACCGGATGAGCGATGCCGAATTCGACGCGGCACTGGGTGAAGCGATCGACGAAATCCACTGCGCCTCGACCGAAAAGACGCTGGTCGCCGCGTAACGCTTTCCTACCGATCGCGAACCGTGACAAAAGAGCATCGGACGTTCGCGCGTCCGATGCTCTTTACGATTATAGCCAGACGCGGTGCCACACCGTCACCCCGGACTTGATCCGGAACCCAAGATGACGATCACCAATCGGCCCGGCACTGCAAAACCCGCACCAACCATGTGCAAGTGTGACCTTCGTGACCTTTGCCCCGCAATCGTCATCCGCGCCAACCGCCCGCGAGTGTGACTTTTGTGACCTTTGGCCTCCACGCGCCCTTCCACCCGCCGCGCGGCTGGGGCAGTGAGGGGGCATGACCCTTGACGAAGATCCGCTCGGCCCGCTGTCCCCCGATTTCGCGAAGCAGTTCGTCCGCGACGTGCGCCGTCCGCCGTGCCAGCTGTATCTGGTTTCGCCGCTCGAGGTGACCGGCACCTTTCCCGACCGGCTTGCCCGCGCGCTCGACGCGGGTCCGGTCGCCGCCTTCCAGTTCCGGGTGAAGGACATCGACCAGCACGCCGCCGCGCGTCTGGCCGAACCGCTCCAGCGCATCTGCGCCGACCGGGACGTCGCGTTCCTCGTCAACGACAGCATCAGCCTCGCCAAGCGGCTGGGTGCCGACGGCGTCCATCTGGGACAGGAGGATGGCGACCCGCGCGAGGCGCGCGACGTGCTCGGCCTCAACGCACAGATCGGCGTGACCGCGCATGACAGCCGCCACCTCGCGATGGAGGCGGGGGAGGCCGGTGCCGACTATGTCGCCTTCGGTGCCTTCTACCCGACCACGACCAAGGACGTGCGTCACGTCGCCGAACCGGTGATCCTGTCATGGTGGTCGGCGGTGTTCGAACTGCCCAGCGTCGCGATCGGCGGCATCACCCCCGCCAACGCCGCGCCGCTGGTCGCTGCCGGCGCGGACTTCCTCGCGGTGTCGGGCGCGGTGTGGGGCGGCGACGAAGCCGCCGCCGTCCGGGCGTTTGCCGAGGTTCTCGGATAGTCGGAAACGTCTTTGCCGTCCGTTCGTTATCCAGCCTCAACGACTTTGGGGACGGGTGATGAAGCGACTGGCATGGGCGGCGATCCTGATGGGCGGCGCGGCGATGGCGCAGGCACCGACGCCCGCTCCGTCATCGTCCGCGACACCGAAGCCGGCAGCGCAGGGGCTGCCGGCGATCGATCGCAATGTCCTGCACGCGCAGGTCCTGCTCGACCGGCACGGCTTTACCGTCGGCACGATCGACGGACGAAACAGCCCGGCCTTCGCCAAGGCACTGCGCGGTTTCCAGTCGGCCCGCGACCTGCCCGTCACCGGCAAGCTCGACCCTGCGACCCTGCGTGCGCTCAACCCCGGCATGCGCCCGGCGACGGTCACGCTGACCCTGTCCGAACGCGCGCTCGCCGGTCCGTACACCAACCCGATCCCGAAGGAATATGCCGATCAGGCGAAGCTGACCACGCTCGGCTATCGCTCGCCGCTCGAAAAGCTGGCCGAGATGTTCCACACCACCCCCGCCACGCTGGTCGCGCTCAACAGCCGTGAGACGATGCTGAGCCCTGGCACCCGCGTCGTCTTCCCCAACATTCTTCCCGCCTCGCGCGCCTATCCCGACACCTGGTCGCCCGACTATCGCCAGACGCTCGCCAATCTGAACGTCGATGCGAATCAACCGCAGGCCGACCGCGTCGTCGTCGACAAGTCGGAAGGGTGGCTGCGCGCCTATGCCGGCGACCGCATCCTCGCGCAGTTCCCCGCGACGATGGGGTCGTCGCACGATCCGCTGCCGATCGGAAAATGGACGATTCAGGGCGTCGCTCCCAATCCCGACTGGCAATATAATCCGGCGATCCTGCGCCATGCCGACAAGTCGGACAGCAAGGAGATCGTGCCCCCCGGCCCGAACAATCCGGTCGGCGTGGTCTGGATCGACCTGTCGAAGGAGCATTACGGCATTCACGGCACGCCCGAGCCGGAGAATATCGGCAAGACCGAAAGCAATGGCTGTATCCGCCTGACCAATTGGGACGCTGCCCGCCTGTCGCTGATGGTCAAGCCGGGTACCCCGGCGATCTTCCAGCCATAAGGGCGGGGGGCCATGAACCGGATCGGCTGGACGTTCCTCGGTCTCTTCGTCGCGTTCGGCGCGCTTGTCGCCTTGCTGGTCGATTTCGGCGGAGCGGCGGCACCGCGGCGGGCCGCGATAGCGCCGGTCCCGGTCGAAAAGACTTCGGCGGGAACGCTGGTCCTGCCGGTACGGGGTGCGCGCTGGACCGATATCCGGGACAGTTGGGGCGACAGCCGCGGCGGCGGATCGCGTGGCCATACCGGCACCGACATCATGGCCGCCGGCGGCACCCCCGTCGTTGCGGCGGCGGACGGCGTCGTCGAGAAGCTGTTCTACAGCGACGGGGGCGGCGGCATCACCGCCTATGTCCGCGCGCCCAACCGGCGGCTATCCTATTATTATGCGCACCTCGCCAATTACGCGCCGGGCCTGCGCGAAGGCATGCAGGTACGCGCCGGCCAGCTGATCGGGACGGTCGGCGACACCGGCAACGCCGGCGCGGGCAATACCCATCTGCATTTCGGCATCGAACGGCTGTTGCCCGACGAAGCTTGGCATCAGGGTCGCGCGATGGATCCTTATCCGCTGCTTGCCCGCGGACGGCCTGAGCGGTAAGGGCGCTGCTTCGCTCTTTCCAACAGGTATGGTTCGTCATGAAGATCAGCGGCGTCGACATTCGCCCCGGCAACATCATCGAGTATGAAGGCGGCATCTGGCGCGCGGTGAAGATCCAGCATACGCAGCCGGGCAAGGGCGGCGCCTATATGCAGGTCGAGCTCAAGAACCTGCGCGACGGCCGCAAGAACAACGTCCGTTTCCGCTCCGCCGAAAGCGTCGAGCGCATCCGCCTCGATACCAAGGACTTCCAGTTCCTGTATCCCGAAGGCGACACGCTCGTGTTCATGGACAAGATCACCTACGATCAGGTGTCGCTGGCGCGCGACCTGCTGGGCGACGCTGCCGCGTTCCTGCAGGACGGCATGGACGTCGTGATGGAAATGTATGACGAGGAAGCGATCAGCGTCCAGTTGCCCGACACGATCGAGGCGACGATCGTCGAGGCCGATGCGGTGGTGAAGGGGCAGACGGCTTCGTCGTCCTACAAGCCGGCCGTCCTCGACAACGGCGTCCGCGTGATGGTCCCGCCGCACATCGCGGCCGGTACGCGGATCGTGGTCGATGTGTATGAGCAGACGTATGTAAGGCGGGCGGATTGAGGCGCAGCGGCCGGACGGAATAGCAGCAGCTATTCCGCCGAGCCGCAAGCCCGGCCGGCGCGCGAACGCGCGACCGACGACGCGGGCTTCGCCCGCGGCGCTGCCAAGTAGAAACAAGCAGGATCAGAAGAAATGTCCGCCCAGTCCGGTCTCATCACCGTCATCGAACGCGCCGTCCGCAAGACCGGCCCGCGCCTGCGCCGCGATTTCGGCGAGGTCCAGCATCTGCAGGTCAGCCGCAAGGGGCCGGCCGATTTCGTGTCGATGGCCGACAAGCGCGCCGAGGAAACGCTGGTCGAGGAACTGCGCAAGGCGCGGCCCGACTGGGGCATGTTGCTGGAGGAAGGTGGCGAGGTCGCGGGCGACCCGACCAAGCCGCGCTGGATCGTCGATCCGCTCGATGGCACCACCAACTTCCTGCACGGTATCCCCCATTTTGCGATCTCCGTCGCGGTCGAGGAGCCGAACGGCGCGGGCGGCAGGCCCGAGATTACGACCGCGATGGTCTATAACCCGATCACCGATGAAGGCTTCTGGGCCGAAAAGGGCCGGGGCGCCTGGTTGCAGGGGCAGCGGTTGCGCGTGTCGTCGCGTCGCGACCTGTCGGAAGCGCTGATCGCGACCGGCATCCCGTTCCTCGGCCATGGCAATTTCACCGAGTGGACCCGCATCTTCGGCGCGGTCGCTCCGGAAGTCGCCGGTATCCGCCGCTTCGGGGCCGCCGCGCTGGATCTCGCCTATGTCGCAGCGGGCCGTTTCGACGGCTTCTGGGAATCGGGCTTGCAGAAGTGGGATATCGCCGCCGGCATGTTGCTGGTGCGCGAGGCGGGTGGCTTCGTCACCGACTATCGCGGCGCTGACCGCGCCTATGAAAAGGGTGAGGTGCTGGCCAGCAACGAACAGATGCAGACGCGTCTGCACAAGCTGGTCGCTAGCGCCCTTCGCTGAGCCGATAATGATCTGCCCGACCGCGTGGTCGGGCACCGACGGCAATCGCATCGCTCCCCGCGCGGCACCTGCGCGGGGGCGTGAACCGTACCGTATCCGGCATCGGCGGAAATGAGAGTGATTCTCACCCTGTTCCGCCCTTGATGCCCCCGCGGCATCGGCCTAAAGCCGGCTCCATCCATACCGCAACCGCGAGAGACCCTGCCTTGGTCGACCTGTCGCAATATCTGCCGATCCTAATGTTCCTGGGCATAGCCCTGGTCCTGTCGACGGCGTTCGTCGTACTGCCGATGGTGGCATCGCGTTTCACCGGTTCGCATAAGCCGACCCCGGAAAAGCTGACCGAATATGAATGCGGCTTTCCCGCGTTCGAGGATTCGCGCAGCCAATATGACGTGCGCTTTTATCTGGTCGCGATCCTGTTCATCATCTTCGATCTCGAAGCAGCCTTCCTATATCCTTGGGCAGTCTCGGTTTTTGACCTCGGCTGGACCGCGTGGGTGTCGATGATGGTCTTCATCGGCGAATTGGCGCTGGGTCTCGTATACGCTTGGAAGATGGGAGCTCTCGAATGGGAGTAGAACTGACGACCCCGCCGCATGGATTCGGCGCGGGCAACGCGGCCGGCGTGCCGGTGCAGGCTCCCGATCAGGGTTTCTTCAACGACCTGAACGGCGAACTGACCGACAAGGGTTTTCTGGTCACGTCGGCCGAGGACCTGTTTCAGTGGGCGCGCACCGGTTCGCTGTGGTGGATGACGTTCGGGCTCGCCTGCTGCGCGGTCGAGATGATTCACGTCAACATGCCGCGCTATGACATGGAGCGGTTTGGCGCTGCCCCGCGCGCGTCGCCGCGCCAGTCGGACGTGATGATCGTCGCCGGTACGCTGTGCAACAAGATGGCCCCGGCGCTGCGTCGCGTCTACGACCAGATGTCGGAACCGAAATACGTCATCTCGATGGGCAGCTGCGCCAATGGCGGCGGCTATTATCATTACAGCTACAGCGTCGTGCGTGGGTGCGATCGCGTGGTGCCGGTCGACATCTACGTTCCCGGTTGCCCGCCGACCGCCGAAGCATTGCTGTATGGCGTGATGCAGTTGCAGCGAAAGATCCGCCGGTCGGGGAGCATCGAACGGTGAAGGCACCTGCACCGCGTTATGCGCCGAATGACGGCGTGATCGACACGGCGACGGCGGCGTTGGGTGATATGCTGATCGACGCGCATGATCTGGTCGGCGAAGTATCGCTGACTGTCGATCGCGATCGTCTGGTGATTGCGATGGAAACGTTGCGCGATACGCCGGGGCTGAAATACGAGATGCTGGCCGAGATTGCCGGCGTCGACTATCCCGAGCGGGCCGAGCGGTTCGATGTCGTGTACCATTTGCTGTCGATGACCCGGAACCATCGCATCCGCGTGCGCGTGACGACCGATGAGGAACTGCCGGTGCCGTCGGTGACTGGCATCTGGTACAATGCCGGTTGGCTCGAACGCGAAGTGTACGACCTGTATGGCGTGCTCTTTTCGGGCAATGCCGACCTGCGTCGAATCCTGACCGATTATGGCTTTCGCGGCCATCCGCTGCGCAAGGATTTTCCGCTGACCGGCTATGTCGAGATGCGCTATTCGGAAGAAGCCAAGCGCGTGGTCTATGAGCCGGTGAAGCTGGCGCAGGACTTCCGCACCTTCGACTTCATGAGTCCGTGGGAAGGGGCCGAATATGTCCTGCCCGGTGACGAGAAGGCGGCAGCACCCAAGCCCGCGGTCGCGCAGGCACCCGGCGCGCCGTCGCCGGTGACCGCCGATCAGGTCAAGCGCGCCGACGACAATGTAAAGGCTGCCGAGCCGCAGGTCGACAAGCCCAAGACGACCGACAGCACGGCGCAGTCGGGTGCGGGGAAACCGCATCCTGGCAACCAGCCCGGATCTAAGCCGGTCGATCCCGACGTGCCGTCGCCGGATGCGACGACCAAGTCGGCGGAGAACAAGTAATGGCCGATTACGATGCTCAGATCGACGGCTCCAACCCGACCCCGGGTGACGTCGAGATCCAGAACTACACAATTAATTTCGGCCCGCAGCATCCTGCAGCGCACGGCGTGTTGCGCCTCGTCACCGAACTGGATGGCGAGATCATCGAACGGATCGATCCGCATGTCGGCTTGCTTCATCGCGGCACCGAGAAGCTGATCGAGTACAAGACGTATGCGCAGGCGCTGCCGTACATGGACCGGCTCGATTACTGCTCGCCGATGTGCATGGAACACAGCTACGTCCTCGCGGTCGAAAAGCTGCTGGATATCGAGGTGCCGCTGCGCGCCCAGTATATGCGCGTGTTCTTTGCCGAACTGACCCGCATCATGAACCACATGCTGAACCTTGGTTCGCATGTCATGGACGTTGGCGCGATGACGCCGAACCTGTGGATGTTCGAGCTTCGTGAAGACACGATGAACTTTTACGAGCGGGCATCGGGTGCGCGGATGCACGCGAACTTCCTGCGCGTGGGTGGCATCCGTCAGGACGTTCCGCTCAAGCTGCTGACCGATATCGCCGAATGGCTCGACACGCGCCTGCCGCGTTTGTTCGGCGATGCGATCAGCCTGGTCGCGGAAAACCGCATCTTCAAGCAGCGCAATGTCGACATCGCGATCGTCAGCCGTGAAGACGCGGTGCGCTGGGGCTTTTCGGGTCCGATGATCCGGGGCGCGGGTATTCCGTGGGACATCCGCAAGGCGCAGCCGTACGACGCCTATGACCGGGTCGAGTTCGACGTGCCGGTCGGCACGCGCGGCGACTGCTATGACCGGTTCATGGTTCGCGTCGAGGAAGTGTATCAGTCGGCGCGCATCATGAAGCAGTGTCTGGCGCAGATGCCCGAAGGGCCGATCGCCAGCGACGACCGCAAGGTCGTGCCGCCGAAGCGTGGCGAGATGAAGCAGTCGATGGAAGCGCTGATCCATCACTTCAAGCTGTATACTGAGGGCTATCACGTGCCCGCTGGCGAGGTCTATGTCGCGACCGAAAGCCCCAAGGGCGAATTCGGGATCTACATGGTGTCGGACGGCAGCAACAAGCCGTACCGGGTGAAGATCCGGCCGACCGCGTTCAGCCATCTTCAGGCGATGGACTTCATGGCGAAGGGTCATATGCTCGCCGACATCACCGCCATTCTGGGTGCGATGGATATCGTGTTCGGCGAGTGCGACCGTTGAGCCGTCTGGATACCGTGACCGCGATGATGGAACGCTATAACGCGCGCGACGCTACGGGCTATGCCGCGTTCTTCGCCGATGACGGCTGCGAAGCGCAGTATCGTGGCGACGTGGTGCGTGACGGGCGCGCGGGTGTGGAAAGCGGCATGGCGGCGGTGTTCGCCGAGTTTCCGCAGAATCATGCGGAAGTCCTGCAGTCATTCGAACTGGGCGATCGTGTCGCTTTACACGAACGCGTCCGTCGCTCGCCCCATGCCGAACCGTTCGACGTGATGACCGTCTATTCGTTCAGCGGCGACAAGGTCAGCCGCGTGGAGTTTATTCGCTGATGGCCGACGCCCCCAACATCCCCGACGAAGCCGAGGTCCGCGCGCGTTGGGGCAATTTCGCCTGGAACCCCGCCAATGCCGAGAAGGCGCGTGAGATCGTCGCGCGCTATCCCGAAGGGCGGCAGCAATCATGCACCATCCCGTTTCTCGACCTTGCCCAGCGTCAGGTCGGTGCAGAAACGCATACGCAGGGCTGGTTGCCGGTGCCGGTCATCGAGTTCATCGCGCGCGAACTCGGCATGCCGTATATGCGGGTGTTTGAGGTTGCGACTTTCTACACGATGTTCAACCTCGCACCGGTCGGCCGTTACCATGTGCAGGTGTGCGGCACGACGCCGTGCATGCTGCGCGGCTCCGACGACGTGTTCGCGGCGTGCAAGAATCGTGGCCTGACGAAGGGCAAAACGACGCCCGACGGGTTGTTCACGCTGACCGAGGTCGAATGCATGGGCAATTGTGCATCGGCACCGATGGTCCAGATCAACGACGACAATTACGAAGATCTAGACTATGATCGCATGACCGCGATCCTCGAGGCGCTGGGCAAGGGTGAACTGCCCAAGCCAGGTACGCAGGAGCCGGGCCGACACACCGTCGAACCGGTCGGCGAGCCGACCAATCTGGCCGCGATGATGACCGAGAATCACGATTACCGACCCGAATGGGGAACGGCTTCGTGAGGGCGCTGGGCAGCCTGTTGATTGCGGCGCTGGTCGGCGTCGTCGTGTTGTGGATCGCGCTCGAACTGTTCGTCGGCGCGCTGAAACTTCTCGGCGTCGCCATCGGCATCGCGGCGATGGTTGCCGTTTATTTTGTCGCCGAAAAGGCGATCGGGAAGGGACGATAAGGATGCTGGCCGACAAGGATCGCATCTTCACCAACGTGTACGGGTTCCAGCCATGGAACCTCGACGCCGCCGTGATGCGGGGCGACTGGGACAATACCAAGGCGCTGTTGCAGCTTGGTCCCGACACGATCATCGACCGGATCAAGGCATCGGGCCTGCGCGGTCGCGGCGGGGCAGGGTTTCCGACCGGCACCAAATGGTCGTTCATGCCGAAGGCGCCCAAGCCCGACCGGCCGAACTTCCTCGTCATCAACGCCGACGAGTCCGAGCCGGGGTCGTGCAAGGACCGCGAGATCATCCGCCACGATCCGCACAAGCTGATCGAGGGCGCACTGGTCGCGGGCTTCGCGATGCGCGCGCGGGCTGCCTATATCTACATTCGCGGCGAATATATCCGCGAGGCCGAAACGCTGTTCGCTGCGATCGCCGAAGCCTATGCCAAGGGGCTGCTGGGCAAGAATGCCTGTGGCTCGGGTTATGATTTCGACGTCTTCGCGCACCGTGGTGCTGGCGCCTACATCTGCGGCGAAGAGACCGCGATGCTGGAGTCGCTGGAAGGCAAGAAGGGCCAGCCCCGGCTGAAACCGCCCTTCCCGGCGGGCGCAGGTCTCTATGGTTGCCCGACGACGGTCAACAATGTCGAATCGATTGCAGTGGTGCCGACGATCCTGCGCCGCAGTCCCGAATGGTTCGCCAGCTTCGGCGCGGAGAACAACCGCGGGACCAAGCTGTTCCAGATCAGCGGGCATGTTAACCGGCCGTGCGTCGTCGAGGAATCGATGAGCATCCCGTTCCGCGAGCTGATCGACAAGCATTGCGGCGGCATCCGCGGTGGCTGGGACAATCTGCTTTGCGTCATTCCTGGCGGATCGTCGGTGCCGCTGGTCAAGGCCGAGCATATCATCGACGCACCGATGGATTTCGATGGCCTCAAGGCGGTCGGTTCGGGTCTCGGCACTGCGGCGGTGATCGTCATGGACAAGTCGACCGACGTCGTCCGCGCGATCAGCCGGCTCAGCTACTTCTACAAGCATGAGAGCTGCGGTCAGTGCACGCCGTGCCGCGAAGGTACGGGCTGGATGTGGCGAGTGATGGAACGGCTGCGCACCGGCGATGCCGACATCTCCGAGATCGACATGCTGCAACAGGTTACGAAGCAGGTCGAAGGTCATACCATCTGCGCGCTCGGCGACGCGGCGGCGTGGCCGATCCAGGGCCTGATCAAGAATTTCCGTCCGGAAATCGAACGGCGGATCAACGAGAAGCGCGGCGGCGGCATGTCGCCCATGATGGAAGCGGCCGAATAATGCCGAAGGTAAAAGTAGACGGGGTCGAAGTCGAAGTGCCGCAAGGCGCTACCGTACTTCAGGCATGCGAAGCGGCGGGGAAGGAAATTCCACGCTTCTGCTATCACGAGCGGCTGTCGATCGCCGGCAATTGCCGGATGTGTCTGGTCGAGGTGAAGCCGGGGCCGCCCAAGCCGCAGGCCTCCTGCGCACTGCCCGCTGCCGACAATCAGGAAATCCGCACCGACAGCGCGATGGTGAAGGCCGCGCGCGAAGGTGTGATGGAATTCCTGCTCATCAACCATCCGCTCGACTGCCCGATCTGCGATCAGGGTGGCGAATGCGACCTGCAGGACCAGTCGGTCGCGTACGGTCGTGGCCATTCGCGCTATGACGAGAACAAGCGCGCCGTCACCGAAAAATATATGGGACCGATCGTCAAGACGGTGATGACGCGCTGCATCCAGTGCACGCGCTGCATCCGCTTTGCCGAGGAAGTCGCCGGGGTCGAGGAAATCGGCGCGATCTATCGCGGCGAGAATATGCAGATCACCAGCTATCTCGAGCAGGCGGTATCGAGCGAGCTGTCGGGCAACATCGTCGATCTGTGCCCGGTCGGTGCGCTGACGTCGAAGCCCTATGCGTTCGAGGCGCGTCCGTGGGAGCTCAAGAAGACGCTCGCTATCGACGTGATGGACGCGGTCGGCACCAACATCCGTCTCGACAGCCGTGGCCGACAGGTGTTGCGTTGTGTTCCGCGGATCAACGAAGACGTGAACGAGGAATGGGCGCACGACAAGACGCGCCACGCCGTCGATGGTCTCGTCCGTCGCCGTCTCGACAAGCCTTATGTCCGCAAGGACGGCAAGCTGGTCGCGGCCGAATGGGACGACGCCTTCGCTGCCATCGCGGCGGCCAATGCGGGATCGTCGGTTGCGGCGATCGCGGGCGACCTGCTCGATTGCGAGACCATGTTCGCGGCCAAGGCGCTGGTGAACGCGCTGGGTTCGTCGCTGCTCGAAGGGCGGCAGACGGGCATGGATTATGACGTCACCAATCTCGGGGCCGTCGCGTTCAACTCGACGATCGCCGGTGTCGAGGATGCCGATGCGATCCTGCTGGTCGGGACCGACCTGCGCCACGAAGCACCCCTCATCAACACGCGTGTCCGCAAGGCGATCAAGAAGGGCGCACGCGTGTTCGCGATCGGCCCCAATGTCGATCTGACCTACAAGGCGGAGTGGCTGGGCGACGATCTCGGTCTGCTCGGCGGCCTGCCCGACCGTGCGGCCGAAGCGATGGATGCGGCCAAGCGGCCGATGGTCATCGTCGGTCCCGCGGCGCTCCGGAACGGTCACGGCGCGGCGTTGAAGCTTGCGCAGGACGGCAATCTGGTCCGGACGCTCGAGGATGGCACGACGTGGAACGGCTTCAACGTCGTCCACCTCGCTGCCGCCCGCATGGGTGCCTTGATGCTCGGCTATGCGCAGCCGGGTGGCATCGCCGATATCGTCGCCGCGAACCCGAAGCTGGTATTCTTCCTCGGTGCCGACGAAGTGGACTTCGCCAAGTTCGCTGGCGCGATGAAGGTGTATATCGGCCATCATGGCGACAAGGGTGCTGTGGCGGCCGATATCGTCCTGCCGGGGGCGAGCTACGCGGAAAAGGCCGGCACCTATGTCAATATGGAAGGCCGTGTGCAGCGTGGCGACCGTGCGGTGTTCCCGCCGGGCGACGCGCGCGAGGACTGGACGATTTTCCGCGCACTGGCGGAAGTGCTCGGCGTGACGCTGCCGTTCGATGATTTCAACGGCGTGCGGGCGGCGATGGCATTGGCCGTACCCGAACTGGGTCGGGAGGGTCTGGTACGGTTTGACTGGAACCCGCCGGTACTCGACGCTAAGGGCTCGGGGACGGTGACCTATCCGGTGACCGACTTCTATCTGACCAACGCGATCTGCCGGGCCAGTCCGACGATGCAGCGTTGTTCGGCCGAACTTGTCCATGGCCAGGATTTCGCGGAGGCCGCCGAGTGACCTCGTTTTTCGAAACTACCGTCGGCATGCCCTATGGCTGGGCCTGGACCGTCGCGACGCTGATTGGCATTCTGGTCATCGCCTTGCCGCTGATGCTGGCGGTGGCGATGATCATTTACGCCGATCGCAAGATCTGGGCGGCGATGGCGCTGCGTCGCGGTCCCAACGTCGTCGGCCCGTTCGGCCTTCTCCAGTCGTTTGCCGACGGCCTGAAGGTGTTCCTGCAGGAGACGATCGTCCCGTCGTCGGCCAATCGTGGCCTGTTCCTGCTGGCACCAATCATCACCTTCACCGTCGCGCTGATCGTGTGGGCAGTGATCCCGTTCGATGTCGGCGTGGTGGTCGCCGACATCAATGTCGGTCTGCTCTACATTCTCGCCGCATCGTCGCTGGGGGTGTACGGCGTCATCATTTCGGGTTGGGCGTCGAACTCGAAATACCCGTTCTATTCGGCGCTGCGTGCCGCCGCGCAGATGGTCAGCTATGAGGTCGCGATCGGCTTCGTGCTGCTTTCTGTAGTGTTGTGGGCCGGATCGTTCAACCTGACGACGATCGTCCTCGAACAGCGGGCACATATCTTCGGCTTCATCAATGGCTTCGGTTTCAACCCGTTGCTGTTTCCAATGGCGGTCGTGTTCCTGATTTCCTCGCTTGCCGAGACGGCGCGCGCGCCGTTCGATCTGACCGAGGCGGAATCGGAACTGGTCGCGGGCTATCAGACCGAATATTCGTCGATGGCGTTCGCGCTGTTCTGGCTCGGCGAATATGCCAACGTCATTCTGATGTGCGCGCTC
This sequence comes from Sphingomonas sp. Leaf22, assembly GCF_001421715.1. Lineage (GTDB taxonomy): Bacteria > Pseudomonadota > Alphaproteobacteria > Sphingomonadales > Sphingomonadaceae > Sphingomonas. The sequence goes on from NZ_LMKP01000002.1 coordinate 22,483, forward strand.
AACGCGCTGCTGTTCTGGGGCGGTTGGCTGCCGCCGGTCGATTGGGCTCCGCTCTATTTCGTGCCGGGCATCATCTGGTTCCTTGCCAAGACGTTCTTCTTCTTCTTCGTGTTCAGCTGGATCAAGGCGACGGTGCCCCGGTACCGCTATGACCAGCTGATGCGGCTGGGCTGGAAGATTTTCCTGCCGCTGTCGCTGACCTTCGTTTTCCTCGTGTCGGGCTGGCTGATGATCCAGCGCGTAGGATTGCCAGCATGAGTATCGCCCAGACCATCCGATCGTTCACCCTGTGGGAGTTCGTGAAGGCGCACGCGCTGACGCTGCGGTACTTCTTCAAGGCCAAGGCAACGATCAACTATCCGTACGAGAAGAATCCGATCTCGCCCCGCTTCCGCGGCGAGCATGCGCTGCGTCGCTATCCCAATGGCGAAGAGCGTTGCATCGCGTGCAAGCTGTGTGAGGCGGTTTGTCCCGCGCTGGCGATCACGATCGAGGCTGAACCGCGTCAGGACGGCAGCCGCCGGACGACCCGCTACGACATCGACATGACCAAGTGCATCTATTGCGGCTTGTGTCAGGAGGCCTGCCCGGTCGACGCGATCGTAGAAGGCCCGAATTTCGAATTCGCTACCGAAACGCGCGAAGAGTTGATCTATCACAAGGACAAGCTGCTCGCGAATGGTGACCGTTGGGAACGCGCGATTGCTGCGAACCTTGCGAGCGACGCGCCCTATCGGTAATGGCGCGCATATTCCGTACCGGCGGGGACGAGAGACCTCGCTTCGCCGGCCAATCGATTAGCGTTTCGTCCCGCAGCATCACGCGGGGCGGGCAGGGGGAAGAGCAGCGCTCGTGATCCAGACACTCGCCTTCTATCTGTTCGCCACGGTCGTGGTGGCATCGGCTGCGCTGACGATCACGTCGCGCAACCCGGTCCATTCGGTGCTGTGGCTGATCCTCGCCTTCTTCAACGCGGCGGGCCTGATGGTCCTTTGCGGGGCTGAATTCATCGCGATGCTCCTCGTCATCGTCTATGTCGGCGCGGTCGCTGTCCTGTTTCTGTTCGTGGTCATGATGCTCGACATCGACTTCACCGAACTGCGCGCCGGCTTCGTCCGCTATCTGCCAGCGGGCCTTGCGCTGGCGGTGCTGCTTGCGGTCGAACTCATCGTCGGTGCCTATGCGTGGACGGCCGCCCGGATCGACCTTGCGCGGCGCATCGCGCCCACCGAAGCGGCGGTGCCGAATATCGAGGCGATCGGGCGGCTGCTCTATTCGCGATATCTCTACGTCTTCGAAGGCGTCGGGCTGGTGCTGCTGGTCGCGATGATCGGTGCGATCGTCCTGACCCAGCGCAAGCGGGCGGATGCCAAGGCGCAGAACATCAATCGCCAGATCAATCGTCGGGCGAAGGATGCCATCCGCAACGTCAATCAGCCCATCGGGCAGGGGGTGGAGCTGTGATCGGACTGACCCATTATCTGGTCGTCGCGGCGATCCTGTTTACGCTGGGGGTGCTCGGCATCTTCCTGAACCGCAAAAATCTGATCGTCATCCTGATGTCGATCGAGTTGATCCTGCTGGCGGTGAACATCAATTTCGTGGCCTTCTCGGCGCAGTTGGGCGACCTCGTCGGTCAGATTTTCGCGATGTTCGTGCTGGCGGTCGCCGCGGGGGAGAGCGCGATCGGTCTGGCCATCATGGTCATCTATTTCCGTGGTCGCGGTTCCATCGCGGTCGACGACGTCAACCGGATGAAGGGGTGATGCCGGTGGCTTTTCGGTTTTCGGGGGTGCTTTCGTGAGCGCCATCCATATCGTCGTGTTCCTGCCGCTGCTGGCGTCGATCGTCGCGGGGCTGGCCAACCGCGCCTTCGGTATCGCGGTGCCGAAAATCATCACGACCGCCGGACTGTTGATCGCGGCCGCGCTGTCGTGGTCGATCTTCATTCCGTTCCTGACCGGCGCGGCGCAGGCGAACGTCGCGCAGGTGTCGACCTGGATTCTGTCGGGCGGCATGGACATCGCGTGGGAATTGCGGGTCGATCCGCTGACCGCGGTTATGCTGGTCGTCATCACCAGCGTGTCGGCGCTCGTCCACCTCTATAGCTGGGGCTATATGAGCGAGGACCCCGATCAGCCGCGCTTTTTTGCCTATCTCTCGCTGTTCACCTTCGCGATGCTGATGCTGGTGACCGCGAACAACCTGGTACAGATGTTCTTCGGTTGGGAAGGTGTCGGTCTGGCATCGTACCTGCTGATCGGTTTCTGGTTCCGCAAGCCATCGGCAAATGCCGCGGCGATCAAGGCGTTCGTTGTCAACCGCGTCGGCGATCTGGGCTTCATGCTCGGCATCTTCGGCACTTATCTGGTGTTCGGCACGATCTCGATCCCGGCGATCCTCGAGGCCGCGCCGTCGATGGCCGGCTCGACGATCGGTTTCCTGTGGTTCCGCGCCGACACGATGACGGTGCTCTGCCTGCTGCTGTTCGTCGGCGCGATGGGCAAGTCGGCACAGCTCGGACTTCACACTTGGTTGCCGGACGCGATGGAAGGTCCGACCCCGGTGTCGGCGCTGATCCACGCCGCGACGATGGTTACCGCCGGCGTGTTCATGGTGTGCCGTCTGTCGCCGATGTTCGAAACCTCGCCGACCGCGCTGGCCGTAGTAACCGGTGTCGGTGCCGCGACCTGCCTGTTCGCGGCGACGATCGGGTTGGTCCAGACCGACATCAAGCGGGTCATCGCCTATTCGACCTGCTCGCAGCTCGGCTATATGTTCTTTGCGGCGGGTGTCGGGGCTTACGGCGCGGCGATGTTTCACCTATTCACGCACGCCTTTTTCAAGGCGTTGCTGTTCCTCGGTGCCGGCTCGGTTATCCATGCGATGCACCACGAACAGGACATGCGCTATTACGGGGGCCTGCGGAAGCATATTCCGCTGACCTTCTGGGCGATGATGGCGGGCACACTCGCGATCACCGGTGTCGGCATCTACGAAGTGGGCGGTTTTGCCGGCTATCACTCGAAGGACGCGATCCTCGAAGCGGCGTGGGCGGCGGGTCCGCGCGGCTATGGTGCCTTCTATGTCGGTACCTTCGCAGCGTTGCTCACCAGCTTCTATTCGTGGCGGCTGATGTTCCTGACCTTCTTCGGCAAACCGCGCTGGGCCGGGTCGGAACATATCCAGCATGCGGTCCATGATGCGCACGGTCATCATGGGCATGACGATCATGCCCATCACGATGCGCATCCGGCAGCCGAAGACGCGGGTCATGCCCCGTCGACGCACGACGCCCATGCCACCGATGTCGTCGAAGGTACGGCGGGCTATCATCCGCATGAGAGCCCGATCGTGATGCTCATCCCGCTGATCGTGCTGACGGTCGGCGCGGTCGCTGCCGGTTATGTGTTCAACCATTGGTTCATCGGCGGTGACGCCGGCGAGGCCTTCTGGAAGGGCAGCCTGTTCTACAACGAGCATCTGATGCACGCGATGCACCAGGTGCCGTTGCTGGTGAAGCTGGCCGCGACGATCGTGATGCTGATCGGTCTGGCGAGTGCATTTTACGTCTATATCCTGCGGCCGGGCACGGCGGCGGCGATTGCAGACACGTTCCGCGTGCTGCACCGCTTCCTGCTCAACAAATGGTATTTCGACGAGCTGTATCATCTGCTGTTCGTCCGCCCGGCCTTTGCGTTTGGCCGTTTCTTCTGGAAGCGTGGCGACGAACAGACGATCAACCGCTTCGGTCCAGATGGTTCGGCGGCGCTGGTCGGCTTTTCGAGCCGCCTCACGGTCCGGATGCAGACCGGCTATCTCTACACCTATGCCTTCGTCATGCTGATCGGCCTGACGGCGGCAGTTACCTGGGCGATCGCGTCGTGATGCGCGGTTTCAAGCAATTGGTTCGGGGGAATAACTCGTGAACGGCTTCCCGATCCTGTCGGTGATGCTGCTGGTACCGGCGGTCGCAGCGATGCTGTGCCTGTTCGTATCGGCGAACGGAGCACGCTGGACGGCGCTAATCGCCACGCTGGTCAACTTCGTGTTGGGCGTCCTACTTTGGGCCAGTTACGATATCGGCGGCGCGCAGTGGCAGTTTGTCGAGGCACCGGCGCTCGGTGACTTCGGCGTATTCCGCTACGCGCTGGGGATCGACGGTTTCGCGTTGATGCTGATCATGCTTAGCGTCTTCCTGATGCCGATCTGTATCGGCGCATCGTGGAAGTCGGTGACCAATCGCGTACCCGAATATATGGCGCTGTTCCTGAGCGTCGAGGTGCTGATGATCGGCACCTTCGCGGCGCAGGATCTGCTGCTGTTCTACGTGTTCTTCGAAGCCGGCCTGATCCCGATGTACCTGATCATCGGGATTTGGGGCGGGGCGAACCGCATCTACGCATCGTACAAGTTCTTCCTGTACACGCTGCTCGGCTCGCTGCTGATGCTGATCGCAATGATCTACATGATCCGCACGGCCGGTACCTCGGATATTCCGACGCTAATGGCGTATGATTTCCCGGTGCAGGTGCAGACGTGGCTGTGGCTCGCCTTCTTCGCGTCGTTCGCGGTCAAGATGCCGATGTGGCCGGTCCACACCTGGTTGCCCGACGCGCACGTGCAGGCACCGACCGCCGGTTCGGTCATTCTGGCGGGCGTGTTGCTGAAGCTCGGCGGATATGGCTTCCTGCGCTTCTCGCTGCCGATGTTCCCGGAGGCCTCGGGTCAGCTAACTTGGCTGATCCTGACGCTGTCAGCGATCGCGGTGGTCTACACGTCGCTCGTTGCGCTGGTGCAGTCGGACATGAAGAAGCTGATCGCCTACTCGTCGGTCGCGCACATGGCGATCGTGACCATAGGTCTGTTCGCCTTTAACCAGCAGGGCATCGAAGGCGCGATGATCGTGATGCTCAGCCACGGGCTGGTATCGGGCGCGCTGTTCCTGTGCGTCGGCATCATCTACGACCGACTGCACACGCGGGAGATCGCGCGCTATGGCGGTCTGGTGATCAACATGCCGCGCTATGCAGTGTTCTTCCTGCTGTTCACCATGGCGTCGATCGGTCTGCCGGGGACGTCAGGGTTTGTCGGCGAGTTTCTGAGCCTTGCCGGCACCTATCGGGTGTCGACCTGGGCGGCGCTGATCTGCACGACCGGCATCATTCTGGGCGCGGCCTATTCGCTGTACCTGTATCGCCGGATCGCGCTGGGCGACCTCGTCCATGACGATGTGAAGGCGATGCCCGATGTGTCGATGCGCGAGCTGGCGATGCTGGCCCCGATCGCGGCGGTGGTGTTGTGGATGGGCGTGTACCCGGAAAGCTTCATTGCCCCGATGCGCAACGACGTGACGCTGTTGCTGGCGCGGATCGAACGCGCGGCGCCGGCTTCGGACTCACGGCCGACCCCGGGCAACCCGGCGGCGGCGGCGGCGAAGGCCGCGGAACATGGAACGGGCGGCGGTGAAGCGGCGCACGGGGAATCGCACTGATGAGCTACGCCGAACAACTTTCGATGACCCTGCCCGAGCTGGTGCTCGCGGTCGGGGCGATCGTCCTGATGCTCGTATCGGCATGGGGCAAACAGGCGGCAACGCGCGGCGTCAGCATCGCGGCGGTCTTCGTACTGGCGGGGGCCGGCGTCGCGCTGATCGGTAACGGATCGTCGGGTGGTACGGCCTTTGATGGCATGTATCGCGCCGATGCCTTTGCCGCGTTTGCCAAGGTACTGATCTATTTCGCATCGGCCGTCGCGATCATCATCGCGCCCCGCTTTTTCGAACGGACCAGCGGCGACGACCTGAAGCCTGAATATCCGGTGCTGATCCTGTTGTCGGCCTGCGGCATGGGCATGATGGTGTCGGCGTCGGATCTGCTGCTGCTGTATGTCGGGCTCGAACTGCAGAGCCTTGCGGCCTATGTGCTGGCCAGCTTCATGCGCCGGGACACGCGTTCGGCCGAGGCGGGCCTGAAGTATTTCGTGCTGGGTGCGCTGGCGTCGGGCATCCTGCTCTATGGCATCAGCCTGGTGTATGGCTTCTCCGGCACAACGTTGTTCACCGATATCGCGACGGCCTATGCCGGGCCGCGGAACATGGGCCTGCTGTTCGGGCTGGTATTCGTGTTCGCCGGGATTGCCTTCAAGCTGGCGGCGGTGCCGTTCCACATGTGGACGCCGGACGTGTATGAGGGCGCACCGACCCCGGTGACCGCGTTCTTCGCGTCGGCACCCAAGGTCGCGGCGATGGCGATGGCGTTGCGCGTTGCGGTTGAGGCGATGGGCCCGGCGGTGGACCAGTGGCGGCAGATTGTGGTCTTTGCGGCACTCGCCTCGATCGTGCTCGGTGCGGTCGGCGCGATCGGTCAGACGAACGTCAAGCGGCTGCTGGCCTATTCGTCGATCAACAATGTCGGCTTCGCGCTGATCGGCCTGGCCGCGGGGTCGTCGCAGGGCGTGGCGGGTGTGTTGTTCTATCTGGCGGTTTATGTCGTCATGACGCTGGGCTCGTTTCTCGTCGTCCTGCAGATGCGGGGCAGCGATGGGCAGCCGCTGGAAACGCTGGCCAGCCTTTCGGGTCTGTCGCGGACGCGTCCGGCGCTCGCGCTGGCGCTGGCGATCTTCATGTTCTCGCTCGCCGGTATCCCGCCGCTGTTCGGCTTCTGGGCCAAATACGCGGTGTTCGATGCGGCGGTGCAGGCCGGCCTGTTCCCGCTGGCGGTCATCGGTATCGCGGCGTCGACGATCGGTGCCTATTATTATCTCCGCGTCGTCAAGACGATGTACTTCGATGAGCCGGCACCCGAGTTCCTGCGTGAACCGGCACTGGTCGAGGGAGGCTTGACGCTTGCGGCGGCGGTCGTGATCTCGCCGGTCAGCCTGTTCCTGATCCCGGCACTGTCGGCGTGGTCGCTGACGGCGGCTCGGGCACTGTTCTGACGATCCGCGTTGTCGGCGAGACCGGGTCGACCAATGCCGACCTGATCGCCGCTGCCGCGACCGGGGCGGAGGAAGGCCTCTGGTTGCGGGCCGAACGTCAATCGGCCGGACGAGGGCGGTTGGGGCGGAAATGGGCGGACGGTGCGGGCAATTTGTTCGCCAGCACGATCGTCCGGTTGCGCCCGCATGACCCGCCAGCGCATACCCTGACGCTGGTCGCCGCGGTCGCGCTGGCCGAAGCGGTTGCGGCGTTTGCGCCGGGGATCGCGACGATCAAATGGCCGAATGATCTGATGGTTGGCGATGCGAAGCTGTCGGGTATCCTGCTCGAACGGTCCGGCAATGCGGTGGTCATCGGCTTCGGCGTCAATCTTTCCTCGCATCCGATGCTTCACGATCGTCCGACGACTTGTCTCGCGGCGGAAGGTTTAAGCGTTGGGTCGGACGCGTTGCTCGCGGAACTGCGCGACCGTTTTTCGGCCTGGGTCGCACTATGGCGGACGGACGATCCGTCGATTGTCCGCATCGCCTGGGAAAAAATGGCCCATCCCGCCGGCACTGTGCTTCGGGTACGCTTGCCCGACGGTCGTCAGCAGTCGGGACGGTTCGACGGCCTCCAAGCCGATGGAGCGTTGCGGCTGATCGATGAGGGCGGCAAGCCGGTGATCGTCCACGCCGGCGATGTTTCGGCGTGACGCGATCGTTACAATGCGTGTGCGGCCTTGCGGAGCGCTTGTCGTGGCCCGCCGCACGCTCTAGCGGGAAGGAGAACCACGCCGGTCGGGCGTGACGGGGAAGTTCGATGCTGCTTGCGATCGATGCCGGCAATACCAACATCGTCTTCGCACTGGTCGATGGCGAGGTGATCGTCGCGCGCTGGCGCATCGCGACTGATCCGCGACGGACGGCGGACGAATATGCGGTATGGCTGAGCCAGCTGCTGGCATTGGGCGGTCGTGACCGGTCGGTGGTAGAGGCAGTGATTATCGGCACGGTCGTCCCGCGCGCGCTGCATAACCTCGAAGTGCTCGCCAGCAAGTATTTCGGAGTCGAGGCCCTCGTTGCCGGGCGCGGCGCGGCGACATTCGGCATCGCGCTCGATGTCGAAGAGCCGCATACGGTCGGTGCCGATCGCGCGTTGAATGCGATCGCGGCGCATGCGGCCCATCCGGGCGATCTGATCGTCGTCGATTTCGGCACGGCCGCGACGTTCGACGTAGTTGCTTATACCGGAGCGTATAAAGGCGGGATCATCGCGCCGGGTATCAACCTGTCGCTCGATGCGCTGGTGACGGCGGCGGCCAAGCTGCCGCGCATTGCGATCGAAGCGCCAGCGTCGAAGACGGTGATCGGCCGCAATACCGCCGATCAGATGCACATCGGCATTTATTGGGGCTATATCGCGATGATCGAGGGGCTGGTCGCGCGGATGAAGGCGGAAATCGGCCGCCCGGTTCGTGTGATCGCCACCGGCGGGCTGGCGATCCTGTTCGAGAAACATACGCAGGTCTTCGATTCGATCGAACAAGACCTGACGATCACGGGACTGGCGATGCTGTGGCGCCGCACCCATATTTCTGCAGCAACGTACTGAACGAAACCCAACCCGCGAATGGGCGCGGGCATTGAAAGAGATTGAGTGACACCAAAGAAAGAACTGTTGTTCGTCGCGCTTGGCGGGTCGGGCGAAATCGGCATGAACGTCAACCTGTACGGGACCGCCGGCAAATGGCTGATGGTCGATTGCGGCGTGACGTTCGCCGATCCGGGCTATCCCGGCATCGACGTGATGCTGCCCGACCTGCAATTCATCGAGGAACGCGGCGATCAGCTGCTCGGCATCGTCATCACCCATGGCCATGAGGACCATATCGGCGCGCTGCCCTATCTGGCCGCCGATCTCGGCGTGCCGATCTATGCGACGCCGTTCACGGCCGGTCTGATCCGCGGCAAGCTGGACGAAGAAGGCATTGCCGATCGGGTGAAGCTGAAGATCGTGCAGCTGGGTGGTGACGTTAATGTCGGTCCGTTCGGCGTCCGCTTCGTACCGATGGCGCATTCGATCCCCGAGTCGACCTCGCTGGTCATTTCCACGCCGCACGGCAAGGTATTCCATTCGGGCGACTGGAAGCTCGACGATCAACCGATGGTCGCGACGCCGGCCAGCCCGGCCGAACTCACCGCGATCGGCGATGAGGGCATCCTCGCGCTAGTGTGCGATTCGACGAATGTCTTCAATACCGAGGCATCGGGATCGGAAGCCGACGTTCGCAAGGGGCTGTTCGAACAGATCGCCTCTGCCGAAGGGCGGCGGGTGATGGTCACCAGCTTCGCGTCCAATGCCGCGCGACTGCATACGCTGGGCGAGGTCGCACGCGACACCAACCGCAAGGTTTGCGTGGCGGGCCGTTCGCTCGACCGCATTCTGAAGGTCGCCAAGGCGACGGGCTATCTGAAGAGTTTCCCGCAGACCGTCGATTTCGACACGGCGATGCGGCTGCCACGCGATCAGGTCCTGATCATCGCGACCGGTGGGCAGGGCGAACAGCGCGCGGCGCTGGCCCGGATCGCCAATCGGGAACATCAGCTCAGCCTCCAGTCCGGCGACCGGGTCATCTTCTCGTCGAAGCAGATCCCCGGCAACGAAGTCGCGATCGGTCGCATCCAGAACCAGCTTGCTGCGGCCGGGATCGAAATGGTCACCGATCGGCAGGCGCATGTCCATGTCTCGGGCCATCCCGGTCGGCCGGAACTGGCCAAGCTCTATGGCTGGCTGCGTCCGAAGGTTCTCGTGCCAGTCCATGGCGAGATGCGCCACCTGATGGAGCATGCCCGGTTCGCCCTGTCGCAGGGCATCGGTCAGACGCTGGTTCAGACCAATGGCGATATCGTACGTCTCGCGCCGGGCAATCCGACCAAGGTCGGACAGGCGGCCGTTGGGCGACTGGCGCTGGATGGCGACGTCATTCTGCCGGCGGACGGCACGACGATCAACGAACGCCGCAAACTGGCGGCGTTCGGCCATATGTCGGTAGCGGTCGCGATTGACCGGCGCGGGCAGTTGATCGGTCAGCCGCAGATCCGGGTACAGGGCGTACCGGTCGAAGAAGACCGCGAACCCTTCCTCGAGGAAGCGGTCGATGCAGCGGCAGAGACGGTCGCGGCCAAGGGGCGGGAGCGGTCCAAGCTGCCGGAAGCGATCCGCCTTGCGGTTCGCCGCGTCGCAACGCGCTGGACCGGCAAGAAGCCGGTCGTCGACGTGCTGATCATTCCGGCCTGACGAGCGACGCATGACCTGGCAATCGGCGCTCGCCATCTACCTGCTGTTCTGGGTGCTGGCGATGTTTCTGGTGTTGCCGTTCGGGGTTCGCACGACGCAGGAAGCGGGCGAACCCCCGGTGCCGGGACAGGCCGACAGCGCACCATCGGGGTTCCACTTCGGGCAGATGGCGTGGCGGACGACATTGGTATCCGCAGTGCTGTTCGGCGGCTTCTACCTCAACTACGTTTATGGTTGGGTGACCGCCGACATGCTGAATCTCTACAATTAGGCGACGTCCAATCGATCATGGTTTCGACCAGGTCGTGCGTGCGGGTCGCAAGTGATTTCACGATACAGGCGAAAATGGCTGGTTTCCTCCAGCGTCGTCGGGCGCACGCCGAAGTGCTTGGCTTGCTCATGGATCGGCGTCGGGCAGTACCATCAAGATCGGCGAGTGGGTCGCCATGATGACCTGACAGGTGCCCCCGCGTTGCAGGGTACGGAGCAGCTTCAGGAAATCGAACTGCCTGGAGTCCGGTTCGTCGAGAAGGAACAGTCCCCCTTCGCACAATCGTTCCTCGAAGACATAGAGGAAGCCTTCGTCGTGCCCTGCGCACCGCCGCCTTCGCCAAAACCGGCCATCGTCGCGATCGCTTCGAGCAGCGTCGACTTTCCCGAACCATTCTCGTCGACGAGAATGGTGATCGGTTTTTCGAACGTCAGATCGAAGAGTCCGTTTGAAAAGGCACCGCCTGCGAAACTCGCTTTACCACGAGTTTTCAAACAACCTCGAAGCCGCCGTCGAACATGATCGGCAGCGAAAAGGGATAGGCGCTCGGGTCCTGTGCCGCCAGCGCATCGTCGGTCAGCCAGACACGCACGTTCGGCGTGCCATCACGTCCCCGGCAAAACCGTTAGTTCCGCAACCGCTCGATCGCCTGCGCCAGCACGACGTACAGCTTGCCCATGTCCGACGACAACAGGGTCACACCCATCGGCGATCCGTCGCGCAAGCCGAGGATCTGACGCAGCATCGTCTCGAAATCGTGAATGTATCGGTTCACCTGATCGCGGAAGCCGGGATCGGCATCGTACAAGGCGGCGATCTCGCGTGCCTGCGTCCCGTCGACCAGCCGCACCGCACGCCGGGTGAAGACGCCGCGATCACCCTTTAGATAAGCGGCCCATGCCGTATCGGAGACATCGGTCGACAGCGACCGTGCGATGTCGATCGCGGCCGAGTTCATTGCCTCGATCAACAGCGAAACGCGGCGCGAAAATTGGTCGCTGTTGGCGGTTTCTTGTTCGGCGCGGGCCGTGGCCATGCGTTCGTCAAATTGTTTACTGTTGTCGACGATGTCGAGCATCTGCCGCGACAGCCGTTCCGATGCCTCGATCGCCGAGGCGACGGCGTGATTGGCGATGGCGGACAATTCCGCGACCTGTCCCGTCACCGCGCTGTCGACGGCGTTGGCGAGCGCGCGCGCACCGCGTATTTCCAGATCGCGGGCAGCATCGGGCAGGACCTTCGCCAGCGTCTCGCGAGCCTGTTCGCTCGCCGCTTCGGCGGTATCGCGAATGCGGAGCATCGCTTCGGTCAGGCGCGGCGCGGCGTCTTCGGCGAAGTGGATCGTCGTCGCGATGGTCTCGTCGACGATGGTACGGACATTCTCGATCCGGTCGGCACCACGGTCGAGCGTGTCGAGCAGCGATTGCTGCACCGTCGACAGCGTGTCGCGCTGCATCGCCACGACCCCGGCAATCGCCTCGATCGCGTCGTGCGTGCTTTCGGCGGCGGTGACCAGCGCGAGCAGTTCGGGCTTGGACTGGGCGACGACGGCGCGACTGGCAGCGATGCGACTGTCGAGCCGGTCGAGCGCACCTGGCAGCGTTTCGTCCATCTCGCGCGCCGCCGCGTCGAGCGCGGTCAGGACTTCCTCGGCACTGGCGATCACGCGGCGGGCGGTACCGTCGCCATTGGCCAGCGCGTCGGCAAGGGCATCGGCCACCTGCGTCAGGGCAGCGACCGATCCGGCCACCGCCTGAGTCCGTTCGACCCCCGTCACCCGCAAGCGTTCGAAGCGATCATCGACCCCCGCCAGCCCGTCGTTCAGCAGGGTCAGCAGCGCCTCGCCGTCGCGACGCCGATCGTCTAGCCGTTCGGCGAGCAGGTGGATGGCGGCGTCGATCCTGCCGACACGATCGGCGAGCTGTTCGGCACCCTCGCGTCCGGCGCGTTCGATCGCCGATCCATTCGCCTCGATCATCGCGATCGTCGCATCGCCCTGCGCGGTGATCGCCTTGCGCGATTCGTCGATGGCGGCGGCAGCGCGTTCGAGCACCGCGTCGATCGCTTCGGACATGGTGGCGATGACCGATTCGAGGCGGACGCCGGCACTTTCGCTGGTCGCTTCCATCCGGTTCATATGCGCCGCCAGCCGCTGCGCCGCGCCCCCGGCCAGTTGATCGGCCTCCCGCGAGCGTTGCGCGACGACGACCAGTTGCGCGTCGAGCGCCGCAACCCGTTCGCTGGCCGACAGGCCGGTGGCCTCGACCAGCGCGGCCATTTCCGCTGCTTCGGCACGGGCGCGGGGCAGGGAGGACAGCACCGTCGCCAGCCGCTGTTGCGTGGCATCGGCCACCCGATCGAGCCGGCCGGCGGTCATGCCGATCGCCTCGACCTGTTCGCCCATCCCGGCACTGACGCCGCGCAGCCGATCGGTCGCACTGTCGCCCAGCGTCAGCAGCGATTGCGTCTGTTCGGCCAGTTCCCTGCGCGATTCCGACAATGTCTGTCGAACGCGGGCGATCACGACCTCCAAGGCTTGTGCCTCGGCCCGCATCGCCTGCGCGGTTGCGGCGAACCGCCGTGCCTCCGCCCGGCTGTTCCGACGAAGCAGCAGCCAGCCGACGCCGAGCAGCATCGGCGGCACGCACAGCGCGGCAATGAACGATACCAGCCCGATCGGCCCCAGCGCCGGCAGCGACGGCGCGCTCCATGCCAGCATCCCGCCGGTCCAGCCGAGCACCGCGATGCCGGCAAGCGTCGGTCCGATCCAGTTGCGCCGGATCGGTTCGGGTTCGGGGACAGCCTCCGCCAACCAGTGTTGCGCCTCGTCCTGCGCGACATGTTCGCCGTCGGAATGCTGGTGGTGCTGTTGCAGCTCCGTGATCGAACCCCCATTCATAACTGACCGTCTATCATGGTCGTCATCCGAACGACAGAGCGGTCGAACCGGTGGCCCGGTAACCTTCTTTTAACCTTTTGGGGCGTATTCTTAACCCATGGTCTATGATCCCGGAGCAATCGATGCGGCGCTGGCGGCGGCGTTGGGCGACGAACCCCAACTGATCGCGGAGCTTCGCCGTGCCTTTACCGAAAGCGCGAAGAAGGCGCTCAGCGCGTTGGATGCCGCCGATGCCGAAGGGTGGCAGCCGGCGGCACTCCGGCTGAAGGGACTGGCGGCGAGCTTCGGCGCGGTCGACCTGATGGGGCTGTCGGCGGCGGCTGCGGCGGCTCCGGCCGGCGATACGGTCGTGCTGGCGAAGCTGCACGAGGCGATCGACGATCTTTAAGGCCGGTCGACATTCAGCGATAACCACGGAATTTCGTCATTCCCGCGCAGGCGGGAATCCATAGACGCCGACGGTTGGGCTCTATCCGCGACGCTGGCGTATATGGACTCCCGCCTGCGCGGAAGTGACGAGAGGGGATGGAACACGATTCCTGCGCCCAACGAACTGAATGTCGATCCCGCCTAGGGCCGATCGACATTCGGTAAGGTTTCAACTTCTCCCCTCCCTTACAAGAGCGTCGGGCCGGTCATGCCCCCGGCATGACCTAAACAGTGCGGGGCACTGTTTACCCGAAGCTGGGTCGGGGGTGGGTTGGCCCGCGAGGGAGCGTACCGCCAGCCCCAAACCTACCCACCCCCAGCCCCTCCCTTGTCAGGGAGGGGAGCAGTTTGCTGGCCTGACACCTGACTGTCGATCGGTCCTGGGAGTTCGTTTGGAAACGCGCTTCGGCGCGTTTTCAAACAGCATCTCACGCTTATCGCCGGCGCGATAATTCGCGCATGGCGGCGTCCAGCCCGTCGAGGGTCAGCGGGTACATCCGATCGGCGAACAGGTCGCGGATCAACTGCGTCGAGTGCGACCATTGCCAATGGTCCGGCGGCGCGGGATTGATCCACGCCGCCGATCGCCAATGGGCGGTCAGGCGTTGCAGCCAGACCGCGCCGGCTTCGGCATTGCCATGTTCGACCGATCCGCCGGGCTGCAGGATCTCGTAGGGGCTCATCGCCGCGTCGCCGACCAGGACAAGGCGGTAGTCCGGACCATAGGTCCGCAGCAGGTCGGCAGTCGGGGTCCGTTCGGTCCAGCGACGGCGGTTATCGCGCCAGACGCCTTCGTAAATGCAGTTGTGGAAATAGAAGAAGTCGAGATGCCGGAATTCGGCAGTGGCGGCGGAGAACAACTCCTCGACCTGCTCGACGAACGGGTCCATCGATCCACCGACATCGAGGAACAGCAGCAGCTTGACGGCATTGCGCCGTTCCGGCCGCATCGCAACGTCGAGAAAGCCGCGTCGCGCCGTTCCCGCGATCGTCGCGTCGAGATCGAGTTCGTCGGCGGCCCCTTCGCGGGCGAAGCGTCGCAGGCGACGCAGCGCGACCTTCAGGTTGCGGGTGCCGAGTTCGCGCTGGTTGTCGAGGTTGCGAAACGCGCGCTGTTCCCAGACCTTGACCGCGCGGCGATGGCGGCTCTCTCCGCCGATCCGGACGCCTTCGGGATTATAGCCGCCATGGCCGAACGGACTGGTGCCGCCGGTACCGATCCATTTCGATCCGCCTTCATGCCGGTCATGCTGTTCGGCCAGCCGTTGCCGCAACCGGTCCATGAGTGCGTCCCAATCGCCCGTCGCCGCGACCTTCGCCATGTCGTCGGGTGAGAGATAGCGTTCGGCGATGCGACGCAGCCATTCGTCGGGCATGGAGACCGGATCGACGCCCGCCGTGCCGTCGATGCCGGCAAAGGCCTGTCCGAACACCCGGTCGAACCGGTCGATCAGGCTCTCGTCCTTGACGAAGGTCGTACGGGCTAAATGATAGAAGCTGTCCAGCGTCCGGTCGATCACGCCACGCTCGATCGCTTCGAGCAGGACCAGATGCTCGCGGATGCTGACCGCGATGCCGGCGGTGCGCAGCGCCTCGACGAACGAATGGAACATGGCCGATGTCTTAGAGCATGACCGGACCATGTTGAACCACCGTCATCGCCCTGCGGGCGACCGCTGCGCGGCGGGCTGCTGTCGACGTGATGCTGCGTTGCTCGTCGGTTACGATGCTTCGGCATCGCTCCCTCCTCGCGCCTTGCCGCACGCCGAAATCACCGCCGTGCCGATGATCCAACATGGTCCGGTCATGCTCTAGCGCGATCGGGCGTAGAGGCGCCAGTGGCTGCCCGACAGGCCGTTCGGGTCGCCGCGCGCGATCTCCTCGAATTGCCGGCCGCAATGGACGAGCGGATCGGGGAAGCGATTGCCGCCGTCGCGTTCGATAAAGCGAAACGGCGCGCAGCGGCTGTCGTCGATGGTCAGTCGATAGCCGCGCGACCGTGCGGCGGCGATCAGGATCGCGGTCGAACGCGACAGCGCGACGGAGACCCGTGCGCCGTCCGGTGCCACTTCGGTCAGCTTCGAAATCGCCTGACCGGGGTCTCCCCGCAAATTGGTCACCAATGCTCCGTCGCGTTCGACCGCAGTCCAGACGAAGACCGTGCCGGCAATCAGCACAGGCAGACGCCAGACGCCCCGCCTCGCCCACAGGACGGGCAGGATGCACGCGGCCGACAGGAGCAAGGGCGGAACGGCGACGATATAGTAACGGGACGCGCCGCTGTTCGGCAGCGCGAGCAGCGCGACCATCAACGGTAGCGCGACTGCCGTCAGCAGGACGAGGCCGGTGAACCGGTCGCGGACGAACCAGCCGGCGATGGCGACTGCCGGGGCGATGACCCACAGCCCGCAACTCCATGTCCACAACTGTTCGAGGCCGAGCAGCATTCTCCAGTCGTCATGCGGTTCGCGCGCACCGAACTGGAACCCGGCCTTGCTGGTCGCGGCCGCCGTCCACGCGATGGCGATCAGCAGCATGACCGCGATGGCGGCCGGGACGAACAGGCGGGCGGTGTCGCGTACCGCAGATCGCCAGCCCGCCGCGCGCCATCGCTGGATCGCAACCCATGGACCGAGTGCTGCAAGGGCAAAGACCATCGTCGCCTGTGACAGGCACCCGAAGATTGCAGCCAGCGCGATGGCGGTCGCCGGTGATCGGGCGGCAGGATCGGCAAGCCAGCGGTCAGCCACGCCGATCGCGGCGACCCAGGCAAACAGCATCGGCGCATAGCCGCGCGCTTCCGATCCGAAGGTCACCAGAAACGGCGAAACGGCGAAGGTAATGGCGGCAAGGATCGCCGCCGCTTTCCCCCGTCGTAGCGCGATCGTGGCGGCCAGCGGGATGGTCGCGCTGCCGGTGGCGATCGACAGCGCGCGCTGCAGCAGTGGCGGGGCACCGCTACCTACCCATTGCAGCCACAGGCTGTTGAGATGGTGGTTGTTGTCGTGATTAATCCCGACGAACACCCCGGCGGGGGTCCCCACGTCCTGCGCGGTCACCGCCGACCATGCCTCGTCGAGCCACAAGCCGCCCCGCGCGGCGAGAATGCGCAGGATCAGGCCGGCAATCGTGATGAGCGCGACCGCCGTCCAGACGCCGCGCTGCTTCCCGGTCGTCATCGCGACAGTCCCTAAAGAACGGTGGCGGGCGGGTGCGACGCGCTCAACGGCCGTAGGCGTCGATCAGCGACCCGACATAATCGGGTGCCTTGCCACCCAGTTCGGCAGCGGGGCGGGGGCCGTAGATGAAGCCGTGCGTCGGATATTCCGAACCGCCCAGCCCCTGCGTATCGCGATACCAGACCTTCACCCGCGTCCAGTCGCCCTTCGCCGAGACGTCGAATACAGTGACGTCCTGCTCGACGCCGCCGCGCACCCCGTTGATCCGCGACCAGTTCGCGTGGGTGACCATCGCGACGCGCGGTTCGACGACGTGGCTGATGACGAGGACATGGCCGAGCGGCAGGCGATCGGTTTTGGCAAAGGCGAGAACGGCACCGACCTTCGGCCTGTGCCCGCGCGGATAGCGGCCGTCCGCCTGATCCCACCACGTCCACGCGTCGCCATAGATCTCGACGCCCGACGCCGCGCGCGCAAACGGAACGCATTGCCCGACATAGTCGAGCAGCGAACGCGCGCCGACCGGCACGCTGACGATAGCGGCAAAGGCGAGGAGCAGCGTGCCCCGGAGAAGCGAACCGAACATGATGACGATCCTGCCGAACGATGGTCGCCAATTGATGAGCGAACATGGTTACCGGATCGTAAAGTCCACGCAACCCCCTGCGCTATCAGCCGCCCTTGCGCCGATGCAGAAACGCCAGCCGTTCGAACAGCATCACATCCTGTTCGTTCTTGAGCAGCGCGCCATGCAGCGGCGGGATCGCCTTGGCCGGATCGTGCGACGCCAGCACCTCCAGCGGCATGTCGTCGTGCAGCAGCAGTTTCAGCCAGTCGAGCAGTTCGCTGGTCGACGGTTTCTTCTTCAGCCCCGGCGTCTCGCGCACCGCGAAGAACAGGTCGAGCGCGCGGTTGACCAGCAACGTCTGGATGCCGGGGAAATGCACGTCGATGATCGCCTGCATCGTCGCGCGGTCGGGAAAGCGGATATAGTGGAAGAAGCAGCGGCGCAGGAACGCGTCGGGCAGCTCCTTCTCGTTGTTCGACGTGATGACCACGATCGGCCGTTCGCGGGCCGTCACCCGCTCGCCGGTCTCGTACACGTCGAACGCCATCCGATCGAGTTCATGGAGCAGATCGTTGGGGAATTCGATATCGGCCTTGTCGACCTCATCGATCAACAGCACCGGCAGGGTCGGGCTGACGAACGCCTCCCATAATTTCCCCTGGCGGATATAGTTGGCGATGTCGTGGACGCGGGGATCGCCCAATTGTCCGTCGCGCAGCCGCGCCACCGCGTCATATTCGTACAGGCCCTGCTGCGCGCGCGTGGTCGATTTGACGTTCCATTCGATCAGGGGGGCACCGATCGCGCGGGCGATCTCCTGCGCCAATACCGTCTTGCCGGTGCCCGGTTCGCCCTTGACCAGCAACGGGCGGCGCAGCGTCACCGCGGCATTGACCGCGACCTTCAGGTCGTCGGTCGCGACATAGCCCCTGGTTCCCTCGAACCGCATCGCCTGTTCCTGACTCATGGCCAAGCGATACGGACAGATTCTGCCGAACGCTAGCCGCGGCTTTCGGCGCGCGCGGCGATCAGGTCCCACAGGCCGCGATGCTGGGCCAGCAACTGCTGGATGCCGAAGGTCATCGCGCGTTCGACCGCTGCGTTCATGGCGACCGCTGCGATCAGCTGCCGGGTTTGCGCAGGCGAGGGCAGGGTGCAGGGGATGACGTCGATCCCCATCCGCTCGGCGGCGGCATCGAGAGGGCGGCGGATCACCGGCCAGTCGAGGGTCACCGCAATCGCTGCACCCAGCGCGCAGCCGGGTCGCACCGAGCGCGACAGCAGGTCGATGGCATTGCGTTGCGTCGCCAGCGCCGCTTCCGTCGCGGCCTGCCCGGGGGTGCCCGGCGGCGGTCCCGCCGCGGCGGCGACCCGGATCAGATAGGCGCGTTCCTCGACGAACGCGGCACCGGCACGGGCCAGCCAGTCTTCTGCCGCCGGATTGTTGGTGGCGCTGCTCGCCAGATCGACCACGCCCGGATGGCGTCCGTGCAACGTACATAGCTGATGCAGCGCATCGGCGATGTCGCGCACGGCGACGCCGGCATGGGCCAGCCGTTCCGGTGTGGCGTGTGTGCCGCTTCCATCGGCATGAACGATCTGCGCCAGCCTGTCGGCTACCCCGCTGTCATTCGTGTCGTTCGCAATCGCAACTATCACCGACGGCCCCCATTTTCGTCTGACCGGGTAATCCCCGCTCGACCGATGGTATGCCCGCAAGAGATAACTCAAGCGCGTAGGAACAGGGTTTCCAGCACTTTAACCGCGCTTAACGCCGCTATTCGGGCTTCGGTCTGCCGCCGAAACGAAACGCCCCGGCGCTGGTGAAGCGTCGGGGCGGAGAAACCTACTGGTCGAGGAAGGACCGCATTTTCCGGCTGCGGCTCGGATGTTTCAGCTTACGCAGCGCCTTCGCCTCGATCTGGCGAATACGCTCGCGGGTCACGCTGAACTGCTGTCCGACTTCTTCGAGCGTGTGGTCGGTGTTCATGCCGATGCCGAAGCGCATGCGCAGCACGCGTTCTTCGCGCGGAGTCAGGCTGGCAAGGACGCGGGTGACCGTTTCCTTCAAATTCGCCTGGATCGCGGCATCGACCGGGATGATCGCGTTCTTGTCCTCGATGAAGTCGCCGAGATGCGAATCTTCCTCGTCGCCGATCGGCGTTTCGAGGCTGATCGGCTCCTTGGCGATCTTCATCACCTTGCGAACCTTTTCGAGCGGCATCGACAGCCGTTCGGCCATTTCCTCCGGCGTCGGTTCGCGGCCCTGTTCGTGCAGGAACTGGCGGCTGGTGCGGACCAGCTTGTTGATCGTCTCGATCATATGCACCGGGATGCGGATCGTCCGCGCCTGATCGGCGATCGAGCGGGTGATCGCCTGCCGGATCCACCACGTCGCATAGGTGCTGAACTTGTAACCGCGACGATATTCGAACTTATCGACCGCCTTCATCAACCCGATATTCCCCTCTTGGATCAGGTCGAGGAATTGCAGGCCGCGATTGGTGTATTTCTTGGCGATCGAGATGACGAGGCGCAGATTGGCCTCGACCATTTCCTTCTTGGCGATCCGCGCCTCGCGCTCGCCCTTCTGGACCATGTTGACGATGCGCCGGAACTCGCCCAGCGCCATGCCGGTCTGCTGCGCGATCTCGGCGATCTCGGTGCGGATGCGATCGACTGCAGCGCCTTCGTTATCGACGAACGCCTTCCACTTCTTGTCGATCGTCGCGACCGAGGTCAGCCACTGTTCGTCCAGCTCGTGATCGACATAGCTGTCGAGGAACGCCTTGCGCGGCACCTTGTGACGCTCGGCCAGACGCAGCATCTGCCCGCCCAGCGCGGTCAGGCGCCGGTTATAGGCGTATAGCTGATCGACCAGATATTCGATCTTCGCCTGATGGAACTGGACGCTTTCGACCTCGGCCGTCAGCTCCTCGCGCAGCTTCTGATACTTGCGCTCCTCGGCATTGCTCAGGCCATCGCCGGTCGCCATCGCGTCGAGACGCTGCGACTGCATTTTCGAGAACTTCTTGAAGATCGCGGTGATGTTGGCGAACTTCTCCAGCGCCTGCGGCTTGAGCTGTTCTTCCATCTGCGCGAGGCTGAGGGTGTTGTCCTCCTCATCGTCGTCGCTCGGACGGGGCGCACGGCGTTCGCCATCCTCGTCCTCGTCGACCGACGGTTCCTCGGGCTCTTCCTCTTCCTTGAAGCTGGGACCAGCGTTCTTCGACGAAATCTCGCCATTGTCGTCGGCGTCCTCGTCGTCGGACAGCGATTCCGGCGCAGGGTCCTTCGACAGCATCGCGTCGAGATCGAGAATCTCGCGCAGCTGCATCGTGCCTTCGTTCAGTGCCGTCGACCAGCCGATAATCGCGTTGAAGGTGATCGGCGATTCACACAGGCCGAAGATCATCGTGTCGCGACCGGCCTCGATCCGCTTGGCGATGGCGATTTCGCCCTCGCGGCTCAGCAGTTCGACCGCGCCCATCTCGCGCAGATACATCCGCACCGGATCATCGGTGCGGTCGACGGTTTCCTTCTTCTTGACCGGTTCGAAAGCTGCGGACGCCTCGTCCTGTTCGGCGGCGCTGTCGTCGGCGTCGTCGTCTTCCTGCTTCGCGCGTTCCTCGCCTTCGCCGTCCTCGCCCGCGTCCTCATTCTCGACGACGTTGACGCCCATGTCGTTCAGCGCCGACATGATGTCCTCGATCTGCTCCGAGGTCATCTGATCCTGCGGCAGCATTTCGTTCAGCTGGTCGACGGTGATGTAGCCGCGCTTCTTCGCGCGGGCGACCAGCTTCTTGATCGACCCTTCGTTCAGGTCGATCAGCGGCGCGTCGCCGGTATCGATCGTGTCGTCGCCGCCACCATTCGCCTTGGCCATCAATAACCCTCAGAAATTTACGCAGCGCGTCTGCCCAGCGCTATTTTACCCGTCGTCTTCGTCCGACACCGTACCTTTTGCAAGCCAAGAGCGCGCATTCCGGCGGTTCGATCGTGGATTTCGGGCAATTCTAAGACGGCGATATGGGAAACGGCGGCGAGGGATCAAGCCGCCTCGTCCAGTTCCTCCATCCAGCTGCGGATACGCGCCTGCACGGCGGCATGGTCGGACCGGGCCTGTTGATACTCGGCAAAGGTCCGTTCGGTCGTTTCCTGACGGCACCGTTCGGCGGCCGCATTCTCGGCGCGGCGACAGGCCTGTTCGTCGACCAGGATCTGGATCACGCGCAACAGGTCGGTCTCGGCCGTTTCCCGCTCGGCGTCGCGCAGCCAGAAGGTGAAGGCGAGGTCGGTTTCCTTGTTCCGCCGCGCCATGTCGACCAGCTGCCGGTCGGCGGCGATCGTGTCGGTCAGCAGGCTTTCGCTCAGGTCGCTGCGATAGATGGCAAGGTCGATCAGGTGGTTGCGCCAACGCTGCAACTGCTGGTTCTTGATCGGCAGCTGCGCGATCAGCTCGCAGTGGCGGGTGAGCACGTCGACATGCTGCATCAGCCCCATCAGCACCGCCCGCTGGAACGCGAAGACCAGATCGACTTCCTTGACGTCCGCCGCCGCCGCCATGTCGTTGGCGACGATGCGCAGCCGCCGGTCCTTGGCACCGAACAGCGCGAAGAACTGGTCCTTGAACGTCCGGAAATATTCGCGGCGAATGCCTTCATGGGTGATCGTACCCGCAAGGCGCGCGAGCTCATGCTCGAACGCGGCCCGCTCATCGGGACCGGCCCCGGGCGGCAGCGTCGCCAGTTCCAGCCGCCACAGAAAATCGGACAGCGATTCGCGGCGTGCGAGCAAATCCTCGAACGCCTGCGGTCCTTCCGCGCGGACCAGATCGTCGGGGTCCATGCCGTCGGGAATGGTGACGATCGAAATGCTCTTGCCCGGTTGCAGCAACGGCAGTGCGCGTTCGGCCGCACGCCGGGCCGCCTTGATCCCCGCGGCATCCCCGTCGAAACACAGGATCGGCACGTCCGCCATCCGCCACAGCCGTTCGAGCTGATGCTCGGTCAGCGCGGTGCCGAGCGGTGCGACGACCTCATCGAAACCGGCCTGCGCCAGCGCGATGACGTCCATATAACCCTCGACCGCGATCACCCGCTTCGCCTTACGCGCAGCGGTCTGGGCCCGGTCGATATTGTAGAGCGTCCGCCCCTTGTCGAAGAGCGGGGTTTCGGGCGAGTTCAGATATTTCGGTTCGCCATCGCCAAGGATGCGCCCGCCGAACGCCATCGTCCGGCCGCGTGCATCGCGGATCGGGATGATCAGCCGTCCGCGGAACCGGTCATAGGGCTCCTTGCCCTCGACCGAGATCAGCATCCCCGATTCGACCAGCATCGGATCGCCGTACGACGCCAGTGCCGCCTTCAACCGCCCGCGCGCATCGGGTGCGAAGCCCATGCCGAAGGCGCGCGCCGTTTCCGCCTTGATGCCGCGCTTGGCCAGCGCGTCGCGGGCGATGCCGCCTTCGTCGCCGAGCCGGTCGGCGAACCAGGTCTGCGCGTCGGCCATCAAGTCGTGCAGGCCCTTGGCGCGCTCCGCCTGTTTGGCCGAGCGTGCATCCTGCGCCGGCATTTCGAGGCCGGCGGCGGCGGCCAGTTCCTTCACCGCGTCGATGAAGGGCAGGCCGCGCTGGTCGGTCATCCAGCGGATCGCATCGCCATGCGCGCCGCAGCCGAAGCAATGGTAGAAGCCCTTGTCGTCATTGACCCAGAAGCTCGGCGTCTTCTCGGTATGGAACGGGCAGCACGCCTTGTGCTCATTGCCCGACCGCTGGAGCTTCACCGACTTGCCGACCAGCGCCGACAGCGTCGTGCGGGTGCGCAACTCGTCGAGGAACTGGGGCGAAAGGGTCATGGGACCATATGCCCCGAACGGAACGGGGTCGGCAACCGCTTATGCGTCAGCCCAGCGCCGCCTTCACCGCCGCGCTGGCCTTGCTCATGTCGAGCTCGCTGCCGTGGCGCGACTTCAGCTCGGCCATCACCCGGCCCATGTCCTTCATGCCCGTCGCGCCCAGATCGGCCTTGATCGCCTCGATCGCGGCGGCCGTCTGTGCTTCGTCCATCTGTTGCGGGAGGAAGCGTTCGATGACGGTGACTTCGCGCGCCTCGGCGGCGGCCAGTTCGGGGCGATTGCCCTTTTCATACATCTCGATCGATTCGCGGCGCTGCTTGACCATTTTCTGGAGCACTTCGACGACCAGCGCGTCGTCGCTGTCGGGAGCCTTGCCGGTGCGCGCCTCGATATCGCGGTTCTTGATCGAGGACTGGATCAGCCGGATCGTGGCCGTGCCTTCCTTGTCGCCGCCCTTCATGGCGGTGACCAGCGCGTCCTTGATGGTGTCGCGAATCATGCGGGTTCCAATGTCGTTCGTTCGGATAAGCGATCACCCTTAGCCGCAATCGTCCGACGATCACAGGATTGACGGGGGCCGGGGTTGGGACTAGCCGCCACCGCTTAGCGACATCATCAGATTTACCCAGGAGTGCCCGCCCATCATGGCCGACGCCAAGCCATTCGCCATGCCCGACGGAGCTACGGGTGTTCTGGTCCTTGCCAATGGCGACGTGCTGTGGGGCCGTGGCTTCGGTGCCGAAGGCGCAGCGGTGGGCGAGGTGTGCTTCCACACCGCGATGACCGGGTATCAGGAAATCATGACCGATCCGTCCTTTGCCGGGCAGATCATCACCTTCACCTTTCCGCACATCGGCAATGTCGGCACCAATGTCGACGACGTCGAGGCGAACGATCCGCATGCGCTGGGCATGATCGTCCGTGAGGATGTGACCGAGCCGTCGAATTTCCGGTCGAACGAGCATCTCGATGCGTGGATGGCGCGGCACAACCGGATCGGCCTCGCGGGAATCGACACCCGCGCGCTGACCCGCCGCATCCGGCAGGGCGGCGCGCCGAACGGCGTCATCGCGCATTCGGCGACCGGCGAGTTCGATATTCCCGTGTTGCTGGCACAGGCGCAGGCGTGGCCGGGGCTGGAGGGCATGGACCTTGCCAAGACCGTGTCGTGCGAGACCCATTATGGCTGGGCCGGCGGGGCATGGCATCTGGGCAAGGGCTATGATGACAGCACCGGTGTCGAAGTTGGCGAAGGTACCACGCAGGCGAACGCGCGTCCGCATGTCGTTGCGATCGATTATGGTAGCAAACGCAATATCTTCCGCAATCTTGTTCATGCGGGTGCCGAAGTAACCGTGCTACCAGCTACCGCGACCTATGACGAGGTCATGGCGGCCAACCCCGACGGCATCTTCCTGTCGAACGGTCCGGGCGATCCCGCCGCGACCGGCGACTATGCGGTGCCGGTGATCCGGCAGTTGCTGGAGACGGGCAAACCGCTGTTCGGCATCTGCCTGGGGCACCAGTTGCTCGGCCTCGCGCTGGGCGCGACCACCAGCAAGATGCATCAGGGCCATCGCGGCGCGAACCATCCGGTCAAGCGGCTGTCGGATGGCGCGGTCGAGATCACCAGCATGAACCATGGCTTCGCGGTCGAACGCGACAGCCTGCCGGCGAATGTCCGCGAAACGCATGTGTCGCTGTTCGACGGATCGAATGCCGGCATCGAAGTGGACGGCGGTCGCGCGTTTTCGGTCCAGTATCATCCCGAGGCATCGCCCGGACCGCAGGACAGCTTCTATCTGTTCGAGCGGTTTGTGGGGATGATGCGGGGATCGAATTGAAGCGAGCCCTCAAAGGGTTCGCGATCCTCGTGATCGTTCTGGCCGTCCTGATCGGCGGTGGTTTGTGGCTGTTAATCTGGATGGCGGGAGGCGGTAGTTGCGAAACGACCTATTACCAGCATGCGCGCCTTTCGAACGGCGCGATCGCTCGGGTCCAGATGACGGATTGCGGCGCCACCACCGGCTTTTCCCGTGTGGTCATCGTCACCAAGCCTGGACTGTGGGATCGCGAATGCCACGCCCTGGCATTACGGGGCCAGCCGCAGCTACGCCTAGATCCGCGTAGTGATGGCGGCCTGAAAATTACGCATAACGCGCCAGCCGCGGATGTGATCGCTCAGAACTCAAGTTGCTTCGGCAACCCGATACAAGTTGTTCAGGAACGCTGATGCCAAAACGCACCGACATTTCGTCCATCCTCGTCATCGGCGCGGGGCCGATCGTCATCGGTCAGGCTTGCGAGTTCGATTACTCGGGCGTGCAGGCGATCAAGGCGTTGAAGGAGGAGGGCTATCGCATCGTCCTCGTCAACTCCAACCCCGCGACGATCATGACCGATCCGGACCTGGCCGACGCGACCTATGTCGAGCCGATCACCCCGGCGGTCGTCGCCAAGATCATCGAGAAGGAGCGCCCCGATGCGGTGCTGCCGACGATGGGCGGGCAGACCGCGCTGAACACTGCGCTGGCGCTGGCGAATGACGGGACGCTCGAAAAGTTCGGCGTGACCATGATCGGCGCCGATGCCGAGGCGATCGACAAGGCCGAGGACCGTCAGAAGTTCAAGGTCGCGATGGACAAGATCGGCCTCGAATCGGCGCGCAGCCATATCGCGCACAGCGAGGCGGAGGCGCTGGCGGGCCTCGAACATGTCGGGCTGCCGGCGATCATCCGCCCGTCCTTCACGCTGGGCGGGACCGGCGGCGGCGTCGCCTATAACCGTGACGAATTTCTGAAGATCGTTCGCGAAGGGCTGGACGCGTCGCCGACCACCGAGGTGCTGATCGAGGAATCGCTGCTCGGGTGGAAGGAATATGAGATGGAAGTCGTCCGCGACCGCGCGGACAATGCCATCATCGTGTGTTCGATCGAGAATATCGATCCGATGGGCGTCCACACCGGCGATTCGATTACCGTCGCCCCCGCGCTGACGCTGACAGACAAGGAATATCAGATCATGCGCAATGCATCGATCGCGGTACTCCGAGAAATCGGTGTCGAAACAGGCGGTTCGAACGTACAGTTCGCGGTCAATCCGAAGGACGGCCGCCTGATCGTCATCGAGATGAACCCGCGCGTGTCGCGGTCGTCGGCACTGGCGTCGAAGGCGACCGGCTTCCCGATCGCAAAGGTCGCGGCGAAGCTGGCGGTCGGCTATACGCTCGACGAGATCACCAACGACATCACCGGCGCCACGCCGGCGTCGTTCGAACCGACGATCGACTATGTCGTCACCAAGATTCCGCGCTTCGCCTTCGAAAAGTTCAAGGGGTCGCAGGCGGTGCTGTCGACCGCGATGAAGTCGGTCGGCGAGGTCATGGCGATCGGCCGTAATATTCATGAGTCGATGCAGAAGGCACTGCGTGGTCTGGAAACCGGGCTGTCGGGCTTCAACACCGTCGAGCGCCTTGCCGGTGCGCCGCGTGCGGAAATCGAGGCGGCGCTGGCCGTGGCGACCCCCGACCGGCTGCTGGTCGCGGCACAGGCGCTGCGCGAAGGCTTCAGCGTCGCCGAAGTCCACGCCATCGCGAAGTACGATCCGTGGTTCCTCGAACGCATTGCCGAAATCGTCGCGGCGGAAACCGAAGTCTGCACCAACGGCCTGCCGCAGGACGCCGCGGGGATGCGCCGGCTGAAGTCGATGGGATTCAGCGACAAGCGGCTGGCATGGCTGGCGCTGCAATCGGCCAATCTGCGCGGCATGGAGCGTGGCATCGCGCGTGGCTCGGGCCTGATCCACGAGGTCGTCAAGATGATGACTGGCGGCGTGACTGAGGAAGAAGTGCGCGCGCATCGCCACAAGCTGGGCGTGCGGCCGGTCTTCAAGCGGATCGATACTTGTGCGGCCGAGTTCGAGGCGAAGACGCCGTACATGTATTCGACCTACGAAGCGCCGACGTTCGGCGAGCCGGAGGATGAAAGCGCGCCGTCGGACGCGCGGAAAATCGTCATCCTCGGCGGCGGTCCGAACCGGATCGGGCAGGGGATCGAGTTCGATTATTGCTGCTGCCATGCCTGCTTTGCGTTGAGCGACGCCGGCTATGAAACCATCATGGTCAACTGCAATCCCGAAACGGTGTCGACCGATTACGACACGTCGGACCGGCTGTATTTCGAGCCGCTGACCGCCGAGGACGTGCTGGAAATCCTGCACGTCGAAGCGTCGCAGGGCGAACTGGTCGGGGTGATCGTGCAGTTTGGCGGGCAGACGCCGCTGAACCTCGCCCGCGCACTCGAAGCGGCCGGTATCCCGATCCTCGGCACCACGCCGGACTCGATCGATCTGGCCGAGGATCGTGAGCGGTTCGCCGATCTGGTCACCTCGCTTGGCCTGCTCCAGCCGGCCAATGGTCTGGCGCGCAGCCGCGACGAAGCGGCGGTGATCGCCGAGCGGATCGGCTATCCGGTGCTGATGCGGCCGAGCTATGTGCTGGGCGGGCGCGCAATGGAGATAGTCGATTCGCTGGGGCAGCTCGACGATTATATCCAGACGGCGGTGCAGGTGTCGGGCGATTCGCCGGTGCTGATCGACCAGTATCTGCGCGACGCGATCGAGGTGGATGTCGATGCGATCGCCGATGGCGACGATGTCGTCGTCGCGGGCGTGTTGCAGCATATCGAGGAAGCGGGCGTCCATTCGGGCGACAGCGCGTGTTCGATGCCGCCTTATTCGCTGACCGCCGACGTCATCGCCGAGATCGAGCGGCAGACGGTGGCGCTGGCCAAGGCACTGAACGTCAAGGGGCTGATGAACATCCAGTTCGCGGTCAAGGACGGCAAGGTCTATCTGATCGAGGTCAATCCGCGCGCCAGCCGCACGGTGCCGTTCGTCGCCAAGGCGATCGGCACGCCGGTCGCCAAGATCGCGGCGCGGGTGATGGCGGGCGAGAAGCTGGCCGACCTGCCGATGATCGACCGCCACATAGACCATGTCGCGGTCAAGGAAGCGGTGTTCCCATGGGGCCGCTTCCCCGGTGTCGATCCGGTGCTGTCACCGGAAATGAAGTCGACCGGCGAAGTCATGGGAATCGATAGCGATTTCGCGACCGCGTTTGCCAAGGCACAGATGGGCGCGAGCATCGTCCTGCCGACCGGTGGCACGGTGTTCGTCTCGGTCAAGTCGGGCGACAAGCCGGTGATCCTGCCCGGCGTGCAGTTGCTGGTCGAGATGGGGTTCAGGATCGTCGCGACCGCCGGCACCGCCGATTATCTGGCCGAACATGGCGTGCCGGTCGAACGCGTGAACAAGGTGGCGCAGGGCCGTCCGCATATCGTCGACAAGATTTTCGACGGTGCGATCGCGATGATCTTCAACACGACCGAAGGCTGGCAGTCGCTGAAGGACTCCGAATCGATCCGCGCGTCGGCGCAGTCGCAGAAGGTCCCGTATTTCACGACCGCCCCGGCCAGCGTGGCGGTGGCACAGGCCATTCAGGCACTGGCCGCCCGCTCCCTTGAAGTGCGGCCGTTGCAGTCCTATTATTCTTGATCGCACAACTGATCCCCATCAACGAATAGTTGCGCACGGACGGGCAGGGAGGCCCGGCCGTGTGAGGGGGCTACTTACGAAAAGGGACGCGCGCGCGATGGCGACGGTCGAAAAGATGCCGATGTTGCAAGAGGGCTATGATCGCCTGACGGTGCATCTCAAGCAACTGAAGGTCGAACGGCCACAGATCATCGACGCGATCGAGGAAGCGCGCGCGCATGGCGATCTGTCGGAAAACGCCGAATATCATGCTGCGAAGGAACGGCAGGGCCAGATCGAGGCGTCGATCGCCGATATCGAGGACAAGCTGTCCCGCGCACAGGTGATCGATCCGAAAGAGCTGTCGGGCGACAAGGTCGTGTTCGGCGCGACCGTCACCCTGCTCGACGAGGATGACAAGGCGGTCACCTACCAGATCGTCGGCCAGACCGAGGCCGATGCCAAGTCGGGCCGCATTTCGTACAATTCGCCGATGGGCCGCGCGCTGATCGGGCGCAAGATCGATGACGATGTCGAGGTGACCGTGCCGTCGGGCGACCGGTATTACCAGATCTCGAAGATCGAGTTCATCTAAACGCCCATGTTCGAACGGCGTCCTTCCCCGTCGATCGTGGTGATCGGCGGGTTGATCGTGTGCGTCAGCGCGTGGCTGATCCTGACCGGTGGCGTATGGAGCGCGGCGATCGCGGCGGGCTTCGTGCCGTTGCGGATGACCAGCAATGTCGCATCGATCGAGGGGTTTGCGCCGTTCGTGCCGGTATGGCTGACCCCGATTACCGCCGCATTCATCCATGACGGGTGGTTGCATCTCGGCTTCAATCTGCTGACCCTCGCCATCGTCGGCACCCCGACGCAGCGCGCGGTCGGATTGCGCGGAGTATTGGTACTGTTGCTGGTCGGCGCCTATGCGTCGGTGGCGGCGCAGTGGCTGGCCGGACCGACTTCGCCCGCGCCGATGATCGGGGCGAGTGGGGCGATCTCGGCGCTGATCGGGGCCTATGCGCTGCTGTTCGGCGGCGGCAAGGCGAAGGCGATCGGACCGGTGCCGGCGCATGTCGTCCATGCGATATGGCTGGGGGTCAGCTGGACGCTGCTGAATCTGGCGATCGGCTGGGCGAGTGCGGGCAGCGGCATGCCGGTCGCGGGGGCGGCACATGCCGGCGGGTTCATTGCCGGAATGGTGTTGCTGCGGCCCTTGTTGCGGTGGCGCTGGGGGGTGCGGGTGGCTCGGGCCGACTGATCCGCGGCACCGTTCCCTGTCCACACCTCCCCATTTGCTTCGAGCGGAGGTTCGAGCCTGTCGAGAACGGTAGTCGAGAAGGCAGTGCCCCAAACGACCAAGTTCTCGACGGACGCTTCTCGACAGGCTCGAAGCTGCTCGAACCGAACGGGGTACAGGGAGCCGTTCGGGATCGGGGGCCTTATGCCGCCGGCAGTTCCGGTTCGAGCAGGCGGTGGAGATGGACCACCACATACTTCATCTCGGCATCGTCGACGGTCCGCTGTGCAGCGGCGCGCCATGCCTTTTCGGCGCTGGCATAGTCGCCGAAGATGCCGACGACGTCGATCGCCTTCAGGTCGGCGAAATCGAGCGTGCGCGGATCGGCGACGCGGCCGCCGAAGACGAGGTGGAGTTTGCTCATGATCGCTCCCGCAGTGCAAAAAAAAGATACGCCCCGTCGCATAGCGGACGGAGCGTACCCTTCAACCCATAAACTCGGATTCGTGGCGGAGGTCAGCCCTTGACGGCAGCCTTGCCGCTGTCCTTGGCCGCCTGCACCACCGTGCCGAAGGCGGCGCGGATCTGTTCCTTGGCACCGTCCTTGCTCGGCAGCGCGGCGGTCAGCTGCTCCTTGCCGACGTCGCGTGCCGTCGCGGCAGCGGCGGTGGCGGCTGCGGCCAGCTTCTTGCCGAGCGGGGCGAGCGTCTTCGTTTCCTGCGCGGTGCGCGGCAGCAAGGCACCGACGACGGCACCGAGCGCAAGGCCGCCGGCGAGGACCGCGAGCGGATTGGTCTCGATCGTGTCCGATGCGCGCTTGGCGGCCTCGTGCGCCGCTTCCGACGCACGCTGGGCGGCTTCGTGTGCGGCGTCCGACGCACGCTTGGCGGCGTCGTGGGCGGCGTCGCTGGTCGCGTGGGCGGCGGTCGACGCCTTTTCCTTCAGCGTGTCGATGGTGCCCGCGGTTTCGTGCGGGACGGTCTTGAGTTCGCTCATGATGTCATTCCTTGTTCGGGACGGGCGGGGGCGGGGCGATGGGGGGCGGGGGTGGCGCCTTGCGGAACAGCCGGGCGATGCGCTTGCGGGCGAGCAGGGCGACGACGCCGGTCGCGATGCCGGCGGCGACACCCGGCCGTTCCATCACGATCGCGACGCCGTCCTCCGCCTTGTCGCGCAGGTCGTCGGCGACGCCCGAGGCGATGGTCGACGGCGACAGGCGATGCTTTGCTTCGGCAACGCTGGCCTGCAACCGGGCACGCTTTATCAGCGCATCGGCACGGGCGGCGGCGAGGGTCGGCGGGATCATCAGCTGTCTCCCAACGGTGCGACGACGCGCTTGAAGCTCGACAACGCAACCTTGGCGAGGATCGCGGCGACGACCAGCGCCACGACGACGACCAGCAATGTAGCCCAGCCCGGCCCCATGATCGGCCGCAGCGACAGGATTGCACCGATCAGCAGGGCGGTAACCGCCGACAAGGCGATGACCACCGCGCCGGCCGCGAGGCCGATGGCGATGCCGGCCTGCGACCCGCGCGTGCTGGCCACCATCTTCCACAGCGTCACCTCGGCCTTGGCATAGGCCTTTGCGTCCTCGACGACCCGGCCGACAACCGTTCCCAGCCCCTCGTCCCCCATGATCGGGATCAGCCCTTTACCACGGGGAGGGTGTCGGCATCGGTGCCGGCCTTCACGATGCGCGCCAGCAGGAAGCCGAGGGCTGCAGCGGTGCCGATGGCGACGGCCGGACTCTTGCGGACGAAATCGCTGGCGTCGGCGATCAGATCGTCGACTTCCTTGCCGCGCAGATTGTCCGAGAAGCCCGAAATCGCCTTGGCGGCCGAGCGAGCATATTGGCCATATTGCTCGCCCAGCTTCTCATCGACGGTGCCGGCGGCATCTTCCATCAACTTCGAGAATTCGTCGAGCGCCCCGGTCGCGCGTGCCTTGCCTTCATCGGCGAGGCCGCGTGCCTTTTCGGTCGCCTTGGCCGACAGCTTCGATGCCTCGTCCTTCAGCGTCTGGGTGGTGCTGCCGGTCGCGCTCGCTTCCGAATCGAACGACGTCGTGGCGGCCGGGGAGAACTCGACGGTGCCGCCGGTGGTCGGGTTGATATCGGCGTTGAAGTCGACAGCGGTATCGCTGGTGGCCGGCGAACTGCCGGGCCGATTGAAGTCGGTCATAACGAATCCTTTCTTCGTTTCGGTAGGAAAACCATGTCGCACAGGTCGGGTTCCGTGCGGCACGCAAGGATTTGCGAGCGGCGGGCCGAATGGATAGAGGGGCGGCGACCACGCCGTCCCGCACGGATATCAAAGGAGTCGTTACGTGACCGCAATCATTCAGGTGCATGGCCGCCAGATCCTCGACAGCCGCGGCAATCCGACCGTCGAGGTCGATGTGCTGCTGGAGGATGGCAGCTTCGGCCGTGCCGCGGTCCCGTCGGGCGCGTCGACCGGCGCGCACGAAGCCGTCGAGAAGCGCGATGGCGACAAGAGCGTCTATCTGGGCAAGGGCGTGCTGGGCGCGGTCGAAGCGGTGAACGGCGACATCGCCGAAGCGGTGCTGGGCATGGATGCAGAGGACCAGAGTGACATCGATGAGGCGATGATCCAACTCGACGGTACCGAGAACAAGGGCCGGCTGGGCGCGAACGCGATCCTCGGCGTCAGCCTCGCCGTGGCGAAGGCGGCGACGGATGCCCGTGGCCTGCCGCTGTACCGCTATGTCGGCGGCGTGTCGGCGCATCTGCTGCCGGTGCCGATGATGAACATCATCAACGGCGGCGAACATGCCGACAACCCGATCGATTTCCAGGAATTCATGGTCATGCCGGTCGGTGCCGACAGCATCGCCGAAGCGGTCCGGTGCGGCTCGGAAATCTTCCACACGCTGAAGAAGGGCCTGTCCGAAAAGGGCCTCGCCACCTCGGTCGGCGACGAAGGCGGCTTTGCCCCGGCGCTCAACAGCACGATCGACGCGCTCGACTTCATCATGCAGAGCATCGAGCGCGCCGGGTACAAGCCGGGCGAGGACGTCATGCTGGCGCTCGATTGCGCCGCGACCGAATTCTTCAAGGGCGGCCGGTACGAGATGGTCGGCGAGGGCAAGTCGCTCTCCCCGCACGAAATGGCCGATTACCTCGCCGATCTCGCCGCGCGCTATCCGATCCTGTCGATCGAGGACGGCATGGGCGAGGACGATTTCGAAGGCTGGAAGGCGCTGACCGACAAGATCGGCGACAAGGTCCAGCTGGTCGGCGACGATCTGTTCGTGACCAATCCGAAGCGGCTGGCGATGGGTCTGGAACAGGGCCTCGCCAATTCGCTGCTGGTGAAGGTCAACCAGATCGGCACGCTGACCGAAACGCTGGAGGCGGTGAACCTGGCGCAGCGCAACCGCTATACCGCGGTCATGTCGCACCGGTCGGGCGAGACCGAGGACGCGACGATCGCCGACCTCGCGGTCGCGACCAACTGCGGCCAGATCAAGACCGGCTCGCTGGCGCGGTCGGACCGGCTTGCCAAGTACAACCAGCTCATCCGGATCGAGGAAGAACTGGCAGGAGCCGCGCGCTATGCGGGGCGTTCGATTCTGCGCTGAGCTAATCGTCGGTCGGGGAAGGGAGCGTCGGTGCGAGCCGGCGCTCCTTGTCGTTTATCGCTTGTGTCGTTCTATCGGATTAGTCGAACAGGACTTGTCGCCAATGTGCCTGCGAATACCATCGGGCCATGCGCACTATTCGATTCGCCTTGGCGGCCTCCGTGCTGGCTTTTTCCGCTCCGGCGTTAGCCGGCGAGCAATGTTCGCTTCCTAAAGGGTGGCAGCAGGTCCTCCAGCGTAATCCACGCTACGTGGTCTTCGGTGAAATTCACGGATCAAGGGAGTCTCCGGCCTTTGTCGGCAATTTCGCTTGTGCGCTGGCGAAGCGAGGCGAGCGAGTGCTAGTTGCGGTCGAACTGAGCGCGAGAGCAGATGCTGCTTTCCAGGCGGCTTGGCGTCTGCCTCCGGCGCAGTTTCCCGGCGAGCTGATGAGGCAGGGCTGGGTCGATGAGACGGATGGTCGGGGCAGCGAAGCGATGCGCGACTTGCTCATCCGCTTGCACGCGGCCGAAAGCGACGGGATGCCGATCGCGATCGTCGCGTTCAACGGTGATCGAGACGATGCCCAACGCGCGAAGTTTGCACACCTCCCGGGTCAGGAGCCGCACGAGGCAGCGCAGGCAGAGAATGTTCGCGCCGCGGTTGCCGCCGGACGCTATGATCGTGTTTTAGTGCTGACGGGGAACGTTCACGCCCAAAAGATGCCGATCGAGCGGCGGGGGATCGTCTTCCGACCGATGGCGGTGCATCTTGCTCCAGCGGCGCAGGTCGTGTCGCTCAATATGGTCACGGCGGGAGGTTCAAGCTGGAATTGTCAGATGCGTGCCGGTTACAAGCCGGTGCCGGGTCAGCCGGTCGGTTCAGACGCGATCGAATGCGCTGCGCATCCGTTGCGTGCTGACGCCGCGCTTGACCTTCCGCAGTTCGTCTCCCTGCGACCGTTGCCTGGGGAGGCAGCTACGCCGAGCTATGACGGTGTTTTCTGGTTGGGCCCGGTCAACGCCTCACCGCCCGCACTTCCCGAGCGTTGAGCCGATCGTCGGTTGGCAAAGGGAGCGTTGGTTCAAGCCGGCGCTCCTTTTGCGTAAGCCGGCATCGGCGCGTCGTGATCCGGGCCTCCGATGGCCCTTTGATATCGGATCAGCGCTGCTTTTTCACGATGGTCGCGGTGAAGTCGGGGTCCTTGTTCGCCACCCAGTCGACGAATTTGCGGACATTCGGGTTCGCGAGCAGCGTGTCGACGTCCATCCCGGCGCGTTGCAGTTCGGAATTGGTGAAATTGGCCATCAACGTCTGCTGACAGATCGAATGCATCGGCACGACGTCGCGGCCGCCCCGGCTTTTGGGGACGGGATGATGCCAGACGATCGTCTTGCCGGTGGGCCGGCCGCACAGCCAGCAGATGACGGCGGGGGCCGGCGCGTCGTCGCCGTCATCCGTCTGCGGATAGGGATCGTGCCGGTTGTTCTTGCGGGCCATGTCGTTGCCAATCCACCTAATCTTCGGTCGTCGTCGACGACGTGCTTCTCAATCCTGATAGCGTAACAGGTTCGCGAACCCTTCGTTCGCCTTGGTCATTTTCGCGATTTTCCGCAGTTGCGCCCGGACGCCCCGGTCGAATCGCTGGTCGTCGTAGATGCCGGTGATCCGGTATTCGTCCTGCGCCAGCAACGCCTTTACCCGGCCGGCCAAGGCGGCCTGATCGGTCGTGCAATCGGTGGCGAGCAACGCGCGGCTGACCCATTCCTCCGCTGCGGCCTTGTCATATTCGCCCTGCGCCTCGTAGCCGCGCCGGTCCGCTGCTGCCTGTTCCAGCTTGGCTGCGGACAGACGGCTTTCCAGCCAGAGGCGGACCCGGCTTGTGTCCCATGCGGTGGCGGTTGCGTTGCTCATCCGTCTTCCTTCAAACGGGACGCGTTCGCTGCCCCCGGATATGGCCTGTATCGGCAATGCTGGGCGGATGCACCCGCCATGACCGGTGCCCGCGCGCCGATCAGAACAGCCGCCCGCCGTCCGGTACCTGCCGGTCCGGCGCGAACAGCACGACCGCGCCGGCTTCGTCGGGAAAGCCCAGCGTCAGCACCTCGGACACGAACTTGCCGATCTGACGCGGCGGGAAATTGACCACTGCCGCGACTTGTCGTCCGATCAGTCCGTCGCAGTCATACTGCTCGGTGATCTGCGCGCTCGATCGCTTGCGGCCGAGCACCGGGCCGAAATCGATGACGAGCTTGATCGCGGGCTTGCGCGCTTGCGGATAGGATTCGGCGGCGACGATCGTGCCGACACGGATATCGACCTTCAGGAACGTATCGAAGTCGGTCGGGTCGGTCAGGGTCGCTGGATCGTGCAGCAGGTGCATATCGGCTCCTTGCCACCGGTTGGTGGCTTGCGTGGGCGCAGGCTATAACCGACATACGCGCCATGTCGCGACCCTCGCCCCTTCGTCAGATGCTGAAACGTGCCGGATGGCCGGCGCTGGTCATCCTCGTCATCGGATTCTTCGCCTATCACGCGGTGCTGGGGCCGAACGGCGTGCTGGCGTATCGCGAGTATCAGCGCAACCTGGCGGTGCGGAAGGCGCAATATGCGTGTCTGGAAAAGGTGCGCGCCGAGCTGCGCAACCGGGTCGAGCTGCTCGATCCGCGCCATGCCGACCCGGACATGGTCGACGAACTGGTCCGGCGGAAGCTGAACGTCGCCCACCCGGACGAATTCATCGTGCCGATCACCGGCGAGGCGGCGGCGCGAAGCCGCTGCGGGATCCGCATCGACGACTGAATCCGGACCGGAACGGGCAGGTTCGGTTGCACGAGGGCATAATTCGCGCCATAGGCGGCGCTTCCTTCCCATCCTTTCAGGAACGAGGCATCCGAACCGTGGCAAAAGCACCGGCGCCAGGCCGCACCAGCGAACCCGTCATTCCCAATCGCGAACGGCCGGGTGAGCCAACGCGGTACGAGGCGTCGAAAGAGGAGCTGCTCTCCTTCTACAAGGAGATGCTGCTGATCCGTCGTTTCGAGGAGAAAGCGGGGCAATTGTACGGCCTCGGCCTGATCGGTGGTTTCTGCCACCTGTATATCGGGCAGGAAGCCGTCGCCGTGGGGCTGCAGTCGGCGCTCGAGTCCGGCAAGGACTCGGTGATCACCGGCTATCGCGACCATGGCCACATGCTCGCCTATGGCATCGATCCGAAGGTGATCATGGCCGAACTGACCGGGCGCGAGGCCGGCATCAGCCGCGGCAAGGGCGGGTCGATGCACATGTTCTCGACCGAGCACAAGTTCTATGGCGGCCACGGCATCGTGGGTGCGCAGGTGTCGCTGGGCGCGGGCCTCGCGTTCGGTCACAAGTACAGCAACGACGGCGGCGTCTGCATGACGTATTTCGGCGATGGTGCGTCGAATCAGGGTCAGGTGTACGAATCGTTCAACATGGCCGAGCTGTGGAAGCTCCCGATCATCTTCGTGATCGAGAACAACCAGTATGCGATGGGCACCAGCGTCAACCGCTCGTCGGCCGAGGACCAGCTCTATCGCCGCGGCGAAAGCTTCCGCATTCCGGGCATCCAGGTCGACGGCATGGACGTACTGGCGTGCCGTGGTGCCGCCGAAACCGCGCTCGAATGGGTGCGTGCGGGCAAGGGGCCGATCATCCTCGAGATGAAGACCTATCGCTATCGCGGCCATTCGATGTCCGACCCGGCCAAGTATCGCAGCCGCGACGAAGTGCAGGCGATGCGCGACAATTCGGACCCGATCGAGGGGCTGAAGCGCGAGCTGACCGCCGCCGGCGTGCAGGAGGACGAGCTGAAGGCGATCGAGGCTGAAATCCGCAAGGTGGTGAACGCGGCTGCCGATTTCGCCGAAAGCGCGCCCGAACCGGACGCCAAGGAACTGTACACCGACGTTCTGGTGGAGACCTACTGAGATGCCGATCGAACTGAAGATGCCGGCGCTGTCGCCCACGATGGAAGAAGGCACGCTGGCCAAGTGGCTCGTCAAGGAGGGCGACACGGTCAAGTCGGGCGACATCATGGCCGAGATCGAGACGGACAAGGCGACGATGGAATTCGAAGCGGTCGACGAAGGTACGATCGCGCAGATCCTGATCGCCGAGGGCACCGATAACGTGAAGGTCGGCGCGGTCATCGCGATCCTCGCCGGCGAGGGCGAGGATGTCGACGCCGCCAAGTCGGCCCAGCCGACCGAGGCGCGTGCCGGCGAAGCCGCCGCTGCCACGCCCAAGGCCGACGAGAAGAACGACGACAAGGCACCGCCAGCGCCCGAGGGCACGACGCAGCAGCATGCCGAGACCGGCGCGCGCCAGCTGTTCGACGCCGCCGATCAGGAAGGCGACACCAGCCCGGAAATTCCGGAAGGGACCGAAATGGTCAAGACCACGGTCCGCGACGCACTGCGCGACGCGATGGCCGAGGAAATGCGGGCCGACGACCGCGTGTTCGTGATGGGCGAGGAAGTCGCCGAATATCAGGGCGCGTACAAGGTCACGCAGGGCCTGCTCGCCGAATTCGGCGATCGTCGCGTCATCGACACGCCGATCACCGAGTACGGCTTTGCCGGCATCGGTACCGGTGCGGCGATGGGCGGGCTGCGTCCGGTCATCGAATTCATGACGTTCAACTTCGCCATGCAGGCGATCGACCACATCATCAATTCGGCGGCCAAGACCAATTACATGTCGGGCGGCCAGATGCGGTGCCCGATCGTGTTCCGCGGTCCCAACGGTGCGGCGAGCCGCGTGGGAGCCCAGCACTCGCAGAACTATGGCCCGTGGTACGCTTCGGTCCCCGGCCTGATCGTGATCGCGCCCTATGATGCGGCCGATGCGAAGGGCCTGTTGAAGGCGGCGATCCGCTCGACCGACCCGGTCGTCTTCCTCGAAAACGAACTGATGTACGGCCGCTCGTTCGACGTGCCGAAGCTCGACGATTTCGTCCTGCCGATCGGCAAGGCGCGGATCATGAAGCCGGGCAAGGACGTCACCATCGTCAGCTATTCGATCGGCGTCGGCCTTGCGCTCGAAGCCGCCGAGAAGCTGGCGGGCGAGGGCATCGACGCCGAAGTGATCGACATGCGCACGCTGCGCCCGCTCGACACCAAGACGGTGCTGAAGTCGCTGAAGAAGACCAACCGGCTGGTCGTGGTCGAGGAAGGTTGGCCGACCTGCTCGATCGCGTCGGAAATCGCCGCGGTGGTCATGGAGCAGGGCTTCGACGATCTCGACGCCCCGGTGCTGCGCGTCACCAACGAAGACGTGCCGCTGCCCTATGCCGCCAATCTCGAAAAGCTGGCGCTCATCACCAGCGACAAGGTCGTCGCGGCGGTGAAGAAGGTCACGTACAAGTAAGCCACGGCGCCGCTGCGGTATCCTCCGCAGCGGCGACTGGTCGCCGCGTCGGTTCGGGAATGTGCCGGACCCGCGACGTGCCGATCACGCTACCGGTTTCCGGAACGGACGGCCTTCAAATCCGCCTTCGCGTGAATTTCGGATGGACCCTCAGACGGTGTAGCGGTCGCAGGTCATGCGTTGCTTCACCTGCGGCACCGGATCGCGCACGCCCTCCTCCAGCAAGCGATTGTCGCGCACGATGAAGGCGGCGGTCTGCTGCAATTTCGGGTTGCCGAGGAAAAAGGTCGGTAGCAGCGGCTGATAGTCGAAATTGATCTCGACGAAGATCACTGCCGCGCGATCGGGTGCCTGCACCGGCTTGGCCGGGTCGCCCATTCCCCGAAACGTGCTGCCCGATGTTCCGCCATCGCCTTCGCGGCCGAAACTCGAATCATAGCCCGGACCACGTTTCAGCCCGACGCAGCGCTGCCAGTGGATCCACTGCGCGCCGTCCTTCGTCTCGAGGCTGGAAATCGTCACCCGGCCGTTGGTGGTGACGCCCAGTGCTTCGGTTTGCCGGCGCAGCCCGCCGATCACCTCGTTCACGTCAGCCTCGCGCAGCTGTTGCGTCGCAGCGTTGGTGTCGACGCCGACGCGCGAGATATTGTCGGCGAGCGTCTGCGTCGCCTGACTCAGCCGAAGCTGCTGGACGCCGAAATTGCACAATTCGACCGCGCACAGCCCGATGGTAAGGACGACGGGCAATGCCAGCGCGAATTCCAGCAGGGCGACGCCGCGCCGGGCATGGTGCAGATCGTGCAGTCGGCGGGCCGCGATCATCAGCATATCCGCTCCGGCGTGGCTGCGCTCTGCGTGTCATAGGGCTGGTTCTTGAGTGCGCTGGACGCCGAGATTTTCTGATCGGAGGACCAGCCCATCAGCCCGGTCAGCGGAAACAGGCGGGGATAGGTGATCTCTACGGTATAGACGGTGATGTCGTTCGCACCGCCCTGACCGGTGGTACCCGGATCGGAATCCCACAGGCCATTGCCGTTGGTGTCGGTGAAGCATTCTCCGGGATCACGGCGATTGTTGCTGTTGACGTCGTCGAACGGTTCGGCTTCGACGCCGTCATAGTTGCGATAATGCAGTCGCTTGCTGATCCAGGTCAGGTTCGGCGCGACCGGTCGCACCTGCTGGATAACCGCCTCGTCGATCGCCGCGGCGGCGGACGTGGTCGCGTTACCCTCCAGCGTGCCCTTGCGCGCGGCGGCCTGTAGCGCGCCCGTCAGGATTGCCTGGGCGTACGACCGGTAGCACAGGTCGAACAGGCCCATCAGCAACAGCAGCAGGACGGGTGCGAGCAACGCGAATTCGATCAGGGTCGCGCCGCGCCGATCGCGCGCGATCCGCACGATCATTTCGACACCCGCAGCTTGGCGATCTGTGCGGCGATGTTGGTGAACGCGGCGTTCAACTGGGCGGTGTTGCTCGCCTCGAACGAACGCCCCTCCGTCGTGCAGTTGCTGAGCAGCGGGGGCATCGTCGTGCCGAACGCGATGACCCAGACGGTAATGTCCTTGCGCCGCGCGACCTGGCACAACGCCAGCAGGCGATTGGCGACGATGGTGTCCTGTTCGTTATTCTGCGCGTCGTTGGACGTGAAGCCGGTCGTGCGACGACGATCCAGCCCCGACAGGCCATAGGCCTCGTACACCGTGTTATCGGTATCGGTTTCGCCGTCGGTCATGAAGATCAGGTGCTGCGCATTCTTCGCGCCGTTCAATCCGGTGTTGACGACGTCCCCGAAGATGCCGTCGCGCGACATCAGGCGCAGGCCCCACAGAAAGCCGATATCATGGTGGGTCTTGCCCCCGACGATCAGGCTATTGACGTAGCTTTGCAGGTCGGCGCGCGTGAATGCCTGCAACAGCTTTGCCGGCGAAGGGCAAGGAGCGTTCTGGCCGCTATTCACGTCCTTAAGGTTCGTGAAGTCGAGGTTCGAGCGCACTGGGGGGAGGGACCATTTGGTGAAGCTTTCCCGAGCGAACACCGCGGCCGGCAGCCATGGTTTCCAACGGGTGTCGTCGTTGGAAGGGTCGGGGACCATGTCGATGTTCAGGTCGTACGCGTCGGATGGAATGGTATCGTAGGTCGACTGCCGGACGGTCTTGCGCTCCTCGATGCATCCATTCTGCTGATTCCAGGTGATCGTTCGCGACTTGCCCTGTGCGGCGATGTTCATGGAAATCGATCCGCCACTGACGCGGGCCCCCGTGCCCTTCAATCCCGAAACGGGTACGTTGACCGGCTCATACGACCACCAATGAGTAGTCGTCGGGGTACCGGCAACGGGCTTGCCTTTATTCTTGTTTGGAACGCGGGTGTCGGTCCGTGTTTCGACATAATTGCGGTACGACGTTTCGGTGATTTCACACCGCGCATTGACGATTTTCGTCGAATAGGCGCTGCCGGTCCGGGTCCGGGTATAGGTAATCGTCTGGCTGCCGTCCCCCTTTCCAGCGTCTTTCCACGTCGTATCGGTTTGCGATGTGTTCACGGCGTTTGCCGGCGCGCTACAATCCTCCGGCCTGCCGAAGCTTTTGCTCGTTACGGTCGAACCGCTCTTTTTCTGCCATGATCCGGCAGTCGTTACCCAATCGGCGTTGTCCACCGTATCCGGACCCTTGGTCGTCTCGGGGCCCAGATAGCGGCGCGATTGGTAATCGGCCTTGTCGACCATCCATTCGGGGCGCAGCAACATGCCGACATTGACGTTGGCCGAATAGGGAACCGCGCCATAGCGGATCAGTGTTCCGGGCTTCTTGGCGCGGTCGAGCGTGTCGTAGAAATTCATCACCGCCTGACGCAGGCCGGTGATCCGATCGGCGCTGTCGCCGGGGTTGATGTCGCTCATCGATCCGGTGGTATCGAGAACGAACATGATATCGAGATTGGGAATTTCGAGCTTGGCTTCGCAGGCGACCGAGACCGTGACCGGTTCGAAGCCGGCCAACTGCATCACCGTCATCGGTACGGTGACCGATGCCGTCGCGGCGACCTGTCCCGCGTCGGTCTTGACCGGCGTGAAGACGGGGGCGTTCGACCCCATCGATCCCGTCTGGAAATTATTCGCGAAGAAGGCGCGCGCCTGCGATACGGCCGCGTCGTTGAAATCGTTGCCGTTCATGAACTTCCGGCCCGCCAGCGCGCCGGCATCGCACGCCTGTTGCAGGCGAACCTTGACGTAATAGACCCGCGCGGTGTCGATCGCCGATCCCGCCATGCCGAGGAGCGGGATCATCGCGACCGCCATCATCGCCAGCGTATTGCCGCCGCGATCGTGCGCCAGCCGCGAGAGAAAACCGCCCGATCGTCTCCGATCTCGTCCGCGTCCGATCATTGCCCGTCCATTCCAGCGCCAAAGTCGCGCAATCAATGGTTTGTTTGCCAGATCGGGGTTGACGGAGCGTAAAGACCCGCGCTGACGGGATCGATGCCCATCGATCCAGATCCCGAACGCAGCCTTGCGCTGACCTATGCCCCCGCCGACCGCCGCGCGGCATTGTCGGCGCTGCTGGCGCTCGACGCCGCGCTGGCCGATGTCGTCCGGACCACGACCCAACCCGCGATCGGCCAGATCCGGCTTGCGTGGTGGCGCGAACAGCTTGCCAAGCTGGACCATGCGCCGCCGCCCGCCATGCCGGTCCTGACCGCGCTCGCCGAAACCGTGCTGCCACATGGTGTCACCGGCGCGGCGCTGGTGAAGGTGGTGGAAGGCTGGGAGGTGTTGATCGAGGAGGACACGCTCGACCGCGAGACGCTGCGCCGGTTCGGGGCGGAACGGGGCGGGCGGCTGTTCGCGCTGGCGGCCGCGATCCTCGGCGGCGATGTCGACCGGGCGACGATGCTGGGGCAGGGGTGGGCGCTGGCCGACCTGTTGCACCATGTCGACGATGCCGCGACCGCCCAAACCGCCGGTACGCTGGCCGGCGAGGCGCTGGCGACGCCGCTGCGCCGGGTCGCCCGGCCGCTCGGCCTGCTGGCGCTGTCGGCGCGGCTCGATCTGGCACGCGTGGCACCGGGCGGGCCGAAACGGGCGGCGCGACTGGCGTGGTTCGGACTTGCCGGGCGATAGCGGCTGACCGATACAGGCACCGGCAATCGGGGGGTGAGCGATGTGGCGGTTCCTGGCGGGGGTAGGGTCGGCCTTGGCGCTGGTCGCGGCGGGCCTGTTCCTGTTCCGCGGGGTCGCGGCGACCGAGAAACTGCCGCCGCCGCCGGCTCCCCCGGCGACGGCGCAAACGGCGGACGCCGAAATTCCCGAACCGCCCGCCGCATCGCCGCGCACCCGCGAACAGAAGCGGTTCGACCGATATGACAAGGACCGCGACAGCCGCATTACCCGCGACGAATATCTGGCATCGCGGCGCAAGGCCTATGCGAAGCTCGACACCAATGGCGACGGGCGGCTGACCTTCGACGAATGGGCGATCAAGACCAGTACGAAGTTCGCGGCAGCGGACAAGGGCCGCGACGGCGCGCTCGACGCCGCCGAATTCGCGACGACTGCGGTCAAGCGCAAGCCGGCGAAGCGGGTCAACTGTCCGCCGGTGCCAGCGACTGGCGACGAAGGTTGACGTTCACGTCAACGTAAACTAATCATTGGCTATGCAACTCGCAGTCTCCATGCCGCCTGAGTCGCCCGGGCAAGCCGATCGCTTTTCGATCACCGACCTGTGCAACGAATTCGGCGTGACCGCGCGCGCGCTCCGCTTCTACGAGGATGAGGGGCTGATCGCGCCCGAACGGCGCGGCCTTGCCCGCATCTATTCGCAGCGCGACCGGGCACGGCTGGCGTGGATCCTGCGCGGCAAGCGGGTCGGGTTCAGCCTTGCCGATATTCGCGAGATGATCGACCTGTACGATATCGGCGACGGCCGCGTCGTACAACGGCAGGTCACCGTCCAGAAATGCCGCGACCGGATCGCGCTCCTCGAAAACCAGCGGCGCGACATCGATGCCGCGATCGCCGAACTCAGCGACTTCGTGACGACCATCGAAACGCTGCCGTACCAGACCGCCCCGTCAGAGGGTGCCTCCCCGGAGAAGGATTGACCCGATGCCCAGCTATACCCCGCCGGTCCGCGACACCCGCTTCATCCTCGACCATGTTCTCAAGATCGGCGACCATGCCGCGCTGCCCGGTTTCGCCAATGCCACGCCCGACACGGTCGAGGCGGTGCTGGAAGAGGGCGGTCGCTTCGTTGCCGAAGTGCTGTTTCCCTTGAACGCATCGGGCGATCAGCAGGGCTGCACCCGCCATACCGATGGCAGCGTGACGACGCCCGACGGGTTCAAACAGGCGTATCGTCAGTTCGTCGAATCGGGCTGGGGCACGCTGTCCGCGCCCGAACAATTCGGTGGGCAGGCGATGCCGCATGTCGTCGCGACCGCGTTCGAGGAATATCTGATCTCCGCCAACATGGCCTTCGCCATGTATCCCGGGCTGACGCACGGCGCGATCGCCGCTTTGCTGG
Source organism: Sphingomonas sp. Leaf22 (assembly GCF_001421715.1). Taxonomy (GTDB): domain Bacteria; phylum Pseudomonadota; class Alphaproteobacteria; order Sphingomonadales; family Sphingomonadaceae; genus Sphingomonas. The sequence goes on from NZ_LMKP01000002.1 coordinate 67,171, forward strand.
TCAAGGGCAGCCCCGAACAGCAGGCGATGTATGTGCCCAAGATGGTGTCGGGCGAATGGGGCGGCACCATGAACCTGACCGAGCCGCAATGCGGCACCGATCTGGGCCTCATCAAGACGCGCGCGGTGCCGAACGGCGACGGGTCGTGGGCGATCACCGGCACCAAGATCTTCATCTCGTCGGGCGAGCATGACCTGACCGACAACATCATCCACCTCGTCCTTGCCAAGACGCCGGGTGCGCCGGAAAGCTCGAAGGGGATTTCGCTGTTCGTCGTGCCGAAGTTCCTCGTGAACGACGACGGGTCGCTCGGCGCGCGCAATCCGGTGACGTGCGGATCGATCGAGCACAAGATGGGCATCCACGCCAATTCGACCTGCGTCATGAACTATGACGGCGCGACGGGTTGGCTGGTCGGCGACGAGATGAAGGGGCTGGCCGCCATGTTCATCATGATGAACGCCGCGCGGCTCGGCGTCGGGTTGCAGGGGCTGGGCGTGGCCGAGACCGCGTATCAGAATGCGGTGATCTATGCCGGCGACCGGCGGCAGGGGCGGGCGCTGACCGGCCCGGCGCAACCGGACGAAAAGGCCGATACGCTGTTCGTCCATCCCGACGTCCGCCGGATGCTGATGGAGGGCAAGGCGCTGACCGAAGGGTTGCGGGCGCTGTGCCTGTGGGGGGCGTTGCAGGTCGATCTGGCGTATATGAGCGAGGACGCGGCAACCCGCGAGCTGGCCGATGATCTCGTGTCGCTGCTGACCCCGGTCATCAAGGGCTATGGCACCGACAAGGGCTATGACATCGCGACCAACGCGCAGCAGGTTTATGGCGGCCATGGCTACATCGCCGAATGGGGCATGGAGCAATATGTCCGCGATGCCCGGATCGCGATGATCTATGAAGGCACCAACGGCGTGCAGGCGATGGATCTGGTCGGACGCAAACTGGCACAGAATGGCGGGCGTGCGATCCAGCATTTCTTCCGCATCGTGGCCGAAGAAATCGCGACCGCCAAGGGTGCCGACGCGACGCGCGATTTCGCCGAGCGGCTGGAGCGCGGACTGAAGGACCTGCAGGCCGCGACGATGTGGTTCATCGCCAACGGCATGCAGAACCCGAACCATGTCGGCGCGGGTGCGCATTCGTACATGCACATCATGGGGATCGTCGCGACCGGCCTCATGTGGCTGCGGATGCTGACCGCGTCCGAGGCACTGGCGGCATCGGGCGAGGGCGATGCGACGTTCACCGAGGGCAAACGGGTAACCGCGCGCTTCTATGCCGAGCGGATCATTCCCGACACCGGCGCCCTGCGGCGCAAGGTCGAGGGCGGGTCCGATGCGGTGATGGCGCTCGACCCGGCACTGTTCGCGCGGGGGTAGGGGCACCAGTCAGAACCGTCATCCTGGCGAAAGCCGGGATCCATGGACGGGGTGTCGCCGATGGCACTTGCCGCCGCTGGCGTCGCGCATCCATGGATCCCGGCTTTCGCCAGGATGACGTCCTTGTCGGGTGGAGCTTTACTTCTCGCGCTTCTTGCGATGCGTCTCGAGGTCGAGGACCGCCGAATCCGCGCCTTCGGGCATCAGGCCCAGCCGGCGGGCGACTTCCTGATAGGCTTCGACTTCGCCGCCGAGATCGCGACGGAAGCGATCCTTGTCGAGCTTCTCGTTGGTGGTCATGTCCCACAGGCGGCAGCCATCGGGGCTGATTTCGTCGGCCAGGATGATCCGGCTGAAATCATTGTCCCAGATGCGACCGAATTCAAGCTTGAAGTCGACCAGCCGGATGTTGATCCCCGCGAACAGCCCGGACAGGAAATCGTTCACGCGGATCGCCATGTCGGCCATCTCGTGCAGTTCGTCCTGCGCCGCCCAGCCGAAGCACAGGATGTGTTCGTCCGATACCATCGGATCACCCAGCGCATCGTCCTTGTAATAATATTCGACGATCGTGCGCGGCAGCTGCTGGCCTTCCTCGATGCCCAGCCGCTTCGACAGCGAACCCGCCGCGACGTTGCGCACCACGACCTCGATCGGCACGATCTCGACCTGGCGGATCAACTGCTCGCGCATGTTCAGCCGGCGGATGAAGTGGGTCGGCACCCCGATATTGCCGAGCAGCGTGAAGACATGCTCGGAAATCCGGTTGTTCAGCACGCCCTTGCCGTTGATCGTACCCTTTTTCTGGGCGTTGAAGGCGGTGGCGTCGTCCTTGAAATACTGGATCAGCGTACCCGGCTCCGGACCCTCGTACAGGATCTTTGCCTTGCCTTCGTAGATCTGGCGGCGGCGAGCCATGCGATTCCCTTCGACGAAACGGGCCGGTCCGGGGAATGCCCGTGGCCGGTGTAGAAAGCCGCCGCATAGCCCAAGGGGGCCGGCCGCGCAATCACGCCGCGGGCGCGAACCGCCGCCGCACGAACCGCCGCCCGGCAACGAACAGCCCGGCCACAATCGCAGCGAGCAGCATCGGTGGCAGCAGCAGCCCAAGCAGGTTCAGCAGCGTGCTGAACGTTACGCCCGCCGACCAGCCGAGCAGTTCGCCGGCCTGTGCCAGCGGCGACTGGGTTTCGAAGCCCGGCGCGGCCTTGCCTGATTCGTAATGGAACGCGACCGCCGTTGCATTCAGGAGCGCGCGTTGCCCGGCGGTTTGTGCATCGACGTCCCGGATCGTTCGCCCCAGATCGGCACGCTGTCGCTCCAGTTCCGCCGCGGTCGAACGGTTGCCGTCGGCGATCCGCTTCTCGACGGTGGCGCGTTCGACAATGGCGGCGTTGCGCGCGGTTCTGGCGGCGTCGATGGTCGCGCCGACATCCTCGCCGCTGACATTGACGCTTTGCACGCCGCCTTCGCTGCGCTCGACCACGGCTATCGCATCGCGGCCGAAGCCGCGCGCGAGGGCGGGGACGATGCTGAACTGCAGATCGGCGGTAACGTCGTTCTTCGGCGAGCGGAGATAGCGCATCCCCGTGATCCGGCAGCGGTCCGGACCCAGCCGCTCGCACGCGTCGGTATGGCGTTCCTGGGCTGCCGCGATCCGCTGCGCCGGCAGGCGAAACGCATAGTCGTACCGGAAGGCGACACCCGGCGCGGCCGTCACCTCGACGCCGGGCGGAACATCCTGATCGGTCGATCCCGTCTCGGCGGCGGTATCGGGCCGGCCGCAACCGGCGAGCGCAGCGGAAACGGCGGCCATGATGATGAAGGTCGAACGCGGACGGGACATCGACAACTCCTGCCTTATTTGCGGCCACAATAAGGCAAGAATAAGGCAGGTGCAATCCGGCTCTATGCGACAGGCCCGGCGATCGGTAAGGCGCGCCGGATAGCAGCTTTGGCGGCGGCCCATGCCGGCGTTTCGGGTGCGATCAGTTCGACATGGCCGGTATCCGCGATCCGCCGCGTCACCACCCGGTCGCCGGCGGCGCGGGCGGCCGCGGCAAAGGCCGGTGCCATCGCGGCGGGGACGATCGCGTCCTTCGCGCCGTCGATCAGCTCGATCGGCACCCCGACCGGCAGCAGCTCGACGACCGAGGTGTCGGCGAAGCGATCGGCCCGGTCGCCCCCGACCAGCTGCGCGATGACCTCGGTCCCGCAGCCATTATCGGGGCTGGCCTCGACCGCGGCGAGATCGGGCAGGCCGCCCAGACAGACGACCTGCGCGATCGGCAGCGGATCGCCGGTCGCCAGCGGACTATGCTGGCTCAGGCGATGGCGCGCGGCGAGCCACAGCGCCAGATGCCCGCCCGCCGAATGCCCGACCGCGACGATCCGCGACAGGTCGAGCGCATATGCCCCGGCATGGTCGCGCAACAGGTCGGCCGCCGCCGCTGCGTCGAGAAACGTCCCCGGATAGCCGCCGCCGTCACGGTCGACGCCGCGATAGTCGATATTCCATACCGCGATCCCGTCGGCACGCAGATCGGCGGCGACCCAGTCCATCAGCCGCCGGTCGGCGACCGAACTCTGCCAGCATCCCCCATGCACCATCAGCACCGTCGGCCAGCGCGAGGGCGGATCGCCTGCGGGCAGCCACAGATCGACCACCTGCAACCGGTCCGTTCCATAGCGGAACGTCCGGTCCGGATCGGGGCGCGGTCGCCCGGTCAGGTCCGGCCAAGTCATCGGGATGAAAGATGTGACGCATTCCACCATTGCTGCAGTCCGATCAAAAGTCGCAACCGTACCCAATATGGATAAATCGTATAATAAAGTCGCGCGTGCGGATATTTTTGCGCTACAGGGAAGCGGGGACGGGAATGGCCGGCGATATCTCGGCCGCAAAGGGGCGTTATTGTGGGACGAACTCGTACGATTGAGCGTGACAAGCTGTTGGATGCCGCCGAATCGGTGACGCTGGAAAAGGGTCCGGTCGGCCTGACCATCGCCGCCGTCGCCGAACATATGGGCATCACCAATGGCGGCGTGCAATACAGCTTTCGCAGCAAGGAATCGCTGATCGCCGCGATGTTCGAGCGGTGGCAGGACGAATATGCCGACCGCATCGCCGAACTGGGTAGCGTCGACGACAACTGCCCGGTCCGGGCCCATATCGATTATGCCGCCGACTATAGCGACCGTTCGCGCCGCGGCGCGCCCAGCCTGCTGGTCTCGGTCCTCAATTCGCCGCAGCACATGGTGCTGGTGCGCAAATGGTATCGCGAGCGGATCGATCTGATCGACGTCACCACCGACGCGGGTCGCCGGCTGCGGCTGGCGTTCCTCGCGATGGAGGGCGCGTTCCTGATGCGGCTGTTCGGCCTGATCGAAATGGGCGACGCCGAATGGCAGGGCATCGTCGCCGATGTGGTGGCGCTGGCCGATGGCGAGCCGGCGGCCGGGCGCGAATCCGACGGGCGACAGGCGGCCTGATCCCGGTTCGTTCCATTTCACCTATCGCAGGAGCGGGGTTCGCCTGCTATCGCGGTCGCGATGGCAAGTGAACTGACCGACCCTTCGACACCGATCGGCATCTTCGATGCACCGTTCGACAGCGCCTTGTCCGAGCGGTACCTCGTCTATGCGCTGTCGACGATCACGGCCCGGTCGCTGCCCGACGTCCGCGACGGGTTGAAGCCGGTGCATCGCCGGCTGTTGTGGGCAATGCGGCTGCTGAAGCTCGACCCGGCATCGGGGTACAAGAAATGCGCGCGCGTCGTCGGCGACGTGATCGGCAAATACCATCCGCATGGCGATCAGTCGGTCTATGACGCGATGGTCCGGTTGGCGCAGGACTTCGCGCTGCGCTATCCGTTGGTCGACGGACAGGGCAATTTCGGCAATATCGACGGCGATAACGCCGCCGCCTATCGCTATACCGAGGCGCGGCTGACGCAGGTCGCGATCGACCTGATGGCGGGCCTCGACGAGGACGCTACCGATTTCCGCCCGACCTATAATGGCGAGGAGCAGGAACCCGAACTGTTCCCTGGCATGTTCCCCAACCTGCTCGCCAACGGGGCCAGCGGCATCGCCGTGGGCATGGCGACCAGCGTCCCGCCGCACAATGCCGCCGAACTGTACGAAGCCGCGATGGTGCTGATCGACCGGCCCGACGCGGATGACGCCGCCGTGCTCGCCCATGTACGCGGCCCCGATTTTCCGACGGGCGGCATCGTCGCCGATCCGCCCGCCGCGATCCGCGAGGCCTATGCCACCGGTCGCGGCGGCTTTCGCGTCCGCGCGCGCCATGGAATCGAACGGGAGAAGGGCGGCGGCTGGCAGGTCGTCATCACCGAAATCCCCTATGGGGTGCAGAAGGGCAAGCTGATCGAACAGATCGCCGCGCTCATCAACGACAAGAAGCTGCCGATCCTGACCGATGTCCGCGACGAATCGGACGCCGAGATCCGCATCGTCCTCGAACCGCGCAGCCGCACCGTCGACCCGCAGGTGCTGATGGATGGGCTGTTCCGGCTCACCGACCTCGAATCGCGCGTTCCCCTCAATCTCAACGTTCTCGACAAGGATCGCACCCCGCGCGTCATGTCGCTGCGCGAGGCGTTGAAGGCATGGGTCGATCACCAGTTCGTCGTCCTGCGTCGGCGCAGCGAGCATCGCCTCGCCAGGATCGCCGACCGGATCGAACTGCTCGACGGCTATCTGGCGGCCTATCTCAACCTCGACCGGGTGATCGCGATCATCCGGACCGAGGATGAACCGAAACCGGTGCTGATCGCCGAATTCACCCTCACCGATCGTCAGGCCGAAGCGATCCTGAACATGCGGCTGCGCAGTCTGCGCAAGCTGGAGGAAATGGAGATTCGCGGCGAGCGGTCGAAGCTGGAAAAGGAGCAGGCCGAACTGACGCTGCTGCTGTCCAGTGAGGCCCGGCAACGGACCCGGATGAAGCGCGACCTGTCGAAGATGCGCGACCGCTATGGCAGCGAAACGGCACTCGGAAAACGCCGTACCACGATCGAGGAAGCCGCCCCGGCACGCGAAATTCCGGCAGAGGCGATGATCGAGCGCGAGCCGCTGACCGTTATCCTGTCGCAGCGCGGCTGGGTGCGGGCACTTCGCGGGCATGTCGACCTCGCCTCCGCCGATACCGCCCGGTTCAAGGAGGGCGACGGCCCGGCCTTCGCGTTCCACGCCCACACGACCGACAAGCTGTTGCTGACCACCGATGGCGGGCGATTCTACACGCTGGGTGCCGACAAGCTACCGGGCGGACGCGGCTTTGGCGAACCGGTGCGGGCGATGATCGATCTCGACGGCGATGCGCGGATCGTCGGGTTGTTCCGCGCGGCGGCATCCGACCGGCTGTTGCTGGCGGCGACCGATGGTCGCGGCTTTGCGGTGCGGATCGCCGACGTGCTCGCCGAAACGCGCAAGGGCAAGCAGGTGATGGCACCGCGCCCCGGTGCGAAGCTGAAGATCGTCCGGCCGATCGGGCCGGATGACGATTATGTCGCGGCGATCGGCGACAATCGCAAGCTGCTGCTGTTTCCGCTGTCCGAACTCGCCGAAATGGCCCGTGGGCAGGGGGTGCAACTGCAACGGTTCCGCGACGGCGGCCTGTCCGATGCGCGGACCCTGCGGTTCGTCGACGGACTGACCTGGACGATGGGCGGGGAAACCGGGCGGGTCCGGACCGAGGGCGATCTGACGCCGTGGCGCGCGGCGCGGGGTGCCGCCGGGCGGATGCCGCCCAACGGCTTCCCCCGCGACAACCGTTTCTGACGCACGGCACCTGTCCACGCGAATCGATTGTCGGGTTTCAGAAGCTCTTAACCATCGCCGTGGTACGGCGATGCAAATGGCTTTCGGTCGGCAGTTCCTCTCCGCGTTCAAGGCGCATCCGGTTTCGGACGATTCGCTCGCCGTTGGCGCCGAACCGTTGGGGGTACCGGAAGCGTCGCACGATGCCGACACGGCGACGCTGGACCTGATCCCCGCGCCGACGGCGATCGTCGAATTGATCGACGGGCGACCGGTGTTCACCGCGAACAACCTGGCCTTCCGCGCGGTGGGCTTCGCGCGTGGCGGGGAAGCGGCGCTGCTCGATGCAATCGGCGATCGCATCGCGACCTTTCTGACCTCGACCGAAGCCCGCTGTCGCGTGCCGCTGCAAATCGGTGATTCGGTCGACAGCCACTATTATGACGTCACGCTGGCGCGCCGTCCCGATCGGGTCGCGGCTACCCGCTGCCTGATGACGCTGCTCGATCAGACCGCCGAACAGCGCACCGAGGCCAGCCTGCGGCGGGAGATGAACACCGATTCGCTGACCGGCCTCGCCAACCGGATGGGCTTTGGCGATCTGGTCGACGAACGGATCGCGGACGGCAATCGCGCACGCTATGCGGTGCTGGCGATCAACCTCGACCGGTTCAGCCGCGTCAATGCGTGCATGGGGTCGTTGTCGGGCGACGAACTGCTGATCTCGGTCGCGCGCCGCCTGAAAGGGGTATTGCGCGGCTGCGACGTGATGGCGCGGACCGGTGGCGACGAATTCGCGGTGCTGCTGACGCTGCGCGGGGGGCCGGACGATGCGATGCTGGTCGCTGGCCGCCTGCAGCAGGCGCTGGTCCAGCCGTTCCAGCTGTCCGATTTCAGCATCAGCGTCGACTGCTCGATCGGTATCGCGCTGGGCGAGGATACCGAGGACGAAGCCGAGGACCTGATCCGCCACGCGCAATTCGCGGTGAAACGATCGAAACGGACCGGCCAGACCGAAATCTATCGCCCGCATCTGTTCGATATCGTCCGCAGCCAGTTTTCGATCGAGACGCGGTTGCGCACCGCGCTGGAGGAACGGCAGGTCCGCCTGGCGTTCCAGCCGATCTACGACCTGTCGAACGGCCGCATCAGCAGTTTCGAGGCGCTGGCACGGTGGCAGACGCCCGACGGGCAGCATATCTCGCCGGTCGATTTCATTCCGGTCGCCGAGGAATGCGGGCTGATCGTGCCGCTCGGCCGCTGGGCCATGGACGAAGCGGCGCGGACGCTTGCATCATGGGATCGGCAATCCGGCGGCCATTGCGGTGCCAAGATGGCGGTCAACCTGTCGGCGGTGCAGCTTCAGCGCGACGATATTGCCGCAATGTTCGCCGACGTGCTGTCGCGCCACGACCTGACGGGTGATCGCTTCACCATCGAACTGACCGAAAGCGCGTTCATCGTCGATCCCGACAGCACGTTGCGGACGATGCTGGCGCTGAAGGAGATGCACGCCACGATCGCAATGGACGATTTCGGCACCGGTTATTCGAATCTCGCCTATTTGCAGAAGCTGCCGATCGACAAGCTCAAGATCGACCGCAGCTTCGTGTCGGGCATGCTGGCCGATCGCGACAAGGTGGCGATCGTGCGCGCGATCCTGAGCCTTGCCCAGGCGCTCGGCATGCGGACCACGGCCGAGGGGATCGAGACGCAGGAACTCGAACAGACCCTCGTCGCGCTCGGCTGCGCGTTCGGACAGGGCTATTTCTATTCGAAGCCGATCGACGCCGATGCGGCCTATGCGATGCTGGTGGCGCGCAACGCCTGAGCGACGACGTCGTCGGCGATCGCGCCGGTCCGCGCGGCGTCGGGAAATCCTTCCGCGATCCAGCGATCCTCGACCCTCCGCAACGCCTTCGCGACATCGGGTCCGCGCGCCAGGCCGCGTGCGACCAGCGCACCGCCCGACAGCGGCAGGGCAGGGCGGGTCCAGCCGATCAGGCTCGCCGCTGCTCCCGGATCGCCGGCCAACAGCAACCGGTCGATCGCGCCCTCGATGCCCAGCCTGTATCCCGTCTCCTGCGGGGGCCACGCATCGTTATGGCCCAGCGCCGTGCCGATCCGCTTGCGATGGGCATTCGACAGTTTCAACCGCGCGGTGACACCCTCGGCATTGCGAGCGTCGAGCAGCGCGGCGAGCCGGCGGACCGGATCGGAGGCAATGCCGGCGGCGGCTTCGGCGGCGGCCAGCGCGGCAAGGCGCTCGACCGCCGCCGCATCGATTTCCGGCAGCACCGGCGTCCAGATGCCATGCCCGACCATCAACCGCATCACATCGACCGCGTCGCGCGCGACCAGCATCTTCAGCAATTCATCGGCGATCCGCTCGCGCGACAATGCCATCAGGTCGTTGGCGCGATCGATACAGGCGTTCAGCCCCTCGGCATCGGGCGTATTGCCGAACCGCGCGAGGAAGCGGAAGAAGCGCAGGATGCGCAGATGATCCTCGGCGATGCGCCGCAACGGATCCCCGATAAACCGCACCCGCCCGGCACGCAGGTCGACGATCCCATCGAAATAGTCATGCAGCCGATGGCCGCGCATATCGGCATAGAGCGCGTTCATCGTGAAATCGCGCCGCGCCGCGTCCGCCTGCCAGTCGTCGGTGAAGGCGACCTCGGCATGGCGGCCATCGGTCGCGACATCGCGGCGCAGCGTCGTTACCTCGACCACCGTTCCGTCGGCGACCGCGGTGATCGTGCCGTGGGCGATGCCGGTCGGCACCGCCTTGATCCCCGCCGCCTCCAGCCGCCGCACGACCTCCTGCGGCGGGTGGATCGTCGCGACGTCGATGTCGGCGACATCCAGCCCCAGCAACGTGTCGCGCACCGCCCCCCCAACATAGCGCGCCGCCCCGGCATCGGCGTCGAGCGCGTCGGCCAGCCGGTCGAGCCCGGGGCGCTGCATCCAGTCGGCGGGGGGAAGCGATTCGGTCAGGGCCATGTCAGTCGTCGTGCCAGATTGAGGATCATCGCCGCAGTCGCACCCCAGATGCGCCGCTCGCCGAAGATCAGTTCGTAATAGAATCGCTCGGTCCCCTCATGCCAGCGGCTGCCGACCTGATAGTTCGCCCGGTCGAGCAGGACGGTCAGCGGCACTTCGAAGATCGCATCGACCTCCAGCGGGGCCGGCATCAGCGGCAGGTCCGCCGGAACCGTGGCGAGGACCGGTACGACCTCGAACCCGGTCACCGTGTGATAGCGGTCGAGCGTCGCCACCACGGTCGCGGCCTGCGGTGGCAAGGCGATCTCCTCCGCAGCTTCGCGTAGCGCCGCCGCGACCGGCCCACCATCGGCCCGATCGATGCTGCCGCCCGGAAACGCCACCTGCCCCGCATGGGTGCGCAGGTCGCCGGTCCGCTGCGTCAGCAGCACGCCCGGCTCCGCCCGCTCGGTCACCGCGATCAGCACCGCCGCCGCCCGCCAGCCGCCCTCCGGCATCGGTGCCGCGCCGTTCAGATCGCCGGTCAGCAAGTCCTCGACCGGGTCCGCCAGCCGCGCGCGCAGCCGGTCGGCCAGCGTCATGCCGGCTCGAACGGAAAGAACGCGCCCTCGCTCCACAGCCCGCGCCGGCCGTCCGGCCCCGTCGCCAGCATCTCCACCAGTTCATAGAAGACCGGACGCGCGATCAGCGCATCCATGCCGCCGCGCACGCGCAGATACGGGCGCGGCGCATCTGCGTCCCCTTCGATCCGGATCGGATGCTCGGCATCGGCCACCGCCAGTTCGTCGGTATTCAGCCGGAACGCGATCCGCCCCTGTTCGCCTTCGCCCGACAGCTTCGCCTCGACCGCCACGAACGGCGCATCGTCGACCGCGATCGACAGCTTTTCGACCGGCGTCACCAGCACATGCGCGCCATCGGCTTCCCGCCGCAGGATCGTCGAGAACAGCCGTACCATCTCGGCCCGCGTGATAGCGCTCCCCTGATGATACCAGGTCCCATCGGCGGCGATCCGCATCTCGCTGTCGCCGCAATGGGTCGGGTTCCAGCGATCGACCGGCGGCAATTTCGCTTCGGCGGCAAGGCGTGCGACCTCGGCGAGGGAGAGCGAGGCGAAGTCGGCGGGGGGCTGCATCGGCATGGGCGTCCGTTAGCTTGGACCGCGCGCCCACCACAAGGGGTTCACGCCGCCATTACGATCCGCGGACCCACCATGCCGCCATGGTCGGGCACGGTTCCACGCGCCAGCAACCGCCGCTGCTCGTATGGACCCGGCATCCGCCACCCGCCGGTCCGCTGCGCACCAAAGCCGAACCGGCCATAATATTCGGGGTCGCCGATCAGCATCAGCGGCGCATCGCCGCCCGCCGCCGCGATCGCCTCGGCCATCAGCCGGTGCCCGATCCCGGTCCCCTGCCGGTCGGGCGCGACCGCGACCGGGCCGACCATCACCATCGGCACCGCCCGCCCGTCATCGGTGTCGAGCTGCACCGGCCAGCACTGGATGCACCCGGTCAGCCGCCCGTCCTCGACCCACGCGAAGCTGAGCGCTCCGATCGGTTGCAGCCCCGCGCGCACCTGATACGCCGTTCGCCGATGCCGATCGATCCCGAACGCCGCGTCGAGCAGCGCTTCGACATCGGTCAGGGACACGGCGGCAAGGGGGCGCAAGTCGGGCAATACGGGTCCAATCGAAACGGAATGCGCGCCTGTACCGCCGCGACGGACAGGCACAAGGGCCAAGATTCGCCGGTGCCCGCTTCCGCTGCCGGCACCTTCTGCTATCGCGCCGATATTCCCATATGATGACAGGTGCAGAGTGCGCGATTCGCTCCAGTTGGAAGTCCATGATGTCGAAGTGAATGTCCTGACCGGCATTTACTCTGAGGAAACGCACCTGCCGCAACCGTTGCAGATTTCGATGACGGTCGACCTCGACTGTCCCGAACGCTTCACGCCGGACACGCCGCTATCGGCTTCCAAAAGCTATATGGACCTCAAGCACGCGGCGACCGACGCGTTGCCGCCGGGGGTGCATTTCACCCTGATCGAGGGGGTGGCCGACCATATTGTCGACACCCTCTTCCTGTCCGATCCGCGCGTGCAGCGCGTGAAGATCCGCATCGTCAAGCTGGCCATTGCCGAGGCCGGCGAATCGATCGGCGTCACGATGGTCCGGCACCGGCGGTGACCCGCCCGCTGGCGCTGGTCACCGGCAGCTATCGCCGGCTGGGTGGCCGGATCGCCGTCCGACTGGCGCGGGCGGGATACGACGTCGCGCTCCACGCCAGTCGCGCGGGCGAACCCGATCGCTTGATTATCGAGGGTCTGGAGGATGCTCGCCACGCCACCTTCGCCGCCGACCTCGCCGATCCGGCGGCGGTCGTCGCGCTCATTCCGGCGGTTGCGGATCGCTTCGGGCGGCGGGTCGATCTGCTCGTCAACAACGCGTCGTGCTTCCGCGCCGACGATGACAGCTATCCCGCTCCCGAATCGCTGAACGCGCACTTCGCGGTCAACGCCGCCGCGCCGTTCGCGCTCGCCACGGCATTGGCGGGGCAGGGCGGATCGGCGGTCGTCAACATTCTCGACCAGCGGATCGCGCATCCGCATCGCGACCAGCTTGCCTATACCCTGTCAAAACAGGCACTTGCCGAGGCGACCCGGACCCTCTCCCTCGCGTTGGCACCGTCGGTCCGCGTCAATGGCGTCGCGCCGGGGCTGACCATCGCGACCGACGATTACGATCCCGACCAGTTGCAGCGACTGGCGGCGATGATGCCGCTCGAACGCCTGCCGACCGCCGATCAGGTCGCCGATGCCGTGATCTTCCTGGCCGGCGCTACCGCATCGACCGGTCAGGTGCTGTTCGTCGACGGCGGGGCGGGGCTGGTTCGGTTCGAACGCGACTTCATCCACCTCGGTCGCTGATCGCTCAGCCGCGGCGACCGTCGTTGCAGGGGCCTAACTGCTCGCGCACGAACGCATAATCCTCGCGGGCGATCGTCGCATTGTCGTCTTCCTGTGCCTGCAGGCTTCCCTCGGGCAGGGCGTCCGGCAATCCACATGCCAGCCGGTACCATGCCAGCGTGTCGCGCTGCGGCGCGCCGCCCGCCTCGTCGATGATATCGCCCAGCGACAATGCCCATCGCTTCGCCTCGCCCGGCCGGCGCAGGACCAGCAGCGATACCGGATTGCCATCGCCGGTCTTCAGGAAGATCTGCGTTTCGCCCTCGCCGGGCAACGTTCCGGGAACGTGAAACGCATTGCCGACCCCGGTCACCGCCGGCGGCGCGTCGGGCGCAAGCACGTCGCGAACGACACCGCGTACCCGCTGGTCGAGTGCGGGGCTCCACGCAAATTGCGCATCGGGCGTCAGCAATTGTATCTGATCGGGACGTCCCGCCACGGCACGGGCGAACGCGATGACCCGCTGGCGCTTCAGATTGGGCGCTCGGCCGCGCGGATCGAACGGAACGTCGACCAGATAGCCGACGCGCGCCGGCAACGGTCCGTTCGCGCGGATCAGCGCGCCGACATCGACGGTGACGTAGAACCGGACATGCCCCGGTGCCAGTCCGGCCGCTTCGGCCGGTGGGATGCGCGCGGCGGAGCGAATCGTCGCATCCAGCACGATATCACCGTCGAGCGACAGGCTGACCAGTTGCGCGTAGGATGGCCCGGATGATTCGGTAACGATAACATCCGGCGTGCCATTCTGACGCGCGACGACCGGGCCACACCCGATCAGAAACAGGGACATGCCGGTCGCGGCTAGGAAAATGCGCTTCATCCTGCCGGTCATAATCGCCGGAAATGCTGGGTTACAGACTTATTTCGGTAATGGCGCGATTGTACGATTGTTTCGTCCGACAAAGCGTTTGCGTCGTTTAAAAGGCCGCGATAGACAATCGCGTCCGGAATGCCGCGTAGCCCCGGACACGACGGTCGTTGCGCGCCGGTTTCGCCGGACGGACCGACCCAATGTACCGGGCTAGAGGAGTTTGGTTGCTGAATGGCTTACGCTGATCAAAAAGCAGGTAATGGCCGGATCGTCGCGCTGATCATCGTGGGGTTGCTCCACGTTCTGATCGGGTATGCGTTCATTTCCGGTCTTGCCTATAAATATGTGAAGAAGGTGACTGAGGATACCGAGACGTTCGACGTCGAGGAACCGCCACCCCCGCCCGAGGAAATTCCTCCTCCCCCGCCGCCACCTGACCAGCCGCAGCCGCAGTCGCCGCCGCCGGTCGTGACGCCGCCGCCGATCGTCCAGACCCAGGCTCCGCCGCCGGTCGTGATGCAGTCGGTGACGACGCCGCCGCCGTCCTATGCGCCGATTCCGACTGCCGGCCCGCCTGCGCCGCCGGTTCCTGCCGCGCCGCCTGCACCGCCGGCACCGGTCATCAGCAAGGCTGCTGGTGCCAAGGGCGATCCGTCACAGTGGATTACGCAGGAAGATTATCCCGCGTCGGCGCTGAACAGCGGTGACGAAGGCGTCACGGCGATCTCGTGGGACATCAACGCCCAGGGGCGCGTCGAAAACTGCCGCGTGACCTCGTCGAGCGGTTCGGCCGCGCTGGATCGGGCCGCGTGCTCGGCCCTGCAACGCCGCGCCCGTTACTCGCCGGCACTCGATCAGTCGGGTAATGCGATCCGTTCGAGTTCGTCGCGTCGCGTTCGCTGGCAGCTGCCGGCCGATCGGTAAGACCGGGTGCCTCGCGGCGAAAACGACGCGGGGCAATACCGGGGCATATTCTTCAAGAACATATCAGCTCTAAGGAAACTATTCGATGCTCACTCCGATTCTTGCTGCCGGCGCACCCGCCGGGGCTCCGAACTTCGGCTTCTACGAAGCACTGCAGCAGGGCGGCGCGATCGCGATCAGCACGCTGGTCATCCTCGTCATCATGTCGGTCGGTTCGTTCTACATTCTCTTCACCAAGCTGTTCGAACAGCAGAAGATCATGAACCAGGCGAAGCGCGTTCAGGCGTCGTTCTGGCAGTCGAATTCGCTGCGTGAAGGCGCCGCGAAGCTCGACAAGAACTCAGCCTATCGCCAGATCGTCGACGACGGCCTCTCCGCGCAGGAACAGCATGGCAAGCTGACCGATCCGGTCGAGGCACATGACTGGCTGCACGGTTCGCTCGCCCGTTCGGAAGCGTCGATCAACTCGAAGCTGAACAGCGGCCTGCCGTTCCTCGCCACCGTCGGCGCGACCTCGCCGTTCGTCGGTCTGTTCGGTACCGTCGTCGGCATCTACCGCGCGCTGGTGAAGATCGGTGCCGCCGGTCAGGCCGCCATCGGCGACGTCGCCGGTCCGGTCGGTGAAGCGCTCATCATGACCGCCATCGGTCTGGTCGTCGCGGTTCCTGCCGTGCTCGCCTACAACTGGCTGCAGAGCCGCAACAAGTCGATCCAGAAGGATCTGTCGTCCTTCTCGAACGACGTGCTGGGCTTCCTCGCGTCGAACGGTGCGGTTCGTCCGGCCATTGCCGCTCGCGGCCCGGCGCCTGTCGCCAAGCCGGCAGTCGGCAGCACCACCGCCGGCCAGGCCGGTGGCGTGCCGACCGCACCGCGCGTCTGATTGGACGCTGACACCGGCGGGGTCGTGACCGATCCCGCCGGTTCGATTGAGTAAAAGTGGATAGGATAGCCTCATGGCGATGAGTGTTGGCGGCGGCGGCGAAGAAGCCCCCCTCTCGGACATCAATACCACGCCGCTCGTGGACGTCATGCTCGTGCTGCTGATCATCTTCCTGATCGCGGTTCCGGTCGTGGTGCAGCAGGTGAGCGGTTTGAAGGTCCCGAAGGTCGTGTTCGAACCGACGACGACGAAGCCCGAAAACGTTTCGCTTTCGGTACAGGGCCTCGGCAACGAATGTGCGGTGTACTGGGGCCTGACCCGGGTCAACGCCGACGAGCTGCGCACCCGCGCGGTCAAGAAGCTGGAAGACGAAATCGCCCGTCAGGGCGGGATCGGCAATCCGAAGCTGGAACTGCCCGAAGTGCACATCCGTGGCGACGTGAACACCCCGTATCGCTGCATCGGCGGTACGATCTACACGATGCAGTCGGCGGGCTTCACCAAGGTCGGGTTCATTTCGGAGCCGGACCCCAATACCACGCCGCGTGCGCGTCAATAGGAGTAGCCTGACATGGCAATGAGCAGTGGCGGTCGCTCAGACGACGAACCCATGATGGACATGAACACCACGCCGTTGATCGACGTGCTGCTCGTGCTCCTGATCATGTTCATCATCACCATCCCGATCCAGAGCCACGCGGTGAAGGTCGATCTGCCGCAGCCGGACAATCGGCCGCAGCAGAATATCGACCCGGTCAAGAACAAGATCGCGATCAATGCGCAGGGCCAGACCTTCTGGAACGGCACGCCGGTCGATGAAGTCACGCTGACGCAGTTTCTCGATCAGACGGTGGCGATGACCCCGCAGCCCGAACTCCATTTCCAGCCGGACGCGACGGCGCGGTACGAAGTGGTCGACGGGGTGCTCGCGATCATCAAGCGGGCGAACGTGACGAAGCTAGGCTTCGTCGGTAACGAACAGTACCGCGCCGACTTCTGATCGCGCGCGCCACTGTCTCGCAAAGGGGCGGCTTCGGCCGCCCCTTTTTTCGTGCCCGGCTTGCGGAGCCGTCGTAAAAGTGAAACATTGATGTCATCACGATGTAACAAACAGGAGATGATGTCATGCGAATCGGAACGCTCGTACTGCTTGCCCCGGCGCTGGCGGCTATGGGTTTCGCCGCCAGCGCGAACGCCCAGGATGCGCAATACGCGCACGCGGCAATAGAGGCCGGCAAACTACCACAGGCCGAACGCGCCCTCGAACGCGACACCCGCGCCGGCAGCCGTGAACCTCAGGTTTTGCTGAACTTGGCGGCGGTGTACGCCATGACGGATCGTCCTGACGCAGCCCGCGCGTTATATGCTCGCGTGCTGGCCGGCGAGGACGCGTCCTTGCTGATGCAGTCGGATCAGGTGGCGCGCGCGCATGACGTAGCCCGCCGCGGACTTCGAATGCTCGACCGTTCCGGTACGCAGCAACTCACCGCCCGGTGACCCGTAAGGCTACTTTCTAGGGCGTATGACGCTTGGTCGACGTAGTTTGCGTCGACGGGCTATGCTGAACAAAAAGCGCCGCCGGCTGACGCCGACGGCGTTTTCTTATTCTACCCAAAGCCTGTAGCGCTCACGCGGTAGCGCAGCGAGCACAGCTTGAGCATAGGGCTGACGCGAAGCCTTCGAGGGGTGACCAGAGCGGTTCCAAACGGCTCTCAAGGTTGTGTTCCCGAGCCATTCACAACCGGCGCTCAAGCGTGGCGAAAGATATTTCGATCGAATTTCGCTCGGAGTTAGAGGGTTTCGGCATGCAAGCCTCGACCTGAGCGGCGTCTACGCTGCGGTACTGCACACATTATCGGGTCACCACGTCACCGTTACTCGCGTCACCCGAAAAATTCCCGGGATAACGCAGGCAACGGCGCAGGCGGTGCTCAGCGAACCGTAAGGGTCGTCGTCTTCAGTGCCGTCGAGCTGTTGCCGGCGCTGATGGTGAACGTGCCCGGCTCGACGACGCGGTGCATCGCGACATTCCAGAAGGCGAAGTCCGACGGCTTCAGATCGAACGTCACCGTCCGCTTTTCGCCCGGCTGCAACGTCACGCGCTGAAAGTGCTTCAGTTCGAGCACCGGGCGGGTAACGGTCGCTTCGTCGTCGCGGACGTAGAGCTGGACGACCTCGTCCCCGGCGCGGCGGCCGGTGTTGGCGACGTCGACCGACACGCGTACCGTGTCGTCGCGGCCGATCGTCGCCTTGGCGAGGCGCGGCGCACCGACGTCGAAGCTGGTATAGGACAGGCCATAGCCGAACGGGTAGAGCGGGGCGGTGGTGTCGAACAGATACCCGCGCCGCGCGGTCGGCTTGTGGTTGTAGAAGATCGGCAACTGCCCTTCGCTGCGCGGGACCGACACCGGCAGCTTGCCGCCCGGATTGGCGCGACCGAGCACGACATCGGCGACGGCGTTGCCGGTTTCCTGACCCAGATACCAGCCCTCGACGATCGCGGGGGCATTCGCCTCCAGATAGGTCGCGGCGAGCGGGCCGCCGTTCAGCAGCACGACCACCACCGGCTTGCCGGTCGCGAACAGACGGCGGGCCAGTTCGTTCTGTTCGCCGATCAGGTCTAGATTCTGCCGGTCGCCGAGATGCGCGTCGGCCCATGCCTCACGACTCAATTGTTCGTTCTGGCCCAGTACCAGCAGGATGGTGTCGGCTTGCGCCGCCTTGCGCACCGCTTCCTCGATCAGGGGGGCATTCTCGGCCGCCGGGACGAGGTCGACCTTGTCGGCAGCCCATTGACGGCTGCGGGTCAGACGAACGCCCTCGGCGTAATCGACCGAGAAGCGGCCCTGTGCGGCTTGCTGCATGCCCTCCAGCACGCTGACGACGTGTTTCGGCACGTCCGAATAGCCGCCGATCGGGGTGTCGCGGGCATGGGTGCCGACGACCAGCATCCTGCCGACCTTGGCCGGGTCGAGCGGCAGCAGGTTGTTCCGGTTCTTCAGCAGGACCATCGATCGGACGGCGGCTTCTCGGGCCAGCGCGATCGCGTCGGGCGTCGCGGTCTTGGCCTCGGCGGTGCGGGCATCGGCATAGGGGTTTTCGAACAGGCCCATCTGGAACTTCATGGTCAGGATGCGGCGAACGGCATTGTCGACCTGTTCCTGTGGGACCTGCCCCGACTTGACCATCTGCGCGAGCGTCGACCAGCCCTCGGCATCGGGCAACTCCATGTCGACGCCCGCATCCAGTGCGCGGCGACCGGCGGCGGCCATGTCGCTGCCGTAAAGATGGTGGCGGGTATTCAGCTCCTTGATCGCGAAATAATCGCTGACCACCGACCCCTTATACCCCCATTCGCGGCGCAGCACGTCGTCCAGCAGCCATTTGTTGGCGTGGCTGGGGATGCCGTCGATCTCGTTATACGACGCCATCACCGCCTGCACCGGCAGCTCCTTGACCGCACGTTCGAACGGCGGGAAAAAATTCTCGCGCAGCGTCCGTTCGGAGATGTTGGCGGGGCCGACATTGGTCCCGTTTTCTGGCTGACCATGGCCGGTCATGTGCTTCAACGTGACCATGACCTTCGTCGGCGCGAGCGGCAGGGTCGTGCCCTGAAACCCGCGGATCGCGGCAAGGCCCATTTCGCCGACCAGAACCGGGTCCTCGCCATAGGTTTCCTCGATCCGGCCCCAACGCGGGTCGCGGGCGACGTCGACGACGGGCGCAAGCGCGAGGTTAGCACCGCGGGCACGCATTTCGCGGGCGGCGACGCCGAACACGCGCTCGACCAGCGCCGGGTCCCACGACGATGCCAGCGCGATCGACTGTGGAAAGCTGGTCGCCCCGCGCGCGACATAGCCGTGCAATGCTTCCTCATGCATGATCATCGGGATGCCGAGCCGGGTGTTCTCGACCGCCCAGCGTTGCGCGGCGTTGATATAGTCGGCGGTCTCCTGTGCGGTGCGGTTGACCGCGTCGGCGGCGACGCCGGCCGCATTGTTGCTGGCGGTCACGCCGCGCTTGTCGGAGGGGCGGGTAATCTGGCCGAGGCCGTTGGGAAAAACACGCGATGCCTTGGCCGCCGAGAAATTGCCCTTCGCGTCCTGGATATCACCCTTTTTTTCCCAAACGCCGATCATCTGGGCGACCTTTTCCTCCAGCGTCATGCGGCGCAGCAGGTCCTCGGCGCGGGCAGCGACCGGTTGCGACGCATCCTTGTACAGCATCCGCTCGGCCGATGGAGGACGGTTGGGGCGGGTCTGCGCGACGAGGGTACCGGTCGCGGCGGTCGCCAGCAGACAGGCAAGCGCAAGGCGTACGGGCTTGGCGCGAAGGGTCACAATCTCTCTCCCAGGGCATTCGGCATCCGGTAAAACCGCCGCCGCTATTTGGTAGCGCTATCAGCTATCTTGCGTTGAGAAATTCGTCAACCGATCGTCCCAATTGCATTCGTTCGTTCGGCACCATAAGCTTTGCACCAAGGGAGCCGTTTTTACCCATGGAAAAGCCAAGTCGTCGTAGCGGTGGCAGCGTGACCGTGCAGGATGTCGCGCGGTCGGCGGGCGTATCGGCGATGACGGTTTCACGCGTGGTGAATGGCGGCGTGAATGTTCGTCCGTCGACGCGCGAAACGGTGTTGGCTGCGATCGAGCAGTTGAACTACTGGCCGAACAGCGCCGCGCGTAGTCTCGCCGCGGGCGAGGCAGCGCAGATCGGATTGCTCTATGCCAACCCGTCGCTCGCCTATCTGTCCAATTTTCTGATCGGGGCGCTGGAGGGCGCGCGCAAGGTCGGCTGTCACCTGGTCCTCGAACCCTGTGACGGCGACAGCGCCGAAGCACAGGCCGAGGGCGCGCGGCGCTTCGCGTCGACGGCGGTGCAGGGGGTCATCCTGCCGCCGCCCTTGTCGGATTCGGTGCCGGTGCGCGACGAACTCGATGCGGCGGGTACGCCGTCGGTCGCGGTCGCCGTCGGCGTGGCGCAATCGGGGCGGTCGTCGGTGCGGATCGACGACTGTGCGGCGGCACAGGCGATGACTCAGCATCTGATCGACCTCGGTCATCGCCGCATCGGTTTCGTGCGCGGCGATCCCAACAACGGATCGAGCGCCGAGCGGTGGCGGGGATTCGCCGCCGCGATCGAGTCGGCGGGACTCGATCTGGCCGACATGCCGGTCGAGCAGGGGTATTTCACCTTCCGGTCGGGGATCGACGCCGGTGAGCGGCTGATCGATCGCACCGACCGGCCGACCGCCATCTTTGCCTGTAACGACGACATGGCCGCGGCAGCGATCAGCGTCGCCCATCGGCGCGGGCTGCATGTTCCCGACGATCTGAGCATTGTCGGGTTCGACGATACGTCGCTGGCGACGACGACATGGCCCGAAATAACGACGATTCGCCAGCCGATCGCGGCGATGGCGGAGGCGGCGGTCGAGATGCTGTTGGGGCAACTGCGCGATCGTCGCATGGGACAGGCCGCCGTTGTTGGTGAGGACCGCGTGCTCGACCATGAATTGATCGTACGCGAGTCGTCGGGGCCGGTGCCGTCAGTGGCCGGGCGTCCGGGAACGATGTAGCTGCTTCCGCTGGCGTAAAAGGCACGGGGCCTTTGTCGCGGACGCTTGCATTTGTCTTAATTATTCGCCACCGTTACCGCTAACACGCCGTTTCGAACGGCGGCGAAAAAATGGAGTGGATGGGGATGGTAGAGGCGACGGGGGAGCGCGTGAACATCGCGCTCGTCATCGCGATCGTTGCAGTGGCGACGATCGGGGGGCTGTTGTTCGGATATGACAGCGGTGCGGTGAACGGCACGCAGGAGGGGTTGAAGACTGCGTTCAACTTGACCGAAAACGGTCTTGGCCTGACCGTCGGATCGTTGCTGGTCGGTTGTTTCGTCGGTGCGTTCCTTGCCGGCAAGCTGGCCGACACCATGGGCCGGCGCAAGGTGATGATGCTGGCCGCGATCCTGTTCCTGGTCGGCGCGATCATCCAGGGTTTCAGCCATCTCCAGATCATCTTCATCGTCGCCCGTTTCATGGGCGGCATGGCGGTGGGTGCGGCATCGGTGCTGTCCCCGGCCTATATCTCCGAAGTCGCACCCGCCAATATCCGCGGGCGGATGACCACCATCCAGCAGATCATGATCATCACCGGCCTGACCGCCGCGTTCGTCGTGAACTATTATCTGGCCGGTGCCGCCGGTTCGTCGACCGCCATGTGGTGGGGCGGATACGAGGCATGGCGCTGGATGTACTGGATGCAGGCTATTCCTGCCGCCGTGTTCCTCGTCGCACTGACCTTCATCCCCGAAAGCCCGCGCTTTCTGGTGCAGAAGGGCCGGTTGGACGAAGCGCGCATCGTGTTGACCCGCCTGTTCGGTCCGGCCGCCGCGCAGCACAAGCTGGGTGAAATCGCCGCGAGTTTCGACAAGGACCATCGTCCGCGCCTGTCCGATATCAAGGACCCGGCACGCGGCGGCATCCGTCCGATCGTGTGGGCCGGACTGTTGCTGGCGGTGTTCCAGCAGCTCGTCGGCATCAACGTGATCTTCTATTACGGCGCGACGCTGTGGCAGCTTGCGGGCTTTACCGAGGATCAGTCGCTGCAGATCAACATCGTGTCGGGTCTCGTCTCGATCGCGGCATGTTTCGTCACCGTCGGGCTGGTCGACAAGATCGGCCGCAAG
The DNA here is from genome assembly GCF_001421715.1 of Sphingomonas sp. Leaf22. GTDB lineage: Bacteria > Pseudomonadota > Alphaproteobacteria > Sphingomonadales > Sphingomonadaceae > Sphingomonas. Next base: position 89,624 of record NZ_LMKP01000002.1, read on the forward strand.
CCGCTGCTGCTGATCGGATCGGCGGGCATGGCGGTCACGCTGTTCGCGCTCGTCTACTGCTTCCACAATGGTACGCTGGACGCGGCGGGCAAGCTGCAATTGTCGGCAGGCCTCGGAACCACCGCGCTGATCGCCGCCAATCTGTACGTCGTCTTCTTCAACGTCAGCTGGGGCCCGATCATGTGGGTCATGCTGGGTGAGATGTTCCCGAACCAGATCCGTGGGTCGGCGCTGGCGGTATGCGGGTTCGCGCAGTGGTTCGCGAACTTCGTCATCACCTGGACCTTCCCGGTGATGGCGGCCGGGCTGGGCCTCACCATCACCTACGGCTTCTACGCTACCTTCGCCGCGATCAGTTTCTTCCTCGTCCTGCGCTTCATCCAGGAAACGAACGGCAAGGAACTGGAAGAAATGCGGGGCTGAGCCCGGCCTTTTCCCGACCGTAACTCGCCCCTTCCGTATTCGTGCAGAAGGGGCATCAGGAAGAACCGATGACCCGCACTCCCGTCCGTCCGTTCCGATCGCGCGAATGGTTCGCCGCACCCGGCCGGCTCGACATGGCCGCGCTCTATCTCGAGCGGTTCATGAACTATGGCATCACGCCGAAGGAATTGACCGGCGGCCGGCCGATCATCGGCATCGCCCAGTCGGGGTCGGACCTAACGCCGTGCAACCGCATTCACCTCGAAACCGTCAAGCGGGTGAAGGCGGGGATCGAGGCGGCCGGCGGCATTCCGATGGAATTTCCGACGCATCCGATTTTCGAGAATTGCCGCCGCCCGACCGCGGCGATCGACCGCAACCTCGCCTATCTCGGGCTGGTCGAGGTGCTGAACGGTTATCCGATCGACGCGGTGGTGCTCACCACCGGGTGCGACAAGACCACGCCTTCGGCAATCATGGCGGCGTCCACGGTCGATATTCCGGCGATCGTGCTGTCGGGCGGGCCGATGCTCGACGGGTGGCACGACGGCGATCTGGTCGGGTCGGGGACCGTCATCTGGCGGTCGCGCCGCAAGCTGGCGGCGGGTGAGATCACCGAGGAAGAGTTTCTGGAGGCCGCCACCGCGTCGGCACCGTCGGCGGGCCATTGCAACACCATGGGCACCGCATCGACGATGAACGCCATTGCCGAAGGGCTGGGCATGTCGCTGCCCGGCTGTGCGGCGATCCCGGCACCGTATCGAGAACGCGGGCAGATCGCCTATGAAACCGGCCGCCGTATCGTCGAGATGGCCTATGACGACCTGCGCCCCTCCAAAATTCTGACGCGCCAGTCGTTCCTGAACGCGATCGCGCTCATCACCGCGATCGGCGGATCGTCGAACGCGCACCCGCATTTGCATGCGATGGCGCGCCATGCCGATATCGAGCTGAAGCCGTCCGACTGGATGGACTATGGCTATGACCTGCCGCTGCTGGTCGATGTGCAGCCGGCCGGACGCTTCCTCGGCGAACGCTTCCACCGCGCAGGGGGCGTGCCGGCGGTGCTGTCCGAACTGATCGCGGTCGGCAAGGTCGACGGCGATGTCGCGACGGTTACCGGCAGGACGCTGGGCGAGAATGTCGCGAACCGCTTCGCCACCGATCGCGAGGTGATCCGACCCTATGATCAGCCGCTGAAGGAGCAGGCCGGCTTCCTCGTGCTGTCGGGCAATCTGTTCGACGTGGCGATCATGAAGACCAGCGTCATCAGCCCCGATTTTCGCGCGCGCTATCTGTCGCAACCGGGCAACGAAGGCTGTTTCGAGGGGCGGGCGATCGTGTTCGACGGGTCGGACGATTACCACCACCGCATCGACGATCCCGTGCTCGATATCGACGAGCACTGCATCCTCGTCATCCGCGGCGCGGGCGTGATCGGCTGGCCGGGGTCGGCCGAGGTTACCAACATGCAACCGCCCGCCGCACTCCTGCAACGCGGTATCCAGAGCCTGCCGACCATCGGCGACGGGCGGCAATCGGGGACGTCGGACAGCCCGTCGATCTTGAACGCCTCACCCGAAAGCGCGGTCGGCGGCGGCCTTGCGTGGCTGCGTACCGGCGATACCATCCGCATCGACCTGAACCATGGTCGTTGTAACATGCTGGTGGCCGACGAAGAGATCGCGCGGCGCAAGGGCGAGGGCATCCCCCCGGTTCCGGCCAGCCAGACGCCATGGGAAGAAATCTACCGCGAGAAGGTCGGCCAGCTTGGTGACGGCGGCGTGCTCGACCTTGCCTTGAAATATCGCCGGACGTCGGAAACGACGCCGCGCCACAATCACTGAGGAAACGGACATGAAGAACGAACATGCCGCGCGGATGCTGCCGGTGGATCATGATCGGGCGCTGCTGGTCGGGCGGATGGAGCTGGCCGATGGCCCGACGCCGGTCGTCGTGAAGGGCGGTAAGGTCATCGACGTGTCGGCCCATGCCGCGACGGTCGCCGACCTGTTGGAACGCAGCGATATCGCGTCGCTGGACGGTCCGGTGGTGTGCGACACGGCGGCGCTGGCCGATCCGGCGGGCGAGCATCCGCCGATCCTGTCGCCGATCGACCTGCAATGCGTGAAGGCGGCGGGCGTGACCTTTGCCGTCTCGGCGCTCGAACGGGTGATCGAGGAACGCGCGCGCGGCGACGCCGATGCGGCGCAGGGCATTCGCGGCGATCTGGAAACGCGTATCGGCGGCGGCATTCGTTCGGTGAAGCCGGGTTCTTCCGAAGCCGCCGAACTGAAGGCCGCGCTGATCGACGCTGGCATGTGGTCGCAATATCTCGAGGTCGCGATCGGTCCCGATGCCGAGGTGTTCACCAAGGCTCCTGTGCTGTCGACGATCGGCTGGGGCGGGGATGTCGGCATCCGTTCGGATTCGTCGTGGAACAACCCCGAGCCGGAAATCGTCGTCGTCGCCACCAGTGATGGCACGATCGTCGGCGCGACGCTCGGCAACGACGTCAACCTGCGTGATTTCGAAGGGCGCTCGGCGCTGCTGCTCGGCAAGGCGAAGGACAATAACGCCTCGACTGGGATCGGGCCGTTCATCCGTCTGTTCGACGGTGACTTCACGATGGACACGGTGCGCGACGCGGTGGTCGACCTGCGCATCGACGGTCCCGAAGGCTATGTCCTGACCGGCACCAGCACGATGCGCGAGATCAGCCGCGACCCCGAGGATCTGGTGCGACAGGCCTTGTCCGAACATCAATATCCCGACGGTTTCGTCCTGTACCTCGGCACGTTGTTCGCGCCGGTGCAGGATCGTGACGAACCGGGCCGCGGCTTCACCCACAAGCCGGGCGACGTCGTGCGCATCTCGACGCCGTCGCTGGGCGAACTGGCGAACACCGTCACCACCTCCAAGGCCGCCGACCCATGGGCGTTCGGCATCCGCGACCTGATGCGCAACCTTGCGCGCCGCGGCCTGATCGCCGCCTGATACCTCTTTGCTGGAAACTCCCATGTCGCCTGACGATTTCGCTTACCCGATCGCGCCCGAAGCCCGCGCCTCGTTTCCCTCGCTTGGCAACAAGCGCGTGCTTATCACCGGCGGCGGGTCGGGGATCGGTGCGGGCGTGGTCGAAGGGTTCGTGCGGCAGGGCGCGCATGTCACCTTCTTCGACATTGCCGAAGGCGATTCGCTGAAGCTGATCGAGGAACTGGCGGGCGTCGGCCCGACTCCGAAGTTCAAGCGGGTCGACCTGACCGATCTCGCCGCGCTCAAAACGGCGATCGCCGATGCGATTGCCGAGGGCGGCGAATTCGACGTGCTGGTGAACAACGCTGCCAGCGACGATCGCCACACGATCGAGCAGGTCGACGAAGCCTATTGGGACAACCGGATGGGCGTGAACCTGCGCCACCTGTTCTTCGCCGCACAGGCGGTGATCCCGGGCATGAAGGCCAGGGGCAAGGGCGTGATCGTCAACATGGGGTCGATCAGCTGGCATCTCGCGCTGGAGGAACTGACGCTCTACCAGACTGCCAAGGCCGCGATCGAGGGGCTGACCCGCAGCTTCGCGCGCGAACTGGGCGGCGATGGCATTCGTTCGGTCTGCGTCATTCCGGGCAATGTCCGCACCCCGCGCCAGCTGAAATGGTACACCCCCGAGGGCGAGGCCGAGATCGTGAAGGCGCAGTGCCTGAACGGGCGGCTGGTCGCGGGCGATATCGCGGCGATGATCCTGTTCCTTGCCTCCGACGATGCACGGCTGGTAACCGGGCACAGCTTCTTCGTGGATGCAGGGTGGCGGTAAGATGACGAAGGTACAGAAATCCGAACCGGTCAGCGTATGGGATCTGTCGGCCCCGTTGCTGGAAGGGCCGAACTGGGTCGACCGCGACCATGCGCTGTGGTTCGTCTGTATCAAGACGCCGCGCATCCACCGCTATGATCCGGCCAGCGGCGAGCGGCGTAGCTGGGCGGCACCGGGCCAGTGCGGTTTCGTGCTGCCCTCCGCCGATGGCAAGTTCATCGCCGGGCTGCAAAGCGGATTGCACCGCTTCGATCCGACGACCGGCGCATTCGCGCTGCTGGTCGATCCGGAACCCAATCTGCCGGGCAACCGGCTGAACGACGCGACGGTCGCGCCGAACGGTCAACTGTGGTTCGGGACGATGGACGATGGCGAGCGCGCCGCGACCGGTGCGATCTACCGCCTTGCCGCCGACGGGACCGCCATCGCGTCCAGCCCGCAGGTCGCGATCACCAACGGACCGGCGGTCAGCCCCGATGGCAGGACGCTGTATCACGTCGATACGCTGGGCGGGCATGTCTATGCCTGTACCGTCGCCGCAGACGGATCGCTGACCGACCGGCGACTGTTCGTGACGATCCCGAATGCCGAAGGGCATCCCGACGGGCCGGCGGTCGATGCCGAGGGTTGCGTGTGGATCAGCCTGTACGGCGGCTGGGGTATCCGCCGGTATTCGCCCAAAGGCGAGTTGCTGGAAACGATCCGGCTGCCGGTCGACGCGGTCACGAAGGTCGCGTTCGGGGGACCCGATCGCAAGACGGTCTTCGCCACGACGGCCAACAAACATCATGATGCCGATCAGGCGGCGGCGCAGCCGCTGGCGGGCAATCTGTTCCGCTTCGAGGTCGATGTGCCGGGCGTCGCCGGGCCGGAGATTACGGTCGGTATCTGATCCGGTCAGGCGGTGCGCAGCCGTCGCCAGTTGCCGATATGCGCCATGGCGAGCGCGAGGCTGCCGGCGACGGTCAGCCCGGTTTCCGCACCGGGCATGCTGCCGAACGCCAATCCGGCGGCAAGCCCGGCAAGTCCCACCCCGCCCAGTAGGAGCGGGACCACCGCGCCATGTGCCCGCCATCCGCCGACCAGTGCGAGTCCGCTGATCGGAATCGCGGTCAGCAGCAGCGCCAGATGCAGCCATTCCGACGACGGCAGGCCGATCGTCGCCAGCGCGGGCAACAGCGCGAACAGGATGGGCAGGCCGATGCAATGGATCAGGCAGAGCAGAGACGCACCGATCGCGGCGCTGTCGAGAAAGGTCGAACGTTGCATGCCGACGTAAATGTTACTTCATATCATGAACCGCAAGGGGCTCAGGTCGATTTTCGAACGACCAACTCGGGCGGCAACAGGGTGGGTGCCGTCGCCCGCCGGTCGATCTGCCGGATGAGCATATCGACCAGTAATTCGCCGGCGCGGGCATAATCCTGCCGGATGGTGGTCAGCGGTGGCTGGGCCAGCGACGCAGCGGGGATATCGTCGAAGCCGACCAGGGCGACATCGTCCGGAACGCTCCGCCCCGATTCCGCCAGCGCGCGGACCGCGCCCAGCGCGATCATGTCCGACGCGGCAAAGATCGCGTCGAACGCTATGCCCCGCCCGATCAGCCGGCTGGCAGCGTCATAGCCAGACGCTTCGCTCGACAAGGCGTCGACTTGCAACCCCGGATCGATGGGCAGTCCGGCGTCCTGCAACGTTGCGGCAAGGCCGCGAAAACGGTCACGCGATTCGGGATACCGGCTCGACGCATCGCCGAGGAACGCGATCCGCCGCCGTCCGCGCTCGATCAGATGGCGGCCCGCATCATGCCCGCCCGCGAAATTGTCGCAGCCGATGACGGTGCCGGGATGCGCCGGATCGGCCGATCCCCAGCGCACGAAATGCGTCCCCTGCGCCACCAACTGGTCGAGCCGTCGCGAATAATCGTCGAAATCGCCATAGCCGAGCAGGATCAGCCCGTCCGCCTTGCGGCTGTCCTCGTAATCGACGTGCCAGTCGGCCGACAAATGCTGGAACGAGGTGAGCAGGTCATAGCCGCGCGCGCCGCAGGTGTGCAGGATCGACCCCAGCATCGACAGGAAGAACGGGTTGATCCGCGATCCGTCGGGCGCGGGGTCTTCGAAGAACAGCAGCGCGAGCGTCGACGTACTGCCGCGCCGCAGCGCCGACGCGTTCTTGTCGACCTTGTAGTTCAGTTGCGCGGCGATCGCCTCGATCCGCAGCCGCGTCGCGGCGCTGACCGTCCGGTCGCCGCGCAAGGCACGGCTGACGGTCGGCTGCGATACGCCGGCCAGCGCCGCGATATCGAACGAGGTCGGCTTGTCGCCCGCCGCCATGACTGGTCCTTTGCGGCCGGTGGTCGGCCCGATCGATCGAGAGGAAGTACCGGTGTAGCGGGGACGACCCGCCACCGGCAAGCGTCGACTGAATACGTATGCTGTCCGCTTCTCAAGCGTCTCCGAAGGTTTCAATAGAAGGGTATGGACGAACCGGGCGAAAGAACCGGGGAATCGAATAACGTTGGGGAGGATTGGGATATGCGGTATTCATCGCAGGCGCTGACGTGCGCCCGGCTGGCGCGCGGCGCGAGTATCACGGCATTGATCGCGGCAGGCGTACTGGCCGGAACCGGCAGCGCGTTCGCACAGGCGACGACCGCAGCGGAGCCGACCGCGGTTCAAACCGACGGCACCGATCCGACCGAGCCCGCGGCGACCGCGGACGAGGATATCGTCGTCACCGGTTTCCGCGCCAGCCTCGAAAATGCCGTCGCGGAAAAGAAGAACCGCGATCAGGTCGTCGAATCGATCAGCGCCGAGGATATCGGCAAGCTGCCCGACGCATCGATCGCCGAATCGATCGCCCGCCTGCCGGGTCTGACGTCGCAGCGCGTGTCGGGTCGTTCGAACTCGATCTCGATCCGCGGCTTCGCACCCGATTTCTCGACGACGTTGCTTAACGGTCGCGAACAGACGTCGACCGGCGACAATCGCGCCGTCGAGTACGACCAGTATCCCGCCGAAATCATGAGCCAGGTCCTGGTCTACAAGACCGGTCAGGCGAACCTTGTCGGACAGGGCCTGTCGGGTACCGTCGACCTGCGCACCGTCCGTCCGCTCGAATATGGTCGTCAGGCGATCTCGATCGGGGCACGCGGCACCTATGCCGACCTCGGCAAGCTGAACGCCGGGTCGCGCGACAAGGGCTATCGGGTCAGCGGCACCTATGTCGACCAGTTCGCCGACGACACGATCGGCATCGCCCTGTCGGCCAACTATCTCGACGAACCGTACCAGATTCAGGAATTCAACGCCTGGGGCTATGCCGGTTTCAACGGGCAGGGCGTCATCGGTGGGTCGAAATCCTATGTCACGTCGACGCGTCTGAAGCGGCTCGGGCTGTCGGGCACGCTGCAATACAAGCCGGTCGACAATCTGACCGTTACCGTCGACGGCTTCTATTCGGACTTCAACGACGATCAGTTGAAGCGCGGTATCGAACTGCCGCTCGGATATGGGCAATCCTTCAACGATCCGACCCAGCCGCAGGGCGTCAAGCTGACCGGCACGACCGCCAATAGCGACGGCTTCGTCACCGCCGGCACGTTCGGCAATGTCGAGGGCGTCGTTCGCAACGACGCGTTCGAGCGCAAGGCGAAGCTGTACGCGTTCGGTTACAACATGGCATGGCGCGGCGACGATGGCTGGAACGCTACGCTTGATGCCAGCTATTCGCGCACCGATCGTGAGGAGATCATCCTCGAAAGCTATGCCGGCACCGGCTATGGCCAGAATGTCGGCGCAAAGGACACGATCGGCTTTACCAGCGGCAAGACCGGCACGCGGTTCAGCCCGACGCTGAACTATTCCGATCCGAACCTGATTCTGCTGACCGATCCGCTGGGGTGGGGCAATACGAACCTGCAGGCCGGCTATTTCAACGACCGCAAGGTGCAGGACCGGATCGCGCAATACCGGTTCGAGGTCGAGAAGGAGCTAGACGGCTTCTTCGGTGCGGTGAAGGCCGGGCTGAACTATACCGATCGCGACAAGTCGCTCGATCCGCGCGAAAGCCTGTTGGCGTTGAGCGGCGGCCTGCGCTCGCTGCGTATTCCCGACCAGTATATTCAGGAACCGACCAGCCTCAGCTATCTGGGTCTCGGACCGATGTTGAGCTACGATCCACGCGACCTGTTGGCAGGCGGCGTCTATCAGCTGAACGCCAACACCAGCCCGGACGTGCCGGCAAAGGCGTTTCGTATCGAAGAAGACCTGATGACGATGTACGTCCAGGCGGACATCGATCAGGAAATCGGCGGATCGGTCCTGACCGGCAACGTCGGGGTGCAGGCCGTGGCGACCGAGCAGAAGTCGTCGGGGCTGATCGCCGCCAATCAGGTGCTGTCGCCGACGACGCGCGGTGCGGATTACTGGGACCTGATGCCCAGCCTGAACCTGTCGCTGCGGATGCCGGGCGACTGGGTGATCCGTGCGGGTGCCGCTCGGCAGGTACAGCGGCCGCGGCTCGACGACATGCGCGTCGCCTTGGGCTTCGGCTACAATCCGCAGGAAGGGCTGATCACCGGCGGCGGCGGCAATCCGTCGCTGCGGCCGATCCGGTCGAACTCGTTCGATCTGACGCTGGAGAAATATTTCGGGCGTGCGGGCTACATCGCGGCACAGGGCTTCTACAAGGACCTGAAGTCGTACGTGTACAACCAGACGCTGCCGTTCGACTATTTCGCGTTCCCGACGCCGACCGGCACGCCCGCAGGCACTCCGACCCTCGGTCGCGTCGATCGGCCGATCAACGGTGAGGGCGGCAACATCTACGGCGTCGAACTGGCCGCCACGCTGCCGCTCAGCACGTTCGTATCGTTCCTCGACGGGTTCGGCGTGACGGGGGGCGGTTCGTGGACCAAGACCCAGATCAAACCCGATCCCAACTCGCCGCCGGAAAATATTCCCGGCTATTCGAAATGGGTGGTCAACGGCACCGCCTATTTCGAAAAATGGGGGTTCAGCGCGCGGGGGTCGGCACGGTACCGCTCGACCTTCGTCGGCGAACTGTCGGGCTTCGGCGGCAATCGCCAGCGTCGCCGTGCCTTGGACGAGACGATCATCGATGCGCAGGTCGGGTATGAATTCCCGAAGGGAACGACGCTCGAAGGGCTGTCGCTGTTCGTGCAGGGCCAGAATCTGACCGACGAACGCTTCGCGACCGTCGATCCGTCGTACGATCTCGCGGTGATCGATTATCAGAGCTATGGCCGGCGCTTCCTTGCCGGGGCATCGTTCCGGTTCTGATGTTACATGCCGCCCGTCCGCAACCGGACGGGCGGGGGTGACGTGACGGGAGGCGTTGATGGCGATCGATCAGGTACCCGTCCGCAGCGTGGCGATCGTCGGTGGCGGTTCGGCGGGATGGATGACGGCGGCGGCGCTCGCGCGCTTCCTGCCGGCGGATACGCGGGTGACGCTGATCGAATCCGATGCGATCGGGACGGTCGGGGTGGGCGAGGCGACGATCCCGCAGCTTCGCCTGTTCAATCAGCATTTGGGGATCGACGAGGACGACTTCGTCGCGCGCACCGGGGGCAGTTTCAAACTCGGTATCGAGTTCGCCGGCTGGAATGGCGCGGACAGTCGCTACCTCCACGCGTTCGGCACGATCGGCCGGTCGCTGGGGCTGGTGCCGTTCCACCAGTATTGGCTGGCGGCGGGCGGCGGCGATGCGCCGGAATCGCTATGGTCGCACAGCGCGTGTGCGGCCGCGGCGTCGGCGAACCGGTTCGATCGCGATCCGGGCAATCCGCAGGCACCATCGGGCATCGCGTGGGCCTATCACTTCGATGCGGCGCGCTACGCCGCGTATCTGCGCGAACGCGCCGAGGCGGGCGGGGTCGAACGGGCCGAGGGGCGGGTCGTTGCGGTCGGTCTGAACGACGTCGGGATCGACACCGTCACGCTGGACGACGGACGGACCATCGCGGCCGACTTCTTCGTCGATTGTTCGGGGTTTGCCGCGCTGCTCATCGGGCGGCTGGCCGGCGATCGTTGGGACGACTGGTCGGCGCTGCTGCCGTGCGACCGGGCACTGGCGGTCCCCTGCGCCGCGACACAGCCGGTTACGCCCTATACCCGCGCCACTGCCCGGTCGGCGGGATGGCAGTGGCGCATCCCGTTACAGGCGCGGACCGGGAACGGGCTGGTCTATTCGAGCGCGCATCTGTCCGACGACGAAGCAGCGGCGACGTTGCTCGGCAACCTCGACGGAGCGGCGCTGGCCGATCCCAGGCCGCTGCGCTTCACCACCGGGCGTCGCCATGCGCCGTGGATCGGCAATTGCGTCGCGCTGGGACTGGCGGCGGGGTTTCTGGAGCCGCTCGAATCGACGTCGATCCATCTGGTCCAGTCGGGCATTGCGCGGCTGTTGTCGCTCTGGCCCGCCTCCCGGCCGCGTCCCGCCGATATCGCCGCGTTCAACCGCCAGTCGGAACGCGAATGGCTCGGCGTTCGCGACTTCCTGATCGCGCATTATGCGCTGAACGGTCGTGACGAACCCTTTTGGCAGGAACGCCGTGCGACGCCGCTGCCCGATAGTCTGGCGGAACGCATCGCGCTGTTCCGTGAATCCGGCCGGATCGTTCGCGACGAACACGAATTGTTCGCCGAAGTCGCATGGGTGCAACTATTGGTCGGGCAGGGGGTGCGGGCCGGCGGCTATCATCCGCTCGCCGATGCGTTGCCCGCCGAACGCCGGAGCCAGTTTCTCGACATGAGTTCGAAACATGTCGCCGCCACGGTCGCGCGGATGCCGACCCATGACCAGTTCCTGCGCGCCCACTGCCCGGCGCCCGATGCAAAGGTTGCCGCGTGATCCGATCCCTGCTCCTCGCCCTGACGCTGGGTGCCAGCGCGCTGCCTGCCGCCGCGCAGGATTTCCGCGCCCGTGCGCCCGAGGACGAGGTAATCTATTTCGTGCTGCCCGACCGGTTCGAAAATGGCGACCGCGCCAATGATCGCGGCGGCCTGACCGGCGACCGGATGGTCCATGGCTATGATCCGACCGCCAAGGGCTTCTACCATGGCGGCGACCTGAAGGGGCTGACCGCGCGGCTGCCCTACATCCAGTCGCTCGGCGCGACCGCGATCTGGGTCGGGCCGATCTTCAAAAACAAGCCGGTACAGGGCGGGCCGGGTCAGGAATCGGCGGGTTATCACGGCTATTGGATCACCGACTTCACCCAGGTCGACCCGCATCTCGGCACCAACGCCGATTTCAAGGCGCTGGTCGACGCAGCGCATGCCCGCGGGATGAAGGTCTATATGGACATCATCGCCAACCACACCGCCGACGTGATCCAGTATCGCGAATGTGCCGACAAGAGCGCGTGCGTCTATCGCAGCCGCGCCGACTATCCCTATGCGGCAAAGGGCAAGAACAAGGGGTTCGCCGGCGACGCCGTGCAGACGCCAGAGAATTTCGCGAAGCTGACCGATCCGTCCTTTGCCTACACACCCTATGTGCCCGCACCCGAAAAGGCAGTGAAAGTGCCGGCATGGCTCAACGATCCGATCTATTACCATAATCGCGGCAACACGACCTTCACCAACGAAAGCTCGCAGATGGGCGATTTCGTCGGGCTGGACGACCTGATGACCGAAAACCCGCGCGTCGTCGCCGGCATGATCGACATCTTTGGCGGGTGGATCGACCGGTTCGGCATCGACGGATATCGCATCGATACGGCGCGGCACGTGAACCCCGAATTCTGGGCGGCGTTCGTGCCGGCGATGCTCGACCGTGCCCGGGCAAAGGGTATCCCGAACTTCCATATCTTCGGGGAGGTCGCGATGTCGTCGCTAGACGCCGGCGGGCTGGCGGCGTGGACGAAGACCGGCAAGTTTCCGGCGGTCCTCGACTTCTCGTTCCGCGAAGCGGTGTTGCAGACCGTCGCCGGCAAGAAGGGTACCGACGCCTTCGAAACCGTGTTCGACGGTGACGTGCTATATGCGGGTGGTGAGGCCATGGCGCGGCAATTGCCGACCTTCACCGGCAATCACGATAACGGCCGCTTCGCTTTCTATGTCCGGCAGGCGCGGCCGCAAGCGAGCGATGCCGAAATCCTGTCGCGCGTGATGCTGTCGAACGCGATGCTGCTGACCCTGCGCGGCGTGCCGACCATCTATTCGGGCGACGAACAGGGGTTTGCCGGCGACGGCAACGATCAGGACGCACGCGAGGATATGTTCGCATCGCAAGTCGCGTCGTACAACGACAACAGGTTGCTCGGCACGACCGCCACTACCGCGACCGCGAACTTCACCCCGACCCACCCGCTGTATCGGCAGATCGCCAACCTCGCGAAGCTGCGCACGACCACCCCGGCGCTGACCCGCGGACGGCAGGTACTGCGCGCCCGTGAGGAAACGCCTGGCCTGCTTGCTATCTCGCGCTTCGATCCGGCCAACAACGCCGAAGTCCTGCTGCTGTTCAACACCTCGACCGCGCCGATCACCCGCAACGTGCAGGTCGAAACCGCCTCGACCCGCTTCCGTGCGCTGGCCGGTCGCTGCGGCAGCGTGACCGCACCCGGTGCGATCCGTGTCGACCTTCCCGCCCTTGGCTATGCGGTATGCGCCGCGGAGACCCGATAATGACCGAGACTGCGAACGCCCGTCGCTGGTGGCACGGCGCGACCATCTACCAGATCTATCCGCGCAGTTTCGCGGACAGCAATGGCGACGGTATCGGTGATTTGCCGGGAATTACCGCGCACCTCGATCATGTCGCGTCGCTGGGCGTCGAAGCGATGTGGCTGTCGCCCTTCTTCACCTCGCCGATGAAGGATTTCGGCTATGACGTTGCGAATTATTGCAATGTCGATCCGATCTTCGGCACGCTCGCCGATTTCGACGCGCTGATCGCGCGCGCCCATGCGCTCGGGCTGAAGATCATCATCGACCAAGTCTGGTCACATACCAGCGACGAACATCCGTGGTTCGTCGAGAGCCGGTCGAGCCGTACGAACCCCAAGGCCGACTGGTATGTCTGGGCCGATGCCAAGCCCGACGGTTCGCCGCCCAGCAACTGGCAATCGGTGTTTGGCGGCCCGGCATGGACATGGGATGCGCGGCGCGGCCAATATTATCTGCATAACTTCCTGAAGGAACAGCCGCAACTCCATGGCCACAATGCGGAATTGCAGGAGGCGCTGCTCGACACCGCGCGCTTCTGGCTCGACCGCGGCGTCGACGGCTTCCGGTTGGACGCGATCAACTTCGCGATGCACGACCCCGAACTGCGCGACAATCCGCCGATGCCGAGCAACGGCAAGACCCGGACCCGCCCGTTCGATTTTCAGCGCAAGCTGTATAATCAGGGGCATCCGGACATTCCGGCCTTCCTCGAACGGGTGCGCGCGCTGCTCGACAGCTATGACGGCGACCGCTTCACGGTAGCGGAGATCGGCGGCGACGACGCGACGCGCGAAATGAAGCTGTTCTGCGCAGGGGATACGCGGCTCAACACGGCCTATGGCTTCGACTTTCTCTATGCCCCCGAACTGTCGCCACGCATCCTGCGCGACGCGATCGAGCCATGGGACGACGGCTCGCCATGGCCGAGCTGGGCATTCGAGAACCATGACGCGCCGCGTGCCGTCTCCCGCTGGTTGCCCGCAGGGGCGGACGCCGATGCGTTCGGCCGGATCAAGATGCTGCTGCTCGCCTGCCTGCGCGGCAATATCTTCCTGTACAATGGCGAGGAACTGGGCCTGCCGCAGGTCGAGATCGCGTTCGAGGATCTGCAGGACCCCGAAGCGATCGCCAACTGGCCGCTGACCCTGTCGCGCGACGGGGCGCGGACCCCGATGCCATGGGCTACCGATGCCGACAATCTCGGTTTCGGCGCGGGCAAGCCGTGGCTGCCGGCCGGCGAGGCGCACCGGCCGCTGGCGGTCGACCGGCAGGAGGGCGATGCCCGCTCGTTGCTGAACTTCACCCGCCACGTGCTGCGCCTGCGCAACGCGCATCCGGCGCTGCGGTCGGGCAGCATGACCATCGTCGAGGCGTCGGATGCGATCCTCGCCTTCGAGCGTGAACTTGAGGGGCAGCGGCTTTTGTGTGTCTTCAATCTGTCGAACGACGAAGCGACGTTCGCAGCGAGCGCTGACTGGCGCGTCATCGAAACCATCGGCGACGTCGACGGCGACCGGTTCGGTCCGTTCGCGGCGCGCGTTGCTATTCGCGACGAAGCATGAGGAATATCGTGTTGAGGATGATGAAACTGGCACTGGCGCTGGGCGGCATGACCGCCATGGCCTCGCCTGCCTTTGCCGAGGTCGTCGCGCGTGCTGCGTCGCCCGACGGCAAGCTGACGATCGCCATCAGTCTCGATAACGAAGGTCGCCCCAGCTATTCGGTCGCGAAGGACGGCAAGGCGGTGCTGAACGACAGCAAGCTCGGCTTCCTGTTCACCGACGCGCCGAAGATCGAGCGCGGGCTGACGCTGGCGGGGACGAAGCGCGACCGCTCGGACTCGACCTGGACGCAGCCGTTCGGCGAGTGGAAGACGATCCGCGACAACCACACCGAACTGACGGTCACGTTCCGCGAGGCTAAGAACCTGAAGCGCGAGATGGCGGTCACCTTCCGCCTGTTCGATGATGGCGTCGGCTTTCGCTATACCCTGCCGAAACAAGTGAACCTGACGACGGTCAACATCGCCGACGAACTGACCCAGTTCGCCTTTGCCGAACCCGGCACCGCATGGTGGAAGCCGGCGTTCGAATGGAATCGTGAGGAGTATCTTTACAACAAGACCCCGCTCGACGCGGTCGGCACCGCCCAGACGGTGATGACAGTGAAGCTTGCCAGCGGGCGTCACGTCGCGATCCACGAAGCGGCGCTGACCGATTATTCGGCGATGAACCTCGCCCGGGCCGAGGGAACGACGTTTCGCGCGGTGCTGACGCCGGGGTCGAACGGTCCCAAGGTGACACGCGCTGCCGGGTTTTCGACACCGTGGCGGACGATTGCCATCGCCGACGATGCCGCCGGGCTGTACGCGGCCAGCCGGATCGGACTGAACCTCAACGAACCCAACGAGCTGGGCGACACGTCGGGCTGGATTCAGCCGGGCAAGTTCGTCGGCGTGTGGTGGAACATGATCAAGGGCGACTGGACCTGGGCGCGGGGGCCCAAGCACGGCGCCACCACCGCGAATGTCCGGCGCTACATCGACTTCGCTGCTGCCAACGGCATTCAGGGATTGCTGGTCGAGGGATGGAATGTCGGCTGGGACGGCGACTGGCTCGGCAATGGCAACGACATGAACTTCAGTGGCCCGACGGAGGACTTCGACGCGGCGGCGCTGGCCGCCTATGCGAAATCGAAAGGTGTACGCCTGATCGGCCATCATGAGACTGGCGGTTCGGTCAGCCATTACGACGCGCAACTCGACACTGCGTTCAAATGGGCGGCCGACCACGGCGAACGCGTGGTCAAGACCGGCTATGTCACCGATGCCGGCCAGATCGAGCGCGTCGATGCCGATGGATCGAAGAACCGCGAATGGCATGAAGGCCAATGGATGGTGAATCATCACCAGCGCGTCCTGAACGCTGCCGCCCGCTACAAGGTATCGATCGACAGCCATGAACCGGTCAAGGACACCGGCTTGCGGCGCACCTATCCCAACTGGCTGAGCCGCGAAGGTGGACGCGGTATGGAGTATAACGCGTGGGAAGGCGGCAAGAACCCGCCCGAGCATGAAGCCAACATGGTCTTCACCCAATTTCTGGGCGGCCCGATGGACTTCACGCCGGGCGTGTTGAGCCTGACCGGCAGCAATGGCAGTGCGATCAAATCGACCATCGCCAAGCAACTGGCATTATATGTCGTGTTGTATTCACCGGTCGTCATGGCGGCCGATACGCCTGAAAATTATGCGCGTTATCCCGCCGCCTTCAAGTTCATCCGCGACGTGCCGACCGACTGGTCCGACACCCGCGTGCTGAACGGCGAGGTCGGCGATTATGCGACGATCGTACGCAAGGCGGCGGGTAGCAACGACTGGTATCTGGGCGCAATCGGCGACGAGGAAGCACGCAACTCGACGGTGACGCTCGATTTCCTCGATGCGGGCAAGACCTATACGGCGGAAATCTATCGCGACGGACCGGGCGCCGATTACCGGACCGACGCCCGCCATTCGATCATCATCGAACAACGGCCGGTGAAGAAGGGCGATACGATGACGATCGCGCTGGCACCCGGCGGTGGCGAAGCGATCCGGTTCGTGGCAGCGAAGCGCAAGTAAAGTTCCTCCCCGGAACGGGGAGGATTTATGACGACTACCAACCGTCCGACGCTCGGCTTCGCCCAGCTCTGGAACATCTCGTTCGGTTTCTTCGGCATCCAGATCGGCTTCGCGCTGCAAAACGCGAATGCCAGTCGCATTTTCCAGTCGCTCGGTACCCCCATCGACCAGTTGGGCCTGATGTGGATCGCGGCCCCGCTGACCGGGCTGCTGGTCCAGCCGTTGATCGGCCATTATTCCGACCGGACGTGGGGACGACTGGGGCGCAGGCGACCCTATTTCCTGATCGGTGCGATCCTGTGTACCTGTGCGCTGTTCTTCATGCCGAACGCGCCGAGCATTCTTGCGGCGGCGATGACGCTGTGGATCCTCGACGCGTCGCTGAACGTGTCGATGGAGCCGTTCCGTGCGTTCGTCGGGGACATGCTGTCCCCTCGCCAGCGCCCGGCGGGCTATGCATTCCAGACATGGTTCATCGGTGCCGGCGCGGTCGTCGCCAGCATCGCGCCCTATGTCTTTGAAAACGTCTTCGGCGTCAGCAACACCGCCCCGGCGGGCGAAGTGCCCGATGCCGTCCGCTATGGCTTCTATTTCGGTGGCGTGATGCTGCTGATCGCGGTGCTGTGGACCGTCCTGACCGTTCGCGAATACAGCCCGGCGGAACTGGCGGCGTTCGGGGAAGAAGCGCAGGAACCCGTCGACCATACCCCGCCCGTCATCCCCCAGCGCGGACCGTCGTGGATCGTCGGCGGCATCGTCGTCGCGCTGCTGATCGCATGGGCCGAACGTAGCGGCGCGTTGGCAAGCGGTCGCGAAGCCTATTTCGTCGCCGCCGGCGTCGCGCTGTATGGCGTAGCGCAGCTGATATCCGGCGCGTTGGTCCGCGCCGGGCGTGGCGACAATGTGTTGAGCCACATCATCGGCGATCTGGCGACCATGCCCGACACGATGCGGCGGCTGGCGCTGGTCCAGTTCTTTACCTGGGGCGCGCTCATCATCATGTGGGTCTATACGACCCCGGTGATCGCGCAGCAGGTATGGGGTACGATCGACCCGACCTCGGACGGGTATAATCAGGCGGGCAGCTGGGTCGGCGTCCTCTTTGCGATCTATTCGGGCGTCGCGGCGGTGGCGGCGTTCGCCTTGCCGGTGCTGGCACGCCGGATCGGCGCGGCGCGGACGCATCTGCTCTGCCTCGCCATCGGTTCGGTGGCTTATATCGGCATCTTCCTGACGCATGACCGGACGGGCATGATCCTGCCGATGATCGGGATCGGCATCGCATGGGCCTCGGTCCTGACCATGCCCTATGTGCTGCTCGCCAACGCCCTGCCGCAGCGCAAGCTGGGGGTATATATGGGCATCTTTAATTTCTTCATCGTCCTGCCGCAGTTGATCGTCGCGACCGTGATGGGCGGGGTCATCAAGACGTGGTTCCCGACCAATCCGGCCTACACCATGCTGGTCGCGGCGACGGTAATGGCGTTGGCGGCGGTGGCGATGCTTCGGGTGCGCGACCCTATCGCAGGGTGACGGATCGTCCGGCGCGGTCGACCCGGATCGACGCGCCGGGCAGCTGAAGTTCGAATCCGGGGCAGTCGGGTGCTTCCCAGTTTGCCGGGGTCATCGGCTGCCCGTCGAGGGTCAGCCATGTCGCCTGATCGGGCACGTGCCGGTCGAACACCGCCGGTCGTGACCGCCGCCAGCGCGCCAGTGCCGCAACATGATCCTCCAGCGCCACGTCGCGCGCCGCCCAATCGACCCAGGTAATCGCATTGTCCTGCGCATAGGCGTTGTTGTTGCCCCGCTGGCTGCGGCCGAATTCGTCGCCTGCGGTCAACTGGATATGGCCGCGCGTCGCGAACAGGGTTGCCAGCAACGCGCGCAGATCGGCGGTACGGGCGGCGATCACGCTCGCATCGTCGGACGGCCCTTCGACCCCGTGATTCCAAGATAGATTGTCGCCATGCCCGTCGCGATTATTCTCGCCATTCGCATGATTGTGGCGATCCACATGCGATACCAGGTCGGCAAGGGTGAAACCGTCATGCGCGGCAAGGAAGTTGACGCTGCGGGTGGGCGATCCGAAAATATCGGCCGACCCCATCAACCGCGTCGCCAAGGTGCCGACGCTGCCGTCGTCGCGCCAGAACCGGCGGACATCGTCACGATAGCGGTCGTTCCATTCGATCCAGTCGGGTGGAAACTGCCCGAGCTGATACCCGCCCGGACCGATATCCCATGGCTCGGCGATCATCACCCGGTCGGCGAGCAGCGGGTCGGCGGCAATGGCGGCGAAGATCGGGGCGTCGCGGTCGAACCCCGGCGACCGCGCGATGACCGGGGCGAGGTCGAAGCGGAATCCGTCGACGCCCAACGCCGCGAAATGCCGCAGCGACGCGAGGATCAGATCGCGAACCCCTGCGTCCCCGGCGTCCAGCGTATTGCCGGTGCCGGTATCGTTGATCAGGCGCCCGTCCGGTGCATGGGCATAACTGCGATCGTCGAGCCCGCGCAGCGACAGGATCGGCCCGTGCACGTCGCTCTCGCCGCTATGGTTGAACACCATGTCGAGGATCACGCCGATATCGGCCGCATGCAGCGCCGCGATCGTGTCGCGCAGTTCGGCGATGCCGCCGGGGGCGGGGCCAGGGTCGACCGCCATGAACGCGACCGGGTTGTACCCCCACGCATTGCTAAGCCTCAGTGGCGGCAGATGCCGTTCGTCGATCCACGCCACGATCGGCATCAGTTCGACCGCGCCGACGCCGATCTTGCGCAGATGGGCGATGACCGACGGATGCGCCAATGCTGCGATCGTCCCGCGCTGTGTGTCCGGCACGTCGGGGTGCAGCATGGTGAAGCCACGCACGTTCAGTTCGTAGATCGGCCGCGCCGGATCGATGCGCGGTGGATCCGACCGGACCGGTTCGAACGGTGCCGGGACGATCGCGCGCGGCACGATCGACGCCGTATCCGCCCCGAACCGCGACAGGGCCGGATCATGAACGAACCGCCGGTCCAGTTCGACGGCATAGGGGTCGACCAACAACTTGGCCGGATCGAACCAGCGCCCCGCCCCGGGTGCCCAGTCGCCATCGGCGCGATAGCCATAATGCTGCCCCGGACCGACACTCGCGACATCGACGACGAACCAGTCGCCGTCGCGCGTCATCGCCACCCGGCGTTCTACGTCGCCGTCGAACAGGCATAGCCACACCGCCGCGGCATCCCGCGCGCGGACGGCAAAGCGGGTTCCGCCGTCGATGGCACTGGCACCGGCGATCACCGGGTCGTCAGTCCGTGATAGAGTTCGGCATAGCGGGCACCGCTGCGCTTCCAGGAAAAGTCGGCGCGCATCCCCTGCTTCTGCATCGCCGTCCACAGATCGCCACGGGCATACAGCGCCATCGTCCGGCGCAGCGCATGGAGCAGCCCGTCCGGCGTCACCGCCGCGAACTGGACCCCGGTCGCAACGCCGGCGGCCACCGCCGCTTCGTTCGCGTCGATGACCGTATCGGCCAATCCGCCGGTCCGCGCCACCACCGGCACGCAGCCATAGGCCAGCCCATATAATTGGGTCAGCCCGCATGGTTCGAAGCGCGACGGGATCAGGATCGCATCGCCGCCCCCCTGCAACAGATGTGAGAGCGCTTCGTCATAGCCGATCCGCACACCGACACGTCCGGCGTGCCGGTTGCGTGCCGCCATGAACGCGCCTTCCAGTGCCGCATCGCCCGATCCGAGCAAGGCCAGACGGCCGCCCATCGCGACCAGCGCGTCGAGGCTGTCGGCGAGCACGTCCATCCCCTTTTGCCAGGTCAGCCGGCTGACGACGATGAAGATCGGACCTTCGCCGCGATCGAGGTCGAACGCCACCTCGACCGCGCGCTTGTTCGTTCGGCGGCGCGACAGGTTGCGCGCGGAATAGCGCGCGGGGAGGGCGGTGTCGTGCTCGGGCGACCACACCGCCGGGTCGATCCCGTTGACGATGCCGCTCACCCGGTCGCGGCGCGCCTCGATCAATCCTTCGAGACCCATGCCGAATTCGCTGCGCCGGATTTCCTCGGCATAGCTCGGCGACACGGTGGTGATCGCATCGGCCGACGCCAGTCCGGCCTTGAGCAGGCCGACGCCGCCATAATATTCGATGCCGTCGAGTGCGAAGGCGGCGTCGGGCAGGGCCAGCCCGGCGAACACGGCGGCGTCGTAGCGACCCTGAAAGGCGATATTGTGGATCGTCAGCACGCTGGGCACGGTCGCACCGTCATAGCGCAGGTAAGCCGGCGCCATCGCCCCCTGCCAGTCATGCGCGTGCAACAGGTCGAACCGCGGCGCGATATCCGCCGCTGCCCGGCCGAGCGCCGCGAAACGCCGCCAATTGTCGCTCCAATCGCGGCCCGTCGTATCGGCATAGGGGCCACCGTCGCGGGCGAACAACTCCGGTGCGTCGAGGACCAGCAGCGGATGGCCGTCGATCTTCCCGTCCAGCAACCGTGCCGGCGGACCGAGCAGATCGTCCCAGCGATGGACCGGCTTCGTCCTGCCCAGATACTTCAGCACCGATGGATAGCCGGGCAGCAACGTCGTCGTCTCGACCCCATGCGGCGCAAGCGCGGCCGGCAGGGCACCGACGACGTCGGCGAGGCCGCCGGTCTTGACCAGCGGATACGCTTCCGAAGCGACCGATAGGACGCGCACCTACGAACTGCCCGGGATGCGCGAAGTCGTCGAACGGGTCATCACGCCTCCAGTCGGTCGATCATCGGCTGGGTAATCAGGCAAATTCCCCGTTCCGTCCGGCGGAAGCGGTGCCCGTCGATCACCGGGTCCTCACCGATCACCAGCCCGTCGGGGATCGTCACGCCGGCATCGACCACGCACCGCGTCAATCGTGCCCCGCGCCCGATCCGTGTCATCGGAAGGATCACCGATTCATCGATGTTGCTGAAACTGTGCGCGCGTACGCCGGTGCTGAGCAGGCTGCGATGGATGCTTGACCCCGACACGATGCAGTCGCCCGATACCAGGCTCGACACGGCGCAACCGCGCCGGCCATCGACATCATGGACGAATTTCGCCGGCGGGGTGATTTCCGAATAGGTCCATAGCGGCCAGCTGCGATCGTACAGGTCGAGTTCGGGTACGACGTCGGTCAGGTCGATATTCGCCTCCCAGTAGGCGTCGACGGTACCCACGTCGCGCCAATAGGCGCGCGGTTCTTCGGGACTGCGCACGCACGATGCGGAGAAACGATGCGCCTGCGCATGGCCGTGCTTGACCAACCACGGGATCAGGTCCTTGCCGAAATCCCGGCTCGAATCCTCGGCATCGGCGTCGCGCCGCAATTCCTCGAACAGCAAGGCGGTGCGGAAGACATAGATGCCGAGGCTGGCGAGCGCGAGGTCGGGCTGTCCGGGGATCGCCGGCGGGTCCTTGGGCTTTTCGACGAAATCGATGATCCGGTCCTGCGCATCGACATGCATCACGCCGAAGCCGACTGCCTCCATCCGCGGCACTTCCATACACGCCACCGTCACGTCGGCACCGGTGTCGACATGCTGTTGCAGCATGAGTTCATAATCCATCTTGTAGATATGATCACCCGCAAGGATGACCATATACTCCGGATTATAGCTCTGGATGATGTCGATATTCTGGAACACCGCATCGGCGGTGCCCTCATACCATTGAAACTCGCTGATCCGCTGGCTGGCCGGCAGGATGTCGAAGCTTTCGTTGCGTTCGGGCCGCAGGAAGTTCCAGCCGCGCTGCAAATGCCGGATCAGGCTGTGCGCCTTGTACTGCGTCGCCACGCCGATGCGGCGAATGCCCGAATTGATCGCGTTCGACAGCGCAAAATCGATGATCCGGCTTTTCCCGCCGAAATAGACGGCGGGCTTGGCGCGGGTGTCGGTCATCTCGAACAACCGGCTGCCGCGTCCGCCCGCCAGAACATAGGCCATCGCGTCGCGCGCCAATGGTTGTCCCCGACGTTCCATGTACCTCTCCCAGATTATTTTTCGTTTTCGAACCAAAGTGTCGCCAGCGGGGGCAGGGTCAGTGTCACCGTCCCGTCCGCCGCTTCGACAACGCCCATATTGCCCATGCCGCCGCCGCCATATTCAGCGGCGTCGCTGTTCAGCATCTCCCGCCAGCGCCCGCCCTGCGACACCGGCACGCGATAGCCTTCGCGCGGGATCGGGGTGAGGTTGCTGACGACCAGTACCGTCGCTTCGGCCGGTGCCCGCCGCTCCCAGGCGAATACCGAATTGGCGGCATCGTCGACCACTGCCCAGGCGAACCCGTCGCCTTCGCAATCGCGGGCGTGCAGGGCCGGCGTTTCGCGATACAGCCGGTTCAGGTCGCGGATCAGCGATGCCACGCCACGATGGGCGGGCGCGTCCATCAATTCCCAATCGAGCGCGCGTTCCTCGGACCATTCGCGGCGCTGCGCGAATTCCTGCCCCATGAAGAGCAGCTTCTTGCCGGGATATCCCCACATCAGCGCATAATAGGCGCGCAGATTGGCAAATTTCTGCCAGTCGTCGCCCGCCATCTTGGTCAGCAGCGATCCCTTGCCATGGACCACTTCGTCATGGCTGAGCGGCAGAACGAAATTCTCGCTGAACGCGTAGGTCAGCCCGAAGGTGATCTCATTATGGTGGTGCGAACGATGCACCGGCTCGCGCGCCATATAGGCGAGCGTATCGTGCATGAAGCCCATATTCCATTTGAACCCGAAGCCCAGACCGCCTTCATGCGCCGGCTTCGACACGCCGGGCCATGACGTCGATTCCTCGGCAACGGTGAAGAAGCCGGGATGGTCGCGATAGACCGCACGGTTGGTGGCGCGCAGAAACTCGACCGCCTCCCAATTCTCGCGGCCGCCGGCGTCGTTGGGGATCCATTCGCCGTCTTTCCGCGAATAGTCGCGGTACAGCATCGACGCGACCGCATCCACGCGCAGCCCGTCGACATGATAGCGCTCGGCCCAGAACAGCGCATTGTTCACCAGGAATTGCGAGACTTCGCGGCGACCGAAATTATAGATGGCCGTGTTCCAGTCGGGATGAAATCCCAGCCGAGGATCGTCATGCTCGTACAGCGCGGTACCGTCGAACCGCGCCAATCCATGCGCATCGGTCGGGAAATGCGCCGGTACCCAGTCGAGCAGCACGCCGATACCGGCCTTGTGTGCGCCATCGACGAAGCGCGCGAACCCCGCTGCATCGCCGAACCGCGCCGACGGGGCATAGAGACCGGTCGTCTGATAGCCCCACGACGGGTCGTAGGGATGTTCGCTGATCGGCAGGAATTCGATATGGGTAAAGCCCATCTCGACCACATAGGGGATCAGTCGATCGGCCAGCTGATCCCATGGCAGGAACCAGCCATCGTCGTCGCGCTGCCAGCTGCCGGCATGGACTTCGTAGATCGAGATCGGCACGCGGCGCGGATCGACCGATGCCCAATGTGCACGGTGCGCGCCGTCGCGCCAGTCGTGATCGAGCGGTGCTGCCGTCAGCGATGCCGTCGCCGGGCGCAGTTCGCTGGCAAAGGCGAAGGGATCGGCCTTGTGCGGCAACCGCTGACCGTCCGCGCCGATGATCGCGAATTTATAGGCCTGCCCCGGCCCCACATCGGGGAGGAAGATTTCCCAGACGCCGACATCGCTTCGCCGCCGCATCGGATGGCGCTTGGCATCCCAATGATTCCAGTCGCCGACCACGCTGACGACCTGCGCGTTCGGGGCCCAGACCGCGAAGTGCATGCCGTCGGCGCCTTCATGGCGGATCGGATGCGCGCCGAGCTTGTCGTGCAGCCGCAGGTGCGTACCTTCGGCGATCAGGAAATCGTCGGTCGGCCCCAGCACCGGCCCGAACGAATAAGGGTCCTTGACCCACCATTCACCGGCACCGCCGCGCGCATAATAGAGCATCGGCTGGGGCGGGCCGTCGATCGTCCCCTCGACGATGCCGTCGCCGACCGGCCGCAATTCGCCGAGCAACTTGCCCGACAGGTCGTGCGCCAGCACCTTCTGCGCATTCGGCAACCATGCGCGTACGAACGTGCCCTCCGGCCCGGCGTGCGGCCCCAGCAGCGCGAAAGGATCGGCATGACGCCCCGCGAGCAGCGCTGCGACGGCGTCGGCCGGCGGCCTCACATCACGTTCCAGATATCACGCGCATATTCGCTGATCGTTCGGTCGGACGAGAACCAGCCGACCCCGCCGACATTGCGGATCGCGCTGGCGTTCCACCCGGCCCGGTTCGCCCAGCGCGCGTCGACGTCGCGCTGGGCATGCGCATAGCTGTCGAAATCGGCGCAGCACAGGAACCAGTCACTATTCTCCAGCCCCTCGATCAGGCCGGCATAGCGGCCCGGATCGTCATGGCTGAAGACCCCGCTCTTGATCGCCGACAGCGCCTGCTGCAACTCGCGCGAGGCGGCGATCGCCTCGCGCGGGTCATAGCCATTGGCCCGCTTCTCGGCGACCTGATCGGCGGTCAAGCCGAAGATGATGATATCGTCCGCGCCGACATGGTCGCGAATTTCGACATTGGCCCCGTCCAGCGTGCCGATGGTCAGCGCGCCGTTCAGCGCCAGCTTCATGTTGCCGGTGCCCGACGCTTCCATGCCGGCGGTGCTGATCTGTTCGGACAGGTCGGCGGCAGGCATGATGAGTTCGGCGAGCGAGACATTGTAATTCGGCACGAACGCCACGCGCAGCAGCCCGCGCACCGCCGGATCGGCGTTGACCCGGCGCGCAACGTCATTGGCCAGTTTGATGATGAGCTTGGCGTTATGATAGCTCGACGCCGCCTTGCCCGCGAACAGCTTCACGCGGGGCGTCCAGTCCTTGTCCGGCTGGCTGCGGATCTGGTCGTACAGCGCCACCGTTTCGAGGATATTGAGCAACTGGCGCTTATATTCGTGGATGCGCTTCACCTGCACGTCGAACATCGCGTCGGGATCGAGGCGGACGCCCATCACCTCGCGCAGATGCTGCGACAGCCGCACCTTGTTGGCGCGCTTCACTTGCTCGAACCTTTCGCGGAACGCTGCATCGGCGGCGAAGGGTTTCAGGTCGGCCAGCCTGGTCGCATCGTCGAGGAAGGCGTCGCCGATCGCCTCCTGGATCAGCGCCGTCTGCCCCGGATTGCTTTCGAACAGCCAGCGGCGCGGGGTGATGCCGTTGGTCTTGTTGTTGATCCGGTCGGGATACAGGCGGTGCAGGTCGGCGAACACCGTCTGCTTCATCAGGTCGGTGTGCAGCGCGGCGACGCCGTTGACGCTATGGCTGCCGGTAAAGGCGAGGTTGGCCATTCGCACCCGCCGTTCGCCGCCTTCGTCGATCAGGCTGATCGCGGAGATCGCACGGTCGTCCTGCCCCTGCGTCCGCGCCTCGCGAAGCACCTTCGCATTGATCGCATAGACGATCTGCATGTGCCTCGGCAGCAGCCGTTCGAACAGCGGGAGCGGCCAGCTTTCGAGCGCCTCGGGCAGCAGCGTGTGGTTGGTATAGCCGAACGTCGCCTTGGTAATCTCCCACGCGCCGTCGAAATCGAGCGCATGATCGTCGATCAGGATGCGCATCAACTCGGCGACCGACACCGCCGGATGGGTGTCGTTCAGCTGGATCGCCGCCTTGTCCGGCAGGGTGCGGATGTCGCCGAAATACTGGACGTGGCGACGGACGATGTCCTGGATCGATGCCGAGGAGAAGAAATATTCCTGCCGCAGCCGCAATTCCTGTCCGGCCGGGGTCGAATCCGCCGGATACAGGACGCGGACCAGCGTATCGGCCCGCACCGAAGCGGCCAGCGCGCCTTCGTGATCGCCGGCGTTGAACCGGTCGAGCCGGATCGGATCGCGCGCCCGCGCGGTCCACAGCCGCAACGTGTTGACCCGCGCCCCGCGCCAGCCGATCACCGGGGTGTCGACCGCCACCGCCTCGACGCTCTCGCTCGGCATCCAGTGAATGTCGCCATTCTCGTCGCCGACGACTTCACCGCCAAAACCGACGCGATAATTGCTCTCGCGCCGTTCGAACTCCCATGGATTGCCGTGACGAAGCCACGTTTCGGGCAGTTCGATCTGCCAGCCATTGTCGATCCGCTGACGGAACATGCCGTTCACATAACGGATGCCATAGCCGTATGCCGGCAGGTCGAGGCTGGCGAGGCTTTCCATGAAGCATGCCGCCAGCCGGCCGAGGCCACCATTGCCGAGGGCGGCATCGGGTTCCTCACCCTCCAGATCGGACAGGTTGACGCCCAGCGACGCCAGCGCCTCGCGCACCTCGTCGGTCCGCGACAGATTGGCGATCGCATCGCGCAGCAACCGCCCGATCAGGAATTCGAGGCTGAGATAATAGACTTTTTTCGCCCCGGCGGCATGGGCTTCCTTGCTCGACGCCATCCAGCGTTCGATGATGTCGTTGCGCACGGTCAGGATCGTCGCTGCCAGCCAGTCATGCGGCAGCGCGGCCTGCGCATCCTTGCCGATGCGATGGACCAGCGTTTCGAGGATCGCGTCGGCGAGCGGCGGGGACGTAGGGGAAACGGCGGAGAGGGCAGGCTGAGTCACGCAGGTTCCTCTGAACAGGGTCGGAACGACAGTATCGATTGTCGAACGCTTGTCACGCGCAATACGTATGCGTGCGATGCGTCGTTCCGGTTACCATCGGGTTAGCGCGCGATTAATGCCGGGTGACTCTGTCGGGCGGCCGTTTCCAACTTCCTGCGAACCTCGTCGAGAACGGGTCGCTCGGGGCAACCCCCTTCTCGACTTCGGTTCTCGACAGGCTCGAACCTCCGCTCGAACCAAACGGGAAAGAGGGAATTGTCGCTTTCAGCCAATCAGTACGACATGCAAAAACCGCGGCCCATGCGCCCCGCGGACATATTGCCCTTCGATGTCGGTCGTCCCCGACACCCCGGTCACCCAGTAATGCGCCCGGTGCCCCGCCAGATCGGCTGGAATATCCTCCAGCGTCGCGATCATGTCCGCTTGCGCCAGCACGACGATATGATGGAGCGTCAGAAAGTTCGGCAACATCGGGGCCTGCGGTCCGGTCTCGAACACCAGCGACCCGCTCTCCGCCACTCCCGCCTTCGCCACCGCCAGCGCAGCGACCTGATCGGGGGCGGCTTGGTGATCGATCCGAAAACCGCGCCAATCGAGCGCGGCGACGTGCGGATCGGGCGGGAGATAGAGCGCGGCGGGTAGTGCCTGCGCCGCCAGATAGCGCCGAACAGCATCGGGCAGGGCATCGGCAGCATCGATCCGGTCGAACGTCGCCGACACGCTCGGCCCCGCCAGCCGTGCCACGAAGCGTTCGACGAGCGAACCGCCGGGCTCGGGGGGGCGCTCGCTCCCCGCCACCAGCGCCGCCGCCTGTACGGCCAGATCAAGCGGCACCGGTGCGCGCAGCTTGCCGAGGATCGCGTCGCGCGCGCTCATCGCCGTCGCCCCCTGGCATATTGCGCCATGAAGGTACCGCCTTCGGGCGCAGGCATGTCGCGATACTTGGTCCACGCGGCGGCGAAGGGCAAGCGGGTGATCCAGCCCTGTCGCGCCAGGACCCGCATCGCGCGCACCGCCGCGCCGCTCGCCAAGCGATACAGCCGCGGCCGCAGCACCGCCCGCCGCCAGATGCCGAGGCCCTGCCGCATCGACACCGGCTCCAGCCCCTCGCGCCAGCTCTTCTCGCGCCACCCGCGCAACAGCGTGGGGAGGGGGATCTTGACCGGGCAGACCTCCTGACACCGCCCGTTCATCGTGCAGGCATGGGCCAGATCGCGATTGGCCGACAATCCGTCGAGCGCCGGGGTCAGCACCGCCCCCATCGGCCCCGGATAGGTACCGCCATAGGCGTGGCCGCCGACCTGCCGGAACACGACGCAATGGTTCATGCACGCCCCGCAGCGGATACAGCGCAGCATCTCCTTCAACGCCGCATCGGCGGCCATCGCGCTGCGGCCATTGTCGACCAGCACGATGTGCATCTCCTCCGGCCCGTCGCGATCGCCAGCGCGCTTCGGCCCGGTATAGAAGGTCGTATATTGGGTCAGCGCCGCGCCGGTCGCCGATCGCGCCAGCATCCGGAGCATATGGATGGCATGGGGCAGTGCCGGCACGATTTTTTCGATCCCCGCCGTCACGATATGCACGCGGGGGGGCATGATCGACAATTCGGCATTGCCTTCGTTGGTGACGGTACAGACGCTGCCGCTGTCGGCGATCAGGAAGTTCGCGCCCGATATGCCGACATCGGCCCCGAGCATCCCGGCGCGCAGATGCCGCCGCGCGCTTTCGGCCATCGCCGCGATCGTCTCCTCGACATGCGGGTCGCGATGCTTCGCGCGGAACAGCGCCGACACCTGCTCGCGGGTCTTGTGCATCGCCGGCCACACGATGTGCGACGGCCGCTCGCCGGCCAGCTGGATGATATGTTCGGCAAGGTCGGTCTCGACCCGCTCGATCCCCGCTTCGGCCAGCGCATGGGGCAGGCCGATTTCCTCCCCCAGCATCGATTTGGAGCGTGCGACCGACGTCGCACCCGCCTTGCGGCACAGATCGATGACGATCGTCGCGGCCTCGTCGGCGGTGCGCGCCCAATGGACCTGCGCGCCCGCGGCAATCGCGTTTGCCTCGAACATCTCCAGATAATGGCCGAGATGCGCGATCACATGATCCTTGATCGCCGCCGCCCGGGTCCGTGCTTCCTCGAATGCCGGAAACGCCTCGACCGCCGCCGCCCGCTTCGTCTCTGCGGTGCCAGCGGTGCGCTCGACCGCGACCTTCAGCACCGGATCGGCCAGTGCCAGTTCGACGCGTCGGCCAAAGCTCATGCGCGTTCGCCGATCGCCGGACCATCGCCCATGTCGGCGAGGATTTCGACGGCATGGAACGCCCGCACGCTACTGCCGCGCCGGTGCAGCTTGCCCGCCATGTTCATCAGGCACCCCAGATCGCCCGCCAGCAGCAGCGCCGCGCCGCTATCCTCGATCGCCTGCGCCTTTTCCTCGACCACCGCATTCGAGATCGCCGGATATTTGACGCAGAAGGTACCGCCGAACCCGCAGCAGGTCTCGGCCCCCTTGAGCGGCCGCTGATCGAGACCGGCGACCGCCGACAGCAGCGTTCGCGGCTGGCGTTTGATGCCCAGTTCGCGCAGGCCCGAACAACTATCGTGATAGGCGGCGGTCGTCGGCAGGCCGACCCCATCGGGCCGCCAGCCCTGCGCGTCGAGGAACGACAGGATTTCGTAGGTCCTGGCGGCCAGAGCCTCGGCCCGTGCCAGCCATGCCGGATCGTCGGCGAACAGTTCGGGATAATGGACCTTGATCGTCCCGCCGCACGATCCGCTCGGCACGACGATCGTGTCATAGGGTTCGAGGCACCGGATCGTCGCCTTCGCGATCGCCACCGCCCCGTCGCGGTCGCCCGAATTGAGCGCAGGCTGCCCGCAACAGGTCTGGCCCGGCGGCACGATCACCTCGAACCCTGCCTCCTCCAGCACCTTCAGGCTGGCAAAGCCGATCGCCGGCCGCATCGCATCGACCAGACAGGTGACGAACAGTGCGACCGAAGACCTGCTCATAAGCCGCGCCGTTTCGCGAAGGCGAAGAACAGGTTCGTCCACGGGGCCGGCTGGCCATCCAGCATTACGCCGAAACCGTGGCCGCCGACCTCCGGCAGATACGCTTCGGCGGGCCGCTTCGCCCGCCGCAGCGACGCCAGCAGTGCGAGGCCGTTGTCGACGCTCACCACCCGGTCATCGATCGCATGGGCGATGAAGGTCGGCGGGCTGGCCGGGTTGATCCGGGCATCGGTCCGCGCGCGCAACGCCTTCTCCGGCGTCGGCTTCTCGCCGAGCAACTGATCCTGCGACCCCTTGTGCGCGCCCGGCACCCCCATCAGCGCCACCGGATATAGCAGCCCGGCCACGCGGACGCCCAGCGGTT
Organism: Sphingomonas sp. Leaf22; assembly: GCF_001421715.1. GTDB lineage: Bacteria > Pseudomonadota > Alphaproteobacteria > Sphingomonadales > Sphingomonadaceae > Sphingomonas. The sequence continues at coordinate 120,158 of NZ_LMKP01000002.1, forward strand.
GTGCATCGGCGGCATCGACCGGACGATAGGTTTCGTCGCTGCGATAGGCCAGCATCGCTGCCAGATGCCCTCCCGCCGAAAAGCCCATTACCCCGATCCGGTCGGTCGCGACGCCAGTGGCCTTCGCCTCGGCCTTGATGAGCCTGAGCGCGCGTTGCGCATCCTGCAGCGGTGCATCCGGGCCGGCCGTCCACGGATCGCCGGGCAGGCGGTATTTGAGCAGATAGGCGTGATAGCCGCGATCCGCGAAGAATTGCAGCAGCGCCCGCCCGCCATTGCCGATCGCGACGCGCAGATAACCGCCGCCGGGGATCAGCAGGATCGCCGCGCCATTGGGCTTGGCGGGCGCGATATGCGCCATGGTCGGGGTGCGGACGTGCAGGAACGCAGTGTCGTCCTTCGGCCCGGTCGGGGAACGGGGAATTTCCTGTTCCGGCTCGGTTACCTTCTCTCCGCCCGGTGCCACACCGGGCCAGATCGGTTCGAAGGTGAGGGGGGCGGACCCCGGTTGGCCGAAGGCGGGGAGCGCCGTGGCGATGCCGAGTGCCGCGCTCAGACCTAGCAGGGTTCGGCGCGCCACACCCGAAGCGTATCCCCGCGCAGGCGGGGATCCAGGGTTGCAGGCACCGGACGGCAGTGGCCGGGGCTCTGGATCCCCGCCTGCGCGGGGATACGGATCGGCTTGGATCACCGGCATCCCATCGTCCCCAACGGCGTCGTCCGCGTCAGGTCGGGGCGAACCTTCGCAACCTTCGCCGCGACCGGCAGTCCCGTCCGCGTCAGATCGGCGGCGATCAGTTCAGCCACGCCGCGCGCACCCAGTTCGCTGAAATGCGTGTCGTCGGCGATGCCGTCCTTGAACCCCGGATACCGTCCGGCGGGATAGTGGAGGAACAGCGCTTTCGATCCCTCGACACCCTTGGCATCGACCCAGCCACGCGAAGATGCTTCGAGGTCGATCAACTGCGTTCCCGTCGTCGCGGCGATGTCGCGTACCACCGCCGACCATGCGGCGAAATCGGCTTTGCTCTTGCCATCCGGTCCGAACGATCGGCGGGTCACCGGCGTGATGAGGATCGGCGTCGCGCCATGCCCCTTCGTCTCCCACACCATCCGCAACAGATTGTCGCGGTACAGCGTCGCGGCCGGGGCATAGCGTTCGGGCTTGTTCTGGCTCGCGTCGTTATGGCCGAACTGGATCAGCACGACGTCGCCCGGCTTGATATCGGCCATGATCTTGTCCCACCGCCCCTCGGCGATGAAGCTCTTGGTCGATCGCCCGCCCATCGCCCGGTTCTCGACCTGCACGTCGCCGGTCAGACCGCACGGCAGCATCTGCCCCCAGCCGGTCTGCGGATAGCGATCCTGCTTATAGGTCTGCGCGGTCGAATCGCCGGCGATGAAGATCGTCTCGGCGGGCAGTTGCGCACCCATCAATATCCCCGCGCAGGCGGGGATCCAGAGCCGCAGGCGACGGCGCTTGCTGCCCTGGACTCCCGCCTTCGCGGGAGTACGGTTCGGTGCGGACCTCATTGCAGGTTCACGAACATGCCGCCATCGACCAGCAGCGCCGCGCCGGTGACATAGGCCGCCATGTCCGACGCAAGGAACACGATCGGCCCGACCATATCCTCGGGCTGCCCCAACCGGCCCAGCGGCACGCGGCTTTCCATATATTTGCGCTTCGCTTCGTCGGCGAGGTCGTCCTTGTTGATCTCGGTCAGGATCGTCCCCGGCAGCACCGAGTTGCAGCGGATGCCGTGCCGCCCCAGCGCGATCGCGGTCGATTGCATCAGCGAATGCACCCCCGCCTTGGTCGGGGTATAATGCGTCTGATACTCGCCGCCGACCAGTGCCGAGATCGACGACACGGCGATGATCGCCCCGCCATCGCCCTGTTCGACCATCGCCTTCGCCGCCGCCTGACACATATAATAAGCGCCGTGCAGATTGACCCGCAGCGTCCGCTCCAACGTGTCCGCCGGCATTTCCAGAAAGCTGTGGAACGGGCAGATACCGGCGTTCGACACCATCACGTCGACCCGCCCGAACGCGGCCACGGCTTTCGCCACGAAGTCGGTCGCGGTCGCCGCCTCGGCGACGTCGCCCTTGATGGCGAGGCCGCGCTGCCCCGTCGCCTCGATCGCGGCGATGCAGGCGTCGGCATCGTCGTCGCGGCTGTGATAGTTGATGACGACGTTCGCGCCATGCTGCGCCGTGCCGATCGCTGCCGCCCGGCCGATGCCCGTCGACGCACCGGTGACCAATACCGTCTTGCCTTCCAACAGCTTCATGGCGTTCCTCGTCCTTATCGCTTGCGACGCTTTTGCAGCGCCTGTGTATCGGGGGACCAGCCCAGATCGCGGCTGATCCGTTCGGCGGTGCCGCGCACGTCGGCGCTCAGCGTCGCCATGCGGGCGTCGTCCATATATTGTGCGGCGCTCGACACGCTGATCGCGCCGACGATCCGGCCCGACGCATCGCGCACCGGTGCGGCGACGCAGCGGATCAGGTCCTCGTTTTCTTCAAGATCATAGGCATGGCCGCTGGCGACATAGCCGCGCATCCGCTCGATCCACACGTCGAAGTCTGGGCGGCGCGTCCCCGGCGGATGTTCGGCCTCGAAAATCTCGATCCAGCGCGCCTCCGAATCATCGAGCAGCAACGCCTTGCCCAGACCGGTCGACGACAGCGGCTGGCGGTCGCCGATCCGGCTGGAGATATCGACGCGGCGACGGCCCGGAATCTTGTCGAGATACAGCGCAAGATCGCTGTCGAGCCGACCGAAATGGACCGTATCCTCGGTCTGCGCCGCCAGCTCCTCGATCCGGGGGCGGGCGATCTGCACGATGTCGGCCTGACCCTGCGCCAGGAAGCCGAGCTGCAACAGCTTCGGCCCCAGCAGATACCCTTCACGCGGCAGGAAGGTCAGAAAACCACGATCGATTAACGCGTTGGCGAGCCGGTGCGTGGTCGACCGCGTCAGGCCCATGCGCTGCGACAATTCGGCCAGCTTGACCGGCCCGTCGATGACCTGATCGAGCAGGTCGAGCCCGCGCACCAGCGTCTGGCTGCCCTGCGCCTTGGCCGTTCCCTTCGGCTCGGGCTCGGTTCCGCCATCCGACGCGATCGGCGATTCTTCGTTTGACGGTTTATGTCTCATCTAGTAGCACTCTATCCCATAAAGTGAGAAAGTAAACCAGTCGGAGCGGATGTTCGCGGGTTTTCCTGCTACGGGGTTTTGCAACATTTCAGACCGCATGGCGCAGGCGGCATACCACATGATGGTACGCGGGCGCGTGTGGATTTCGGGTTCAGTCGGCGGCGGACCATGGCCGCGCGCGTAACGAAGGTGGTGGCAATGAAGGCGGCGCTTCCCAGGATCAAACATGTCCGTGCGTTTACCGTGCGCGGCGGCGGGGCGGACTATCACGATCAGCAGGACTATCACTGGATCGACGATCACATCGCGACGCCGATGAGCCGCTATCCCGAATATCGCCAGTCGCGGCAGAGCTTCGGCATCAACGTGCTCGGCACGCTGATCGTCGAGATCGAGGCGGAGGACGGCACGATCGGTTTCGCGGTGACGACCGGCGGCGAACCCGCGTGCTTCATCGTCGAGAAGCATCTCGCCCGCTTCCTCGAAGGGCGTTCGCCGACCGAGTACGAGAAAATCTGGGACCAGATGTATTTCTCGACCCAATATTATGGGCGCAAGGGGCTGGTGGTGAACGCTATTTCGGGCGTCGACCTTGCGCTATGGGATCTGCTCGGCAGGCTGCGCGACGAGCCGGTCTATCAGATGCTGGGCGGCGCGGTGCGCGACGAACTGCAATTCTACGCCACCGGCGCGCGGCCCGACCTTGCCAAGGACATGGGCTTCATCGGCGGCAAGATGCCGCTGCACCATGGTCCCGCCGAGGGCGTCGAGGGGCTGAAGAAGAATATCGCCGAACTGGCCGAGATGCGCTCGCGCGTCGGGCCGGACTTCTGGCTGATGTGGGATTGCTGGATGGCGCTCGACGTCGACTATGCGACCCGTCTGGCCCATGCCGCGCACGACCATGGTCTGAAATGGATCGAGGAGGCGATCAGTCCCGACGATTATTGGGGCTATGCCGAACTGAAGCGCAACGTGCCGCGCGGGATGCTGGTCACCACCGGCGAACATGAGGCGACCCGCTGGGGCTTCCGGATGCTGCTGGACATGGAGTGCTGCGACATCATCCAGCCCGATGTCGGCTGGTGCGGCGGCGTGACCGAACTGCTCAAGATTTCGGCGCTGGCCGATGCGCGCGGCAAGCTGGTCGTGCCGCACGGCTCGTCGGTCTACAGCTACCATTTCGTGGTCACCCGCCACAATTCGCCCTTCGCCGAATATCTGATGATGGCACCGGAAGCCGATCATGTGCAGCCGATGTTCCATCCGCAGTTGATCGGCGAGCCCATTCCTGAAAACGGACGGATGCGGACTTCGCGGCTCGATGCCCCCGGTTTCGGGGTCGAGCTGAACCGCGACCTGACCATGCACCGTCCCTTCGAACACTGAGAGAACGAGACCATGAAATTCTGCCGCTACGGAACCCAGGGCGACGAGAAGCCCGGCATCGTCGATGCGAACGGCCAGATCCGCGACCTGTCGGGCGTGGTCGACGACATCACCGTCGCCAGCATCGCCGGCCTGAACGTCGATATCGACAGCCTTCCGCAAGTCGACGGCACGCCGCGCTATGGCGTCCCGGTCAAGGGCATCGGCAAGATCGTCGCGATCGGGCTGAACTATGCCGACCACGCCGCCGAATCGAACCTGCCGGTGCCGGCCGAACCGATGATGTTCATGAAGGCGCTGTCGTCGCTGACCGGGCCGAACGACGAGGTGATGATCCCCAGGGATTCGACCCATACCGACTGGGAAGTCGAACTGGCCGTCGTGATCGGCAAGACCGCGCGCTATGTGTCGAAGGAAGACGCGCTTTCGCACGTCGCCGGCTTTGCGATCGCCAACGACGTGTCGGAACGCTTCAACCAGAAGCAGCGCGGCAGCCAGTGGTCGAAGGGCAAGGGCCATGACACCTTCTGTCCGGTCGGCCCCTGGCTGGTGACGCCCGACGAGGTGGGCGACCACCAGGATCTCGACATGTTTCTCGACGTGAATGGCGAGCGGATGCAGACCGGCAATACGAAGACGATGATCTTCGACGTCGCCGAACTGATCTCGTACGTCAGCGAATATATCACGCTCTATCCGGGCGACGTGATGATCACCGGCACGCCGCCGGGTGTTGGCGAGGGCAAGAAGCCGAACGCCATCTATCTGAAGGCGGGCGACACGATGAAGCTGGGCATCGCCGGTCTTGGCGAACAGAACCAGCAGGTCGTCGAATGGCGCAACCTTGGCGATGCGGTGCTCGGATGACCTATTCGGGGCGGTTCGCCGGACGCAGCGCGATCATCACCGGTGGCGCATCGGGCCTCGGCCTCGCGGTCGCCGAACGTATCGTCGCAGAGGGCGGGCAGGTATCGGTGTGGGACATGAACCCCGCGCTGGAGGAAACCTGTCGGCGTGTCGGTCTGCACGGCGTCCGCCTCGACGTATCTGACGCGGCGGCGGTCGCCGCCGCTGCGTCGGACAGCGTGGCCGCGCTGGGCAAGGTCGATATCCTGATCTGTTCGGCCGGCATCACCGGTGCGACCGTGCCGGTGCATGAATTCCCGATCGACAACTGGTTGCAGGTCGTGAACGTCAACCTGAACGGCCTGTTCTATTGCAACCGCGCCGTCGTGCCGCACCTGCTGGCGAACGGATTTGGCCGGATCGTCAACGTCGCCTCGGTCGCGGGCAAGGAAGGCAACCCCAATGCCAGCGCCTATTCGGCGACCAAGGCTGGGGTGATCGGCTTCACCAAGTCGCTCGGCAAGGAATTGGCCGGCAAGGGCGTGATCGCCAACGCGCTGACCCCCGCCACGTTCGAAAGCCCGATCCTCGCGCAATTGCCGCAGAGCCAGGTCGATTACATGCGCTCGAAAATCCCGATGGGGCGGCTGGGCGAGGTCGACGAAAGCGCGGCGATGGTGTGTTTCATGGCCAGCGAGGAATGCAGCTTCACCACCGGGTCGGTGTTCGACACGTCGGGCGGGCGGACGACGTATTGATGTAAACCTATCCCCACCCACTCCGTTCGGTTCGAGCAACTTCGAGCGAGGTCGAGAAGCCTCCGTCGAGAACGGGTCGCTGGAGGCACCGCCTTCTCGACTTCGGTTCTCGACAGGCTCGAACCTCCGCTCGAAGCAAACGGAGTGGAGGGGGCAGGCGGGCAGGGGGCGACAGTAAACCGGGAGAGCAACGCCATGAACAAACTCCCCTTCATCGACGCCCATGTCCATCTGTGGGACCTCGACCACATCCGTTACCCATGGCTGACGCCTCCCTTTGCGGAGGACAGCCCGAACGGCTCGGTCGAATCGATCGCGAAGACCTATCGCCTGAACGACTACCGCGCCGACGCCGGCGACTGGGACGTCCGCGGCATCGTCCATGTCGATGCCGGTGCGGACCCCGCCGCCGCGCTCGACGAAACGCGCTGGCTACAGTCGATGGCCGACCGCGAAGGGTCGCCGAACGCGATCGTCGCGTTCGCCGACCTGTCCGATCCGAACGTCGACACCCTGCTTGCCGGCCATGCCGCACATCCCAACGTTCGCGGCATCCGCCATATCGTCAACTGGCACCCCGATCCCCGCCGCACCTACACGCCCCGCGACGTAACGCAGGACGCGGCATGGGGCAGGGGCTATGCCCGCCTCGCGGCGCACGGTCTCAGTTTCGACCTGCAAGCCTATCCCGACCAGTTTCCGGGTCTCGCCCGGCTGATCGAACGCCACCCCGAAACGCCGGTGATGCTCAACCATATGGGCATGTGCGTTCCGACCGAGGAAGCCGAATGGCGCGACGGCCTGGCCGCGCTCGCCGCGCTGCCGCATGTTGCGATCAAGCTGTCGGGCGTCGGCTTCACCCATCGCCCGTGGACACTCGAACAGGCGCGCCCGCTGGTCCTGACCGCGATCGACCTGTTCGGCACCGACCGGGCGATGGTCGCGAGCGACTTTCCGACCGACAAATTGTTCGGCAGCTTCGCCGCGACGCTGGGTGCCTATGACACCATCACCAACGACTTCACCGACGCCGAGCGGCGCGCGATGTTTGCCGGCAACGCCAACCGGCTCTATCGCCTGGGGCTGACCATATGACCCCCAATCCGCTGACCGGCGTCGTCTATCACTGGCTCGGCGGGTTCGCGTCGGCCAGCTTCTACGTCCCCTATCGCGGGGTGCGACGCTGGTCGTGGGAGATTTACTGGCTGACCGGCGGCCTGTTCTCATGGGTGCTCGCGCCATGGTTCTTCGCGAGTATCCAGACCCACGACCTGCTCGGCGTCCTGGCCGCGACGCCGCTGCCGACGCTGTTGTGGCCGATCTTCTTCGGCGTGCTCTGGGGGTTCGGCGGGCTCGGCTACGGGCTGGTCATGCGCTATCTCGGCCTGTCGCTCGGCATGGCGGTGGTGCTGGGGCTCTGCACCGTCTTCGGGACGCTGATCCCGCCGCTGTTCGCGGGCGAGTTCGCGGCCAAGCTGCTCGACAGCGTGTCGGGCAACATCATCCTGCTCGGCCTTGCCCTGACGCTCGCCGGGATCGTCGTCGTCGCGCTGGCCGGCGCGAAGAAGGATCAGGCGCTGTCGCCCGAACAGAAGGCGGCGGCCGTCGCCGAGTTCGATTTCCGCAAGGGGATCGTCGTCGCGATCTTTGCCGGGATCATGTCGGCCTGCTTCGCCTTCGGTCTGGCCGCCGGCGAACCGATCAAGGCGCTGTCGGCCGCCGCCGGCACCGGACCGCTCTGGACCGGCCTGCCGGTGCTGTGCCTCGTCATGTTCGGGGGGCTGCTGACCAATGCGGTGTGGTGCGCGATCCTGATCGTCCGCAACCGCAGCGGCGGCGAATGGGTCGGTCGCGGCAAGGCGGCGGGCGCGCCGATGGGGCGCAACTTCGCGCTGTGCGCGCTGGCCGGTACCGCCTGGTATTTCCAGTTCTTCTTCTACACCATGGGCGAAAGCCAGATGGGCCGGTTCGGCTTTTCGAGCTGGACGCTGCACATGGCGTCGATCATCATCTTCGGCACGCTATGGGGCTTTGCCCTGCGCGAATGGAAGGATGCCGCACCGCGCACCCGGGCGATGGTGTGGGGCGGGGTCGCCCTGCTGGTGCTGGCGACGATCGTGATCGGTTATGGGAACACGATCGGGCGGTAGCGGTCGGAGGCCGGGCGGCACACGCAACCCCTTGTTCCGTTGGCCGGTTTCGAAGGGATGCGGCCGGTGTCCGACCCTATCGCAGCGGCCGGACCACCGGCGCGTCCCGATCGACGGACAGCACACCGTCGCGCTCGCGCAATTCGGCGATCTGCAACACGCTGCGCCGGTGCCAGCGCGGATCGCGCACGGCCTGCGCCTCACCCGACTGATGCACGAAATAGACGATCCACGCCCGGTCGCCGACGACGACGATATCGGGATGCTGCCCCTTGGCCCGGTCGGTTGGCCGCCGCCCGGCATCGGCCAGCAGATAGCCCGGCTGCCGGGTCCAGTGCGTCGCGTCGGTCGATCGCTGGACCAGCAGCCCCTTCCACGCATCGCTGACCAGCCACCATTTGCCGTGCCACTGGAATGCCTTCGGTCCCTCGCCCGGCGTATCGGTAACCGTCCCCTTGACGCTCCAGTGCGTCAGGTCGCGGCTATCGGCATATCTGATCGCCTTGCCCGCGCGTTCGTCGTTGAACCATAGCCGATACCGGTTCGGCCCCAGCACTGCGACGCTGGCATCGATCACCCGGTCGGACCCGAGATCGACCCGCTCGCCACAGTCCCACTGCTTCAGGTCGCGGCTGGTCAGATGGACGAGGAAGCGCGGCGCGTTCCAGTCCTTGAACACCCCCGGCACCACCGTCACCCACATATGCCAGCGCCCGCCGATCCGCTGCACCTCCGGTGCCCACAGCGTCGCGCCCGTACAGGCTTGCGGGATCGACGCCGTGCCACCGTAGCGCCAGCGAATGCCGTCGGTCGACCGGGCGATGCCGATGGCGGTGCCATGCACCCACGACACGTCCTTCTCGTCGGTCAGCGGCAGATCGGCGCGACGATTGGTGTAGAACATCACCCATTCGCGGGTCGCCGGATCGCGTACCGTCGACGCATCGGCCGCGCCGTCATGCACCGGATCGCGCCACAACGGCACCGGCGCACTGGCCGCCGTCGCCTGCGCCAGCAGCGCCGCCCAGATCACGCGACTTTCGCCGCGACCGGATTATTGCCCCACAGCCGATCGTGCGGCCATCCCGACAGATCCTCGACCACCGCCTTGTGCAGCGGATCGGGGGGCGTGGAATCGCCGGCACGCAGCCGTTCGATCTCCTCCATCAGGATCGCATGGGTCCGCGGATCGAGCCGGAAGCGCAGCGACACGACGATACCCGCCACCAGCACCCCGAGCGTCCCGACGCCCAGCAGCAGCGCGATGGTGTTTATCGCCGCCGGCGTCTGCGTCTGCGCGCCCGATACGAAGCCGCCCGCCTGGATGACAAGGCCGACCCCCGCCACCGCCGCTGCCTGCGTCGCCTTGCGAACGAAGGTCATGACGCCGGCGAAGCTGCCCTCCCGCCGCTGACCGGTCACGATCTCGTCGACATCGGCCATGTAATTGTACGTGGCCCACGGAATATAGTTGAGCGCCCCGCGCCCCAGACCGGCCAAGCCGATCGCCAGATAGATGAGCGGGCTGGTCGCGGTCGTCCCGCCGGCCCACAGCGACAGCAGCACGATCACGCCAAGGCCGAAGGTGACCGCCGCCAGCCGATAGGCAAAGGCCGGAGACGCCCTCAGCGCCAGATTGATCGCGATCACCACCGCCACGAACTGGACGATATACATCGTCCCCAGCAGCCCCGACGCCATCGCGGTCGTACCCGCAAGCGCGAAGATCACGAAGAAGGTGAAGGCGGCGTTGAAGATATCCTGACTGATATACCCGCCCAGATACATGCCCAGATGGAGCCGGAACGCGCGGATGCGCATCGTCGAGAACAGGTTGCGATACAGCGCCCTGAACGCCGATCCGACCCCGGCATTCGCGCGGGGCCCGGCCTGCGGGGGCAGGGGCCGTTCCCAGCTGAACCGATACAGGAAGCCCGCGGTCGCCATGAACAGCGCCGCGAAGATCACCCCCATGTAGAAAAACGTCTGCGCACTGTCGCGGCCCAGATAGTTGATGAGCCACAATGGCAGGAACCCCGCGAGGATCGCGGCGGTCTGCCCGAACAGGATGCGAAATCCGGCGAACTTCGCCTTGGTCCGATAGTCCGTCGACATTTCAGCGGCGAGCGTTTCGTACGGGATGATGACCATCGCATAGACCAGCTCGAACCCGACATAGCTGACCAGATAATACCAGAAGCTCATGCCCGGCAGCCACATCAGCGCGAAGCTCGGCAGCAGCGGGATGGCCGCAAGGATGAAGAAGCGCCGCCGTCCGAACCGCCGCCCCAGCGCCGTCGTGCCGAAATGGTCGGAGAGATAGCCGATCACCGGCGACGCGATCGCATCGAGGATACGGGCGACGGCAAAGATCAACGCGGCCTGTCCGGCGGTCAGCCCGCAAAACTGGGTATAGAAGATCAGCACCCAGCCCGAAATCACTGCCATCGAACCCGCGCCCAGCACGTCGTTCGACCCATAGGCCAGGTAGTTTATCAGCCGTACCGGACGCTTGGCTGGTGGGGCGGATATCACGCGCGCTCTCTCCCTGGCATGGTCCGGGCTTGCGTCGCCCGGTTCGTCATGCTCAATATGTGAAGAGCTATCATACTATGTGGAATAATCACAAGTGCGTTTGGAGAGTGCGATGCGGACCCCGATCATCCTCGGCCTTGTCGCCATGCTGCTGGGGGCGGTGCCTGCGCTGGCCGAACCGGCCCCGCAGTGGGTCGACCGCCTGACCGGCCACCGCGTGATCCGCATCAGCCGCGTGCCCGACAGCACCACCTTGTATTTCCACCAGAACAGTTACACTCCGCAGGGCGACCGGATGGTGGTCAGCGTCCCCGACGGTATCGCGACGGTCGATCTGAAGACGTGGGACCTGAAGCCGCTGGTCCGCGAGAAGGGCGTGACGCTGCTATTCACCGGCCGGCGGACGCGAACCGCCTATTACGCCAGGCAGCTGCGCAACGACGCCAGCGGCCCCTCCACCGTCTTCGCGGTCGACATCGACAGCGGCCGGACCCGCAAGGTCGCCGGCATTCCCGGCGGCTCGATCGGTTCGATCAACGCCGATGAAACGCTGCTATTGGGTCAGGTCGCGCTCGGCGAAGGCGCGCTTCGTCCCGACGGCACGCGGCAGGACCAGCGCCACACCCCCGGCCGCGTCGTCGGACCGGGCGAGGCGGACTATCGCGCCATCCGAGCGGACGGCACGCCCTACAGCTTCGCCGAGGCCAAGGAGCGGCGGCTGAACGAACGGCTGGAAGCAGGCATCCCGATGGAAATCTTCACCATCGACCTGCGCACCGGCCAGCGCCGCGTCGTCACCGCATCGACCGACTGGCTGAACCATATCCAGTTCTCGCCCACCGATCCGCAGCGTATCCTGTATTGCCACGAAGGACCGTGGCACAAGGTCGACCGCATCTGGACGATCCGGACCGACGGCACCGGCAAGCAGTTGATCCACACCCGCACGATGAACATGGAAATCGCCGGCCACGAATTCTTTTCGACCGATGGCAGGACGATCTGGTACGACCTGCAAACCCCGCGCGGCGAGGTGTTCTGGCTCGCCGGCTACGACCTGTCGACGGCCAAGCGCCACTGGTACAAGGTCGACCGCAACCAGTGGTCGGTCCATTACAATCAGATGCCCGGCGGCCGGCGCTTCTCCGGCGACGGCGGCGACAGCGAGATGGTCGCCCATGCCCCCGATGGCAAATATCTCTATCTCTTCACGCCCCGGGCGATCCCCGACGTAGCCGACATCCACGCCGCCAATGCCGACGCCCTGATCGTGCCGGGGACGCTCGACGTCGAGAAGCTGGTCGACATGCGCCGCCACGATTACCGGCTGGAGCCGAACATGACCTTCACCCCCGACGCCAAATGGGTCGTGTTTCGCGGCAATTTCGAAGGTGCCACGCACATCTACGCGGTGGAGGTGGTGAAGGCGTTTTGACCCCAACGCACACGTCACCCCGGGCTTGACCCGGGGTCCCGCTTCTTCTTCGACAGCTGCTAAAAAGCGGGAACCCGGGTCAAGCCCGGGGTGACGAATAGTTTGCCGTCATCCGTCAAACCACCGCCGGCAACCGCTCCAGATGCTTTTCCAGCGTCAGTGGATAGTCGCGAACCCGCACGCCCGTCGCGTTATAGACCGCATTCGCCACCGCGCCGGCGACGCCGCACATGCCCAGTTCGCCGACGCCCTTGGCCTTCATCGGGTTCGCCTTGTCATCGGCTTCGTCGAGGAACACGACCTCCTGATGCGGGATGTCGGCATGGACCGGCACCTCATAGCTGGCGAGGTCGTGGTTGACGAACATACCGAACCGCTTGTCGACCGCCAGTTCCTCCATCAGCGCCGATCCCGCGCCCATCGTCATCGCGCCGATCACCTGACTGCGCGCCGATTTGGGGTTGATGATTCGACCCGCCGCACACACCGCCAGCATCCGGCGGATACGGGTGGTGCCGGTATAGGCATCAACCCCGACCTCGACGAAATGCGCGCCGAACGTCGCCATTTGATAGGTCTTGTCGAGCTTGTCGAATTCGATCTTGTCCTCGGCGATCAGGTCGCCGCCGGCCGCCGCCGCGCGCAGATCGGCGGAGCGCCCGCCGCCGCTGACCTTGCCGTCGGTGAAGTCGGCCGTGGCCGGGTCGATCCCCAGCCGCTGCGCCACCTGTTCGCGCAGTTGCACGCACGCCGCATAGACCCCGGCGGTCGCATTCGCCGCACCCCATTGCCCGCCCGATCCGGCGGATACCGGGAATGCCGAACTGCCCAGCCGCACCACGACCGCCTCGGCCGGCACGCCCATCATTTCGCCCGCGGTCTGGGCGATGATCGTGTAGCTGCCGGTGCCGATATCGGTCATGTCGGTTTCGACCGTGACCACGCCGTCGCGACCCAGCCGAACCCGCGCGCCCGACGTCATGTTCATGTGATTGCGGAAGGCGGAGGCGACGCCCATCCCGACCAGCCATTTTCCGTCGCGCACCTGTCCCGGCGTCGCACTCCGCCGCGACCAGCCGAAGCGTTGCGCCCCTTCCTCCAGACACCGGACCAGTTGCCGCTGCGAAAAGCGCCGTTCGGGCTTTGCGGGATCGACCTGCGTATCGTTCTTCACCCGCAGCGCGATCGGATCGATCCGCAGCTTCTCGGCCAGTTCATCCATCGCGATCTCGAGCGCCATCATCCCCGGCGCTTCGCCCGGCGCGCGCATCGCATTGCCTTCGGGCAAATTCAGCACCGCCAGCCGCATCGCGGTGAGACGGTTCGCCCCGGCATAGAGCAGCTTGGTCTGGTTGATCGCCGCTTCGGGGCCGCCGTTCGGCTGATCGCCCGACCCGCTTTCATGCGCGATCGCGGTGATCGTTCCGTCGGGGCGCGCACCGATGCGGATACGCTGGCGGGTCGCCGGGCGGTGGGTCGCGTTGTTGACCATCATCGGCCGCTGCATGGCCAGCTTCACCGGCCGCTTCGCCGCCTTCGCCCCCAGCGCCGCCAGCACGGCATCGGCGCGCAGGAACAGCTTCCCGCCGAACCCCCCGCCGACATAGGGCGACATCACCGTGACCTTGTCCTTGGGAATACCCAGCGTCTTCGCCAGATCGCCACGACCCCAGTCGATCATCTGGTTCGACGTCCACACCGTCAGTTCGTCGCCCTGCCACGCCGCGATCGACGCGAACGGCTCCATCATCGCATGGCTGTGGTCGGGCGTCGTATATTCGGCATCGATCTTGACCGGTGCAGCGGCAAAGGCGCTGTCGAACGAACCGACCCGCGCGACGCCGCCATCACCTTCGGCGAGCGGCGCGCCTTTCAGCGCCTCGTCCAGATCATATTGCCCCGGTGCCCGCGCATAGTCGACGCGCACCAGCGCGGCGGCGGCGCGCGCCTGTTCGAACGTCTCGGCAACGACCAGCGCCACCGCCTGATGATAATGGTCGACCTGCGGCCCGGCGAGCAGCTTGACGGTATTCATCTGCCCCTTGCCGAGCTTGCCGGCATTCTGGGCGGTGACGATCGTCAGCACGCCGGGCGCGGCGTTCGCGGCGTCCAGGTTGATCGACCGGATCGTCCCCTTCGCCACCGCCGCCCCGACGATATAGCCATAGGCCTGGTTGGCGATGCCCTGATGCTCATAGGCATAGGGCGCACGGCCGGTCGTTTTCAGCGGACCGTCGATGCGGTCGTGCGCGCGGCCGACCACCTTCATCCGGTCGATGGGATTGGTCGTCGCGGGAGTGTCGAACTGCATGGATTATGCCTTGGCTTGCGCGATGACCGATGCCAGCGCGCGGGTGGCGAGCGGCAGCTTGAACGCATTGTCCCTGGTGGGGGTGGCCCCCTGAAACGCGCGGGCGGTGACGGCGGCGGCCCCCTGCGGCAGCAGCGCGTCGGCTGCCTCGACCCGCCATGGCCGCGGCGCGACCCCGCCGAATGCGACGCGGCCGGACCCGTCGCGCTGGATCACCGCCGCGACCGATACCAATGCATAGGCATAGGAGGCCCGGTCGCGCACCTTTTCATAGAAATGCCGGCCGCCGATCGGGCGGGGCAGGGTGACGGCGGTAATCAGCTCGCCGGGCTTCAGCACCGTATCCATGTCGGGCCGATCGCCCCACAAGCGGTGGAAGTCGGCGATCGGAATGGTGCGCCGCTCCCCGGCGCCATCGACCGTTTCGATGCTGGCGTCGAGCACACGCATCGCCACCGCCATGTCGCCCGGAAAGGTCGCGATGCACGCATTGCTGACGCCGATCACGCCCAATTGCCGCGAATAGCCGCCGATCGCGGCACAGCCCGACCCCGGCTTGCGCTTGTTGCAGGCCATGTTGGTGTCGTAGAAATACGGGCAGCGGGTCCGTTGCAGCAGGTTGCCGGCGGTCGACGCCTTGTTGCGCAACTGTCCCGACGCGCCCGCGACGATCGCCCGCGTCAGCACGCCATAGTCGCGCCGCACCCGTTCATCGGCGGCAAGATCGGTGTTGGTCACCAGCGCGCCGATCCGCAGACCGCCGTCGCGGGTCTTCTCGATCCTGTCGAACCCCAGATCCTGCACATCGACCAGATGCGTCGGCGTCTCGATCTCCAGCTTCATCAGGTCGAGCAGGTTCGTGCCGCCGGCGATGAACTTCGCGTCGGGCCGGCTGGCGACGATCCGCGCCGCCGCCACCGCATCACGCGCGCGTTCGTAGGTAAAGGCTCTCATGCCTTGGCTCCCGCCACATCGGCCATGGCATCGGCGATGTTGGAATATGCGCCGCAGCGACAGATATTGCCGCTCATCCGCTCGCGCATTTCGATGTTGGTCGCGCCCGGACGCTTGGTCAGGTCGGCCTGCACATGGCTCGGCACGCCGCGCCGGATTTCGTCGAGCACCGCCACCGCCGAACAAATCTGTCCCGGCGTGCAATAGCCGCATTGATAGCCGTCATGCTTCACGAACGCCGCCTGCATCGGATGCAGCTTGTCGGGCGTGCCGAGCCCTTCGATCGTCACGATCTCGTCGCCCTCGTGCATCACCGCCAGCGTCAGGCAGGAATTGATGCGCTTGCCACCGACCAGCACGGTGCAGGCACCGCATTGGCCGTGATCGCAGCCCTTCTTGGTACCAGTCAGGTGCAGATGTTCGCGCAGCGCATCGAGCAGGGTGGTGCGCGTGTCGAGCGTCATCTGCTGCGGCTTGCCGTTCACCCGGAAGCGGACCGGCATCGTCGGCGGCGATGCGGGCTTAGGTGCCGATTGCGCCGTCGCAGCCGCCGGGGCCACGGCAATGGCCGCACCCATCGCGCCGCTCGCCAGCACGCCGCGGCGTGAGATTTCCATGTCGGGCCTGTCCGCCATTCGATCGATCATCCTTGTCGGGGGAGTATCCCGGAAGCCGGGACAACGCACGAACCTGCCGATCGCCCCGTCCTTCGGCGGCGACGGTACGCAATCGGGCGAAGTGGTCGGCGATCAGCCGGGCAGGCCGCCGGTCTGGCGCAGTGCCTCGCCCAGCGCGAGCGCGGTGGCGGTGGCGAGGTTCATCGATCGCACCTCCGCCCGGATCGGCAGGCGCAGGCGCTCGTCGCACAGCGCGGCGATGTCGGCGGGCACCCCGGCGCTCTCCTTGCCGAACAGCAGCACGTCGTCGGGCCGGAAGGCGAAGTCATAGGCCGATCGCTCGCTCTTGGTCGTGAACAGGACCAGGCGCGGTGGTGCGACGGTCGAACGGAACGTGGCGAAGTCGGTATGACGCGCGACCGAGACATGGTCGATATAATCCATCGCCGTCCGCCGCACCCGCCGATCGTCCCACGCGAACCCCATTGGCTCGATCAGGTCGACGGCGACGCCCAGACAGGCGCCCAGCCGCATCACCGCACCGACATTGCCGGCGATTTCGGGTTCGTAGAGAGCGATCCGCATCGCCGCTGCTTGGCCGCTCGGCGGCGGCCGCGCAAGGCCGCGTCGTTCGCTCCCTGTTCGGATAAGCCGGAAGGGGACGCTTTGGCGGCATCCGTACCGCCGGCTATGTCCGGGCGGCCGCTCAGACGGCCATTTCGACGGGCGCGATCAGATGGTCGACGACCCGCATCGGCCGGCCGATGAAATAGCCCTGCAACAGGTCGCAGCCCCATTCGCGCAGCTGCGCCAGCTGTTCGGCGGTCTCGACCCCTTCGGCGACGATCGACATGCCCAGACTCTTGCCGAGACCGATCGTCGCCTTGACGATCACGGCGGAAGGGGCGTCGGACAGCATCGTCGCGACGAAACTGCGATCGATCTTCAGCTTGTCGAAGGTGAATTCCTTGAGATTGCTGAGCGATGCATGGCCGGTACCGAAATCGTCCATCGCGACGATCGCGCCCGCCGCCTGCAACCGCCGCAATGTCGTGTGTACCGCATGGCGATGCTGGTCGAGAAGGGTGGCGCTTTCGGTCACCTCCAGTTCCAGCCGATGGGTCGCCACGCCATGCCGTGCGGCAAGTTCCAGCAGGTTGCCGGCCAGTTCGGCATCGCGGAATTGCAGCGGCGACAGGTTGAGCGCCAGATGCATGTGCTCGGGCCACTGCGCCGCCGCCGCCATCGCGGTATCGGCGACCCAATGGCCGATGCGGCCGATCTGACCCGTCGCTTCCGCGATCGGAATGAAGACGTCGGGCGGAATATTGCCCAGATCGATATGGGTCCAGCGCAGCAGCGCCTCGAACCCGGCGATCCGGCCATCGGGCGTCGCGATCGGCTGATACGCGACGTGCAACTGGTGCGCATCGATCGCCCGTTCCAGATCGCGGCCCAGCCGGCTGCGCAGGCTGACCTCCTCCAGCAGGCTGGTGTCGAAGAACCGTGCGGTATTCCGTCCGTCCGACTTGGCACGATACAGCGCCATGTCGGCAAGGTTGTGGAGGTCGTCGCCGCTTTGATCGGGGGCGGCGATGGCGACGCCGATGCTCATCTGGATCGGGACATCGGCGCTCAGTGTGGCGTCGGTCGCCCGGGCGATCCGCCGCAGCAACGCCTCCGCCGCCGCAGGTTGCGCCGGTGCGACCTGGATGATCGCGAATTCGTCGCCCCCGATCCGCGCGACCAGGTCGCTGGCACGCACGCAGCCCGACAACAGCTTGCCCGCGCGACGCAGCGCATCGTCGCCACCGGCATGGCCGCACCGGTCGTTGATGCTCTTGAACTCGTCGAGGTCGATCGCGAACAGCGTGACCCTTTCGCCCGTCCGCCGCGCCCGCAGCAGTTCGTGCGACAGCCGGTTTTCGAACAGCAACCGGTTGGGCAGGCCGGTCAGCGCATCGTGATGGGCAAGGAAGTCGACGCGGCGTTGCGCGCTGCGCTGTGCCTCCATCGCCTTGTGATATTCGGAAACGCCGCGGGCCAGATCGCCGACCTCGTCCTGCCGGTCGAGGCAGGGTACGCTTTGCCCGACCGGACGGTCGGCGCGGAATGCCCGCAGGATACCGGCGATCGACGTCAGCGGTTCGATGACGCGCAGATGCAGCCACAACGCCATGACCAGCAGGGCGAGGATGACCGCACCCGCGCTCAACAGTGCGCGAAAGGTACCGCGATGGTTCAGCGCGAC
This sequence comes from Sphingomonas sp. Leaf22, assembly GCF_001421715.1. Taxonomy (GTDB): domain Bacteria; phylum Pseudomonadota; class Alphaproteobacteria; order Sphingomonadales; family Sphingomonadaceae; genus Sphingomonas. The sequence continues at coordinate 138,567 of NZ_LMKP01000002.1, forward strand.
CGCATCGTCGGCCGCGTCGCCGATCGCGCGGCCCATCGCATCGCGGGTCTTCGTCCGTTCGGCTTCCAATGCCTTCAGCGCGTCGAGAAACCGCGGCATCGCCGGCCTGATCCCGTCGGGGTCCGACCGGGCGGTATCGACGAGTTCCCTGCCGATCGGCACGAACGCCAGCGTCGCCGCGCGGGTCCGCGCCAGCGCGATCCGCAACTCGGGCGGCAGCGACCGGTCTGGATCGTTCGTCGTGACGTTGTTCAGCGCGCGGAACGCCCGCAGATCGGCGGACAGCGCGCGCCACTGCGCGTCGGGCACGGTGCCGTGCCGCTCGGCCAGCCGGGTCGCGTCGCCGATCGACAGCCGCAGCGCCTGCTGCGCGGCATCCTGCCGGTCCTGCCCGCGCAGCAATTCGGTCAGATGCCCGATATGCCCCGCCGCATCGCCGACCTCCGCGCCGATGTGCAGCCAGCTCGCCAGCAGCAACAGCGACGGCAACAGCACCGCTGTGCACGCGACGGTTACCTTGGTCGAAATCGAGAGATGCACCGGCGACTCCCCGTGGAAGAGCGCAGCGTAGGGCAAAAGCGTTACCAACACCTTAGGATTTCGAACCCCCGCCACCCCCGCCACCGATGGTCGGCAGCGGTGGCGGGCAGCGGTGGACTCAGCGGCGGCGACGCGTCGGCATGGGCGCCATGGCGGCGGCGCTATCCGGCACGATCCCCTTGGGCGACGTCGCGAGCCGGCGGATCAGGTCGGTCTCGGCAGTGCGATAGGGGGTTCCGTCGGCACGGAACACCTCGTGGAACCAGATGGTCGGCTCGGCCATCACATAGGGCTTCTGCCAGCTGTCCCACGGCAACCGCGTCTGCGTCTTTCCGTCGACGAAGCCCCAGTTCATCATCCCGACCTGATAGCGTTTGGCGATCGGCAGCGACCCGTCGAACGTCGACCCGTTCCCGCGCGCCATATATTCGGTGCAGATGATCGGGCGTTTGTACGGCAGCAATTGCCGGATGCGCCCCTCGAACGTCTCCGGCCAGCTATAGTCGTGAAAGGTGATGACGTCCGACTGGCCGAGTTGCAGCTTTTCCATCGCCGATCCCTTGCCACCCGGTGTCCAGTCCTGCCCGATCCAGACGCCCGAGGTGATCGGCTGCATCGGATCGGCGTCGCGCGCCCAGTCGAACACCTGCGCCAGCAGCGCGCGGACCAGCGGCTCCTTGCCGTCCTGCCCCGGATATTGGTCGGCGCCATTGTCGGGCTCGTTCCACACGTCCCAGCCGAGCACGCGGTCGTCGCGCCCGAAGGCGGCGATCACCCCCTGCACATAGGCCTTGTACGCCGGATAGCGGCTCTTGTCGCGCAGCCCCGCCATGCCCGGCCCCTGTACCCAGCCCGAATTATGGACACCGGGGATCGGCGGATGCTGCGGCCCGAGCTTCGGGTTCGGGTCCCAGCAGCTGTCGAACAGCACGAACAGCGGCTTGATCTTGTGCCGTGCCGCGATCTGGAGAAATTCGTCGATCCGCCGCTTGAAGCCTTCCGGGTCCTGCGTCCACAGCTGGTCGTGCAGGAACACGCGCATCGTGTTCATGCCGATGGCCTGCGCCAGGTTCAGCTCGTAATCGATCCGCTTCGGGTCCCACGTCTCGGCCTGCCACATCTCGAACTGGTTGATGGCGCTGGCGGGCGTGTAGTTCGCCCCGACCAGCCATGGCTGCCTGGCATACCACGCATCGGCCTGCGCCTCGGTCCAGCGGTCGCGCGCCTGCGCGGGCGACAGCGTCAACATGATCGCACCCAGCAGCGCGGCGGCAAATCGCTTCATCCATTCTCTCCCGTTCATGTCGCTTGTCCGGCGCACCCGTTGCCCGGGATATTGGCCGAAGTGCTTCTTCTGTAACCGTTTTCAATTATCACATATAACCGTATTGTGAACGTGCGCCACCGCTGATAGGTCGAAGTGGACCGGCGGCGCGAGATCGTCCGGCCATGACCGCTGGGGAGGAACTATGATCGACAAGCCTGTATTGCGAGGCTCGGTATCGATGCTGGCGGCGCTCACCGCCCTGCTGCCGGCGGCCGCGCTGGCGCAGGTCGGCACGGCGCAGGAAACGCCCAAGCCCACCACGCCGTCCGACCAGTCGGTCAGCCCGACCGCACCCGCGCCATCGGCACGGGAAAGCACGACCGACGATGGCGACATCGTCGTCACCGGCCTGCGCCGCAGCCTGCAATCGGCGCAGCAGTTGAAGCGCAATTCCGACGGCATCGTCGATGCGATCGTCGCCGAGGATATCGGCAAGCTGCCCGACACCTTCGCCTCCGCCGCCCTTGCGCGCGTGACCGGCGTGCAGGTGACGCGCGGCGCGGGCGAGGCGGCCGGAGTCCAGATCCGTGGCCTGCCCGATATCAGCACCACCTATAACGGGCGCGAGATCTTCACCGCCGAAGGCCGCTTCGTCGCGATTCAGGATTTTCCGGCCGGCACCGTCGCCGCGCTGGAAGTCTACAAGTCCAGCACCGCGAACCTGATCGAGGGCGGCATCGGTGGACAGGTCAATGTCCGCGGCCGCCGGCCGTTCGATTTCAAGGGCCTCGAAATCTCCGGCTCGCTCAACGGCGTGAACTGGGAGCAATCGGGCGGACTGACGTGGAACGGCAACCTCCTGGTCAGCGGGCGCTGGAACACCGGCATCGGCGAGATGGGGCTGCTGGTCAACGCCTCCTATGTCGGACTCAACTATCTCGACGCGACGCGCGAACAGTCGCTGGTGATCGGTACGACCAGCGCCGCCAATGCCGGCGTCGGCGGCGTCCGCTATCCCGACGCGCAGGGACGCTTCACCAGCAACGGCAAGCGGTTCCGGCCATCGGCCAACGCCGCGTTTCAGTGGCGGCCGAGCTCCGAACTCGAAATCTATGTCGACGGCCTGTATCAGGGCTATCGCGGCCATGACTCCAACCAGTGGATGTTCGTGCCGATCTTCGGCGGCGACGCCTTCCGCCTCAACAACCTGACGACGCGCGACGGCAATCCGACCATCGCGCAGAGCGCGACCGTGGTCGGTGCGAACACGCCGGACGGCTATTTCACCTCCGCCAACGGCCGCACCGACACCTATCAGGTCGGCGGCGGCGCGACCTGGACCCGCGACCGGCTGCGGCTGTCGGCCGATATCGCCTATACTGACAGCGCCTACACCTTCAATCTGAACAATATCGACTATCTGTTCGCCAGTTCGCCGACCCGCAACGTCGTGTTCGAAACGCCCAGCGGCAATTATGGCGGGCCGAGTTTCAACTTCGTCGATTTCGACGTGACCGATCCCGCCAATTTCCTGACGCGCGGCTTCTTTCAGGAATTTCTGAAGGTCAGCGGCAAGGATATCCAGACCCGCTTCGATGCGCAGTACGACCTTGGCGAAGGGTTCTTCCGCGAATTCAAGGTCGGGTTCCGCTACAACGACCGCGACGCCAATCGCGATCGCGGCGCGCCCTATATCAGCACGTTGAACGGCAGCCCGCTGACCGATCAGCGTATCCCGATCTCGGCGTTGCCGATCGACATCGGCTCGACCCGGCCCGCGTTCAAATTCGACAATGCCTTTCCGGTCCGGACGTTCGCGTCGATCACCGAACCCAGCATCCGGTCGAACATCGCCGAACTGCGATCCTTCTTCGGCGCGCCGGAGGGAAATCCCGCGTTCAATCCGACCGAGAATTTCCGCGCCAATGAAAAGGCGTACGCGACCTATGCGCAGATCAAATACGGGTTCGATCTGGGTTCGACGATGACCGTCGACGGCCTGGTCGGGCTGCGCGCGGTCAAGACCAAGACGCGGATCGGCGGCTTCGCGCGCGACGAAACCGATCCCGCCAACCCGACCTTCAGCCCGGTGGTCGCCGAAAACGAATATACCGATTACCTGCCGAACGTCAGCGCACGCGTGCGCTTCAACGACGAACTGCAGATGCGGCTGGCCTATACCCAGACCCGGACCCGGCCGAACTTCTTCGATCTGAACCCGACCCTGACCGTCGGGCCGCCGCCGGTCATCGATCCCAATAATCCGCCGAACCCGAACGACCCTAACAGCAACCTGCGCAACATTTCGGGCGGCAATCCCGATCTGAACCCGCTGACCTCGGACAATTACGACGTCAGCCTCGAATGGTATTTCTCGCGTACCGGGTCGCTGACCGGCGCGCTGTTCCGCCGCGATGCGCAGGGGTTCATTTCGCGCGTGGCGATTGCCCCGGTCGATCTCGGCTATGGACCGTCGCGCTTCGACCGACCCGAAAACGCCGGCAAGACCCGGTTCAACGGTGCCGAACTCGCCTTCACCAGCTTCCTCGACATCGACAGCCTGCCCGAATGGATGCGCGGCTTCGGGGTTCAGGCGAACGCGACCTATATCGACGCGCGCGGCGATCTGGCGACCGGGCTCAGCGCGTCGCCCAACGTCGCGGGCACGCGCGTGCCGTTCACCGGCGTGTCGGAATGGTCGGGGAACCTCGTCGGCCTCTACGAACGCTCGTTCTTCTCGGCGCGGCTTGCGTATAACTACCGGTCGGACTTCGTCAGCTATTACAGCGTCGAACCGCTCGACGTCGGTGCCGACGGATCGCCGCGCACCCGCGCCGTCATCGAAAAGGGGCGGGGCCAGCTCGACTTCTCGACGACGCTGACGCCGGTGCCGAACGTCACGCTGGCGTTCGATATCGTCAACCTGCTCGGCAACCCGATCAAGCGCACGCGACAGTTCAACGATGCTGGGGACGTCTATACCCGACAGATCCAGTATCTCGAACGGGTCTATTCGCTGGGCGTCCGCTTCCGCTTCTGATCCGGAGCGAAGCCTTGCGAACGCGCCGAACGCCTACCTCCGGCGTATCCCCGCAAAGGCGGGGGTCCAGGGCCGTCAGCGCAAGCGGTTGCTTTGCTTGGCTCTGGACCCCCGCCTTCGCGGGGACTGTTTACACGAGGCGCGTTTTGGATTCTTCTGTGTTCCTTTGATTTGGACGGCGAGGACAGGATGCGTTGTCCAGCGTGCGAGGGGACCGACCTGATCAAGCGGGGCCGCA
>NZ_LMKP01000003.1 GCF_001421715.1 Sphingomonas sp. Leaf22
CTGGACCTCGGCGAACGGGATCGTCATCGGGCGCGCGACCTGCTGGTCAAGCAACGGACGCAGCTCGTCAACATGGTGCGGGCACTGCTTGCCGAGTTCGGCATCAACATTCCTCAAGGCATTCGTCTGGCGTTGGAGATGGCGAGCAAGATCATTGACGGCGAGGGGCCTCCCGTGCCGAGGGAAGCGGCAAAGATCGCTGGAAGATTGTCGCAACAGGCGCTCGATACCCATGCGCAGCTTCGGGAGATCGATCTGGATCTCCTCGCTTGGCAGCGGACAAACGATACAGCCCGTCGCTGGACTTGCCCCGCTTAAGTGGAGAGGCATTTGCTCAGCGTGACGCGGTTCGTTCGAACTGCGAGGGGCTGGTGTAGTCGAGCGCGGAATGACGCCTGACGGGGTTGTAGAAGCCGTCGATATAGCGGGCAATGGCATCCGCGGCTTCGTAACGGGTATAGAAGACGGTACGCCATACGAGCTCGGATTTGATGGTCTTGAAGAACGTCTCAACCATGGCATTGTCGTAACAATTTCCCTTGCCCGACATGGAGATACGGATGCCGTGGCGACGCAGTTCGGCCTGGTACTCCACTGAACAATATTGGCTGCCACGGTCCGAATGATGAATGAGCCCTTCGGGCGGACGCCGCATGACGAGGGCCTTGCGCAACGCCGCCAGCGCCAGATCGCGGTGCAGTCGGTCGCCGACGGCCCAGCCGACGACGCGGCGGGAGAAGAGGTCGATGACCACGGCCAGATAGAGCCATCCCTCCCGCGTCCAGATGTATGAGATGTCCACGCCCCACTTCTGGTTGGGTGCCGCCGCGGTGAAGTCCTGGTCGATCATGTTCGGCGCGATCGGCCAGGCGTGCTCGCTGTCGGTGGTCCGCTTGAACCGCCGCTTCTGCCGCCCGCGCAGGCCGTTCTCGCGCATCAGCCGGGCCGTGCGACGCCGCCCGATGGCAAAGCCATCATCCTGCAACTCGCGCGTCATGCGCGGGCTGCCATAGGTGCCGTTCGACAGCGCGAACGCCGAGCGGACATGCGCCAGCATTACCATGTCATCGCGCTGGCGCCGACTGGCCGGCCGATCCTTCCAGGCGAAATAGCCGCTCTGGCTGACGCCGAGCACCCGGCAGAGGCGGTGGACCGGGAAATCCTTCTTCGCCCGATCGACGAGCTGGAACCTCATCGACTTCCCTCCCGGGCGAAAAAAGCGGTCGCCCGCTTCAATATATCGCGCTCCTGCCGGAGGATCTCGTTCTCCCGCCGAAGCCGCTTCAACTCGGCAGCCATATCTGCCTGCGGCGTTTGATCCGGCGTATCCACCAAACGATCCCGGCTGCGGCCGATCCAGCGCACCAGCGTCGATAACCCAACACCCAGGTCCTCCGCGATCTCGCGCTGCGTGCGTCCGCTGGTCGCCGCCAGCCGTACCGCTTCGTTTTCAAATTCCTTCGTGAACCGTCGCTGCTTCGTCATCGAGTTCGCCTTTCACCTTAAGGAGAACTCTCCACTTTTCCAGGGCAAGTCCAATCCAACGCGACGCCACTCGACCCTGGGTTATCTCAGCCCCATGGACTTCGAGCGGCAGGCGCAGGTAGCTTAACCTCGTGTCTACCAGACCGGCAGCAGCTCACAGATGCGGGATCGACGGCTGCAGGGCGTAGAGGCAGTCGTCGAGCGGCAGCAGCGTGTGCCGGCGGAACGCCACAACCATCGCCTCTTCGGCCTCGGACAAGGTGGTGGAATGGGGGGGCCTTCGGCCCGGTCTTTAGATCCTCGACCGTGGCCCGCTTCCGCCATTTGGCCACGGTCTTGGGATTGATCCCCAACTCACGGCTCAGCGTCGTGAGCGAAGCTTGCGACAAGCTGTATTGCTGCTCGGACGGCGTGCGTGGTCGTGGCGCACCCATGACGTACCTGTCCCATACGGCTTCCTTCCATTCCAACGAAAGGATCGCACCATCAAACCGTGGGATCAAACAACTAGCCCGGTCGCTAGCTGCGTCCCTGCTTAAAAGGGGTATAGCGTAAGTCGGCCCCAGTTCCCTATTCAGGGCGACCCAAGCGGCTTCCCAACCGAACGCCCTTTCGCGAGCAAGTGCCGAAGATTCCTACTGGAAGGGGTGGTGCCGCTTACAGGACTCGAACCTGTGACCCCCGCATTACGAAGGCTACTGAAGCGGATTAGTAAGTACATGTAAAATAACGAAGTTTTTGCGTTACGGCTGGTTCCTTTGCCGCTGACCCACGCACATCCAAATCGGGCAGAAGTTCGGGTTTTGGCGGTTGCCTACCCAAAGTGCGTTGGCTTGGAACGGGCCGCGGAATCGACCTGCGCTATACCTGCGCGGGCTACTTCGTACGGGACTGATTGAGAGCCTCCCCGTCGGTCACTCCCTTTTGGTAAATTTGGCACTGTGTCGACAGCGAAACCCGTCCGTAACTGGACAGTCCGTTGCGATCCGCGAACGCTTTGATGAACCCGTCGGGGTCGCTCGTTGCAAGGGCGTTTCGGCAGACTTCGACGATCGCTGGCACCTGCCGCGCCGCGCGCCGTTCCGCCGCTCCAACTTCTCCCGCGGCTGGTGGGCGCATGTCGAGGTCCGTCGACAACCGTTCGGGGGTTTGGAGCGCGAGGATGAATAACGACAGCATAACCCGGTATGCCACGGCAAGTGTTCGATCGCGAGCGGCACGTCGTTCTTGCTTATGGCGACCGTAGAATGTTAGCGTTACCGGAAAGCAGCATAAGCTGCGGGCAAGTGGATGAGAGGGTGGTCCGTTGCGAATTTTGCCTATGATTTCCGTGGCTGTGGCCGCCATTGCCGTTCTTGCTGGCTGTTCGGGGAATGGCCCTGAACAGAATGAAACGGCGTCGAATGCTGTAGCGTCTGAAAATGCAGCTTCGGAGCCGCGCAGCCCGGATGGTAAGCGGTATCTGGCGCAGCCGCTGGTAAAGGACCTCTTCTTCGCCGATCCTTCCGCGCACGTCTTCAACGGCAAGATTTACGTGTATCCCAGCCACGACGTTGATGCCGGCATTCCGGACGACGATCTTGGCAGCCAGTATGCGATGCATGACTATCAGGTGCTGAGTATGGATCGGCCCGGTGGTCCGGTAACCGTGCATCCGGTTGCGCTCGATCTGAAGCAAATCCCATGGGCATCCGAAAAGGCGTGGGCACCGGACGCTGCGTACAAGAACGGTACCTATTACCTGTATTTCCCAGCCAAGGATAAGCAGGGCGTGTTCCGCGTTGGCGTAGCGACGTCTTCCACGCCGGTTGGTCCGTTCAAGGCGGAGCCGAAGCCGATCGAGGGTGCCTACTCAATGGACCCGGCGGTGTTCACCGACGATGACGGCCAAAGCTACCTGTACGTCGGTGGCATCTGGGGCGGTCAGCTTCAGCGCTGGGCGACTGGCAAATATGATCCGAATGCTGGCGATACCGATTTGAAGAAGGACGATCAGCCTGCTTTGTCGGGTAAGGTTGCGCGTCTGTCCGCCGACATGAAGTCGCTTGCCGAACCGCTGCGCGACGCGACCATTCTCGACGAGAACGGCAAGCCGGTCCTTGGCGGTGATCATGACCGTCGCTTTTTCGAAGGATCGTGGACCTTCAAGCGTGGCGGCAAATATTACTACATGTACTCGACCGGTGACACGCACTTCCTGGCTTACGCGATCGGCAACAGCCCATACGGGCCGTTCAAATATACCGGGCGCGTCCTCGAGCCGGTTCAGGGCTGGACCAGTCACGGATCGGTGTTCGAGTTCGACGGCAAATGGTATCTGGCGTATCACGACAGCCAGTTGTCGAATAAGAACCACCTGCGTTCGGCCAAGATTACCGAACTGCGGTTCCGTCCGGACGGCACGATCGAAACGCTCAATCCGCTCAAGGACTGAACACAGCGTTTCGGACCGGGTTCGTCAGCAGGATATGAGTGAGCATTCCGGCGGAGCGAACCTTCAGCCTACCTCTCTCGGATCGCCATCGTCGCATCATCGGCACGAACGCCATAAGTCCTTAATAAAATACGTGAATAACGACCGATATGGACCACGCTTCTGTAACGACCGAACGCCGTGAAGCCGAGCGGCTGCAAAAATTGCAGAGCTTCGCGATTCTCGACACGCCGCAAGAGCATGAATTCGACACGGTCGTGCTGCTAGCGCAGCGGCTATTGAACGTACCGATCGCGCTGGTGTCGCTGCTCGACGATCACCGGCAATGGTTCAAGGCGAAGTGCGGTCTGGATGCGACTGAGGTAGGGCGCGGCGACGCTTTCTGCAGCTATGCGATCATGGCTGACGACATGATGATTGTAGAGGACACGCTCCTTGACGAACGTTTTGTCGAGAATGATTTTGTCGTGCGTGCGCCGTTCATCCGTTTCTACGCTGGCGTCCCGTTGCGTCCCCATGCTGCAGGATACGCCGACGACCTGCCTGGTATCGGCACGCTCTGCATCATCGACACCAAGCCGCGGACGCTGTCGGCAGCGGACCGTAAGGTGCTGCGGCAACTGGCAGCGATGGTGAGTTCGCTTATCGCCGCCCGCTCAAGTGCCGCGGCCGCGTTGCGTCTGTCACAGGAAGCGGTGCGCCATGCTAACGCGTTGGAGCGGCAGCACCTTCAGCTGCGGCAGGCGGAACGAATGGCCGGCATCGGTTCGTGGCGGCTCGATCTGACGGACATGAGCCTGCATTGGTCGGATCAGGTCTATGCCATTTACGGCCTGCCGGTCGGACAGATGCCGTCAGTCGAACAGGGACTGAGCTTCTACCCCGAGGGCCGGCGCGCTGAGATCGCGGGAATGATCGAGCACGCTGCGACGGTCGGCACCCCGTTCGACTTTGAAAGCGACTTCTATACTGTTGACAGACATAAGCGCCGCGTGCGGTCGATGGGCGAAGCGCAGATGGTTGATGGCCGTCCCACGGCTCTGATCGGTGTATTCCAAGATATTACCGATCGCTACGCCCGCGAGCAATCGCTGCGATTGACCGCCGACACCGACTCTCTAACCGGTTTGCCGAACCGCGCCTGTTTTGAACAGCACCTGCGGGAGGCCGTTGATCACGCCAGCGTTGAGCAGGAGCCGCTTTGCCTGCTTTTGTTGGATCTGGACGGGTTCAAGTCGGTCAACGATGCCTTCGGGCATGGCGCGGGCGACGAGGTTCTTCGGATCATGGGCGAGCGCCTGCGTGCGCTTGCCTTCACCAGTACCTTTGTGGCGCGGCTCGGCGGCGACGAGTTCGTCATGCTGCTGACCCGCCCGCGCGATTGCGCTCGTATCGACAAGCAACTGCGCCTCGTCCTTCGCTCGCTACAACATGTCATCGAACGTGACGGTGCTCGACGATACGTCTCGGCAACAATTGGCGCTGCGTTTCTCGAACCGGACATCGCCAGCCCAATCGATCTTGTCCATCGTGCTGACCTTGCACTGTATCAGGCGAAGCGCACACAAAGGGGAACCGCTTGCATTTATGGCGTTGAGCAACCCGTGACCGTCGACGTGCAACTACGATTAGCAACGAACTGATGAACCTCGCAGTTGCAAGGCAGACGGCTGACCCTCTGCCGATTGCCGCCAAATATATCGCAGCACAGATGGGGGTAGAGTATATCGAGATCGGCGCACATCGACCCCGCCGCCTACTCCGTGAGTGATCAAGACGCCAACCGACGGTTCGTTAGCGAGGCGATCAAGCAGCATAAGCGTGATTTGAGCGGAGTTTGCGAACTTTGATGCCGCGGAACGAATGCCCCATCCAGCGGCCGACGTGCGATTAATGGCCTATCATCCCGTGACGCTGTGCAAACCCTGCTCGCCCCGAAGCCTCCACCGTCCAGCAAATACCGTATAAGAACAATGTGAAGATTATCGCCTAATCGTAATTACTTGCGAACTATTCCGGTCTACAGGTGCCTGCCATAATAAGCGGCAAAACGCGTCGCCAATATGGGGGGATCTAATGCACGCGGACAACGCTGTTTTAGGATCGATAGGCCGAAAGCGCGTTTGCTTGGCGTTGTCGACGGTGAATGGTTCGGTTCTGCACGAGACCATTCGGACGTATGATGCGCAGGTTGTAAACGGCGTCTCTGCCGCCCTGACGACCTTTCAGCGCGATCTTGGCATTTCCGCCCTTCCGCGTCGATCGGCGTTCTCGGTTCCGGGCCTGGTTCGGGGAGACGCAATATCGATCACCAAGACCAGCTGGTTCTTGTCCCGGTCCGGCTTGAAAGCGATGTTGGGGGAGCCGCCGCTCGTACTGAACGACTTCGCTGCTGAAGCTTGGGCGCTCTGCGCGGCAGAAGGGCAAGTTCGGGAAGCATTCAGTGGATCGAATGGAAGCCCTGCGAAACGGTCGGGTACCTTCTTGGTGATGGGGATCACGTCGGGATTGGGCGTCGCCGCAGTCCATCGCAGCGAAACGGGCGTGGTAACGGTGCTGCCAACAGAGGCGGGGCATGGTGCTTTTGCGGCTGCTACACCGGAGTTGGCCGATTTAGCGGCATCGCTTTCACTTGGACGCCAACCGGTAACGGCGGAGGGACTGGTATCCGCGCCCGGGCTGCTGGCTATTTACACCGCATTGTCGCGCCAGCGGGGTTGCTTGCCCCGTGCTAAATCCCCGGAGGAAATAACCCGATCGATGGCAACCGATCCGATCGCACATGCCGCTTGCGATTTGCTTGCCAAGGCGTTCTGGGCGCAAGCCGGAAGCCTCGTAATGACCCTCGGTGCTTGGGATGGCCTGCTGGTTGCAGGAGCGGTCGCTCATGCGATCCTGCCGTCTTTACGAAAACCTGAAGCACAGGCGCTGTTCGCAAATTCGATAAAATACCGGCGCGCACTCTCGGATGTCCCAAGATCACTGGTTTCTTACGAGAATGCCGAGCTAGTCGGTTTGGGAGAAGCGTTACGACACCGTTGGGGTCGCGCCTGACCGAGTATGCGATGCAGGGCATCTAAAGTGTCGTTACCGATACTGCCGGCGATCGACGCGTTTTTTCGGCCATGTCGACTCTGGCTGTGAGCTTCTCCAACGCGTTCAGGACGCGACGCTGGTCAATGGAAAGCTTCGTGCACACGCTCGTTGGCCAGCTTGCGGAGCTGCCATTCGTCGAGCGCTCGCTGCGCACGGCTCCGGTTGACGTCGGGAAATTGTCCGATCGTCAGCGGCAGCTTTCGATCATCGAACCGAAATCGCGTTGCCACTCGCAACCGTCATCTTCTGGCGCTAATCAATGACGGTTGGCCCTAACCTGTTCTTAATATGTGAATATTATGGACAATCGATGCATTACGATCTTCCAAAAAGTTGGATCGCTCGTCGCCTTTTCGCGGATAAGCGAGGTGCCGCTACCATCGAGTTTTCCCTTTGTGCTGCTGGTTTTTTAGCGCTGCTGATAGGCACGCTACAGGTCGCGGTTGTCTTTTTCGTTCAGAACGTCGTGCAGACCGCTGCAGAGAAAGCAGCCCGAGAGGTGCTGACGGGCCAAATTCCTTCGGGAACGACGCAAGACCAGTTTCGTCTACGAACATGCGGCAATCTTCCGCCGTTTCTGACGTGCAGCAACCTGTATGTCGACGTTCGAAAGCTGAGCGACCTGAGCGCCGTTGGGTCGGTCGATGCCGGGGTTAGCGTCAACGCCGCCGGTCAGGTAGTAGATGCTACGCGCTTTGAATTGGGCGGTGCCGGTGACATCGTTGTGTTGCGGCTACTTTACAACTGGCCTATCGGTACAGCTCCATTGGGGCTAAAGTTGAGCAATCAAGACGGCGACACCCGTTTGATTGTAGGCACTATGGCGTTCAAGGCGGAACCGTACGCATGATCCGCGCGCCTTTTTCTTCCCTACTGGATGATCATCGTGGAACCGCGCTTATCGAGTTCGCTATACTTTTGCCAGTGCTGCTGATCCTATTCCTTGGCGTATACCAGCTAAGCGACGCAATTATGGCTAAGCGCAAAACGACGATCATGACACGGGCGGCAGGTGATATGACCTCGCAATACCGTGGGTTGACCACCGGCGAACTAGATAGTTTGTTGGATGCCTCGACAAAAATCTTGATGCCGTATTCCGCTGCTTCTGCCAAGTTGCGTGTTACCCAGATAACGGTTGAGAGCAGCGGCACCGTTTTCCGGGTAGACTGGAGCCGCAGTCGCAACGCTTCTGCGCTTGCTACCGGACGCTATTACGCAACCGCGATCCCGGCTGCGTATCGTCAGCCGAATACGGTCTATATCTACACGCAGTCAGCTTACACCTACGACAACGCGCTCTCCAGTTTCTTTGGGCCAATCACGTTCTCCGATGACCTCTGGCTACTACCCCGCCGCTCTTCCACCATCACCTTGTCATGAGCCAAGCGATGCTAATATCATTCTTACGCGCATTCGGGTGTAATCAGCGCGGTAACGTATTGATGATCTTCGGGCTGGGCTTGGTGCCGATAACCTTCGCTACCGGTATGGCGATCGACTACGGAAAGGCGATGCGGTTGCAGACCGAATTGAACGCTGCTGCGGACGCTGCGGCACTGTCCGCAACCAGTGCAGCTATGATGCGCCAATCGCTCGCGACTGCACAGGCGCAGGCACGCGTTATGTTTCAGGCGCAAACCACGGATCTGCCCGGCCTCATCCCCTTGAACTATGCGGACACAGCGCAAGTCTCGGTTACCGTTACTGAAGGAACGTCACAAGTAGAAGGCTTCGTCCGTACGTCAACGGTTACCTACCGTGGTCAATCAACCAACAGTTTCGCCGGAATATTGGGCAAGGAAACGCTAACGGTTTCAGGTACAGCTACTGCGAAGGCGTCTACGGCCCCTGATACCGATTTCTACGTGCTGCTCGATGCGTCGTCATCCATGGCACTGCCGACCACAACCGCCGGCATCAATTTTCTGAAGTCAAGGACGGTTCGCAACGGAAATCCTGACGGCTGCGCCTTTGCTTGTCACCAAACGAACCCGGACAATCCAAACATTCGTAATTCCAGCGGTCAGATTATTGATTATTATACCTTTGCGCATGACAACGGCATCGAGCTACGAATTGATGCCGGCAAGCACGCCATCCGCGATATGGTCGCAAACGCGCGCAGCGAGGGTGCATCGAACGGCGCGGCTTATCGCTTCTATCTCGCCACATTCGATCGCAGTGCCAATTATCGTGAACTGACCGGCGCTACACCGTCAGCTGACTTCAATTACGTCAGTTCAAAGGCTACCACGGCGGAGACCATTGCCGTGCAGATGCACGGCTACATGTACGATCGACAAACAGAGCATGCCGGATCACTGGCCAAGCTGAACGCCGCCGTGACTTCCAACCCGGGAAATGGCCTTCGCACGCCCGGCGATCGTCCGAAAGCAACATTGTTCCTAATTACCGACGGCATGCGCGATGAGGAAATAAACGGTCGGCAAATGGGTCCAATAGCCCCAGATCAGTGCGACGCTATTAAGGCGCGCGGCATTCGCATTGCTGTCCTGTACACAACCTATACGCCTGAATCTATCAATTACGAGGCGTGGTCGGTTAACAATGTCGTCCCACGGTTGCCCGAAATTGCCCCGGCTCTCAAGCGTTGCGCATCGGATGACCTATTTTTCGAAGTTTCGACAGACGGCAACATATCGCAAGCGCTGGCCGCACTGTTTCAAAAAGCTGTGCAAACGTCGCGGCTGACACGCTAGCCAGTCCAATACCGTGGCCGTCAAATATCTTCCACGACATAAAGTCTCGGGCATGATCACCGTCCTGCTCTAGAATGACGTAAGCCCGGCCCTTCAGGCGTAGTTCCTGCGAATTGAACCGGTTGTCGCGTGGGCGCTCGGGGAACAGCTTCGCGGCTGATCCGAACAGGTCGGCGGGTTCACCCGAAGCGGGCGCGGTTGCACATTTTGGCGAAGATGGGATGCGGCGGCGGCGGACGGAAGTCGAAAATTCTCTTCGATAGATTCGCCCGTCGCATAAGGCAGGAACGCGAACAGTCGATTTCGGCTGGTGAAGGAGGGCGGACGCATCGAGGCGTTGTGCGGTCAGGAATTGGCGCTCTTATCGGATGAACAGGCGTACGAAACGCAGCTTCTGCTACTCGATCTTAGTCGAGGGCCATCGGATGGCGCGTCACCCGACCGTCGAACGTCGGCTTCGTTGGGCAACCGCGATGCAGGGTAAAGTGCTCAAAGTGCGCTCTCGTACCGGTGCTGTAGGCTCGAAACGCTTTCACTCGGCCGTGGCAAGCCGGACAGCGTTTCACCTCGCGCGGTCGTTTGAGAGCCTCATCAATGCCGACGATGACCCATTCCGCCCCGTCCCGCATCTCGCAAGTGTCGCCCGCCACGTCAGTCCTCTCTTATTCGGGTCTAATTTCGTCCTTGGACCTGCTTGGAGGACGATGAGGAATCGGGCAAGCATCTGAACTCACAGAACAGCAACTAAGGGGGGAGAAGGCAGTGGCGGACACAATCGTCGTTCCTATGGCGTCGAAACGAGAAATTCTCGACCGCATCGAACGGTTGACGGTTTCGGCTGATGCGAAGGTTCTGTTGCATCAGCTTGCCGGTGTCACGATGCGGGTGGGGAACCAGCTTGTGGAAGTAGGTCGCTGCATCCTTTCCTTCGTTTTCGAGGCTGTGAAGCTCTTTCCCCACATCGCTTTGGGGGTCGTGGTCGGCTTCACGATGTGGTGGCTTATTGGATCGGCGGCGCTCTTGGGTGCGTTGCTCGGTCCCATTCTTGGTCCGCTTCTGGTGGCGTTTGGTCTCGGCATGGGTGCGATCGCGGACGTCGCCGACGGCGGGCTGCGGTCGCGAGTGGAGGACTTCGCGGGATCGTTCGATCCAGCGGATCGAAACTGACGAATGCCGGCAAGCATCGACCGGGTTGTCGCTGACACCCTACGCTTTAAAAACAGGCTTCAAATAGGTGAAGACGCGTATGCGCTCCTTCGCGCCCGAAAGACGCTTTTTTCGCTGTGGGACGCTGGGGGTGCTGGTTGGACCGGCGTCGGGGTCGCGAAATCATCTTGGGTCGCCACCTCGTTCTTCGCGCCGGCAGCATCGACCGGTGTAATGAGCTGGTTAGGGCTGGCTGCACCGGCAGCTGCGGTGACGCCGCTCGGCTGGTTGGTTGTGGCGGGATTGGTCGCCGGCGGCGGTTATTACGGGGTAACCCGATGGATGGCGAGCGGTCCGGATAAGTTCGTCGACACCATTCCAAAGTTCATCAACACGCCAATCGATTTGCTGGGTGCCGGCCTTTTCGACTTGACCGCACCATTGGCGTTGCAGGTTGCGCGAGCCGACGGCTTCATCCACGAAACCGAGCGGGAAACGATCGCGCGACATTTCGTAGAGGATTGGGGCTTCGACCCGGTCTATGTATCGGAAGGTTTGCGGCTGCTGGAAAATCGGCCCGACGAACGGCGGGTTACGGCGTTGGCGAAAGCCCTATCCGATTTCCAACGCGCCAGCCCGGACTGCAACCCGGCGGCGATGCAACACGAATTGATGCAGTTTCTGAACGACGTTGTCGAAGCCGACGGTGTGATCGCCTGGCGCGAGACGCGAGCCTTAGCGGCGATTGAGGCTGTGTTCAAAGCTGAGAACGCACTGCTTTCCCGTGACACGGTTCGCCGAGCGAGGGGAATGGCCAAAGGTGTTCGAACAACTGTCGAGAAGGCGGTGACGGCTGCGAGCGGGGCGGTGGTCGAGGCTACACAATCGGGCACCGCCATTTTTGACGAAGTGTCATTGGCAGTGAGGGCGAAAGCTACCGAAGCGTTACGGCGTTCCACGCAATCGGAGGGTGTCACCGAGTGGCCTCGACCGCCCGGGGACGAGTAGCGTTATTGCGACCAGCCGGCGGGACCAGATGAATGTGGCCATCCCTACGCCGCGGATCAACGCACGCAGGGATGGCCGTTCTCCCCTTATTCGAGCAGGAAATATCTGCCGTCTGGTCCAACATTCCAACGGTGTCGCCGTGGGTCAGCGCCGGTGCCGGTCGAAATCCTGATGCCGAAATGTTGTGAATTGAACCCGAGCGTTCCCATCACCGCTCGTAACCGCGGCAGGGTGTCGATGCCCTCAGTAATGCACGCCATGATGAGTACGTCGGCCATGTCATGCCGGTTGTCGCCACATTCGTTCATGAGCTTACGCAAACGGCAAAAGACGTCGTCTTCACGGTCCGGTGACGGTTTGATGGGGCGGGGTTTGATAATTATTCCTGCCGCCGACTTTGGTGTAGTCATTAGCTTATACCTTCATGATCGGGGCTTGCGCCCAAAAAAATAGCCTGAGCCAACGAGGAAGCTGCCCGTCCCCGGCCGAAGCCAGGAACGAGCGAAAGATCGAGATTAGGATGGGGTCCAGTCTACGCCTTGACGGTTCGCGCCGGCCTCCACCGCGGCCAGCAGCGTGTCGTTCGCCAGATGGCTGTACCGCTGGGTCGATTTGTGGTCCGCGTGCCCGAGTACCCGTCCGACGGCGAATAGATCGATGCCGGCGTTGATCATGAAGGACGCGGCGCTGTGGCGCAGGTCGTGTATCCGCAAACCCGGCAGGCGCGCCTTGTCGCGAGCGTGCTGCCAAGCGTGCTTGATCTCCGTGAAGGGCTTCAACGTGTCCGGGTTCGGCAACAGGTACGGACATGTTCCGAACCGGGGTATGCTCTGGATGACGTCGACGGCCTGCTTCGAGAGGGGAACGTGCCGGGCCTTTCCCGTTTTCGACGTGGGGATCAGCCAGGAACGACGCTCCAGATCAATGTGCCGCCATTCCGCGTTCAGCAACTCCGACACTCTCGCGCCGGTCAACAGCAGCAAGGCCACGATGTATTTCAGCTGCTTATTCCGGGACTCTGAGACGGCCGCTTGAAGCCGCTGGGCTTCCGCGGGGTTGAGATAGCGCTCGCGAGCGTTGTTGATGGGCGGGCGCTTGATGCCGTGGGTCGGGTTCCGGCTCGCCCCGGTCACGTTCCATTCGATCGCCAGTTCGAACGATCGGCCGAAGATGACGCGAATCTTCTCGACGGTCGCGGGAGCCAAGCCTTCCGCACTCTTGGCGGCGAGCCATTGCGCGACGTCCGGCTGGTGGATTTCCGACAGCCGAAGCTTGCCCCACCGCGGCAGGATGTGACGACGCATGTACATTTCGGTCGTATCGTACGACCGTTGATAGGTCTTGGCGTGCGTCAGATGGCGGCCGGACAGTTCCGCGTAGGTCGGAATGGCTTTGACGTCGGCCTTCTTCGCCGCGGGGTCGCCGCCCAGCACGACTTCGGACTGGCGTGCCGAGCGTGTTCAGCGGCGGAATGCGCAGCACGTTAGTATCGTCAAGATTGAGCACCCCCTCGTCGGCATATTTGTCGAGCAGGGCGCGTAATACGGCGCGGGCCTGCTCGCCATATTTGGCGAAAACATCGCGTTTCTGAACATTCTCCGCTCGCTCGCGGCGGGTCAGCGGATTGCGATCAAAGGCAACGTGGCAAATCAGGTCGAACGGATCGAGGTCCTTGCCGAGTTCATCCGCAATGACATCAAGCGCGAGGCCTTCCGCTGATATTTCCTCGACCAGCGCCTGTTTGCGTTCGGCACCATTCCACCGGGTAAGGAACTCATCCAGGCTCGAAAAGTGCTTACGCAGCGCCTTCTTGGTGAAATCACGCAGGCTTTCGGTAACGAGCTTTCCGCTTTCTTCCAGATATTCCACGCGCTCGGCTACGATGACGACGGGCACGCCATCGACATAGACCTTGCCACGCCTGCCGCCGTCATCTGTGATGGTCACATCCGGCGTGTCGCCATCGTCGATGATGATTTCGTCCTCGCCCGGTTGGTCGCCCTGATCGTCGGCGGGATCGCCGACAGTGCTGTCGTCATCGGGTGGCGTAACAGGATCATCCTCGCCCGGCTTATAAATTTGAACGGGTTCGCCATCGAAATCCGGGTCGGCGAAATGGTTTGTTGCCCCTCGGAAATCCATCAGCGTGAAGAAAAATTTGCGACTGTCTTCGTGAACACGCGTGCCGCGCCCGACAATTTGCTTGAACTCGGTCATCGACCCAACGTCTCGATCGAGGACGATCAGACGGCAGGTCTGGGCATCGACGCCGGTGGACAGCAGCCGTGACGTTGTGACCAGCACCGGATTGGGGCTCTCGGGGTCGATGAAATTCCCGAGTTGCGCCTGACCCTCGGGATCGTTGCTCGTAATCCGCATGACATAGCGGGAACTCTTTGCCGCAAGGTCGGCGTTCTCATTTATCAACGCCTGTCGCATTCGCGCCGCGTGTTCCTGATCGACGCAGAACACGATGGTCTTCTGGTAACGGTCGCCGCTGTCCTTCAAGAATTCCGTAACCTTGCGCGCCACGAGCTTGGTCCGGTCATCCAGGACCAACGTCCGATCGAAATCGCGCGTATTGTAGATGCGATCCTCGACCTCTTTGCCGTCGCGATCAAGCTGGCCCTTCTCGGGGCGATAGCCCTGAATGTCGCGATCTACATGGACCTTGATGACCTTATAGGGCGCAAGGAAGCCGTCTCGGATGCCCTGTTTAAGGGTGTAGCTGTAAGCCGGTTCGCCGAAATAGTGGATGTTGGAGGCATATCGGGTTTCTTTGGGCGTGGCCGTCAAGCCGATCTGCGTGGCGTCAGAGAAATGCTCAAGAATTTCGCGCCATGCGCTGTCCTCCGCCGCGCTACCGCGGTGGCATTCGTCGATAACGATGAGGTCGAAGAAGCCGGGCGAGAACTCCCTGAAAAGCTTCTGCCGTTCCTCCGGCCCGGTGATAGCCTGATAAAGGCCGAGATAAATCTCGTATGCCGTGTCCACGCGCCGCTTCTTATCCATGGCGATTGGCAGGTCGATGTTCGTGCCGTCATCACGTTCGATGGTCTTCGCGTTGGCGGAAAGCTTGGCCATAGCCGGGCCGAATGGCCGAAAATCGTTGACCATGGTCTGATCGACCAGCACGTTCCGGTCAGCGAGAAACAGGATGCGCTTTTTGTGCCCGCCCTTCCACAATCGCCAGATGATCTGGAATGCGGTGTAGGTCTTCCCGGTGCCGGTCGCCATGACCAGCAGAATGCGGTTTTGCCCAGTCGCGATGGCTTCCATGGCCGCGTTGACCGCATTGACCTGATAATATCGCGGCTGCTTGCCGCTGCCGTCGTCATAGTAATCTTCAAGGACGATCTCCTCACCTTCTGGCGTCAGGCCCTTCCAAGCAGCATATTGCCGCCATAGCTCGTCCGGTGACGGGAAAGCTTCCAGGGGCAACGTGATTTCGCGCGTGTCGCCTGCGCCCGTGCGGTTATGGAATACGAACCCATCGCCATTCGACGCGAACACGAAGGGGATATCGAGGGTTTCAGCATATTCCAGCGCTTGCTGCATACCCGCGCCCATGGGCTGGGTATTGTCCTTTGCCTCAATCAGCGCCAGCGGGACGTTCGGTTTGTAATAAAGGATGTAGTCAGCACGCTTGCCTTTGCCACGACTGACCATCTTTCCGCGAACGATGATGCGGCCTTTTGTGAAACTGACCTCTTCTCTAATCTGCATCATTTCATCCCAGCCGGCGTCCTTGACAGCAGGCGTTATGAATTTTGTGCAAATGTCTCGTTCGCTCAGAGATCGTTTATTGAACATCGAAGGCCCATCCCGTGTGACCTCACCCTAGAGGCATGATGACGATCTTGCCAGTTGGCATGTGAATTTGCCGATTCGGGCGCATTCTCGATGTTCCTGCGCTCGGGAGCCGATAGGCAAGGCGCCGCCAGCGCAGCGATAGGAAGGCTCATAATTGAAGGGTCTGGTTCCGCCGGAAGCAGCCGTTGACGGGCGCTACCCCTAATGGCCGCAATGTCCCAAACCCTGCCGTTCCGTGCACCTGCACGGGCTGGCTGAGGGAGTGAGCCTAATCGTCTTCAAGAATGGCGGGTTGGGAGGGGAGTTCGAACGGCGATGAACGCCCGTAAATGAGTCGTAGAGCCTACCCATTTCGCCCTTTGGCTTAAGGTCAGCCGTCATTATGGCGTGGTCCGGTGTCGGCGGGGAAAGCGACAGACCGGCTAGGGCAGGCGGGCTCAGATGTTTTGTCGATTAGCGCCTCGCTCTGCACGAGCCGCTGTTCCTACCCAAAGGCGTCCCAAACAGGACCCACGCAACCAACCAGCCGAACGCACGTTCGCTGGGCCGCTTCATTGTTTCCTACTGAAAGGTGACACTGCTACTTAAGGACTTCGCAAGTGACACGAGCGTTTATAGCGGCTTAGCCGGAAAATTGCTACTTATGAAAAGCGGTTAGCGGAAAAAGTGCTACTTGGCACCTTCGCTGCCCCGACCCGACTGCGCCACAGGGCGACGCCACCGTGGCCATTACGGGCAGATCGGCGATGATCGGTCTGCTCTACGTCGTATGGTCGGATCTCATCAGTCCAGTCCACACAGACCCAGGAAGGCATCGTCGAACTCCACCTTGGCATACGCATCTGGGGACTGGCGTCGGTAGGTGTGGAGGAGAACGCCACATTCATCGATCGCGCGAACGAGCGCCGGCTGAGGCAGGCCCGGGAGCAGCAGGACGAGTCGATGGTCCCCAAGCCTCGGCAGAAGCCTTGGATAGAGCTGAAGCTGGCCCATCCCACCGTAGACATCCGCGGCCGAATTACCCGTCTTGATCTCGACTAGGAGGGCACCGGCGGGCGCGGCAATGACCGCGTCTACTTCGTAGCCTGCAGCGTGCCTCGGCTTGTCGATCAGGATGCCAGCCGAACGAAGGAGAAGGGCGAGCTGCTGCCACACCTCGCCCTGCAGCCGCCGCACCTCCTTTGCATCGACCGCGATCCTTGGCCCGACGGTGTAGCCTTCAGCCTGCTCGTCACGCCCAAGTCCCTCCACAGGCGCGGTGTCCGGCAGATCGCCATCGACCTCGGCGTCGCGCAGTCGCGCCAAGGCGCAGCGATCGACGAAGCGGCCGGTCGCATCCCTGATGTCCTCCGCATCGACGTCCAGCCGCGTGACAATGTGCCACTCCCGCTTCTTCCCGCTGGTATCGCCGTTCAGGACGGGGGTCGGTTCAAGGTTTGTGAGACGACGAAAGTCAACCTCCAGGATGTGCGGATTACCCGCGATGGGCGAATTGAGCCGCCCCTGCCTTATCAAGAAGGGCGCTCCCTGCTCGTTGACGGCGATTCCCGTGGTCACGTTAGCGTTGCCTGGTGTGTCGGCCTCGTTGATCTGCACGGCCCAGTAACCGCCCGTCGGGTCGGTCCCAAGCGCCGTCCGCTCGCCCAAACTTTCGCTACGGTTGTCAGCTTGGTTGCGGAAGACGATGCGTTGCTCGGGCAGGCGCCATAGTAGGCCGTCCCTTACGCCAGTCTCTATGAGCGCTCGACGCCATGTCTCGAATCCATGACCGACGACCTTCGGGTCCGAACTCATCGTCAACATCGAACCGCTCCTCCGCATGATCGAAGTGGATCGTGCCCGACGACCTACTCGGTCAGCAAGGGTCTCCTCAGAACGGAGCGCTTCGAAGACCTATCCGTCAGCCCCTGGACCCGCCCGGGGTCGTCTCCTCCCAGCTCTCGAAAGCGCTAGGAGGATCGCCGCCGCCTCGTCGACGCTCGTTGCCCGGACGAGGCGTCACGGCGCCCGCGGGCCGGACGTGGGCCAGCCGGCGGCAAGGACCAGTCGATCTCGGGAAGGCGTTCATCCCTCAGGAAAGCGTTGGCTGCGCTGAACGGCTTGCTTCCGTTGAACGGAACGTCCGTCGAGCCTTCGACCAACTTCCGGCTGGCGCAGGGGTGGTCCGAGAGTAGCACCTTGTGGTCGGTGCCGTCGAAGACCGACTTGAACTCGCCAGCCTTGCCTCCCCATAGAAGGATCACGGTCTTGCGTTCCCGCCGCGCCATGACGCCAAGCACGGCCCGAGTGAACCTCGGCCAGTCGAGGTCGCCATGCGCCCACGTGTAGCCGACGAGGTTGGTCAGCGCCGCGTTGAGAAGTAACACGCCCGACTTCGCCCACGGCTTCAGGTTTCCACTTTTCCTCCCGTTCCACCCAAGGTCTCGCCGAGCCTCGGCCAGGATCTTGGAGAGAGCGCTCGGCAGCTTGGCGTCGCGACGCACGCTGAAGGCCAAGCCATCGGCGTCACCGGGGTTAGGATACGGGTCCTGCCCGACTATGACGGCACTCACCTTATCCACCGATACGAGGTTCAGCGCCCTGAAGATGTCGGACCGGCAAGGCGCCACCCTCGCGTCGCCACTCTCCGCAGACAGTTCAGCCGCCTCCAGGGCGTTGGCTATCTCTGCCATGTATGGCTGATCGAATTCAGCCCTCAGGGCGTCACGCCACGACGGCTCCACTAGCAAAGAGAACAGCTGGTCCGTGGAAGATGGCGTAGTCATGGCGCCGAGGTGCGCGGACGCAGGCGTACGATCAAGCCCTCCATTCCATGGAGGGCCAAACATGGACCGGTATGCCATCAACGACGACATTGAACATGTCTTCATGCCTGGCCGATTCACGGGAGTTCCCGGGACGACGTAGCTGGACTAGCAGACGATAAGCATCTCGCTCCGGGGCGCTGATTTCAGGCTCGATATCAGCTGCCCCGTAGCGATCGTCGCCATGATGCTCGGAAGCCGCCTCGGTGACGCCGTTTCCGACTCCACCGGAGCGCAGAACTTCGCTTTACATAGCAGCGATGCCGACGCTCCGATTAGGCGGTGACCGGCATTGGCGCCAGACACGCTTCCAGCAGTTGCCGAAGATCAGGCGCTACTTCGTGACCAGGCACGATGCGATAGGAGTTCAGCAGCTTGTCGTCGTGACCATCGGCCTTCACGACGACCTTCAAGGCCGCCAAGAGCTTCTTACCCTTGACGGTTTCCGGCCGGGCGCCGCCGGCCGCATCCCACAGCGCGTCCGAACTCGGTGAACCGCCGTTGGGGAAGAGTTCCCAGTTGACCACCTTCCGCTTGGCGAAGAACGTGTCCTTTGCCTGCCCGACCTTGGCGGCCGCTGCGACACGCCAGCCTTCGGCGACAGCCTCATCTACACCATAGATGGCCACGAGGTGGGCGGCAGCGCAGAAGTAGGCCTCGACGTCGCATCCGGCCGTAACCCATGCAAACGCGCCGTCCGTCTTGAAGCGTTCGGCCCACGTAGTTGCCTCGTCCGGCGACATGAAGTCGCCGTCCCGGTGAATGATCGCCTTGATCTTGAGCTGTCCGTCCACGAGCAAGCCGTTCAGCAGCTTGTCCTTCGGCAGGTTCTCGATGCCGAAGCAGCGGCACACCGCGAGCTGCCGGGACAGTTCGGGCCATTGACGCAGGATCGCACGAAGCGCCGTGTCGTCCTCATCCTCGACGAAGAACAACGCGGACTTGTCGAGGCCTCCCCAACCTAGGAGGCGACGGATCGCCTCGCCGTCGTCCGTCTCGATCCGGCCGTCGTTCATCCATACCAGCTTGACCGCCGGGCTTGCGCTCCGCGCGATGTGGGGGCTGTGCGTGGTCAAAATGATCTGGGTGTCCGTATCCGCCGCCGCGAGCTCAAGCGCCTCAATGAGCCTCTCCTGCTTGTCGGGATGCAGATGGGCATCAGGCTCGTCGATGAGCATGATCTTCGGCTCGAAGAGAATCAGATACGCGAAGATCTGGATGACCTGCAGCAGGCCGGTGGCCGCGGTCTCCAGCGGCCGGTTCTGATTGCCGAGGCCCGGAGACGTGTACGTGGCCGAGATGTGATAGTCTTCGCGCTCGTCGAACGACACGTCGACCTGAATGCCGGGATGCACGGTGCCGATGTAGGCGTTCAGCTGATCGAGCCGCGCCACGCCACCGTTTCCGTCGGTCTCGGTAACGCGTCGGCTGCGCAGGCTGAGCAGGATGTTCCTCAGCACGCCGCCGGCGTCGCCGCTAGCCGCCTGCCTGCGGAGGGACGGCTGCGCCAGGATGCTCTCGCGTTCGGACAGTCCGGCCAGGCCGGGTATGTAGGCGGTTATGAACTGGACGCGTTGCTTGTATGGCGTCACCGCCGCGCCGCCCTCCATGTAGGCGGTGATGCCGCCACGGTTGCGAGCCGCCCGGATCCTGACCGTCGCCTGCGAACGCTCCTCGCCGATCGGAACGTGACCGAAGATCACCTCCACCGGGGTCGAAGTCTTGTCCGTCTTGAGTTCGCTTTTGTGGGCGGTGCGCAGTGGCTCGCTACTCGGCAGGTAGTCGAGCCGCTCGAACGAGATCATCTCCGTGGTGTTCCGGTGGGCGATGTAGCTCGCCGAGCGTGCGGCCCAGTGAACCGCCTGCAGAACGGAGGATTTGCCCGAGCCGTTCGGGCCGACAAGGATTGTCACCTGCCCGAGCGGTATGACGGCGTCCTGCGTCGCCTTGAAGTTCCGGACGGTGATCGACTCCAGCCGGGTCCAACGTCTCGCCCGGGTGGAGCGGGTGTCGGTCACTCCGGTTGCCGGCTGCCCATCACCCATAGCTGCATCATAGGCGGGCTCAGGTATGTCGCTGACGAAGGCCACCGTGCTTGTGAGATCGCCTGCATCTTTGAGAATCTGAATCTCATCCCCGGTTGAGATAGCCGTGGCCGCGGCCTGATCGACAACCGGCTCGACCTCGTTGATTTCGAGTTCAGACGCCGACACGGTTTGCTCGTCATCGTTCAAGTCATTGCCCCCTCTCGCCGAGGTTGTAGGATCGGAAGTCAACACCGCCAATAGGATATCCGTAGAAGCTCGGACCGCCGGCCTTCCGAAGAAGAGAGATCTGCGACATGGATCCGCTCGGACAGCAACCCCCCGCAACTCCGTTTGAAGCCCGCCGCCCGTCCGGGTCCGCGAGCCAGCGGCCTTAATGGACTGATCGAGGCCGCCAACGTATTCGCTCAGGGGTCAGGCAGCCGATCCGCTGAACTTCGTATATATCAGCTCAGGTGGACTGGGCGGCCGTATGACCCGCTCAACCGCGACCAAGTGGATCGTCCCGGGATTCACCTACTTGGGCATGAGATTCGTCAACGGGCAGACCCTTTTTCACCCCGGACCGAACGGCGAGACTGCCGGTGTCACCTTCATCGCGCCTCGGGACGGCGACTATCGGTTCGTCGGGAAGTTCCAGATCACAGCAAGGTGCGGCAATGGGATCATTGCGGAAGCAAATGGGATACGCGCGCCGCTTGTCGACGGGGATCTGCCGTTCTCGTTCACGAAGCGACTGTCGAGAGGCGAGACGGCATCGTTCGTCGTCGATCCCAATAGGGATGCGGGTTGTGACGAAACATCGATCGAACTCACCGTGGATCGACAATGATGCTCGGCAACGAGCCGAGCCGCCCACCTGCAGCAAATCAAAGGTATCCTGCACTTGGCCGGCTAGTTTCCGCACGGTCATTGGCCGGACCGATCGTGCCGAACCACCGTGCCCCCCTCCGGGTCGCTGGTCAGGGTCGCCACGGCATCTCGATGTCGACCCGGCCGACGTCGAATGAAAGCCGCGTCGAACCCGCGACCTGCGCCGCCCGCTCGATCACGAAACCACCCGCGCGCAGAAGCGGATGATCCACGACCTCGACGAGCGGACGCCCGACGCATGCGGCCGTGACGGTGGCGGGCAACGACCCCGCCAGCTTCAGATGCGCAGCACCCGCATGGGTCGACAGTTCGTAGCCATCGCTGCGCAGGACGATCTCGAGGGAGTCACCCAGGATGGACGCTTCGATCCACTCTCCCGGTGCTCCTTCCGAGATGATCGCGTCACCGACCAGCGGCGTCAGGGGATAGGTAGACGTGCCGGGGTTGGCGAACGACGGGGACGGGGCGACCCGGCGAAACAATGGCGGGGACTGCGGACGGCGCCGCACCTTGCGCACCATCGTGCTCCCCGGCCACCGGTGGCCGGGCCGGATCCGCTGCAGCGCGGACCCGACGTCAGACCCGGCCATGGCCAGCACGTCAGGCACGATCGCCGACATGGAGTGGACCGTAGCGACCAGGTAGGAGCGGAAGCTCGCAAGGCGCATAGTCTCGACCAAACGGTCGAGCATCAGACCCTCCTTGCGCGCCCGGGCTCCGGCCGCGTCGCGGGCGAGCGTCCGCTCGTCGGCGATGGTCAGTTCGGCCATGCTCATATCGGCGATCATGCTTCACCTCCCGGCGCATGCGACGCCACGATCAGGCCGAGGAGGTGCTGCGTGAGCACGTCCGATCCCCTGCAGTGGGCGAGTTCACCCCAGTCGTCCCAACGGTGCACGCGCGTCGCCAACCAGCCGAAGAAGTCGTCGCGGACCTCGGCATCCGTGAACGACGTCGACCACGAGACGCGAAGGGTCGGCATTCGCACGCCGGCGCCGGCCGCCATGCCGGTCAGCGTGACGAGATGCGTTCGCCCGACCTGTTCGCGTGCGAAGAGATGGCGGCGGCGACCGATGGCCTGCTCGAAGGAGCGAAGCGCGCGGTCGCGATCCTCGTGAGCCGAGCCTCGGCCTCGCGCCACAACCGCGTCGACGACTTCCGGCAGGGGCAGATCCTCCCATTCCGGCTCGCGCGTCGCCTGCAGCATCAGCATGACCGATCGACCCTCGGTGCTGAGCGGTGCCTCCAGGCAACTGACCGGACGCCCAAATCTGTCAGCGGTCTCCAGCAGGCCGATGCTGGAAAGCCAGCACATGTAGAATCGCCACATGGCCATATCGCCGTCGAACAGGTCATGCCTGCGCTCGATGGTTCCGGTCCACGGGTCGTCGATCGAGGTCAGTACGCGCAACAGCAGCTCGTGCTGCTCCGGGGCGAAATGGATGTCGGGGAAGTCCATCCGCCCGTTCCAGAACGCATCGCGGACGCTGCGGAAGGTGCGTCCCTGCTCATCCTCCAGCTTGGAGCCGTTTGCGCGCAGCCACCAGCCCCACGGCAGGTCCACGCCGGCACGGTTGCGATCCACCATGGTCAGCCCCCTTTCCGCGGATCGAGGCCGATAGCCGGAAGCGGCGGACCCTCGCGCGGCTGGACCGGCTTCCCGTCGGCGATGGCGCGCAACTGGGCGGCGAGGTTCGTGACCTCCCGCACCACGTAGGCGTCGTCCCGATAGACCGCCGCGGTCTCGGCCGCCAGGAACGACCGGGGGCGACCATCGGGGATCGGGACCTGGTCGTAGAGGTGGTTGCAGTCGAAGCCGAACCACCAGACGTGCCCGCCGCTCTCGACGCGATACTCGCTTCCGTGCCTCAGCGGCTCCCACATCTTCGGCGTCACCGGCACGTGGCAGATGCGGCGGGACTCCATGACGAGGCCGCGCTGCGGCGACGGACCGTCCTCGTCGCAGATGCGCGAATAGGTCAGTCCGCCGTGCACCTCGATGCCGAGGTCCGGCGCGACGGCGTCCTGGTCCCATCCCCAAAGCGGATGCCCTTCGGGAACGCCGACGTAGCCGCTGAGGTACGCCTCCTTCCTGTCGCGAAGCATGATGCACTCGTACCCGCTGGCCGGATCCCGCCAGGCGACCTTATCGGCCTCGCCAAGCCACGGGCCGGTCCCGCGCGGTTTGGCGCCATCGACGAAATAGATCTCGGCTGCCGGGATCGTCATGTCGCTGGTCGCGTATGGGCGGTCGGTCACGAGGGTGACGCCGTGCTCGCGGGCGACGCTGCCGCCGTCGCCCGGCAATTTCGCCAAGGCTCGGGGCGACTCCAGGATGGGCGCCAGTGACGTGCCGGTTATCGGTGTCAGCGCCGAACTGTTGGACTTGGGTGACGCGCTCTTCTTCTTGCCGGGCATGATGTTCTCCTTCGATTTTGGTCCGGGGGTGCGATCCTGCTCGCTCAGGCGAACCGTGTTCTCGGGGTGATGCGGACGAGTTCGGGACAGAGCGCCTTGGCGTTGGCCTCGACCGCGTAGACGTTGGCGGCGAGCCAGAACTGTTCGCCGACGAGGTCGTCGTCATCGACCTCCTTCGCCCACATCTTGATGTCGGCGAACCAGCGATAGCCACGGGCGCGCAACTGATCCTTGACGTCGAACGCGGCCCCGCGGGCACGGACCAGCCAGCTGGACCTGCCACCGCGCTCGATCATCTCAGCGAGCGCGGTGCGCCCTTCGGCGTCGCGTCCGCGCAGCATCTGGATCAGCGCGTCGACGTCCGAACTGGCGCGGTGGCCACAGTGGTAGAAGCCCGACTGCAGTAGCAGATACCCCAAGACGCGGCCGTCGAACCCGCGTGCGCGCCAGTCGACCTGGCGCATCGAGCAGCACCAGCTAAGGCCGCGCGCGTCCGGCAGGCGGTTCTCGATCCAGCGGCGGTCGAAGACCGAATTGTGCGCCACGACGAAGCTGGCCGACCTCAGCAGCCGGGTGGCGTCGTCGGTGTCGATCTCGCGACCCGCCACGTCGGCGTCGGTAAGCCCGGTGAGCGCGGTGATGTCGGGATGGAGCGGATCACCCGGATCCTCCCGCCATTCGAACGCCTCGTCGATGTCCGTGATGACGCCGTCAGCGTCGTACCGAAACCGGCGGATCGCCAGCTCGATGATCTTGCCCGTGGCCGGGTCGAGCCCGGTGGTCTCAACGTCCAGCGCGACGCCGACGTGACGACCGCGACCGACGCCGTCACCGGTCGGACCCTCGTGCAGGCGGAGCGGATGGAGGACGCGCGCGTCCCCGTTGCCGGCCGCGGGGCGGCCGACCTCGACTTGCAGATTCATGTCAGTCTCCCCGTGCTGAACAGCGCTGGGGTTGGATGGACGGTGCGATCTCGGTCAGCGATCGCCGGGCGATCTTGGCCGAAGTTGCACTCACACCGTCATCGCCAACCCGTCAGGCCTGGATCACCTGCTGGATGTCGACGGCGAAGGTGCGCGCCGCCGAGGACGCGCAGTCCTCGCCCATCTGCACGATCATCGCCGCCACGGGGCTCGGCACCAGAGCGATCACGAGCGGTGCCGAAGGATGGATGCCGAGGCGGATGTCCGCCGCATCGGCGAGGTCCGGGCCGAAGCGCCCGGCCAGACGCGCGCGCACCTCCGCCGCGCTCCGCGCCACCGAGGCGTGGAACGCCTGCAGCATCCGATTCTCGCGCGTCTCCGCGATGGTCGCGGTGAACAGGCGCAGGCGTGTCGAGCGGGCGACGGCGTCGCGGTCGCTCTGGCTCGATCCCCCGGCACCGGCACCGCCCCCGTAAAGGTAGTCGAACTCGCTCTCGTCGAAGTCGTCGTCCTCGCCGTCGCTCGCGAGCAGCGCGTCGACCGCGGATCGCTCGACATCCAGACCGAGCCCGAGACCGTGGACGAGGATGCCGCGCATGCAGGCGTCGCGGTCGCGACAGGCGTCGATGGCGGCGGCACCGTCGAACACGCGACGCGGCGAGAACATCCAGCTCATCGGATCGTGCCCGACCGCCTCGCGCTGGAACCGGCTCGCGGTCTCGGTCGCCACGAGGGCGACGCGGCCGATGGCGCGTCGCGTGGTCACGACCACCTCGTCGTCGTCGGCGTCGTCATCGAGCGGATCGGGGAACAGCGCTCCGATGCGTCCGATCGGTTTCTTTTCGAGGGCGGCGATACCTACTTCGGGTCCATGGCCGGCGTCGATGCGCTCGGCGGCAATCGCGTTCATATGTCACTCCATCGTCGCCGATGTCCGTCGGGCCGGCGGAGGCGACAGGCGCCGGCGCCACCGAATATGGAACCGAAACAAAATAATACAACGCTTCGCGAATTATTGTAGCGTTAGCGCCGTGCTAACGATATGAGGGAGTGCTTTGCATGGGGGCGGCGCCCGCATAGAACCGTGGAGTGGAAAAGATGCATGCCCTTCAAGTCATGTCGGCGCTGTCGCAGGCGAGCCGGTTCGCGGCGTTCAGCGCGCTCGTCGATGCGCTGCCCCAGGGAATGGCGTCGAGCGACATCGCCACCGCCATCGGGACGACGCCGAACACGATGAGCGCCCACCTAGCCATCCTCGAACGAGCGGGCCTCGTCTCGTCGGAGAAGATCGGTCGAAGCGTGATCTACCGTGCCGAGACCGGTCCGGCCGAGGGGCTCAGCGAATTCCTGGACCACGCGTGTCGACGCGGCAGGACTGCGCGCGGGGACCATCCTGTGACCAAGCCGCGGTAGGCGATAGAAATGCTGGGGCGTGCCCAGACCTACCGTCCGGGCATCTGGGCCCGCATGTTCGGCGGCGGCGCCTGGAAACTGGCTCTCGATAGCCGACATGACGCTCGCATGATGCTTGGTGGTGACGAGATCGCGTGCCTAGACATCACCGCCATCGACACTTCGAAGGCGCTGCTTTGGCATACCGTTGAAATCAGGACGTCGTCACGGATTGAGGCGCTGACCGGTCTGACAGGCAATGCCGCTCGACGTCTTCGGGACGACCTGCTCGCATTCGTGAATGGTCACCTTGGCAGTCTGATCGATGACGACAAGGAGCAATTGCGCGAGGTCGACAGGATCGTTGGCGGCATGGTCGACGCCCATCGGCAGTATTTAGCGCAGTCCGACATCGGCCGCGCCATCGCCGCCGT
Source organism: Sphingomonas sp. Leaf22 (assembly GCF_001421715.1). Classification (GTDB taxonomy): domain Bacteria; phylum Pseudomonadota; class Alphaproteobacteria; order Sphingomonadales; family Sphingomonadaceae; genus Sphingomonas. The sequence continues at coordinate 26,595 of NZ_LMKP01000003.1, forward strand.
GCCGGGAAACGCCGCGCGGGCCTTGTCCCATCCCCTGTTTGATGCTGCGCTGATCCCCGCCACGGTACGGCGCCATCTGCCGAATGCGATCGGCCTGCTCACCGATCCCGATGCGCGCACGAAGTACAACGAAGCGTTCGTCACCCATGAGCTAAACGCCTTCCGGCCTTTCTTCGATGGTCTCGGCGAATTCCCTCTTTCGGACGAGCAACGCGAGGCGTGCATTCGGCTTGAGGATAGCAATCTCCTCGTCGCGTCAGCCGGTTCAGGAAAATCGGCCACGATGGTGGGCAAGGTCGCCTACGTGCTGGAAAAGCAGTTGCACGAACCAGGCGAGATACTCGTCATGGCATTCGGCAAGCCGGCGGCCGAGGAACTCAAGGTGCGGATCGCCAAGCAACTTGGACTGGAGTCGGGCGATCTGAAATGCCGGGTCACCACCTTTCACGCGCTCGGGCTGAGCATCATAAAGGAAGTCGAAGGACGGCCCCCGCAGATGGTGAACTGGGTCGAGAGCGCGACTGGCGAGGCGCGCTTCGTCGATGGCATCATCAAGGATCTAGTCGAGAACGATGAGGAGTTCCGCAGGCTTTGGGTCGAGATCCTCCTATTGTACCCGAAAGCGCACATACCGCCGGCGGAATTCAAGACGCCCGAGGAATACCGCGACTACATGGCGGACAACAACGGCAAGCGCCCAAAGGCGATCGCGACCCTTTCGGGCGATTACGTGCAATCGCTGGAGGAAATGCGCATCGCCAACTGGCTATGGATGCACACCGTCGATTTCCAGTATGAGCGCCAGACCCAGACCATGGACGAGGATGGAAGCCCACGCTGGCTGAAACCGGATTTCTACTACCCGGCGACGGGCACCCTCCACGAGCACTTCGCCATCAACGCCAACGGTACGTCGCCGTTCGAGAACTACGTCGAGCATGCGAACCTGAAGCGCGCCGGATACGCCAGGATCGGTGCCGATCTCTTCGAAACCACTTCGGCGCAGGCAAGTGACGGCTCCCTGCTGGACCGGTTGCGCGACGAACTCGTCGATCGGGGGATCCAGTTGGCCGAAAGGTCGGCCGACGATACGCTGAGGGCGGCGGCCCCGCTCGTGCTGGCCCACTACCGTAAGATCATCGGTGTCTGCATCAAGCACATCCGCGCAAGCGACCTCACCCTGGACATGCTGCTGGAGAAGGCGAAGTCGCTGCACGACCGCAACCGCGCCGAGCGCTTCGCCAGGGTCGTTACGAAGATCACGGACGCCTACACGCGCAGGCTGGACCAGCAGCGTCGCATCGACTTCGACTCAATGATCGGAGATGCCGTCAAAATGGTCGAGACCGGTCGCTACCGCAGCCCGTTCTCGCTCATTCTCGTCGACGAGTTCCAGGACATATCGGATCCCCGCGCCAAGCTGATCAAGGCGCTGAAGCATCAGAAACCGTTCACGAAGCTGTTCGCCGTCGGCGACGACTGGCAGTCGATCTACCGCTTCACCGGCTCCGACCTCACGATCTTCACCCAGTTCGAGACGAACTTCGGGGCGTCGTGGCAGGGGCGGCTCGAGCGCACGTACCGCTGCAACCAGATGCTGGCCGACGCGGCCGCGTCCTTCATCCAGCGGAACCCGGCGCAGCTGAAGAAGACGGTGCGGTCCTCGCGTCAGGCGATTCCGCGCTCGATCCGTGCGATCCCGGTCAAGGCGGGTAAGAACAAGTCAGCATTCGCCGATGCCTGCCATAGGGTTCTCGACCGCCTGGACACCTTCCTGTCGGGGAACGCCGAACAGTGGCGGCGCCACGATGGGGAGAAGCTGAAGGTGCTAGTGCTGTGGCGCTACAACCTGCTCAACCCGTTTCACGGTAATTCTCCAGAGTTCGCTAACATCGTCGTGACCGGCAAATCTTTCCACAGTTCGAAGGGCCTGGAAGCGGACTACACGATCCTGCTCGACGTTAGCGAGGGCGACTACGGGGTACCAAGCCGCATCGAGGACGACGAGCTGCTGAACCTCGTGATCCCACGCCCGGAGACGTTCGAGTACGCGGAAGAGCGACGACTGTTCTACGTCGCGCTGACCCGGGCCAGCCGCGGCACGTTCCTGCTCTACGATCGCGATCAGCCGTCCCGCTACATCGCGGAACTATGCGATCTCGCAGGTGACGACGTCCGGTTCGAGAGCGTCGATGGAACAAGGCTGTGGCAATGCCCGGTCTGCATAACAGGCGAACTGGCGGACCGGATAGACGAAGGGGGTGCGACCGTGATCGGCTGCAGCGCGCACCCACGATGCCACTACGACCGACCAGGCACACCGGCCAGGCTGGGATAGTCGCGATAGCGCTCCAAACCGTGTGGTTCGAAATGCCACCGATCGACATTGCGCTAGTTCCGGCAGGACATCATGCTCCCGGACACTCCGAATGCAGCGCCAATCAGGGCCGGCAAACAACGAACCCGACGGCACCAATCTCGGCACACGACGAGAAGAAACCTGCAAGAAGCCAGTACAGCTGCACGAAGTGCGGCCTCGGCGCTCCGCCCGCTCTTACCGCCGCGAACGCAGCCTCCACATCCATCCGGCTGAGAGACGATGTCACGATGAGCACTCGCCGCTGGACGTCCGGTGCCCCAGTCGCGTCGGCGATCTTGGCGGCCACCTCGTCGCGCGTGCCGCCGCGAATCCGCTTCCGGATGTCCGTGACGACGCCGCCGTTCGCATATGCCGCGTCCCAACCGTCATGCTTCGACGTCATCCTGTCGCCCGCCATGCCCAGCCGTCCGAGGTTCTTGATCCCTTGCCCGACGGCATCGTGGAAGGCGGATGCGCTCAGGGACGGCGCGCCATGCTTGGCGTGGTAGAAGCTGATCGTCACCGGGGTGGTCGCGGTCGCCACCCCGATGAAGTCCGCCCACTCGTCGCCCAGGTCGTCGCAGACGAGGACGTCCTCCCGCGCGATCGTATCCACGACGGTCCGGAACACCGACCCCGGCGAGAATTGCGTCTGTCCGACCGCAAATCCTCCCTTCTCGCTGGTCGTCGCGGCGAGTGCGGGCTCGGCGATCAAGTGGCGCATAAACGTGGTACCTCCACCGACGATGTCCTCGTCCCGGAACAACGATCCCTGGACGTAGGCCAGCGCGTGATCGCTGAAGAGTACCACGAACATGTCCTCGGCATCGATGTGGCGGACGATGGGGACCCGCTTCGGATCCTGGCCGACGCCGAACGACGCATCCTCCACGAAGACACCTGCCAGAAGCGGACGCTCCAGCCCCCTGAGCGCGATCCTCGCCTTGTTGAACCTCAAGGCGCCCGCAACCACGCCAGCCTCATCGAGCAAGTCGTGATGACCTGGCGATGCCGCCGGCCGCACTTCAAAACTGCCAGCGAGGTCTGCGATGATCGCGTCCACATCGGCCCTGCCCAGTTCGTGCCATAGACCTCCGTTCTCACGTACGAGGCGGATGCGCTCGTCGCCCTCCCATATCGCATCGGCCAGAGCCATGGTGTCCACCGCGAAGTAGGTCGGCAGCACACCCGTCGCGATGCCGTCGAGGTCCGCGGGGCGCGCGAACCGGGTGATGAAGGCCGATGCGTCGGCGCCGTCCGCTAGGAGGTCGACGATGTCACGAACCCAGGCGATCGCGCCGACGAGATCCGCCTTCTCGGCACGCATCGCGATCCGGCCGGTACTGGGTGTCGCGGTGTAGCTCCCCCCATCGCGCCGCACACGGTAGTTCTGCGGGATGAATCGGCCGGTGCTGGCCGAGGCTATCGCGTTCTCGAGGTCTTGCGACTCGAGCGTCTTCGATCGCAACGCCAGCCTCGACGTCGTCATATTGCGGAGACTCAGGCGCTCGAATACCGCATCGTGCCGCGCGATGGCCGTCTCGACGCGCCGACGCCCGATGGGAGCGAGGCATGCCTTCCGGAACGCCGCCGTCGCATCGAGCCCCGACCTGAGGATCGCCACGGTGGTGCCGATCTCGACCATGAGAAGGAACCCGTGCACCCGGTCGGCCTTGCCGCTGCCCTCATCCAGGAATGGCACCGGGCGGTCGTGGGCGAAGCAGAGCGCCGAATAGCGAGCGTCACCGTCCAGGTTCCGCTCAATGCGAAACACCGGCCGCGCAGCGTTTACGGCATCCGCAAGCAACTCATCGAACATCGCACGAACCGCCTTCTTGGTGATCCGCTTCACACGGCGGGAGAAGTAGGCGCCACGCGCCGAACGGAGCTGGTCGATCATGACCTATAGTCTGTCTGTGCCATCGAGGAATGGAACGGAAATTATGGCCAACGGTCAGACGCGAAGATCGTGGATCTGCGGCGTCACTGACCTTCGGCCCGGCGGACGGGTCGGCACTGCGATCAACGCCGATGAGCTGATGTCCTTTATATCTCGGCGCATCGAGTACAGCGGTGAACGGTCATGGTAGCGCTGGGAACCGCCGCCGGTGTCCCTCCACCATCTCCCGCAAGGCCAAAGGGGCGATCACCTCGACCGCATCACCCCATGCGTATAGGTGCCATGTCATCTCCAGATGACCCGATGCCATGAACCGCACTATCAGCGAGCCATCGGCCATCTCCTCAGTCGTCTGCGTCGGATGGAAGACGAACCGCCTGGCATGCGCGGCCGCGTCGGATGTGAACCGCCAGACCACCTCGCCGAACTCGTCCGCGCTCTCGTAGGAGCCGAAGCCCTTCTCGGCGTGGCGCTTCAGGCTGAACCCGGGATCGATCTCGCACATGCCATCGAGCAGGTCCGCACGCTGGATCTCCTCCACCCGGTAGTGCCGCAGGTTAGCCTGCGGACCCTTGGCGGTGTCGCGGGCGACGAGGTAGCGGCGCACCCCGAGAAGGAGACCGTGAGGCGCGACCACCCTCTCGTGCGGTTCGTCCTCGTCCCGTCGCCGATACATGATCCGTAGCAGGTTCGGCCCCTTCAGCGCCTCGTAGATCGCCTCGACCACCCCTTCATCCGCGGCGGGCCGCGGACCGGGACGCGCCGCATGGCCGAGCGCTTCGAGAACCGCCTCCGTATCGACGTCCAGCCGCGTCCCCTGCTCCGGGGGGATCAACGCGCGGACCTTGCGTTCGAGACCGCGCGCATGCGCCGCCTCCTTCCTGAGCCCGGCCATATCGAGCTGGGCGATCGCCTCCGCGAGGGCGACAAGTTCGTCGGCCGACGGCGTCAGCAGCGGCGCGATGGCGCGCGCCGGGATAAGCCATCGTGCGCGACGATCCTCATCGACGCGGCGCTCGGTTTGCGGGAACGCGGCCTGCAAGGCGTCCGTCATCCGCTGAGCGGTTCGTTCCGAGCAGGCGAACTCCTCCTCGATCTCCATCAGCGACACACCCCGCCGCCGCGTCGCCATCATAGCCAGACGCAGCAGATCCTGACCCTTCGCGAACGACATGGCGACTCCACGACAGCTTCTGTCACCCCTATGTGCGCTGAATAGGCTCGAAGGGGAACGACCGATGCGACTGCAGGACGGCGAGATCAGGCTTTCGGCTTCGGACCTCATGCGGTTCAAGGGTTGCCGCCACGCGACCACGCTCGATCTCCGATACATGGAGTTCCGCGACATCACTCCCGCTGCCGATGGCGACGAGGCGGAACTGCTCCAGCGTCAGGGCGATGACCATGAGCTTGCCTTCCTCGCGGAGCTGAAGCGATCCGGCCGCTCGGTGGTCGAGGTGCCGAAGGACGGGATCCCGCTGGAACGGTCCGTGGAACTAACGCGCGAGGCACTGCTGGCCGGGCCAGACGTGGTGTTCCAGGGCGCGCTCCTCGGTGGCGCCTGGGGGGGATACTCGGACTTCCTGGAACGGGTCGATCGCCCGTCCGGCCTCGGCCCGTTTTCATATGAGGTCGTCGACACGAAGCTGAAGCGCAAACCCGACCCCAAGCACGTCCTCCAGCTGGCCCTCTATTCGGACCTGATCGCCGCCGTGCAGGGCGCCCAACCCGAGGCGGCGCATCTGCAGCTGGGCGACGGCTCGCGCTTCACGGTGCGGCTCGCCGAGGTGTCCGCCTACGCGCGGCACGCCCGCACCGTGTTCGAGACATTCCTTCGCGAACGTCCCGTCACCCGGCCGGAACCGGTGTCGGCATGCGCGCTCTGCAGATGGAAGAACCACTGCCGAGAAGAATGGGACCGCAACGACAGCCTCGCGCTCGTGGCCGGCATAACAAAGATACAGCGCGCGAAGATCGAGGCGGCGGGCATCACGACGCTGACCGGACTCGCCAGCCATGCCGAAAGGATACCCAGGCTGGCGCCCGAGACGCAGGAACGCCTCCGCATCCAGGCACATCTACAGATGAAGCGTCGCGCCGGCGGACCGCCCGGCTTCCATCTGCGCGACTTCGTGCCAGGCAAGGGCTTCGGCCTGCTGCCCGAGCAGGATGACGGCGACATATTCTACGACATCGAGGGCGATCCCTACCACGAGGGCGGCCTCGAATACCTTCACGGCATCTGGTACCGCGAAGCAGGCGAGTGGACCTTCCGCGCCTTCTGGGCGCACGACCGCGAGGCGGAGGGGCGCGCCGTCGCCGAACTGCTCGACTTCCTCGTCGACCATCTCCGCCGCCACCCCCGGGCCCGTATCTACCACTACGCCAACTATGAGATCGCGGCGTTGCGCCGCCTCACGGCCGAGCACCGCGTCGGGGAGGCGGCGATGGATCAGCTCCAGCGCGAGCGGCGCTTCGTCGATCTGTTCAAGGTGGTGTCCGGCGCGCTGATCGCTTCGGAAAAGGGCTATTCGATCAAGGACCTCGAAGCGTTCTACATGGAGAAGCGCGACGCCGACGTCGCGACCGCTGGTGCCAGCGTCGTCTTCTACGAGAAGTGGCGGGAAACCGGCGACGACGACCTGCTCGCCAAGATCCACGACTACAATCGCACCGACTGCATCTCGACCCAGCTGCTGCGCGACTGGCTCGTCCGCGACGTCCGCCCGACGGATATGCCCTGGCCGCAGCTGGGTGACGTTCCCAACGCCGGCGCGCTGTCCAACGTCGATGCCGAGGACGCCGAGATCGAGGCGCTGCGCTTCCGCCTCGAACCCGTGCGGGCGCGCCTCGGCGACGCGGTCGCCGATCTGCTGCTCGACCTCAACTTCTTCCACAAGCGCGAGGACAAGCCAGCATGGTGGGCGATCTTCGATCGCCTGGCGCAGGAGAGCGAGGAACTGATCGACGACCTCGAATGCATCCAGGGGCTGGAGGCGATCGCACCGCCGGTTAAGGTCACGGCCAAGTCGTTCGAGCGGACCTACCGCTTCCCGCCGCAGGAGACGAAGCTGCGCTCGGGCAAGAAGCCTTGCATCAAGCCGGCGGCGATGCCCGAGGACATCGACCTGCGCTCGATCGATACCGACGCCAACACGCTGGTGCTGCGTCGTTCGACCTCCAAGGGGCCCTTGCCCGATCACCTGGACCTGATCCCGGCCAAACCGATCGCGAACGCCACCCTGCGCACCGCGATCGCCGCGGTCACCGACGCCATCATCGCCAACGACGTGCGGGCGCGACCGGTGGAGCAGCTGCTGTCCCAGGCCCAGCCCCGCTTCCTCGATGGCCCCCGGCCTGGCGGCGTGATCGATCCCGATGGCGATCTGCCAGCCCAGACCGCAGCAGCGATCGCGGCGATGGACGGAACGATCCTGGCGATCCAGGGGCCGCCCGGCACCGGCAAGACCTACGTCAGCGCACTTGCCATCGTGAACCTGGTTCGATCCGGTCGCCGCGTCGCCGTGTCGTCGAACAGCCACAAGGCGATCGGCAACTTGCTGGAGGCGGTCGCTGCACGTGCTGCAGCGGAAGGCATACCCTGCCGGATCGCCCAGAAATCGACCGGTGATGGCGACGAGGACACCCATCCGGGCATCGTCATGGTTTCGGACAACGACGCGCCCGAGATCGCCGCCGCCCACGTCGTCGGCGCCACCGCGTGGCACTTCGCCCGATATCCCGCCCCCGAGTTCGATCATCTCATCGTCGACGAGGCGGGGCAGGTCTCGCTCGCCAACATCATGGCCATGTCTCGCGCCGCGCGGAACATCGTGCTCGTCGGTGACCCCATGCAGCTGCCGCAACCCCTCCAGGGTACGCATCCCGGTCGCAGCGGCGAATCATGCCTGGAATACCTCATCGACGGGCACCGCATCGTCCCGGGCGATCGCGGCATCTTCATGCCGATCAGCCGTCGCATGCATCCGGCGGTGTGCGGATACATCTCCGCAGCGGTCTACGAGGAAAGGCTGCAGTCCGACGAGGCAGCGGGGATGCAGACGCTGAGCGCCCTCGACGGCATGTCTATGATCGGTGCCGGCGTCAGAACCATTACCCATACGGGACGATCGCAGGTCAGCCCCGAGGAGATCGAGGCCATTCGTGACCAGATCACCCGGATCCTCGGTGCGACCTATCGCGGTCGCGACGGCGCATCCCGCATCGTCCATCATTCCGACATCCTGGTCGTCGCGCCCTACAACGCGCAGGTCAACGCATTACGCGCGGCGCTGCCGCCCGCGGTCCGCGTCGGCACGGTCGATCGATTCCAAGGTCAGGAGGCGCCGGTGTGTCTCGTCTCCATGACCACCTCGAGCGGCGAGGAACTACCGCGCGACATCGCTTTCCTGTTCTCGCTCAATCGCATCAATGTCGCCGTTTCTCGCGCGCAGGCATCGGCGGTCGTCTTCGCCAGCCCACTGCTGCTCGAGACGCCGTGCCGGACTGTACAAGAGATGACGCTGGTCAACGCGTTGTGCCTGCTGCGCGAACATGGGGGCAATGCGTTCTGACTCGGGTCGCGGTTCGCCGCACCACCCCTCCCGACTCGATGATTGATAACCTCCAAATTCTGCCATGGCGGCTTGAACCGGGAAGCGTCCGACCGAACGCGCAGATGACGTCCATGGCGAAAGGCGAGATCATTCGTGTCATCGCACGAGTGGGTGACAGGTTCTGACATCCTTGCATGCGAATGTCACGATCGTGGATCGCATAGGAGATTCGGTCGTGAACCTGGGTGGCATCGAGCTTCGGCACATCGTGGACGTGGATGGACAACTGATCGGCATCGACGCCGAGATGATCAACGCGTCCTGTCTCCTTCGCCGGGCGGCCCGTGGCCACGACCGGCGCCTCTTCCTGCTGCGCGCCGGCGAGCGGATCCCTGTCATGCCGCACCAGCACATCCGTCTCAACGAGGAGGAGGTTCTGTTCTTCGAGACGATGCCGGCGCCGACGGTTCTTGCATACGCCGCGTCGCCCTTGCCCACCCGCCTGGCTGCATAAAGGACCGACGAGGATGAACTTCACCCACTACAATCTCGGCCACGTCGAGCGCGGCAGCGTCGTCGCCGTCACCCTGCAGGGCAGTGCCGCCAATGTGCGCCTGATGGATGGGTCCAACTTCAGCAACTACAAGGCCGGCCGGCAGCACCGCTACGTCGGCGGTCTGGCCAAGCAGTCGCCCGTCAGACTGCAGATTCCCAACTCCGGGACATGGCATGTCACGGTCGACATGCAGGGAATGCGCGGCTCCGTCAGGTCCAGCATCAACGTGATCCCCGCAGCAGCTCTGCGCCCGCTGCCGACCATCAACGAGGCGCCGCTGCGCAGCATCCCCACGCTCGTCCGGGACGCCGAGGAGGAACTCGCACCAACGCCGGAGGCACCGGACGGGCGTGTATTCGACGTCTTCATCTCGCACGCCTCGGAGGACAAAGACGAGATCGTACGGCCGCTCGCCAACGCGCTCCGTGATGCCGGCCTGTCCGTCTGGTACGACGAGTTCGAACTCAGGATCGGCGACAGCCTCCGGCGCAAGATCGATCGTGGGCTCGGCAGCAGCCGTTTCGGTGTGGTGGTGCTCTCCAAGTCGTTCTTCGGGAAGGGGTGGCCGGAATACGAACTCGATGGCCTGGTGACGAAGGCCGTCTCCGGTGATCAGGTGCTGCTGCCGATCTGGCACGACGTGACCAAGAAGCAGGTGATCGGCTTCTCCCCGTCTCTCGCGGACAAACTGGCGCGTAGCACGGCGACCCACACCGTCGAGGAGATCGCAGCCGAGATCGCCGACGTGGTCGGACCGTCGGGGGCCGCGTGAGTGCGATCCGCCGACATCCGGAGATCCTCCGTCGCCGGACTCACGGAACGGAGCGGCGACCGGGATCGATCGGCGCCTTGGTTGCCCGAACTATGGGTCCGGCGGCATGATGATCTACGATGATGTGGGAGAAGGCTGACATGGCACGAAACATCGTCATATTCTCGGACGGCACCGGTCAACGGGGCGGCGTGCTCGTCGACGAGCGTCGCAGCAACATCTACAAGCTGTATCGCGCGACCCGGGTCGCGCCCGACAGTTGCGTCAATCCCGCCGACCAGACCGCGTTCTACGATGCCGGCCTCGGAACCCTGCCCGGCGGCATCGACTCACCGGCTGCGCTCGCGCGATCGCTGTACAACCTAGCCAGCCAGGCGACCGGCATGGGGATCACGCGCAACATCGTAGAGTGCTACGCCGCACTCGTCCGCCTGTGGCGACCTGGCGACCGCATCTTCCTCTTCGGCTTCAGCCGCGGCGCATACACGATGCGGTGCCTGGGCGGCGTCCTGAAGCTGTGCGGAGTGCCGACGACCGGAGAGAAGGGCGCGCCGCTCAAGCGCGATGCATCTTCCGCGCTGAGGATCGCGAAGGAGGCGGTTGCCGTCTACAACTACACGAACTCGCGCCCGGAAAGTGATCGGACCGATCGGCAGAAGGAACTGCTCGGTCACCGCGCGCTATTGGCGGCGCGCTTTCGCAAAACCTACAACTCAGGCGGTTCGGAGGGCGGAGACGCCCGTCCCTGGTTCCTCGGCGTGTTCGACACCGTCGCGTCCTTGGCCAACCCGGTCGCCATCGCAATGCTGACGATGATCGCCTTGGTAATGGTCGCCGCATGCAGCGTCGTCGCATACTGGGTCACGGGCGAATACTGGCGGTGGTTCGGCATCATCACCGCCACGCTCACCGGCATCGGTCTCGGCTTCAACATCGCCTCCCGCTTCAAGGTCGCCTTCGGGCTGCCGGGCATCCGGTGGTGGCGGACGATCCATTTCGCCAGCGCACGGATGAAGATGTACGACACCGAACTGGACGAGAAGGTGCAGTATGCGCGGCACGCCTTGTCGATCGACGAGGCGCGTGCATCCTTCGCCCGCGTCCCGTGGGGCATCCCTGGTCAATGGCGGGGTGGCGACCCAGCGTGGTTCGAGCAGCTGTGGTTCGCTGGCAACCATTCCGACATCGGTGGCAGCTATCCAGAGGACGAGTCGCGCCTCTCCGACGTGGCGCTCGACTGGATGCTCGGAGCCGCCAGCGCGGTGGGCCTGAAGTACGATCCCACCGTCCTGCGCCTCCATCCCGATGCGCTCGGCATGCAGCATGACGAGACGCGAGGCATCGTCTTCCGCTTCGCAAGGAAGAAGCGGCGCACCTTGAAGACGAACGCGCCGCTGCATTCATCCGTTCTAGACCGCCTGGCGGCTGCCGAAGTGGATCAGTCCGGGCTGTCGGCGCCGTATCGCCCGGAAAACTTGCGCACCCACGACAAGGCGAAGGGCCATTACACCGTCAAGGATGTTCCGCATGCCCAGTGACACCATCGGATCATTCCGGTCGATCCTGTTCGCAACGATACTGGTCCTCGGACAGTGCCTGCCTGCGCGTCCGGCGCAAGCGCGGAACACCGGCGAACTCCATACCTTCCACTGCCTTCACGGCTGTCCGATCGGGGCGGCTGACATCGACGACATCGTTGTGCGTGAGATCTACACCCTCGCCTCCAACGACCTGACCAAGATGGCCGATTGGGTCGCCTACCGCGTGACGCCGGCCTCCATCGGCCCCTCGGGCGATCGCAAGTGGGCCGCGGATCCGTGGCTCGATCCCGACGAGGCACTCGAACCCGACGACTACGAGGGCGCACCAAGAGCGCTGGGTATCGACCGCGGTCATCAGGCGCCGCTCGCAGGTCAGTCGGGAACGCCCTTCGCGGCCGACACCAACATCCTGTCCAACATCACGCCGCAGGGTGCGGCGTTGAACCAAGGCGCGTGGCAGCGACTGGAGGCGCGGGAGAACGATCTCGCCCGCGCGGAGAACATCGCCGTCTATGTACTGACCGGGCCGCTGTTCGAACGCGTTGTCGCGCCGATGCCGAAGGCGGATGAGCGCCACCGCGTTCCGTCTGGTTACTGGAAGGTCCTGGTAACGCAGGACGGTCGAATGGCCGCCTTCATCATGGATACGGCCGCACCGCGTGCGCTCGACCATTGCGCCGCGCAGGTGGCGCTCGACGAAGTCGAACTGCGCTCTCGCCTCGGTCTATTCCCGAGGCTGGATAAGCGATCCTTCTCCAACTTGTCGCCGTATCTGGGGTGCCCAGCATGAGAACCGGCTCGCCGCGTATCATTTGTCGACCGTCCGCCCGGCGGTTCCGGGCCATGATCCTGCTGCCGGCGCTATTGACCGCGTCGTGCGCGACCACGCCGTCCGCCGACCTGAGCGGTTTCGGCCGGGCGGCGACGGGACTGCAGGCGGACGTGGGCACCACGTTCACCGAGGCGAACAGAATTGCACGCTCGGTCGAGGTCGATCGCTTCGTCCGGTCAGGCGCCATCGGCCTGTCGGAGCGTCGCTTCCCTCCGGCCGTTCCACGCGAGGTCGCCGCCCGCTGGCGGGCGGCGCTTGGGGATCTTGCGCGCTACGGCAACCTGCTGGCGACGCTGACGGACGCTGGTCGCGGTGGCGTGCAGACCGACGCCTTCAGGCAACTGGGGGCGCAGCTGAACGCCAGCTCGACCGGAGCCGACCTTGATCCGGGGATCACCGCCGGCTTCGCGGCGCTGGCGGGCGCGCTGGTGGACATGAAGGCGCAGGCGAGTGCACGCGACATCCTGCGGCGGACGGACCCGGACGTACGCAAACTCCTCGCTGCCATGGCCGACGCCGTTGGTGCCGACGATGCGCAAGGTCTGCGCGGGACGGTGGCGTCGAACTGGACCGCGGCACTGTCCGCATACCAACGCACCTACTCGGTCGCTGCCACCGACAAGGCCGATGCGAGGCAGCGCCAGATCGTCGCCGACTATCTGACCGGCATCGACAGGCGCGACGCGCAGCTCGCCGCGCTGGCAGGCCTTCGATCGTCTCTTCTCGGCCTTGCTGACGCGCACACCGCCGCCGCCGCGGGATCGCGGCGCCCCTTCGACGAGGTGCTGAAGGACGTGAATGATAGGGTCGCGCGGACGGAAGCCACATACCGGGCGGTCGAGAAGGCGGGAGAGACGCGATGACGAATGGCTACGGCGGAGTCCCGATGGATGGGGAGAACCCGGACCTGAAGGCGATGCACCGCGACCTCATCGCCTTGGTCAGGCGGTTGGAGGAGTCGGTCGACTCCGCCCCGACCGCTGCGGCGATCGGGGCGCTCTCCGATCAGATCGTCGAGGTGAACGCCCGCGTGACGGCGACCGGACGCTTGTTGCTGGCGGCACAGACGGAGGAGATATCGCGGCACGCTTGTGCGGTATCGGCCGCCATTCCCGGGATCGAGGACGAGATCGAGGATCTGCGGAGATACGAGCGCGTGGTTCGCAGCATCGCCACCGTCCTCGACGTAGCCGACGAAGCGATCCGTGTGGCTACCATGGTCTGCCGCTGAGATCTCACGATGCGCGGATGAAGCCGTTTTTATCGACGGTGCCACGTCGAATATGTCGGGGAAGGTCGTCAGCCCCCCCGACAGCCCCCGGATCGCCGAGGGCCACGTAATCGCCGTCGAAGACCGCATCAGCGTGCCAGCAATTTGACCTTCTGCTGATCGAATTCGGCTTGGGTGATGAGCCCGTCAGCCTTCAGCTTGCCGAGCTTGGTCAGTTCATCGGCGACGGATAGCTCAGAGGCATTGGCCATGGTCACTGCAACCGGCGTCGCGGCCACCGCGACCACCTCCTCGGCGTATGCCGGACGGTATGCCCGCGTCACGGTCAGTTTCAGGGGCTTGCCGTCATGCAACACGTCCATGCCGTAAGTGGGCGTCTTCGCCGCCTTCGCCAACGAATCCTGGAAGTCGTCGCCGTCCTTGAAGCGCTTGCCCGCTATCGAGGTGATCTGGTCGCCGACCTGCACGCCTGCCTGTGCAGCGGCTGAACCATCCTGCAGCGAGGTGATCCGCATGCTTGACGTCTTTCCGCTCCGAACAGGCTCAAGACCGACGCCGAGGAATGCGTGGTTGGGGAACATGGTGCCCTTCGGTAGCTTGCCGCCCGCCGCGCTCATGAAGTTCATCGCCCCGTTGTGGAACTGAGGTCCTGAGAAATCAGTGCGCTTCATCTGGCCGAAGGCCATCTGGAGCTCCATCCACCCCGATGCTTGCACGCGAGAAACGCCGCCGACGGTGGACACCGTGTACTTGAAGAAACGTCGCGGTGGCGTCGAGTAGCTGTTGCCCATCAACAGCGTGCCCATCAACGACTGGCCAAAATTCATCGGCGCTTCGCACACGACCTCCGTGCTAGTCGATGAAGTCACGCTCCAGCTGCCGTCGATGCACTTGGCCGACAGCTTGCCGATCACCTCGGTTGGCGGTTCGGCGAAGATCATCTCGGTGGCACCTGTCGGGGTCACCGCGAAGAATTCGTCTGCCATGGCTGGCGATGACGTCAGGACGGCGACCGCCACAGCGACCGTATGCATTGCTCGCATTTGTAATTCATCCCCCTGCGCCGGGTGTCCCCACACCCGCAATGCCGCAGTACACAAGCGGATCGCCGAAGACGCAAGACGAATCCTGCTATGACCGCCGCCCGAACCTCCTTTGTGGTCTCCGGTGACCACCTTAACGAACTCCCTTCGGCTATCTGTCGGAGGAATCGAACGGCAAATGGCTGGTCGGGCTCACGTGACGCCGGCTGATCATTCCAACGACATCAACTGCGACGGATAGCCGGACTGCAGCTGCATGACGTCGTCGATCGATCCGCGCAGCCACTTCTCCTGATCCTGGGCCATCAGGATGACCGGCATGACCTCAGCAGCCGTTCACGCGCCGCCGCGACGTTCTCGACAAGGCCGTCCAGCAGTTCGGACCACGCAGTCACGGCTTCCACTCCTCCGACTAGCATGGCGTCTGACACCCCGGTGCGTCGCTACGCCCGCCGGTCTCCTCACCCAACCCTATTCGGCGTCTGGCGACCACAACGCTCTCCATGTCGTCATCGCAGGCGACGATTCGAACTCGATCTGAAACGCGCCATCGCCAATTCGGTCGTACATCCCTCGACCTGCCATGGTGACCGTGGCGCCGCCCGAAGCCATGCCGATGATCGTGACGACCGCGCCTGAGCCGATCCAGACGTCGGGTTCGGGCGTCGCGCGGGGGCGGACAATGCAGTAGTAGCGCAGCTCGGACGCCCGCGGTCCGTCATCCACCTCGGGCAACGCCTCTTCACGGCCTTCCTCGATTGCGAGGTCGAGCCCGTGGAATACCTCAAGACCACCATCGTCCAGAAGGACGACGACGTTGGCACCATCCAGGTGCCGCATGATCGAGGTGTCAAAACCTTCACATTCGGCGACGCTCATCAGTCTTCGCGGTTGCGTCCAGTGCGCATCATCGTGTCGGTAGCCGCGGCGGTGGACGATGGCACGACCCGCATGGGGATCAGCCCCGCCGGCATCGATCCATGCTTGGCCAAGTGGACGAACAACATGCGGACGGCCGCCTCGGTGGTCAGGCCCGCCCGGCCGAGCACCTCGGCAACCTGCGTCTCGAGGACCGGATCGACTGGAATGGAGATCATGCGTCCATCATAGACCGATCTCCTGCGGCGCGCAGCAACCTCATCTGCTCCCATTTCTCCGACATCAGCCACTCGCGCGCCTTCGGCCAGTCAGCGACCACGGGCCGCGGCCCCCCGGCGTCCACCGCCGCGGCGATGAGGAACCCATGGTCGTCGTCGAAGAAGCCGAGCGCCCAGCCCGGGGCGACCTTCGTCCACGGACCGCCCGTCAGCCAGCGACAGCCGAACATCGGGATCGCGCAGAGCCGCGTCGCCAGATCATCGGCGAACCCACGGAGCATCTCCGCCCGGTCGATGGCCACGTACGTCATCCTGGTATCGGTCGACTTCGACGTGACGCCGAGCGTCATGTCCATCCACTCGATCCCGAGTCCGCCTCGGCCCCAGCGACGCGCCACGACGCGGCTGCGCTCACCTAGATTCACGAACCTCTGGACTTCGCCGCGAGGACCGAGCTCTTCCGGCATGTCCAGCCGCCCCGCCGTCAAGATCGTCCTGCACATCGCACCGTCACCCCATTGTCGACCATCGTCGGTGAGGTCGGCGGCCGCCGTCTCCCGTGCGATGGCGAAAGACCTACCGTCGATCAGGCTGCCCGCAGCCAGCGCATGTGGCTGTAGCCGCCGACCGACGCGAAGCCGCTGTGACGGAAGCAGACGGTCTCCCCGTCGCTTTGGAAGCATGCCCCGCCCTGGATCGGCGTTCGCCGGGCATCACCATTCTCGGCGCCGTCAGCTGCGCGTGTGGTCAGGCGTCGCGACGAGATCGCCACGATCTCCACACGGGCGCCCTGATGGGGCAGAACGCCGGCGATGTGTTCCAACACGTCGCCTGGACGAGCCTGCCGCGTGAATTCTGCGAAACTAAGCCGCGGTTGCAGCGATGGTGCATCCTGCAACGCCGCCGCGTGCAGTGACGGATCGATCTGGGTGCTGGTGTAGAGCGACACGTTGCGAAGTCCGTAATGCGGCTCCCAGTCGTGGCGCGTGAACCGTTTGAGTTCGGCATCGATGAGGCGCCGCGCGGCGGAGCCTTCCTCCCGAACCGACAGGTCGGCTGTGGAGTAGCCCAAGATTGAGACGGTCAGGCTGGAGTGATACCAATCACCGCCAAAGCGCATCGTCGCCTTCATGCCCGGGAACGTCTCCGCCAGATGCGCCTTGATGCGCTTCAGCAGGTCGGCCCTCTCTTCACCTTCGCGATAGAGGTCGCCGCGAAACTCATGCGCGGTGTGGATATCGGTCTTCAAGGGCTGGTCCCCGGTGGTGGAATCGAGACGGGCGTAAAGCGCATCCGTTGACGATCCGTTGCCGAGCGCCTCCGACCTGTGGTCACTACCATTCGCTGATCGGGCGATCCCGACGTGCGACCAGAATCTCGACCGTGCAGACCACATCCATTGATCGTGCCCGGCCTGTAACCGGGACGACTGACGCGGTCTCCCACCCGCCGGGCCATGCTTCGTTGAATGGGCACATGATTTAAGAACCACGCTTGGCTGAGCGTCCCGAACGGCTACCGGCAGGCTCCGTCTAGGGCCTGTGCCCGGCTTGGCGTCACGACGGCCGCCAACCGGCGGGCGATCGATCCGCAACCTGAGCGTCCACGACGCCGGAATGCGGCGGATGCCGGCATCCGCATAGGCGCCGCCTAGTCCGCCAAGCCGACGGAGAGACCGAGAGCCATCAGGCCGGACCTGCGGCCGCGGCCTACCGCGCCGATGCGACGACGCATCCGACATCACGATTGGAGTGGAAAAGATGGTAGAACCCGAGATCGCGGGCGGCATCGCCGTGTCTGCAACGGATGACCATTCGGCCGCACCGCCCCCCGCGTCGGACGACGGCGACATCGATCTCTCCGGTGTCGACCCCATGCGTCGTGTCGAGGTCCGTCGGCGGATCGCCGTAGTGAGGTCGTTCGTCGCGCTCGCCGCACCTGACGACAACGATGTGCGACGTCACGCCGCGATGCTCGACCTCAGCATCAACCAATTCAAGGCGCTGGTACGCGCATGGCGGTCCCAGCCGTCCGCCGACAGCGTGGCCCAATCGGGACGGTCGAAGGGCAAGCCGCGTCCGGTCGGCCCGCGGCAGCTCGACGCGGAGGTGAAGGCGACCGCCGAGGCCGCCATCGCAGGGCTGAGCCCGACCGCGACCATCGCCCAGGCGACCGCGGCGGTCGCAGCCGCCTGTGAGGCGCGGGGTCTGGCCGCGCCCAAGGCGACGACGGTCTGGAAGATGATGATCGCGGCGCGGCAGATGCAGGTCGATCCCGCCGGATGCGGCGTGGTCGTCGTCGGCCGTTGCTGGATCCGGCTCCCCGTGCTCGACGGCGACGACCTCGTCACGCCCTCGGTCGCGCTCGTCGTTCGCGCCTACGACGCCGCGATAGTCGGGGCCTCGATGCGTTCCGATGCCGCCACTGACGCCGCACTGATCGCGCTCGCGCGCGGTCGATCAGATCTGAAGACCCTTGAGATCGACGAGCGCATGATCGGTTCCGATCCGGGCGCTGCGGGGGCGATCGGGCAAACGTCCCCTGCGTCGACGATCCGACGCCGGCTCTCGCGCGTCCTGGGCAACCGCATCGGCAAGGTGCAGCCCATCTACAAGGCCGGTGCGGAGAGGGGCCCCGAACGCCTGCTGCGCTCGCGCAAAGACCGGCCGCTATCGAAGGCGGACGCCGCCGCCGTCATCCGCGCCGCGATCGCCGCCCACAACGCAGAGCGTAGCATGGGTGGGGCCATCTGGATCGACTAACCGCCCGCCAGCGTGTTCAGTTCTGTTGCGATGCCCCCCTAGCAGAGCCAATATGGGAAAAGCGCATCGGAGAAGACATGATGTACAGGATCGCCGCACCGCTTTTGGCTCTTGTTGCCGCAACACCTGTGTACGCACAGCTTGCTCCTGGCGTTCAAATGCCGCCAGAGATCGGCCAAGCCTACGGGCGGCTGGGCAAAGCGATGATGGCGCACGATGCAAATGGCGTCAGGACGGTCTGGGCTGATGACTTCGTGGTGAACTCGCCAAACAACACGGTCCTACAACGTGAGGAGGTCATCGCGGTGATGGAGCGTGATTTCCTCGACTACCGGGACTTTCGAAAGCACATCACCTTCGTCGGCGAGAAACCCGAGGTGACGATCGTCATGGGATACGACACGATGATCCCGATCAATGGACCAGGTGCAGGCAAGCAGGTCACGCGGCCATTCACGGACATCTGGGCGAAGCGTACGGGGGGCTGGCAGCTTATCGCTCGTCAGGCGACGATCGCCTTTGCGCGTTGAACTGTTGGCTCCAGTCGATATGACTCGCCGTTCCACGCACGAGTGACTCGCAGGACCGCTCCCTGCCCGTGACTTCCGGTAACTGCCCGCCAGGTCTTGGTGGGCGCCCGACTTCGATCGGACATTCCCCCATTCCCTTAACTCCATGTCGACCAAGCCATTTTGGGAAAACGGTTTCGGGAACGGGTTTTGGGAAAACGGGCCTAATGGGAGCGGATCGACTGAGCCGTCGACATGGTCGTCTCACTGGCCGTTCCCATTCGGGACGGCAGGTGCCGACCAGTTCCCGACGTTCAGCTTGACCGAGCGCTTTCCCGGAAGCGGCCATTTGTTCACCTCGCTTCCGGCGCGGACCGTGGTGACCGACATTGGGGACTTTCCTGCCAGTCAGCTTTCAGGATCGGAACGGTTGAAAGCCGCTGGGCCGCGATTGCTGGAGCCGTAATGCATGTTCTGCGCGACGGCGTTGATGATGCCGTCCGCCTTCGCGGTGCGGATCAGCTCGCGATAAAAAGGTTTCGCACCCCAGAAGCGACGTGGGCCGACCTTGTCAGACGGCTTCAAATAGATGCGCAGCATTCCAACCTCGCGGTGCTGGACGTTGAAACGATCAGGCATAACGGGCCTTTCGATAGGAAGCAGGATCAGACGCGCGAGCGTCGGCGGGAAGCACCGTGCGTGCGGGCATCACGCAGGGTCGCATCGGGTGTGAGGTGCGCAGCAGGCACCTTGGGGACTGCGACGCGCTGCGACAGATAAATGCCGTTATGACCCGAGCAAAGGTAGGCGACGAAGCATGCGACCGCGATCGGCACAGCATAGGCCGCCCCGAACAACTCGATCCCCATGAACGTGCAGGCAAGCGGCGTGTTGGCAGCACCCGCGAACAGCGCAACGAAGCCGATCGCCGCGAAGACCCCCGTCGGGACTCCGAACATGGGCGCGAGTGCATTGCCGAGCGCCGCGCCGATGAAGAACAGCGGTGTCACCTCTCCGCCCTTGAAGCCAGTGCTCAGGGTGACGACGGTGAAGAGCAGCTTCAACGCCCCGCTCCATGGATGGGTGTCGGGACCAAAGAAGCTGGCGATGGTCAGGCCGTCCGGCGTCGCCGCCAGCGTGCCCAGACCGAGATAGTCCCGCGTGCCGAACAGCCCGACCAGTGCGATCACGGCCACGCCCCCGATGACGGGTCGTAGTGGGCCATAAGGCACCATGCGCTTCAGCCATCCGCCAAGCGCATGATTGGCCTCCGCAAAAGCTAGTCCGACCAACCCGAATACGACGCCCGCGACGCCAGCCTTGATGACAATTAGAGCGTCGACCGGCACTGTCGCATCGACAAGGTAGGCGCCGTGATGAATGCCCCAGGAAAGACAGGTCCAGTCACCCACCAGTGCCGCGACCAGGCATGGCACTAGCGCACGATACTCGACCCGGCCGATCGCCAGGACCTCCAGCGCGAAGACCGCGCCCGCGATCGGCGTCCCGAAGACCGCGCCGAAGCCCGCCGCGATTCCGGTCTTCAGCAGGATGCGTGTCGCTTCCGCATCCAGCTTGAGTGCGCGGCCGAAGCCGCTGGAAAGGCTGCCGCCCAATTGCACGGCGGTGCCTTCACGCCCCGCCGATCCCCCGAACAGGTGCGTCACGACCGTGCCGAAGAAGATGAGCGGGGCCATGCGCAGCGGCACACCGCCCCCTCGTTCATGGATTTGCTCGACGATGAGGTTGTTACCGCCTTCGACCGAGCGCCCTGTCAGATGGTAGAGCAGTCCGACCATGAACCCGCCGATCGGCAGCAGGTAGAGCAGCCAGGGAAAGGCAAAGCGAAGCCGGGTCACGGCATCGAGGCTCCACAGGAAGGCTGCGCAGAGCGTTCCCACCGTTGCGGCCATCGGGATCAGGATCAAAGCCCACCGCAGCACCGACATGGCATGGGTGCGGCGATCGCGAATGAACGCTGCCATGTTGAACTGGTCGTAGAGATTGCGAAATGTCGCGCGCACGATTCCTCCTTGCTGCCTTGCGGCGCCTGGTAGGAATCATCGGCCCTTGCGAGGGCGGTTCGGCCGAATGGCCCGGCGGAAATCCATCGCCTTGCCTGAGCATATGCTGTCCGACGGCGACCTGGTCAACCAACGGCAGGGTCACGATGAGACCATTGTTTTGCTGAGGATCAATAATTGGCTCACCCATGGAATAAACCCCGACGGGCGTCGTCTACGCTTTCGAGACTGATGCGCCGGAGGCTTATGCGTAGACGAAATTGGATGCTGGGTCTGACCGCTTCGGTTCTGCTCACCGGCGCAGTCGCGGCCGCCCCCGCCGATGGATACGCCAGCATGATATCTGCCGCGATGGACCGGATGATGGCGGGCATGATGGTCAAGCCGTCCGGCGACGTCGACCGCGACTTCGTCGCGATGATGCTTCCGCATCACCAGGGCGCCATTGATATGGCGGTGGCAGAGCTGCGCTACGGCCATAACGAGCAGCTCAAGCGCATTGCGCAGGAGATCATCATCGATCAGCAGCAGGAGATCGCCGCCATGAAGTTGGCGATCGGTCAGCCGCTACCCCGTTCGACGCCAGCCCCGACGCAGGGCGGCGACCACCACAGCCATATGGAGCACTGACATGATCCGGACCTTCCTGCGCTCGGCCGCCTTGCTGATGAGCGCCGCACCGGGCATTGCCATGGCCCAGCAGGCGCCGTGGAACGCCAAGGACGTGCCTGTCAGCCACCGCGACCGCGTCTATGCATCCGAACAATTCTCCAACACGGTGTCGGTGACGGACCCGGCCGACAACAGGTTGCTCGGCGTCATCAAGCTCGGCGATCCGCAGCCGATGAATTTTTCCCCGCTCTACAAGGGGCAGGTGCTGGTTCACGGCCTCGGCTTCTCGCCGGACGGGAAAACACTGGCGGTCGTGTCGATCGGATCCAACGCCGTGTCGTGGATCGACACCGCCACCAACACCGTCAAGCACACGACGTATGTCGGGCGCAGTCCGCATGAGGCGTTCTTCACACCGGACGGCAAGGAGGTGTGGGTTACGGTACGCGGCGAGGATTACATCGCCGTGCTCGACCCCACGACGTACAAGGAGACGGGGCGCATCAAGACGCCCGGTGGTCCGGGCATGACGATCTTCTCTCCCGATGGCCGATACGGCTATGTCTGTTCCTCGTTCAATCCGGTGCTGGCCGTGTTCGATGTTGCAACCCACGCGCAGGTCGGACAGGTGGCGCAGCCGAGTCCGTTCTGTCCCAACATCGCCGCGACGCCGGACGGCAAGCAGGTGTGGTTCACGCTGAAGGACATCGGCAAGACGGTCGCATTCGATGCCAGGCCGCCTTTCGCGATCCTCAAGGTGCTGGATACCGGACCGATCACCAATCACGTCAACTTCGCCCGCACGGTCAGGGGACAGTTCGCCTATGTCACGGTGGGCGGGGAAAACGCGGTGAAGGTGTTCCGCACGTCCGACTTCGCGCTTGTCGCCACCATCCCGGTCGGCAAGATGCCGCACGGCGTCTGGCCATCGGGCGACGGCCGGCGCATCTATATCGGGCTGGAGAATGCCGATGAACTTGCCGCGATCGACACCGCCGGCAACAAGGTCGTTGCCACCGTGCCGGTCGGACAGGCACCGCAGGCGATCGCCTATGTCCCCAACGCTGTTCCGACAGGCCCCGGCACCGACAATCTTCAACCGCTCGGCACGGCCGGCAAGGCGTTGCATCTGAATATGGGGCCGGTTGGCGGCAGCCGCGCGGCAAGCAGCATTACCCTCTTCGACCAGGGTATCATTCAGGTGGTGCAGAGTGCCGTTACCGGTTTACAGCCCAAAAAGCCTTACATGCTCGTGCTGACCGCCAATGCGGACGGCAGCGGTGCGGTAGAGCCGCTTGCGAACTTCATGAGCAACCCGGCAGGTGCGGCGATCGTCAATGCGTCGGGACCGATCCGGCAGATCGTTCAAGGCAGCACCGCGGCACCCCGGCGTTTTCTGGCGGTAGCTGAGGTGGTAAATGGTGCGCCGGGCCGCATCGTGCAGGTGCAGCGCGACTGAAATGGACCCGCTTGCCGCCGCGATCGAATCACTGATCCCTGGTCTGCGTCGCTATGCCCGGTCGTGGTTGCGCGATCAGGCGATGGCGGATGACGTGGTGCAGGATTGCCTTGAGCGCGCGGTCGGGCGCTGGCGGCAGCGGCGTGGCACGGAGGTTCGCCCCTGGCTTTATGCGATCCTGCACAACCTGTTGATCGATCAAAGGCGGCAGCATATCCGGCGAGGTACGGCGGTTCCGCTCCACCTCGTAGACGACGCTGCGCTCGGCCGCCCGGCCGATCAGGACACGGGTCTGCACCACCGCGACCTGTTGCGCGCCCTTGATGCGTTGCCCGAGGAGCAGCGGACGGTGCTGCTGCTCATCTCGGTCGAAGGTCTGTCATATGGGGAAGTCGCTGCCGTCGTAGGAGTGCCGCTGGGAACGGTGATGTCGCGAATATCGCGGGGGCGCGACCGTCTGGCGACACTCATCCGAGAGGGTGAACGGCCGCGATTGAGGAGTGTGCGATGACCAGCCCGATCGGAGAAGACGATCTGGCCGCGTGGATCGATGGAAGGCTGTCGCCCGAGCGGCAGCGTCTGGTCGACGCCTACCTTGAAGGCCAGCCGGACATGCATGCCCGTTTGCGGGAGCAGGCGGAGCAGGCGCGAGCCCTTGCATCCCTGTTCGCCCCGATCGCGGATGAACCTATCCCGGCGACGATGCGCGTTGCAGCCATCAGGGGACGGCAACGCCAACCGCGTTGGCAACTCGCCATCGCCGCGTCGCTTCTGTTGACGGTCGGGTTTGGCGGGGGCTGGTCGAGCGCGCGTTGGAGTGGCGAACCCCGCGCGGGTATCGCGGCGCTGGCCAACGAGGCGAGTGACAATTTCCGTGTCTATGCCGCCGACCGGATACGACCAGCGGAGATCGGCCCCGACCAGCGCGCCATGCTGATCCGATGGACCTCCGCTCGATTGGGTGAGCGCGTGACCATCCCGGACCTCAGCACAGCGGGTTACCGCTATGGCGGGGGGCGATTGGTCGCGACGCCCCACGGCCCTGCGGCGCTGCTCCTTTATGATGGACCGCAAGCGTCGAAGCTCGCGGTGCTGACGAGGCCCATGCAAATCGACAAGAGCGCAAGCATGACCAGCACGTCCAGCGGGACCATGGGCCGGGTCACATGGGCGGTCGACGGGATCGGCTATAGTGTGGTGGGGGAGCGCCCCGCTGCCGAGCTGCATCCGATCGCCAACGAGGTCCGGCGCCAGGCCGATGCGGCGCTTGTGTCCTGATAGCGCCTGGCCGGTTCTCAGCGCCGACAGGCACTGGGCGGACCAGCGGGATCACGGCTTGCGCTCGGCATCCTTCCGGTCGGCCTCTGCCGGAGTCAGCCTGGCCCGCTCGCGAATGCGACGTTCGAGCGGAGCGCCGACGAACAGTACGAGCATCGCAAGGCTCAACCCGCCGATGATGAGCGGCCACACCGCCAACCCTGCTGCCGCGCCGATCGTGGCTGTCACCCAGATGCACGCGGCGGTCGCCAGCCCATGCACTTCCTGACCCTGGCCGACCCGCAGCACAGCGCCGGCACCGATGAAGCCGACGCCGGACAGAATGCCCTGCATCGCCCGTCCTGCGGCATCGGCGTTCACATTCGGCAAGCCACTGTGCACGATCGCCTGCACGGCGATGCAGCTCGCCAGGCCGACCAGACCCAGCGTCCGCAAGCCCATGATCTGCCGGTTCTCGCGCGAGCGTTCCCAGCCGAGCACCATCCCGGCCGCGGTCGCAATCACCAGCCGGCCGATCGCATCGATCCAGAAGCCGATGTCCGATGCCGCTAACGCTTCGATCATTCGACCAGCACGTGGACGTGATGCCAGGCGGTGCACAGATAGCCGGCGAAGTTCCACATCGTGTCCGGCCGTTCGGGCTGTCCCTGTCCAGCCCCGTCAAAGGCGCGCACGACAAGGTGCTGGCGCCCCTTGGCGAGCGTGGCGTCAAGGGTCCAGCGCCGCCAACCCCAGTGCGTCTCCGGATCATCGGCGAACGTCGCCTGTTGCCAGTCGCGACCACCGGTCACCGACACTTCGACCCGAGAGACGCGGCGATCATAGGCGATGGCATAGCCCTCGATCCGCACCTCCCCGGCCGGCAGGGCTTCGCCAGAGCCGGGCGCGCAGATCGCGGCGTTGAGCGGCATGGCATTGATGGTCAGACCCTGGCTCCAGTCGGCGGTGTCGCTCGTCA
This sequence comes from Sphingomonas sp. Leaf22, assembly GCF_001421715.1. GTDB lineage: Bacteria > Pseudomonadota > Alphaproteobacteria > Sphingomonadales > Sphingomonadaceae > Sphingomonas. Next base: position 52,084 of record NZ_LMKP01000003.1, read on the forward strand.
CATCGGCAGGAAAGAGCTTGTAGTCGTGCGCCTGGATCGGTGCGTCGGATGGCGTGTCACGCACCTCGATCCGTGTCAGCCATTTGGCGCTCCGCACCCCGGCATAGCCCGGCACCACCATGCGGAGCGGTGCGCCGTGTTCGGGCGTCAGCGGCTCGCCGTTCATCGCCCAGGCAATGAGGACGTCGGGTTGCCGCGCCTTGTCCATGGCGATCGAGACCCCGAACGATGCTTCCTCGCCTTCGACGTCCACCTCGTCCGCGCCGGTGAACGCCACAAACAGGTCGGACGCATCCGGCGCACCGACGGCATCCAGTACGTCGGACAGTCGTACGCCGGTCCACTCCGCATTGCCGATCGCGCCCACGTCCCACGGGTCGCCGGACGTTTTTGCGACCTGCTGAAGATCCGTGCGCCGGTTGCCGGCGCACTGGAGAACTGCCGTCACCGTCCGCGTGGCCAACGCGCTCTTCAATTCCTCCACCGAGAAGGAGCGTCTTTCCATGCTCATCCCGCTGACCTCGATCCGGTGATCGGCAGGCAGATCAGGCACCGCACCATGGCTGCGCACGTAGAACAGCGCCTGCGGCGTCAGGAACCGCTCGATCAGCGCGCCGGGCGTCGGCTCGGCGTTGTAGGGCTCGGATTTGCGCTCGATCATATCAGTCATGGACGAACCAACGCCGCAAGCGCGCGGATCGCTTCAAGTCTTCAAGACTATCGCAGACGAAGGATTACCGATCGTTCCGATATCCAGATTGAAATAAACAGATCAAACGGTTGGTCGTATCGATCAGTTTCCGCGATACAAGCTGCATGACCCTGGAGCAGCTCAGAATCTTCGTCGGTGTCGCCGAGCGCGAACACGTCACCAAGGCAGCAGAGGTGCTGAACGTCACGCAGTCCGCTGCCTCCGGCGCGGTCGCGGCCCTCGAAGCGCGCTACGGGGTTCCTCTGTTTCACCGCGTCGGGCGTGGCATCCAGCTGACCGAAGCGGGCCGCGGCTTTCTGGAGGAAGCGCGCGCGGTGCTGGGGCGGGCAGCGCATGCCGAGACGATGCTGGCGGACTATGCCGGGCTTGCCCGTGGTTCGTTGCGGATCGTCGCCAGCCAGACGATCGCAAGCTACTGGTTGCCCGCAAGGCTTGCCGCCTTCCACGAGCGCCACCCGCAGATCGCGGTCGAGCTGGCGATCGACAACACCGAAGGCGCGGCAGCGCAGGTCCTTAGCGGAGCGGCGGAACTCGGTTTCGTTGAAGGCGAAGTGGACGAACCAGCGCTGGCGCATTGGGAAGTCGGACGCGATCCGATGGTGCTGGTCGGACGCAGGGACGCCGAGCGTGTCGACGAGGACTGGCTTCGCGCTGCACGCTGGATCGTCCGCGAGCAGGGTTCGGGCACGCGCTCGACCTTCGAGGACGTGCTGCGAACGCGCGGGTTTGATCCGGCCCAGCTGACGGTAGCGATGACGCTGCCGTCCAACGAGGCGGTGCGTACCGCGGTCGAGGCCGGTGCCGGCGTCGCTGTGTTGTCGCGATTGGTCGTCGCACGCGCGCTCAAGGCCGGCGATCTGGTCGAGCTGGCGCTTGAGTTACCCGATCGCGCCTTCCACGCGCTGCGCCACAAGGAACGCTATCGCACCCGCGCGGCCGACGCGCTGACGGACCTCATCAAGGAGCAGGTCGCATGACTGCCGACGCACCTTCGGCCCTGACCGGCCTCAAGCCGCTAAGCAGGCTCGATCACCCGCGCGAGATGATCCGCCAGTTCACACCCAACTGGTTTGCCGCGACCATGGGCACCGGCATCCTCGCTCTCGCGCTGCCGCAGGTGCCCGGCATCGGCCCCGCGCTCAAACCGATTGGCGAGGTGTTGTGGTTCTTCAACATCGCGCTCTTCATCCTGTTCGCCGGTCTCTATGGCGCGCGCTGGGCGATGTTCGGGCATGAGGCACGGCGCATCTTCGGCCACAACACCGTGTCGATGTTCATCGGGACCATCCCGATGGGCCTGGCGACGATCATCAACGGATGTCTCGCCTTCGGGATCGCGCGATTCGGTAACGGCATCGTGCCGGTCGCACACGTCCTGTGGTGGATCGACGTCGCCATGTCGCTCGCCTGCGGCGTGTTGATCCCCTACCTGATGTTTACCCGCCACGAGCACAGCCTGGACGGCATGACCGCGGTATGGCTGCTGCCGGTCGTCGCAGCGGAAGTGGCGGGTGCCAGCGGCGGGCTGCTCGCTCCGCATCTGACCGATCCCCACGCGCAGATCGTGACGCTCGCGACCTCGTATGTGCTGTGGGCCTATTCGGTGCCGGTCGCGTTTGGCATCCTCGCTATTCTGATCCTGCGCATGGCGCTCCACAAGCTCCCGCACGAGAGCATGGCGGCATCCTCCTGGCTCGCGCTGGGGCCGATCGGCACCGGGGCGCTGGGTATGCTGGTGCTTGGTGCGGATGCGCCGGCGATCCTCGCGGCGCACGGGCTGGTCGGTGTCGGTACCGTCGCGCAAGGGATCGGCGTCGTCGCCGGGCTCTGCCTGTGGGGTTTCGGCCTGTGGTGGCTGGCGCTCGCGACGCTCATCACCATCCGCTACTGGCGCGCCGGCGTGCCGTTCAACCTGGGCTGGTGGGGCTATACCTTCCCGCTCGGCGTCTACACCGTCGCCACTTTCCGGCTCGGCACGACGCTGAACCTCGGTTTCTTCGGTATCGTCGGCACGGTGCTGACGATCGCGCTCGCGGCGATGTGGCTGCTGGTCGGTGCCAAGACGCTCGCCGGAGCATGGCGCGGCAACCTGTTCGTCTCGCCCTGCATCGCTACCCCGAACTGATCCACCCTGATGATCGGATCAGTCGGTCCGATCACTTGCAGAACGCCCCTTCGATCCGCCAGCGTGGCTGGCCACAGGAGAGCCTTTTCATGGACAATTTTGACGCCGCGCTGGCGATTGAAACCAGCCGTCGCCGCTTTCTCAGGCGTACGGCGCTCGGCACCGCCGGCCTTGCCGCAGCACCTGCGCTGGCGCAGCAGCTCGTCGACCTGAAGCTGCCTGGCGGCAATGCCGAGCGGCCGATGACCAGCGCCTTTCCTGGCAAGGGCAGCATGATCCTCCAACGCATCCATCCTCCGCTGTTGGAGACGCCGATGGACGTGTTCGACAAGTCGGTGTTCACGCCCAACGACCAGTTCTTCGTCCGCTGGCACTGGGCCGACATCCCGACCTCGATCGACGTCGAGAGCTTTCGCCTCAAGGTCTTCGGCCACGTCAACAGACCGCTGTCGATCAGCCTCGCCCAACTGCTGCGCCTGCCGCGGGTCGAGATGGCCGCCGTCAACCAGTGTTCGGGCAACAGCCGTGGGCTGTTCCAGCCGCGTGTCGCCGGCGCGCAATGGGGCAACGGCGCGATGGGCAATGCCAAATGGCTCGGCGTGCGCCTGCGCGACGTGCTTGATCTCGCCGGGGTCAAGGCAGGCGCGGTACAGGTGCGCTTCGGCGCTCTCGATCAGCCGGTCGTCGCTGGCGCCCCCGACTTCGAGAAGGCGCTTGGGCTCGACCATGCCCGCGACGGCGAGGTGATGATCGCCTTCGGCATGAACGGCGAGCAGCTGCCGCTCCTCAACGGCTTTCCCTGCCGGTTGATCGTGCCGGGCTGGTACTCGACCTATTGGGTCAAGATGCTGAACGGGATCGAGGTGCTGCCCGGCCCTGACGACCAATATTGGATGGCCAAGGCTTACAAGATTCCGGCGACGCCGGGCGCCAACGTGATGCCGGGACAGAAAGACTTCCCGACCGTCCCGATTAACCGCATGATCCCGCGTAGCTGGATGACCAGCCTGCCGGATGGCCAGGCGATCGCCTATGAAGCGTCCATCCCGGTTGGCGGGATCGCGATGGGCGGCGACTGCGGCGTCGCCAAGGTCGATGTCTCATCCGACGGTGGCCGCACTTGGTACAGGACGACGCTCGGAGCGGACGAAGGCAAGTATAGCTTCCGGCGCTGGGATGGTCGCGTGCCGCTTAGGCGCGGTCCCAACCCCATCATGGTGCGCTGCTGGAACGCCAACGGTGTCGCTCAGCCGATGAAGCCGATCTGGAACCCCGGCGGGTTCATGCGCGGCAACATCGAAACCACCACCATCATTGCGGCCTGAGGAGCGAGCAATCCATGAAGACCCCGTCTCCCGGCGTAATGGCCGCTGGCTTGATTGGCCTGACCGGTATCATCCTCGTCTCGATAGGGGCGCCGAGCAGCCGCAAGGCGTCTGCCCCGATCTCCGAGACGTCCGAACCGGCGCCCCCCGTCAGCGTGTCGGCCCGCGGCTTCTCGCTTGCCTCGACCAGCGTCGACCTGCCGGTCGACGACGCGACCTATCCCGATGGTCCGCACGCCGACGTTATCAACGCCAACTGCACCTCGTGCCACTCGGCCAGTATGGCGCTGACCCAGCCTGCGCTATCGGCGGATCAGTGGAAGGCGACCGTCACCAAGATGCGCGAGGTGTACAAGGCGCCGGTGGCCGAGAAGGATGTCGACGCAATCGTCGCCTATCTCACCGCCATGCCGCATCAGAAGGCGGCACCCGCAACCGGCAAGGCGCAGGAGCCCGACCCCAAGGTCGCTCCCGATGTCTCAGGTGGCACCGGCTAACCGAGCCATGATCCCAAAATACCATCTCAATCGGGAAAGTCGTCATAACCGGTCGGTTGTGACGCTGTGGAACCTACCACGGCCTCTCAAGGGTTTGCGTGTGTCAGAACCGTGGTTCAGAATGTCCGCTCCGGAGATCGGCAACGTGCCTCGGCTACGACCGACTTTGGGTCGGCAGCGGTCTGGCATGGAAGCGACCCACCGCTCGTTGAGATGGGCCGCCCCAGGGTCAGATTTCGGTCCGTTCAGCCAGGACGAGGGCATCTTCGATGTCCACGCCGAGGTACCTGACAGTGTTCTCGATCTTCGTGTGGCCCAGCAGGATCTGGATCGCCCGAAGGTTCCCGGTGGCCTTGTAGATCATTGATGCTTTTGTGCGGCGAAGCGAGTGCGTCCCGTACTCGGCCCGGCGAAGTCCGACCGCATCGACCCACTCGTCTACGAGCCGGGCATACTGCCTCGTGCTGAGATGCCCCGCATGATCGACGCGGCTCGGAAAAGCGTAGTCGTGGACAGTGCCGCCGCGGCGTTCGAGCCACGCGAGGAGGCTTGCCCTGACATCGGCCGTAAGCTCGAACTGGACAGGGCGTCCGGTCTTCTGCTGCACGACGATCGCTCGAGTTCTGATATCAGGCCCGGAGACGAGGTCGCCGATCCTGATCTTCACGAGATCGCAGCCTCGCAACTTGCTGTCGATCGCTAGGTCGAAAAGCGCTCTGTCGCGGAGGCGGCCTTCCCGATCCAGGAAGAAGCGAACCGCCCAGATTTGCTTCTGCGTCAGCGGTCGCTTCGTGCCGACCGTCTTGCCCGCATTCCACACAGGGCGGCGGTGCGTGGCAGGATCATATTGTGCATGTCCCATTGTTCGTCTCCACGGCCGTGATTGGCCGTGGAATCAACGTGGTCACCCGATGGGATTGCGGGCGGCCCTGTCAGCAACCGACCCAAAGGCAGACGTAGCCGCGGCATGTTGCCGGTTTTGGAAACTGACATTCTGAACCGGGGTTCTGACACACGCAAACCCTCGGAATACCGTGGTCGAGTCTGCAGCGTCAAAACCGACCGGTTTTGACACCGGTAGCTCGGGTCAGTTCCGGCCAAAGCGGAGCCGGACGCCGCCGTTCAACACGAATCCCTCGGTCGGAGCCCACACGTCCACGGTCCAGCGCCCATCCGACCCCCGGGTCGGACGTAGGATCGGGTCGTATTTGGTCTGTCGGACGCCAAGGATGTTTTCGGCATTGAGGAACAGGCTGGCGCGGCCAAGGATGATCTCGCCCAACACGCCTAGCTCCACATAGGGACGGCTGCGGTCGCGGTAGGGATTGTCCTCCAACCGCTGCCGTCCGGTATAGTAAGCCTCGAAGCCGAGTCGGCCCTTGCCCTCCGCTTCCCATATCGCGGTCACGCCCGCGGTGTCGCGCGGGGTGCGCTCAATCCGCTGCCGTCCTCCCACCGAGCTTGGCTCGGTCGCGTCGATGTGGACGTAGCTGCCGGTGATGCTGAACGCATCCCAGCGCTGCCGCACCAGCAGCTCGACGCCGCTAGTGCGCGTGATGCCGTTCACGGAGACGAGCCGGACGCTTGCCGGCCCGGTCGAGTCAAGCCGCAAGGCGTTGTCGACACGCGACGCGAACAGCGAAGCGTTCACCTCGGTCCGGCCGCGCACATAGCCTATGTCGAGCGAGGCGGTGTCCGCCACCTCGGCCTTCAAACCTGCCAGCGGCTCCAGCCGCGACAGCCCGGCGTCCTCGATCTCGTCCACGAACGGCGTAGGCGCGAAGAAGCCGCGCCCGACTGACGCGCGCACCGTCCAACGGTCGGGCCGCCAGAGCAGCGACACGCGCGGGGAAAGCCGGGTGCCGTAATCGCTGTGGAAGTCGGCCCGTGCGCTGCCGGCAATCGTCACGTCGGGGCGAAGGTCATGCTCCACCTGCCCGAACACACCGGGCGCGGTGTAGGTGTAGTCGAACGCGGCAAACGTCTCGTTGCGGTAATCATCGACCTGGAAGGCGACGCCCGCCACCCAGCTCGTCGCCCCTGCCCGATCGCCAATCGACGCTTCGCCGAACGCGGTGCGGTGCCGGTCGTCCTCCACCACATCGCCGAACCTGTGCCGGTGATCCTGCGTCACGCCGGACGCGCGCACCCGCAAGATGCCAAGGCCGTCGATCGGCTTCTCGGCGACAAGCCCGGCGTCCAGTCTCGTGCTGTCCTGGTCCTGCTGGAACGGTCGCCCGTCCGGCACGGTGCGCCCGGGTAGGGTGCCGCCGTCGCGGTTCTCCCTCATCGCGCCGATCGTGAGCAGCGCACTCGTGCCGTCCGCCCCTTTGAAAAACAGGCGCGGGCGCACCGTGAACCGCTCGAAGCCGGGCATGTCCGCCCAACCGTCGCCGTCCAAGTCTTGGGCGCGCTGGCGATGCGCACCGCCGGTGATCGACGCCCCGAACCCGCCTCCCAGCGGCGTTGACGCGTAGCCGGTCGCGTCTTGGCCGTTGCGGGTGGTGGCGTTCAACAGCGCCTCGGCCACCGGCTCATCACTCGGGCGACGCGAGACGAGATTGATGACGCCGCCTAGCGCGGACGGGCCGTAAAGGGCTGACGCCGCGCCCTTAATGACCTCCACCTGACCCAAGTCGGTCGGCGGTATCTGCAACAGGCCGATGCCGGCGGCCTGGCCGCCGTAGAGCGGAAGCCCGTCCGATAGGATTTGCGTGTAGCGACCCTCCAGCCCCCGTACCCGGACATTCGCCGCGCCAAGCCCGGGAGAAGTGACCTGCACCCTCAAGCCGCCGGTTTCAGCGACGATCATGCTGATGTTACCGGGGACCATGAGGTTCTTCTCCTCGATCTCCTCCCGGTCGATCACCTCCACCCGGATCGCCTCGTCCTGCACGCGGCGGCCGGAACGAGTCCCCTGAACAATAATCTCCTCGCCTTCCTCCTCCTCGGGCGCTTCGGCCTCGATCTGAGCCAGCTGCGTCTCCTGGGCGCGCGTCGGGCTCGCGATGCCGATCGCCAGCACCGCTGCGGCGCTGGCAAGGAACAGGTGAGTTGAAGCCGGTCGGCTTGGCGCGTTGTTCTTGAAGGTCATGCAGGTTCGTCGTTGCTCACTCTGGCGGGCTCATTGTTCGCTGCGGATGCCGCGACCATCGGCTCGACCGAATCGGGATAACGACCTATATGCAGCCTGTAGCCGCTACAGGGTCAAGGCATGGAACAGGCGCTCACTATCGGAAAGCTCGCCAAGGCGGCCGACACCAAGGTCGAAACCGTGCGCTGGTATGAGAAGGAAGGACTCATCGACGCGCCCGCGCGGACGGAGGGCAACTATCGCTCCTACACGCCGCGCGACCTTTCCCGGCTCACCTTCATCCGGCGCGCGCGAGACCTAGGGTTCTCGCTCGACCAAGTGCGCGCCCTACTCGACTTGGCGAGCGATCCCGGCCGCGACTGCGGTTCGATAGACGAACTCGCCACCGGGCACCTGGCCGCGATCGACCGCAAGATCGCAGACCTGTCCGCGTTGCGGCGCGAGTTGGCGGCGCTTCTGACCTCGTGCCGGGGCGGCACCATGTCCGAGTGCAGCATCCTTGAAGCGTTCAGCCCGGCATCAATCCGATCCGCGCCCGCCGGAGCGGTGACGTGAGCGACGATTGCGGCTGCACGGGCGATCAGGACCGTGCCAAGGTCGATCCAGCCTACCGCCGCGCACTATGGATCGTCGTCATCCTTAATGTCGGCTTCGGCTTCGCCGAACTCGTCGGCGGCTTCTGGACGGGCTCGCAGGCGCTCAAGGCGGACTCGCTCGATTTTCTCGGCGACGGCTCCATCACGTTCGTCGGCCTGCTGGCACTAGGATGGAGCGCGCGGGCGCGCTCGCGCGTCGCGCTCGTCCAGGGGCTGTTCCTAGGGGCGCTCGGGCTAGGCGTGATCGGAACGGCGATCGTCCGCGCGCTCGACGCCGAACCGCCGGAAGCGTTGTTCATGGGCGGCATCGGCGTGGCGGCACTGGTCGTCAACGTGGCCGCGGCGCTCGTCCTGGCGCGGTTTCGCAAAGCTGGCGACGCTCAGGGGCGCGCCATCTGGCTATTCTCGCGCAACGACGCCCTCAACAACGTGGCCGTGATCGTCGCGGCCGGCCTAGTGGCGTGGACCGGCAGTGGCTGGCCGGACCTCGTGGTCGCCGGCGTCATCGCGGTCGTATTTCTACAATCGGCCTGGGAGATCGTGCGCGACGCGCGACGAGAACGGTAGTGTCAAAACCGAACGAGGCTGTTGAAAAAGTAGCTCCGGCGCGGAAGAGGCGTTGGTCCGAGCAATATTCTTCTTGTATCGCCCCGACCGTCGCAACCTCTTGTGCAAAAGAGGCGACCTGCAAGCAATCATATTACGCGCGAGGTGGCCGCACTGCCTGCTCGCCGAGTTTTTCAACAGTCTCGACCGGTTTTGACACCTATGTTCAACAAGGTCAGCCCTGCTCGAACGCGGTCAGTATAGGGCATGGACCTGTCGAGCTGGACCCGCACTCCTGCGCGAGCCGGAGAAGCGAGGCGCGCACCCGCTTAAGGTCCACGATCTTCTCATCCAATGCCGCAATGCGTTCGGTCGCAAGCTCGCGGGCGCGGGCGCGATCGTCGGTCGCGTCCAGCGCTAGCAGCTCGCCGATCTGTTCAAGCGTGAATCCGGCTGCCTGAGCTGATCGAATGAAGCGGAGCCGGCGCACGTCCTGCACCCCATAGCGCCGGACGCCACCCGCGATCCCGGCCCCGTTCGGCCGGTCGGGCGTGTCGAGCAAGCCGCGGCGCTGGTAGTAACGTACCGTCTCGACGCCCACGCCGCCCTCTCGCGCCAGCCCCGCAATCGTGATGCTCGCCATGTCTTGACTCCGGACTATGGTACGGACCCTATATAGGTGGGGCGAGCAAGCTGGAGAAGCGACATGGCGACCGCCCCCGTCAAACAGGCGACGATCTACCGGATGGTGATGTCTGAACACACCTGCCCCTATGGACTGAAGGCGAAAGACCTTCTGCGTCGCCAAGGCTATGCGGTCGATGACCACTGGCTGACGACGCGCGACGAAACGGATGCCTTCAAAGCAAAGCACGGGGTCAAGACCACGCCGCAAACCTTCATCGGTGGCGAGCGGGTAGGCGGCTATGACGATCTGCGCCGCTTTTTCGGCAAGACCGTCCGCGACCCCAAGGCGCTTACCTATCGACCGGTGATCGCGCTGTTCACGATGACGGCGCTGATGGCGCTCGCCGCCAGCTACGCGGTGCTGGGCACGCCGTTCACAATTCGCGCGATCGAATGGTTCATCGCCTTCTCGATGTGTGTGCTGGCGCTGCTCAAGCTCCAGAACATCGAGAGCTTTTCGAGCATGTTCCTCAACTACGATCTGCTCGCCAAGCGCTGGGTGCCCTACTCCTATATCTACCCGTTCGCGGAAGGCGGAGCGGGCGTGCTGATGATCGCGGGCGCGCTTACCTGGCTGTCGGTGCCGGTCGCGCTGTTCATCGGCTCGATCGGGGCGGTGTCGGTGTTCAAGGCCGTCTATATCGACAAGCGTGAGCTGAAGTGCGCGTGCGTGGGCGGGGACAGCAACGTGCCCCTAGGCTTCATCTCGCTCACCGAAAACGTGATGATGGTGGCGATGGCGCTGTGGATGGCCGCCGCCGCGATCGGCATCGCCGGGGCGCACTGACGCTCGTTGACATTGGATCGGAGAGAGTGCCGATAGCCGGGATGACGAAGGGAGCACCAGCCTTAGCCCGAGCGCTTCGCGCGACCGTCCTGGTCGTGCTCGCGGCGCTGCTGCTAGTGCGTCTCGGCCCGTTTTGCGAAACGGCGGCGCAAGCCGCACCGATCGCGTCGGCGATGGTCGGGTGCGATGGCGATGGCACGCCAGCGCCCGTTAAAAAGGCTCCGCTATCGAGCTGCGCCACGCCTTGCACGGCCGTTCCCGGCGAAGCCCTGGTGCGGGTCGAGCCGATCGCCAACCATCCGGTCGCGCCTTGGCCTGCTCTACTGACCGGGCTGGCCGGTTCTCCGATCCCGCCGGCGACACCGCCTCCTCGAACCGTGTGACGCTTCAACAACCTCACATATTTGATCGATGGAGATTTTCTGATGACCAAGCTGAAACTGATCGGTGCCGCACTGGCGCTCGCCCTCCCAACCGCGGCGTTCGCGGCCGGCTCCTGCTGCGCCGACATGGCGTGCTGCAAGGAGGGGGCGGACTGCTGCAAGGACGGCAAAGGGGACTGCTGCGCGGACATGAAGAAGGGCGGCGACCACGCCGGCCACGACATGCCGGGCGCGCCCAAGAAGTAAGTCGGCGGGGGGAGGCGTTCGCGCCTCCCCTTCGTCTCAATGGCGCGCGAAAACCCTGCGCCCGTTCGGCCCGAACGCGACGACCTCGAAAGACTGCGCCGCTCGTCCCGGCACTTCCATTCCGGGTGATCCAAGCGGCATTCCGGCGACCGCTAGACCGCTGACACCCTTTGGACGCTGCGCGAGCGCGCGCTTCATATCGGCGATCGGGACATGACCCTCGAAGGTCATCCCGTCGATTATCGCGGTGTGACAGGATGCAAGGTCGGCGGGGACGCTGCGTGCCTTCATCATTGCGGGACGGTTCGCATCGTCAACAATCCGCACCGTGCGGCCGAACTGCGCCTTCACGATCTTCGCCCATTCGCCGCAACACCCGCATCCGGGGTCGCGATGCACGAGGATCGCATCGGCCGCGACGGCGACGGAGGGGACGCCCAGCGCGAGGGCGGCAAACAGGTAGCGCATATTGGTCATGGTCGATGCCTGGTTGGCGGCCCCGCCCGGTTGGGAGCGGGGCCATGCATTTATTGAGCGGGCTTGCCCATCTTGCGAAGCATAGCGTTCAACATGGCGATCTCGCGATTCTGGCTGGCGATGGCCTTCTGCGCCTCGCGGCGAACCTCGGCATTCTGTGTGCTACGAAGCGCGATCTGCGACATTTCCACCGCGCCACGATGATGCTCGATCATCTTGCGCGTCCACGTTTCGCCGGCGTCGGCCCCCATCGCCGCCATCATCTTCTCGTGCATTTTCATCTCGGCCGGACCGTAGGGGTTGGCTGCGGTCGCTGGCATCGCATGGTTCATGCCGGCCATGTTGCCGTGGTTCATGCCCTGGTGGTTCGCCTGCTGTGCAAGAGCCGGGGTCGCCAGCGCGGCGACGAGGAAAAGGGGTGCGAGTTTCATCATCAATCTCCTGGGGTGCGAGGTGTTAAATGCCTCTCACGTCAATTACGCGGCGCGAGCACCTACCCCTCATGTCGGACGCGATTGGCTGCTGGGTCAGCTTCCCGGCGATCTGCGGCGTCGCCGTACGGGCCAGCGCATCCACAGGAGAACCGCGCCGCCTATCCACAACGCCAGCCCCCCGATCGCGAAAGCGAGCAGCCAAGGCGTGTTAAAGTCCTCGTGGTTCTTCCAGTCCATGATGTGGAGACCCCAGAAAAAATCGTAAAGCCGCCAGGTGCCTGTCCTGACAGCGGTGATCCGTCCTGTGTCACTGGCGACAAAGACGCGGGTGTTGTTGGGGTCGTCAAACGCGATCCGCCATGCGGGGAGCGCGCCACGATATTCGGGTGCGGCACGCTCGATCCGCTCCACGCGAGCAACCAGTCGACCTTCCCCTCGCCAAGCAGCGCGTGCCACGGCCTCGGCCTGGGCGGCGCTAGCAGCCGGCAGGAGCACCCCCGTGGTCGCATCGGCAAGCCGGGTGCCCTTGGCCGTTGACAGCTCGGCGACGGGACGCCCGAGCAACATGCGATAGGTGAGCGATGTGACGGGCGTTCCGACGCTTCTCGTCAGGTCCGCTGGCGACGCCAAGGCCATGCCCGCCGGTATAGGGGCGACGGTCTTCCGATCAACGAGGTGATCGCCATGCACCTTGTCGATCGGCAGGAAGCTCATCACCGTCCCACTGGTGAACCAGAGGAGGAGCTGGATGCCGATAATGATCGCGAGCCACTTATGCGTCTTGCTCGCTAGCTGGTGAAGCCTCGCGCGCCGGCCCCTCAGAACCACGTCCGAACGCCGACAACAAAGCTGGGTCCGCCAACGCCCTCGCCATCGGCGCGCGCGAAGCGGGCGCTGTCGCCTAGACGGCGATCGTAGGAGACGCCGATATAGGGCGCGAACTCGCGCTTGATCTCGTAACGAAGGCGAAGCCCCAGCTCGATGTCGCTCAGGCCCGAACCGATACCGTTCTCCGGCACGTCCTGCGCCGCGAAATTAAGCTCGGCGCGCGGTTGCAGGACAAGTCGCTGGGTGATGCGCTGGTCGTAATAGCCCTCAAGCCGCCCCAGCACGTCGCCCTTGTCGGACAGAAACAGCGCGCCCTCCACGTCGAACCAATAGGGTGCCAGTCCCTCGAATCCGAGCGTGGCGTAGGTGCGCGAGGGGTTCGGCTTGAAGTCATAGCGGATGCCGGCCTGGAGATTGAAGTAGGGGCCGATCGCGCGGCTGTAGAGCGCCTGCACCTCGGCATCGTCAACGCTTCGCCCGAACTCGCCTTCGCCCTCGGTCTTGACGGTCAGCCGGTTGATGTCGCCCCCGAACCACGCTTCGCCATCCCAGCGGAAACTATCGCTCCCGTCGCGTATCTGCACCTCGGCCAAGTTGAAATTGACCTGCCAGAAAGTGCTCCCACCATGCTCGCCGCGAAGAATGGCACGAGCATCGGCCATCTTCTGCGGCGAATAAACGCGATCGGCATAATTCGGCTTGGGCGCGGCCGGGGCGGGTGCGTTGCCGGGGGGAAGGGCGGTTCCCCCCGTTCCCATATCGTGGCTCATCCCGCCCGCCATGCCGCTCATGTCATGGCCCGCGTGAGGATTGGCCGGCGTCGCTACCGCCGCGCTATCGGGCATGACGTGCCCGGCATGGGGATCTGCCTGGGTCGGGGCGTCAGGCATCGTCATTCCGGGCATGGTGTGGCCCGCGTGCGGGTCGGCCGCCGCGGCCGGAGCTGGCGACGGCTTTTTTGGTGCGGGCTTTGCTTTCGTGCGAGCGGGGGGGCGCGGCTTGGCGGTTGGCTTCGCCTGGGGCTTCGCTGCCGGCTTCGCCGGCATGGTCATCCCCGGCATGTTGTGCATCGAGTGATCCTGCGCGGTGACGGGGGTCGCAAGCGCGATCGGGGCCGCGGCGACGAGTAGGGAAAGCGCCTTCATGCCGCGTCTCCCCCGCGTGGCCGGACGGTCACGACCTGCATCATGCCGGCGTGCATGTGGTAAAGCATGTGGCAGTGGAACGCCCAATCACCGACGGCATCGGCGGTAAGGTCGAACGTCGCGGTCCCGCCCGGCTGAACCATGACGGTGTGCTTGCGCGGTGCGAACTCGCCATGCCCCGTCACCAGCTCGAAAAAGTGGCCGTGAAGATGGATCGGGTGACCCATCATCGTGTCGTTGACGAGCGTCACCCGCACCCGCTCGCCCTCAAGGAATGGGATCGGGTCTTTGACCTCCGACAGCTTCTCGCCGTCGAACGCCCACATATAGCGTTCCATGTTGCCGGTGAGGTGGATTTGCATCGCGCGATCAGGCGCGCGCACGTCGGGGTTGCGGTCGACGGCCATCAGGTCGCGATAGACCAGCACCTTGTGTCCGACATTTTCCAGCCCCTGGCCCGGCTCGCCCATACGATCCATCGGCATCGGGGATATGGTCTGCACGGTCGGAGTCTTCTTGACCCCCGGCGCATTCGAGAAGTCGCGCATCGAGTGATTCATGCCGCCCGCGCCGTGATCCATACCTGCCATCTGCCCGCTAGCGCCGCCCTGCATGGCCCCGTGGTCCATTCCGGCCATGCCGCTTGCGGCTGCTCCCTCGGCGGGCATCGTATGCCCCATAGCGGCGTGATCGACGGCCGCACCCGCCTGGGGAGCGCCACCCTGGTTCATGCCCGCCATCGCGCCAGTCGCCGCACCCGTCGCGGGCATGGCATGGCCCATCGCGGCATGATCCATGCCGGCCATTGAACCGCCGCTCATGTCCATGCCGCCCATGCCCATGTCCTTCATGCTGGCGAGCGGGCGCTTGCGAAGCGGCGGGACCGCCGCGGCCATGCCCTCGCGGGGCGCGAGCGTGGCGCGCGCCATGCCGGAGCGATCTACGCTCTCGCCGACGAGCGTGTAGGCGCGATCGTCGGTCGGGGTGACGATCACGTCGTAGGTCTCGGCGACGCCGATCTGGAACTCGTCGAACGTCACTGGCCGGACATTCAGGCCGTCGCACGCCACCACGGTCATTTTCAGGCCGGGGATGCGGACATTGAAGGTGGTCATGGCGGAAGCGTTGATGACGCGAAGCCGCACCCGCTCGCCGGGGCGGAACAGCCCGGTCCAGTTGTCCAAGGGGCCGTGGCCGTTGACGAGATAGGTATAGGTCGAGCCGGTCACGTCGGCGACGTCGGTCGGGTCCATCCGCATCTTGCCCCAGTCGGCGCGCTCCTTCGCCGACTGGCCCTCGCCGCGTAGCAGCCCGGCGATCGTCTGCTTCTGATAGTTGAAATAGCCGCCCTGCATCTTGAGCTTGCGGAAGATGACGTGCGGGTGAAGCTGGCTGTGGTCGGACAGCATGATGACGTGCTCGCGGTCGGACGCGATCGGGTCTTCGCCCGCCGGGTCGATCACCAGCGGGCCGTAATGCCCCATCTGCTCCTGCAAGCCGGAATGGCTATGATACCAGTAGGTGCCGGCCTGCTTGACCGGAAACTCGTAGGTGAAGCTCTTGCCCGGATCGACGCCGGGGAAGCTGATGCCGGGGACGCCGTCCATCTGGAAAGGCAGGATCAGTCCATGCCAGTGGATCGAGGTCTGCTCGTCGGGCAGCGCGTTGGTGAGGGTCAGCCGGGCATTCTGCCCTTCGCGCAACCGGATCAGCGGTGCGGGCGCGGTGCCGTTGATGCCGATCGCGTGACTCTCACGCCCGTCGATCATCATCATCTGGTGCGCGACGCGAAGGGTGATGTCGTCACCCGAGACGGTCGGCATCGGCTTGACGACGCCGCCGGAAGTCGTCTGCGCCCATGCCGGCATGTAGGCCGATAAAGCGAGTCCGCCCCCTGCGAGGGTTGCGCCGCGCAAAAGCTGGCGGCGGTCGATGGTCCGGGTCATGGGCTTCCTGGTCGATTGGACGCGTTGGTGTGGTCAACGATGATACGCGGGCCTGGTCGCTACCCCTTACCTCGCGTCCAGCTTTTCCCGCAGCTTCGCGCGGGCGCGGTAAAGCCGGGTTTCTACTGCCTTTTCGCTGATGGACAGGACGGCCGCAGTGTCAGCCTGGCTAAGCCCCTCGATGGTGTGGAGCACCAAGGGTTCCTTCAACGTCGCCGGCAGCTCGGCAATGGCGCGGCGAACCCGGTCCAGCTCCTGCCGGTCGCCCGCGGCGTCATCGACCGCCACGCCGGTATCGACGACAGCCTCGGCGTCCGCCCCGATCGGGACCGCGAACGACAGGAACCGCCGCACCTTTCGTTTGCGGGTCCAGTCGCGGCATTTATTGAGCGCGATCGCCGATAACCACGTCCGCATCGGACGCGCGCCGTCATAGCGGCCGATCGCTCTATACGCGGCGACGAACGTCTCCTGGGACAAGTCCAGCGCCTCGTCGGCATCGCCGATGCACCCTCGGGACAGCCGAAAGATCGCCTGCCCGTGGCGGCGCATGATCTCGGCGAACGCGGCCTGCCGCCCCGCAAGGCTGAGCGTCGCCAGCTCTCCATCGGAAAGCGCCGTCCAGTCGAGGCTCATCGCCTCGATCTCAACGGGCGTCGTCGGTGAGCGCCTTCACCACCGCCCGGTCGAACTGCGCGGTCTGGTCGGGTCGCAAGAGCTGCCGCATCGCGAAAATATGCGCGAGCGTCGCCTTTTGCAGCTCGCCCATCGCGGCGTGGCTCCGATCGACCGCTGCGGCGACACGGGGGCCGTTGCCATGCTCGGCCTCGATCGCCTCGGCGAGCCGCGCATTGTCGGCCCGCAATTCCAGCTCCAGCGCACGGCGTTCGACCGCGAACCGCTGCTCCAGCTCTTTCAGTCGAGCCTCCTGGTTCGTGTCGAGCGCGAGCCGATGATGCAGCACGTCGTGCAGCTCCGCGCCTGGCTGAGCCGGGGCGGGCAAAAGCGCGCGCCCGACGAACACGCCGCCGATCGCGGCGACGAACGCCGCGATCACGCACAAAATCAGCCGCGCGCGCGCGCTCATTGCGCCCCGACAAGCAAGGTCGAGGGCGCGAACGGGGAGTTTGCCCCTAACGGGGATATCGAGGCCGCGGCGCTGGGTGATGCCGGGAAGCCCGCCCCGATCACGCCGATCGCGAGCGCCGCGACCATGATCGCGCCTATGCCAAGTCCAGCCTGGGTGGCGCGAGGCGTCGCGATCTGCGCGAGAACCCGCGCCTCCAGTCCGTCCAGTTCGGGCACCGGCGCTCGCGCGAGCCTGGTCAGCGCCTCGTCAAGATCGTTCATGTCGTTCACCTCCGCTCCCCTTGTTCCATGTTACGCGGGATCGCCCGCTACCCCTCATGGCGCATGGTGAGGGGTGGGCGGCCTGGGCGCGTAGATGGATGTAGCCGCCTTTTTGGAGAGTGTTCCATGCGTCGTGTGTTTGTTCCTGCCGCTGCTGCCCTTCTCGTCGTCGCGGGTGCCGCGAACGCGCATCCCAAGCTCGTCTCCGCAACCCCCGCACCGAACGCGACGGTTGCCGCGCCCGCTCGCGTCACGCTGCGATTCAGCGAGAAGCTGATGCCGAAGTTCTCGGGCGCGGACCTGATGATGACAGGAATGAACGGCATGAAGCACGCGCCCATGAAGGTCGCGAGCGCCGCCACGGTGGCGGCCGATGGCCGCACGCTGGTCATTGCGTCGAAGTCGCCGCTGGGTGCCGGCAACTATAGCGTCGCCTGGCACGTCGTCTCGGCCGATACGCACCGGATCGCCGGAAACTACGCTTTCGCGGTGAAGTAAGGTGGGTGCCGACTGGCCGATGATCGGCGTCCGCTTTGCGCTCTACGGCGTGCTGGGCGGCCTGTTCGGCTTGTCGGCATTCAGCCTCTATGGTCTGCGCGCTGGCGAGCGTGTCAGTGCGCTCGCGCTCCGCCCTTGGCTGGTGGCGGGTGCGGTGCTCGGCCTCCTGCTCTCGGCCGTCGCGCTCGCGCTGCTCGCTGCTGCGATGATGGGAACGCCACCCTGGCCGGTCGATCGCGATGCGATCGGGATGCTGCTCGATCAGCCGGGGATCGGAACGGCGTGGAAGCTGCGGGTGGCCGCGCTCGCCGTGGCGGCGCTGGCGGCGCTATTCACGGCTCGGCGCGGGCTTTGGCTGGTGGTGGTCGCGCTCGCCTCGGGCGCGTCGCTGGCGACGCTCGCCTGGACCGGGCATGGCGCGATGAATGAGGGAACGGTGGGCTGGGTGCATCTGGCCGCCGACATTCTCCACCTGGTCGCGGCGGGGGCCTGGACTGGTGCGCTGCTTGGATTGGTCTTGCTGGTGGCGCGGCCCGCGCGCCGGGTCGATGCCACGCACCTCGCGCTCTCGTACCGTGCTCTCCACGGGTTCGGCACGGTCGGGACGATCGTTGTCACCACGCTGGTCGTCACCGGCCTCATCAACGCTTGGCTGCTGGTTGGCCCCGGCAACGTCCGGGCGCTAGGGACGACGCTCTATGGTCAGCTCCTACTCGCCAAGCTGGCGCTGTTCGCCCTCATGCTGGGTCTTGCCGCGCTAAATCGCTTTCGCCTGATGCCGCGGTTCGAGGCGTCGATCGCCGCGAGCGATCATCGCGGCGCGCTTGGCGCGTTGCGCCGAAGCTTGGGTGCCGAGACGGGATGCATAATTGCTATTCTTGCGCTGGTAGCATGGCTTGGGACCCTTGAACCGCTCGCCCCCTAAGTGTCACAACCGAACGGTTGTGACACCACGTGCCGGCGGCTTTCGACCATTCCAATCCTGAAAGCTGACTAGCAGGAAAGTCCCCACCTCATGCCATTTGGGACGGCTGAAGCCGTCCCGTTATTCGATCGTTTTCAAGAATGCTGGTCGAGGTCGGCACGCCGCAATGAGGAGTCACTCGCGCATAAAGTGGCGAGTCATATCGACTGGAGCCAACATTGAGCACGCAAGCGGGAGATATCCGACCGTCGCAACCTTACCCGGAACACGTGATGATCGAGACCCTGATCGGGTCCGCCTGACAGGGCCGATGTGCCACCTCCGGTTGAATAGCGAGTCAGGTCAATTCGAACCGCCCGCCAGCGTCCTCAGCGCGACGAGAAGATCGTCGGGCAGGGTCGCGTCGGGTGCCGGGGGAAGCAGCGCACGACGATCCGCGTCGTGCTCGTCGAGCTGGACCGCGAGGAAGGCGTCCGCGTCCGCCGGATCGAGGCGGAGGCTGCGATCGGCGACCTTCGGCGCACGCGCGTCGTCCGGAACCGTCCGCCCGTACCACATGTCCAGACGGCCGAGGCGATCACCCACCGCCGGTTTCAGGTAACGCCCGAACCGCTTCGGGCTGGTCGACGGCTGCACCGGTGCCTTCACTCCGGCGGACGCCATCCGGGCCTGAAGCGCCACCCAGTGGTCGGCGTCCAGCCCCGCGACCAGCGCCATGCGCGCCACGGCCTCGACCCACGGCAGTCCGTCGAAGAGGCCGGCGTCGATCCGGCGCAGCGCGTCCCCCGCCGCGGCCGCATAGCCGGCCCGACTGTCCGAGACGTCGCCGAGCGCCGCCCCCAGCAGCAGCTGGCTGCCACGGTCGAGCACGGCGAACAGCGTGTAGGGCGAATCGTCCGGACGCAGCAGCGAGCACGCACCGCAGTCGAACTGGATCTCGTTGCCCAGCTGACCCTCGACCTCGCGGCGGCGGAGCTCGTCCTCGACCACGCGACGCAGCATGCTCGTACCGACCTTGCCCCCGCCCGCCTCCTCGAACGCCTGACCCAGGTCCATCGCCATCTGCCTCACGCTCCCGGTCGGCCACTTGCCGATCACCCGAGCCACGATCCGCTGGAGGGCAACCTCGCGGGGATCGGTGCGGCGGGATGACTTGGCGAAGGTTCCGAGCGAACTGAGCGACCTGGCTTCACGCCAGGCTTTGGCCATCTCGAAGAAGCGGTTCAGCGACACGCCGGCATCGGCCGCGGCCTGGGCGGGCGGGATGTCCCCCTCGCCGTCCTGCCATCGCGCGAGCGTCTTCAGGCGCTGCATCGCTTTGGCCCGGCGTTCCATCGACATCGCCGCCCACATGGCAACCTCGGCCGGGGGCGGCGGATCGCCGAGGAAGGGGATGAGCACCGTGTGGCCCGCATCGTCACCCGATTCGGCGGAGCCCGTCCCCGGTCCGGCCGAGCCGTCGTCATCGTCGCGCAGATCGTCATTCATGACCGCGTTCTAGCCGCTCACGAGAGGTCGCGCCACCTTTCTGCACATTTTTCGACTTTCGGCAGACGTTTTTGCACAAGTACCGATTGACACTCCTGGACGGCCCACCTAGTTGGCGGCCTCCACCCAGTCGAGGATTGTGCAAAAATGATTCGCCATCTCCAGAAAGAAGCCGACGTCGCCCGAGCCTCAACGTGGCGTCGGCGCCGACGCATTCAAGAGTCGGCGACCCGCCTGCCGTCGCACAAGCCAGGTCCGGTCGATTGGAACGATGTCGTTCGCCCCGTCCCTGAAGCGGTAGACCCGATGCCGCGAAGGCTTCCCGCGAAGAAGTCGCCCGCGAAGAAGTTGCTTGAGACCGTACCCGCCGCGGTCGCGGAGAACGTCCCCGTCATCCTGAAGCTCATCGAGCGCATTCCGTCCGGCACCGACCCGCTGCGCGACGTGGCGATCTTCAACATCCTCACCGGAATGGGCGGGAAGCCATCCGGGCCGATGACCGCGATGCTCGTCGGAGATCTCGCGGAACGCATCGCCAACGGTTCGATCCGCCTGGATCGCGGGGACGGCCACCGTCGGCGCAGGACAGGCGGATGGGAGGCTCCGCACCATTTCGAGGAGATGAAGACATATGTGATCGATCGCGTCCGCGAGGCGCGCCTAGAAGAACTGAACATCTGCGCCGCCAAGCCGTACGAGATGGTTTGCCTCCTGGCGCAGGCAATGCGCGTGCCGAACACCCTCCGCGACAACGATCGATATATCGACGCCGTGTGGACGGCGGGGCATGACGCGGTGTTGGGCCGCCGCCCGACCGCCCGCAGGCTCATGACAGTGCGCGAGGCGCTTTATCTCCGCGAAGTCACGCGGGCGCGACGCCGGTGGAACCGCGGCGTGAGTGGCCCGGTCCGCACGGCAGGTTCCCCAACGGAAACCTGAGCGAACGCCACCGCTCCGCCCGCCTGCAATCGACCTTCCGCGCCGAGCACGAGATCGATCGCCCAGCCCAGCCAAGCGCGGTCCAGCCCAGCCCAACCCGAAGGAACACGACCATGAAGACCATCCGCATGTCCGCTTCGACCGAGAACCGCAACGCCCGCAAGGCGATCACCGCCCTCGGTGGCAACCGTGGCCGGGGGGTGAGGATCCCCCAGGAAATGCAGATCGTGAGCGGCCGGCGCCTGCGTCGCGCAAACCGGTCGGGGAAAGCGCATATCGGCACCTTCATGCTCGAGGACGATGGCACGCTCCGTCACCTGCCCGTCAACCTGAAGGTCGACGTAGACCCGTACACCCGCCTGATCACAGCCTGGTACGTCGGCTGATCCGCTCGGGCCGCACCAGACGGGGCGGCCCGGCATCCTGGATAAGGATGTCGCACCCTCGGGACCTGCGTTCCCCGCGCCATACCTCCCTGCGGACGGCCGCCGCCGCAGACACCCACCGCCGCACACCCCCGCCAAGACGGAGAACGCAGTGCCACACCAGTCCGAGGTCTTCCCGAAGACGTTCCCCGATGAGGACGAGGGCGGCCGTCGTCTCACGTTCGTCGAGCACGGCTCCGACGCGGCGGCGGCGGCACGGATCGGCGCGCGCATCTACGTGGCGGACGACGGCGGCCCGATCCGCACAATCATGGGCGACGCCCACCGCCACTACACCGGGGAAGAGCATTCGGCGAAGACCGGGCTCTCCAACCCCTACGAAGGCGGCACGGAGCACGCCCTCATCGTCGACAGTGAACTGCGTCCTTCGGTCCTGGACTACCGGACGCAAGGGGCGCGCCTCCGCTACCCATATGGCGGCGGGCGGGCCGAGTGGATCATTGACCACCTGCGCCACGTGCGCGGTCCGGGTGGAGACCATGTGGAGGCAATCGAGTGCAAGCCCGACGTCTCCTACCTCGCCGACCCCGAGGAACGCGCCAAGCTGGAGGCCGCATTCCGCGTCGCCGCCGCGATCGGCTGGCGTCCGCGCGTCATGTACGAACGCCAGATCCGGGGCGGCGGCGAGCGGCAGATCAACTTCGGCCACATCTACGCCCATCAGACCGCGACAGTGCCCGGAGACCGCCTCGACGCCTTCGAGGAATTGGTCCTGCGCACCCCGGACACGACCTTCCGCGAGCTGCGCGAGGCGCTCGACCCGGATCGTCGTCGAGGGACGGCGATGGCGCACGCCCTGATCTGCCGCGGCCGCGTAGACGTCGACCTCGACCTCCACCTCCATGGCAAATCGCGCGTGCGGCTGCTGCCCGAACCCGCCTTCACCTCCCTGATCCGCTTCTGAGGCCCGCTGTGAGCACTCTGACCAGGATGATCGGCTCGCTGTTCGTCGCGGATGGGCGCGAGTGCGTCTATCGCGGTTCCGCGATCAACGGCCGACACATGGTCGGGGACGGCGCGGGCTGGATGTTCGAGATGCCCGATCCGGTCACCGGCATGCCGATGTGGCCGACGACGGCCCAGTTCATCGACGCCATGGCGACCAAGCGCCTCGTCCTGCGCTCGGACCCGCTCCAGAGCGCCGTGCGCAACCGTGCCCGGCGCAAGGAGATGACGCGGGAAGATCTCGTCAAGGCACAGACGAAGGACGGTTCGAAGAGGCTGCGCGACCGTTGGTTCACGCTTCGCGAGGACGCCATCAAGAAGTGGCACGCGGGCGACGGATGCGCTCTCAGCAAACGCGGCATCGATGCCTGGTTCGAGGACAATTACGACGTCGCGGCGCTGAAGGCGGAATATGGCCGCCTGCCCAGCGACACGACCTTTCGCACCTGGGTTCGCACCCGCGGCCTTCCGAACGACTACCGGCCCGCCGACTTCGCGTCGGAGAGCGGGCTTGGTCCGCGTCGCCGCAAGATCGACCCCGTCGTCCTCGCGATCATCAGACACTGGGCGCTGAGCTTTCACTCCAAGCCCAAGCAGTTCGTCAACACCTACTTCCGCAAGGCCAAGGACGACGTCGAGCGCTACGTGCTCGGCAAACCGCTGGAGATGTTCCAGTTCCAGGAGGCGCTCGCCAAGCCGGCGAAGAAGAAGAAGATGTGCACGCGGCGCATCTTCACCAACGAGGTCGGGAAGGCGAAGAGCGCCAAGGGTCTGGGCATCGCCTACAACCAGGCGGCGGCTCGACAGCGGTACGGCGGCGGTGGTGTGGCCCAGGAGCCGACGCGCTTCCTGGAATACGTCCAGATCGACGACACCCCGTTCCCGATGGTCTTCGTCATCGATGCGGTGCGCCGCTTTCCCGTGGGCGTTCCGACCGTCACCATCGCGCTCGACGTCTTCACGCGGGCGATCGTCGGATGGGACATCTCGTTCGATCCGCCCGGCCACGCGACGTACATGCGGACGCTGCTCAGCATCGCCACCCCGAAGCGGATTCCCGAGGGGTTCGAAACCTTTCCGGACCTGGCCGAAGTAGGCGGCAAGATCGTCGGTCACGCCGTCCTCGACCACGCAAAGCACCAGACCGCGCGTTCTGCCCAGGATGCGGGCGGCGACATCGGCCAGGCGGTCAGGGCCGCCGGCAGCAAGGAGCCGACCCACAAGCCGCACGTCGAAAGTTGCATCGGCACGCTCGAGAACATCCTGCGCGAGATGCTTCCGGGTGGCACCTGGGACATTCCGCTGATGCGGGAGTTCGATTACGATCCGTCAAAGCAGGCGATCGTGACAATCGAGCAGTTCCGGTCGATCTTCGCCATGGTCGTGGCGAAATACCACACCCACGATCACTCGGGTCATGGCGAGCGCCCGCCGCTCGACGTCTGGACTGAGCAGCGCAACGCCCACGGGCTCGACTGGGTCTACGACATCGATCAGTTCGAGCGCGCCATCGGCAACGTCTACTACCCCAGCTTCCGCGGCGCGGGCGCGGTGATCGAGGGCCTGAGCTACGGCGGCGACGACACCGACGAGCGCTACCCGTATTCCAACGTCGAGATCCTGCACCATCTGGCACTAGCCCGGGGTACGTCGTCGCAGACCAAGAAGCCGACCTACAAGAACGTCAAGATCAAGGTCGACCCGAACGACATCGGTCGCGCATGGCTTTTCGACGAGCATCTGGTCACCTACGTCCCGATCCCCTGCACGATGCGCCGTTACTCCGATGGACTGCCGCTCTGGCTGCATCTGAAGATCAAGGCCTTCGCCAAGGCGCGCGGCCTCGCGTTCGCCGAGGAGAACGACATGCTCTCCGTGCGCGAGAGGTTCGTCAAGGAGGTCGATGCCGTCCTTCCAGCCGCCGGGGTGGCCGATCGCCACGCGGCCGCCCGGCTCGCCGATTCCACCGAGGGACGCGCCTATCTGGGCGATTCCGTCGAGGTGCTGCGCGTCGCCGGATCGGTTTCGGGGATGGAGAGCAGGATCATGCACGACCTGCGGACCAACACCCGCGGCGACGCCACCCGGATCGCGCCGCGCTCGTCGAACCGTGGTGGCGCCAACGCTGGCGGAAAGCGCGATCGGCGCGGGACCCCGGCACCCAACCAGGACCAACCCGAGACCACCCCGGCCCAGCAGGAGAGGCAGGACCGGGAGGACGCCGCCTACCTCGCCCGCAGGCTGGACCCGGGCGGGTCGGACGCCGGCCACCAGTGGCAGGGCTACAAGTGAACGACAACGTGAAGGGAAGGACGACGATGACCGACGCCTCGAAGAAGAGTCAATCCGCATCCGACGCAGCCCTGCCGGACGCAGCACCCCCGCCGCCCCGTCGACGCACCCGCTCCAACACAATGCCATCAAAACATGGCACTAGGAGTCGCGCGTCGAGTGCCGGGGTCATGCGGTGCGTAGAGCCGGACGAGAATGCCGTCGACGATTGCGTCACCGGCGAAGAGCCGACGCCGAACATGTCGTCGGATCTCACCTCCGTGTCGACGGAAGCGGCGCCGGCGCAACCGGCCTTGCCCGCGACTCCTGCGGTCCCGGTAACCGCTCCATCATCCCTGGCCCAGATCGCAGGAGAGGGCATGGCGGCGTTCGAGAACATCGTCCTGCCGACGCCGGCACAGGTCGAGTGCATCCGCCAGATGGACACGCTGCGCATCATGGGCCTGTCGCAGCCCGCCGGCCAGCAGCGCCGTGCGTTCCGCTACCTGAACCAGTCCGGCTCGGGGAAGAGCACGTGCGCCAAGCTGCTCAAGCGGCACGTCGAAGGCCAGCCTGGCAGGGATCCGCGGAAGAAGCCGATTCTCCACGTGACGCTGTCGACCACGGGAACGCCGAAAAGCCTGGCCACGTCGATCCTCAACGAGGTCGGTGACGGCTACTCCACCCGCGGCGAGGCGGAACTGCTGCTCGAGCGCGTCAAGACCGCGCTCAACGAGCTCGAGGTCGAGCTCCTCGTCATCGACGAGCTGAACCACTTCAAGCAGAAGCACCTCGCCGAGGACGCCGCGAACACCATCAAGAACATCCTGACCATGGGATGGGTGCCGATCGTCCTGATGGGCACGACGGACGCGCAGACGCTCTTCACCCGCAACCGTGAGCTCAAGAACCGTTGCCTCCCGCAGGTCGTCCTGCAGCCGTTCGTCCACACCGACGCGGGCAGTCGCGAGGTATGGACGCAGTTCCTCCACCAGATCGACCTGGAGCTGGTCGGTCGGGGTGTCATGAAGGAACTGTCCGGGCTGGGTGAGCCCACGCTGGCGAAGGACCTCTGCGAGGCGAGCAACGGCCTGATCGGCGAGTTCCACAACATCGTCCTAGCCGCGCTCGAGGCGACGCTGCTCGCGGGGGAGCGGTTCATCGGCCATGCCCGCCTCATGGCCGCCATCGACGCCTGGTGCATCCAGGACGGCACCATCGACCACAACCCGCTCCGCCTGCGCGTGGGCGGCTGACGCGATGCCCGGCCCCGTCCTCCTACGCGTCGCGCCGATCGCCGGCGAAAGCCTGATGAGCCTCGCCACGCGCGCCGCGGTCCGCAACGTCCTGCCCTCGTCGCACGTCATCCTCGAGCAGGTCGGGGCACCGCACGCGCAGAACCCAACCGCCGCAATCGCCCCTTCGCTGGACAGGGGCCTGCTCGCGCACATCCTCAGGGTGCCACTCGAGGAGGTGGTCGATCGCTATCACCCGTCCGCGAACGACCCGGGCTTCATCGAGTTCTTCGGCGCCGCCGTCCGCGTCGACGAGATGACGTTCCGGCGCCGCCGCTTCTCGCCGGCGAGCATCGGCATCAGCCCGCACGTCCGGGCGCTCTGGTCGCTGATGATGGTGCCGTGCTGCACGGAGACCTGGGAATACCTCGTCGATGCATGCACCTGCGGGACGGTGCAGGGTTGGCGGCAGGCGTGGAGCCTCCATCGCTGCGACCGCTGCAACACCCGGTTGGACAGGCAGCCGGCCGATGTGGTGGACGGTCCGCTGCGCGATGGGCTTGGCTTCCTCATCGGCCTGCTCGATCCGGACCGGGACCGCCGCGACGCCGCCCGCGCGATGCTGCCGCCCGCTCTCGCCGAATGGGACGGCGGCATGGCCTTCGAGCTCGCGCTGGCGCTGCTGCCGCTGTCCCCGACGGGGTATCGCCTGAAGCGCGGCGCGGCCATCCCGTCCGGTGACCGCAGCCGGTACGCGACCGCGGTGGCAGAGGCGGCGGGCCTCGTCCGCAGGTGGCCGGACTCCCTCGTCCCGGCTCTCCAGGCGGCGGTCGCGACCCGCTCGAGGTCGCGCGCCAATGTCCGTTATACCGGCACCGCGGACTACATCCCGGCGCTGGCCAGCGACATCCTGCCGCCGACCGTCCGCACCGCCATCGAGGACGCGTTGGCCCCAATCACGGCGGAATCCGGCGGGACGCCGGCCGGACAGATCGGGATGATGGACGCGGCGGCGCTGATGGGCCGGCCGCTCCAGGTCCTCGCGCCCGCGCGGCGCGACGGTCACCTGCAGACCCGCATCTGCATCCGCGCCAACCGCGTCTTTCCGACCCTCGATCGGGCGGAAGTGGACCACATCCACGACTTCGCCGCCAACCGCATCAGTGCGGAGAAGGTCTCGGATAGCCTCGACCTGCCGGCCTACGCCATCACCCAGATCGCAGACGCGCGCCGCATATCGGTCGCTGACCACCCCTACGTCATCGCCCACTACGTCGATCCGCAGCTGCACCGGGCGGAGTTCGCCCGCTTCAAGGCCGCACTGCGGGCGGCGGCGCTCCCGATGGTCGTGGATCCAGAAGCCTCCGCCGCTGCGCCGGATGGCGGCACGCCTCTCGTCAGCCCAATCGCCGACCCGATCGCGCTCCACCGCGCCGCCCGCGCCATCGGTGGCGGCTTCAAGCCTTGGGGCGTCATCGTAGATCGCCTCCTGGTCGGCACGATCCCGTTCACCGCCACCGGGGATCGCATCGGCAGAATCGCGGTAAGTGCGAGGGACGCTTGTTCGTTGCGCACGCTGCCGTCCGCCCCGCCTACCATCCTGCCGCCGACATGCTCGCAGCGCGACGCCCTTGAGATCCTCAACCTGCCCGGCAAGCACGCCCACCTTCTGAAAGAGTTCGCCGACGCCGACGACGGCTGGGAAATGGATTGGGACAAGGTGCTGACGCTCGCGGCGACGCGCATCACCCTGACCGAACTGTGCGCGCGCACCGGGGTGAATGGCGTGAGGTTGGAGAAGCGGCTGGAGGAGGACGGTTGTCCGCGCCTTGATCGGTTCGGGTGGTGGCGGGATGAGGTGCTCGCCGCGATCTAGCTCAGGCTCCGGGACAGAGCGACGCCGCGATGCGCACGTGCCGCTCTTCTTGCCTCGACGCGCCAGCATCTGACAGCGTCAACCCGCGGCCGAGCGAAGTGAGCCTCTGCCGCGGCGGCCTATCACAGCGCCAGAGGGTCGGGCAGACTGCTGTCCGATAAACCAGAACAGGCTGCCCCCAATGGACGACAACACAATGCTTGATAACGAGGGTTCTCCCGATGTTCGGGAGCAGGCGCTCATCGAGCCGGTGTCGATCGACGACTTGGAAGCCGTTGATCTCAACGCGATCACAGCTGACGTCAGGCGCCTCGATCGCCATGTCCTGGTAGACCTGTTCCGATCCGAGTTGATGACCACCCTCGAGAACGCAGATCCGGTCCGCGAACGAGTTCTTCGACTGACGGCGAACCTGGTCGGGCTTCACCTTCGGGTCGAAGCGGAGGGCGATCCGTTCGGCGTGCAGTGGCAGAGCGCGACGCGGCGCACCGCCCTCCCGCACGACTTCAGTGGAGACCAGAGCGAGGTCCTAGCTACATACGCCCCCAGGATCCTGCATCCCACGCTCCGCGCCCGCTTCGCCGACATCGCCTACGAAACGGGCGTCCGCCGCGCCGGCCGCACGGCGATCGAGGCCTATTGCGAGATCGTCCACCGCCTCGCCGATGGCACGGCCGAGCACCAGTTCCCCGACATCGGCACGCGCGCCATGGACTGCGTCAAACCGCTCGAGCGCTGCTTCATGATCAACTCCCGGATCGCCAAGCGCTTCACCTACGTCGAACCGATGGAGGAGACGCTGCGCCTCGCGTTCCGGTACGCGATCGAGGAACGTGCCTTCTTCCCCCTCGCGCAGATCGGCAGGCGGGTGCTTCACACGAAGGTGATCCCGGCCGACGAGGTCGCCGGAGCGGTTGCCGATCTGGCCGGCAACGCACTACCTGAGGACTACCAGCTGGCCGTCAAGGAATGCTGGACGCTGGCAGCCGAGGCCTTCTCACAGGCCGGTGACGTCGATGGCAGCCGCGACGCATCGATCAACGCGATCGAGCAGACGCTCGCGATGGCGGATACCGTCTCGCAGAGCTCCGCGAAGGCGCACTGGGTCAAGGAGGCGCTCCGCGAGTTCCGAGGACTGGGTGACGCCAAGGACCGCGTCACGAAATTACGAAGGCGTCTTCGCGAGCTGCAGGACCAGGCCATGGATGAGGTCCATGGCATCGAGATGCCGCTCGACGGGATCGCGGAGGTGCGCGATCGCACCTACGAGCAGTTCAACGCACTCGGACTATCGGATGCGCTCCGCGACATCGCCGGCTTCTCGGCTCCGGACGACGTGGGGGCGCTCAAGTCCGCGGTTCTGCAACAGGCCCGTGACTTCCCCCTCTCCAACCTGTTCGCATCGAGCTACGCCGATAGCGAAGGCCGCGAGATAGCCAGGGGCCCGTCACTCGACTTCGCGGACGAGCCGACCGAAGCCTGGTATAAGGAGCATGGCATCAGGCATCTCGAGATCGTGCGCCGCTTCCGCGTGCATGGGAACATCGAGCCGGCCCGCCGTTCCGTAGTGGAGCGCTTTTCCATCAACGAGCAGCACATGCTCCCCATCGTCCAGCTGAGCGGTCTCATCCCGGCGGGACATCATCACATATTCTCGATCGGGTTCGCCCGGCTATGGCAGGGTGATTACGTCACGGCGGGACATCTGCTCTTCCCCCAGGTCGAGAACTCGCTCCGCCATCTTCTCAAGTTGCACGGGCACGACTCTTCGAAGATCGAGGAGGACGGCATCGAGGGAGATCGTTCGCTCAGCGTGCTGCTCACGACCTTCCGGCGCCAGCTGGAAGCAATACTGGGCGAGAAGCTCGTCTGGGAGATGGACAGCCTCCTGAACTTCCGGCCGGGACCGGCGCTTCGAAACGAGCTTGCCCACGGCAAGATGCATTGGAACCGCTTCTTCAGCGATGAGGCGATAATGGCCTGCTGGCTAATCTATCTTCTCGTCATCTTACCGATCAGGCCTCATTGGGAGACTCATGTTGCTCCAGCATTGAGATCGATGTCATCTTCATCGCAGATTTGAAAGCGAGCGACTCCATATGGCATGTCGCCTTTACATCATCGGTAACGGCTTCGACCTCCACCACGGCATTCCATCCGCTTATGGCGAGTTCGCCAAATATCTGCGTGACGCGGATCCCACCGTCTATAGACTGGTGGACGAACACTTCTCAGTCGACGCTGCTTTCTGGGCAGAGTTTGAGACTCGATTGGCCGAGTTTGATGCCGACAACGCCATCGACTACGCCTCGCAGTTCCTCGACGACGAGGGGCACGGCGACTTCCAATACGAACTGGAGCAGATAGCCACCGGCCTGTCATCCGGCCTGCGTGGAAGATTTGCAGAATGGATCCGCGGCCTCCACATCCCGACGCTGCTGGAGGTCGACCGACCACTCGTCATCGATCGGTCCGCGATCTTCCTCAGCTTCAACTACACCACGACGCTGGAGCGGGTCTATGACGTGCCCCGCTCGAACATTCTCCACATCCACGGATACGCTGGCGACCCAACAGACTCGTTGATCCTCGGTCACGGTTGGGAACGTAGGCCCGAGGACAGTCTGAACTTTGCTCCGGTCGGCCCCGACGAAGATTGGCGGGTCCGCGATGGAATCGAATACGTGGATGGCTATTTTTCCGACACCTTCAAACCTACCGCCAAGCTGATCGAGCGGAATGCTCTATTCTTCGATAGCCTCTCGACGATCACCGACATCATAATCATGGGTCATGGTCTTGCCGAGGTCGATGAGGCCTACATTGAGGCGATCATGGAGCGGGTTGATCTAGCCACCACCCGTTGGACGATCAGCGTCTACGGCGATATGCAGGAACGGATGGCCCGCTTCGGAGCGTATGGGCTGCGGCCCGACCTCGTGCGATACCTTCCGCTCGACCAGTTCGACTAGGCGCCAGCGTCGTCCACGCGATCGTCAACCGGACGGTCCCGCACCCGACGCCACAACTCGCTTCCTGAGAAGGATCGAACGACGCGACCGGCATCGTTGATCGAGAAGTCGGCCTGGGCATAGACCTGACGCATGGCCGAGAAGAACATGGTCGAGTTCACGGCCGCGACCATCCGCTCGTCCACCACGCTCGATCCTGCGCCATCCTCGAAACTGCCGATCAGGGCGAGGTCGTGGCTGATGGGGAAGACGAGGGTCGTCTCGCTGCATCCCAGCCCGACACCGTAGGGACCACGGTTCATCGCCTCGTCGTTCCAGCGCAGCGAGAACGGGCGATCGGACGTCACGAAGCCGGCAGAACCCGGTGGCGCGATCAGTAACGTCCACTTCCGAGCCTCCAGCACCGGCAGGATCTCGGGCCAGAGCGCGATCTCCTGCTCGATGAGCGTCTCGCGAGCGGCCGTCGCAACAATGCCCCCGCTCTCCACGATCGCCCGCATCTCCTCATACGGGACCGGATCGCCGATCAGTTCGGCACCCGCCTGACGGGTCACCGCCTCCCAGCGCTCCGGAGTCGCCACCATGTTGCGCATCATCATGGAGCCCATGTCACTGATCAGCCTCCCGCGTTGACCGCGGAAGGACGGGTTCGAAAGCGCGATGCGGGCGATAAGCACTAGGACAAAGGAGAAGTCCTCGCGATCGTCGATAGAGCGTGAGGCGATGATGCGCCGGAAAGCCTGATCCGCATCCCCCTCGAACTTCGCAAGCTGGCTTTCCACGACGTTCGGGTCCTGGCCTTCGATATCGACCCGGTTGTAGTCGCGCTTGGCGGCCACGTTCCGAGGGCGGGTGACGAAGTTCTTCCGATCCTTCAGATCGAAGACGACAAGCTTGCCGTCCTTGGACCGCGGCTTGGCGAAGCCCTTCAGGTAGAATTGCGGGACGAAGTGGTGGTTGCGCGCACCTCCATCAGTGTCATTCGTCATCGGCTCAGGTCCCACACCCCGGAGCGGCAAGCCGGCGGATCGTCAGCATGATAGGACGCCCGACGGCAACGGGACATACCTGCCTAGCAACCGGGCTGGGCAACTGCCGCCGGTTGGACGCCGCAAACTTCGCCTAAGTAGCAAAAGCGAAGGCGCTAAGTAGCAATGTCAAAAGGGGTGGTGCCGCTTACAGGACTCGAACCTGTGACCCCCGCATTACGAATGCGATGCTCTACCAACTGAGCTAAAGCGGCCCGGGACGGTGTGCCGTCTGGACGCGGGCGATTAGCAGCGGGGGGCGGGGGTGGCAAGCGGATTTGCATGGGAAAGTGTCGCGCGGCACTTTACCTGACGTTTACCACGCGTGGTACAAAAGGCGAGCGATCGGGCAGAAGGCCCATGGGGACCTGTATATGGACATTGTGGGTGGGCCTTCGGAGCGGGGGGATGGGGACCGGGAGGGTGTTGGTAGCGAAGTGGTCTCCGTCGGGACCGACGAACGCCGCATGCATGTCCGCGCGTACAATTACTGGGTGTCGCTGCTGCACGGGCGGCCGTGCCCGCTGATCGAGTCGCTCGACCCAGCAGGCATCGCCGATTTCGGGCCGAACAGCGTCCTGCTCGACTTCACCGCAGGGCGTGACGATGCCGAGATCCGGTTCCTGGGCCATGCCCTGCGCGAGGAAAGCGGAACCGATTCGTCGATCGTCCGCATGTCGCAGGTACCGTCGCGATCGCTGCTGTCGCGGCTGACCGACCATTATCTGCAGATCATCGCCAACCGCGCGCCGATCGGGTTCGAGGCCGAGTTCGTCGGCCATCGCGGCTTTCCGATGCTGTACCGCGGGATCCTGATGCCGTTCTCGTCGGACGGGGAGGCGATCGACTATCTGTACGGCGTCATCAACTGGAAGGAAGTGGTCGATGCGAGCGTCCAGTCGCAGCTGGCCGCCGAGCTGAGCGAAGCGCGCCGCACCACTACCCCGCGCCGCACCCCCGTCATCGCCACCGCCGCCGCATGGGCGGACGGCCCGAGCGCCCCGATCGAGACGATGCCGGCCGCCCCCGCCGCGCCGACGCTGTCCGAGCAACTGGTCGCGACGCGGCGCACGATCGAGGCCGGCCCGGCATCGCCCGAAGCACTGGCCCGGGCGTATGACTTCCTGATCGCCAGCGAACGCGACGCTGCCGGCTATGCCGCGATGCTCGCCGGGGCCGGCCTGACGGTCGATCCGCGCGCGCCGGTCGAGGCGCTGGTCCGGCTGTTGTTCGGCACGCCGCACGAGGGCAATGCCCGCCTGCTCGCCCGCGCGCACCGCGCCGGGGTGGGCGAAGGCGAGTTCGCCGAATGGATCGAGCGGACCGGCGCCCGCCCCGCCGCCGCACCGAACGTGATCGTCCCCGTCGCACCCGGCGACGAACCCTATGTCCTGCTGCTGGCCCGCGCGGTCGATGCCGGGTCGGTCGAGATCATCGGCCGGGTCGCGGCGGATGCGGCGTTCGTCGACGCCGCCGTGCGCGATCTGGGATATTGAGGGCGGTTTCGGCAGGCGGTCGCGGGCACCGGTTGATCTGACACCGGAGCCGGCGATGCCGGCGTGACCGCCGACGGCCGGTATCGCAGCCGGCCGGCCGACGGTCGCCAACGACCATCGGCCGTACCGTCACTCCTCGGGACTAAACACCTACCGCGCCAGCAGGACGCGGGCCTGTCCGGCGATCTGGGCCAGCATCGCGGCGCTGGCCACCGGGGCCTGCCGCGCGCGGTGGACCAGCGCCGCGAACTGGGCGACGCGGTCGCGGTTTGCCTCCAGCCATTTCTCGACCGCCGCCTGCGGGTCCTTGCCGGCATTGCGGTTGAGAAATTCGAAGCGCAGCTGCTGGAAATCGCGGGCGAGGCCGGCGATCAGCAGCCGTTCCCACGGATCGCCGGTCTGGATGCGCGCCGCCACCGCCTGTGCCCAGTCCAGCCCGAGCGCGAAGCCGAGATGGGTGAAGGCGAGCGTCAGCCGCGTTTCGTCGAGCTTCAACCGCTGACCGAGATCGGCGAGGCCGACCGCGCCGTCGAGTTCGAACAGGCGTACCACCTGTCCGGCCAGCTCCTGCGGTGCCCCCGCATCCTGCAGGATGCCGGCGATCCGGTCGCGCTGTTGCGCCGCCTCGGCGCGCAGCAGCGAACTGGTCTGCCCGGCAAGGCTCGCCACGCCCTTTTGCAGATGGGCCACGGCGCGGGCCGGGGTGGTGCCCGCCGGGAAGGCGCGCAACAGGTCGGCGATCTGCGAGCGGACGCCCACCGCGACCTCGTCGAGCAACGCGATGCGGGCACGCTCCGAAATGTCGGCAGCCTCGATCCGGTCGTACAGCTTGTTCGTGTCGAACAGGCGTTCGGCGGCGACGAACATCGCGGCGATGTCGGCCAGTGCTTCGCCCTCTTCCTCCGCCAGTTCGAAGACGTGCAGCACGCCCAGCCGGTTGACGATCCGGTTGGCGAGCTTGGTCGCGACGATTTCCCCGCGCAGCCGGTGATCGAGAATCGCCTGTTTGTGGCGCTCCTGCATCTCGCGCGGGAAGGCGGCGAGCAGGTCGCCGGACATATCGGCATCGGTTGCGACGGCCGAGTGTTCGATCGCCTCCTGCAACGCCAGCTTCACGCTGGCCAGCAGCACCGCCAGTTCGGGGCGGGTCAGCCCGCGTCCGTCCTGTGCGCGGCGGACATAGTCGTCATTGCCGCTCAACCCCTCGACCACGCGATCGAGCTTGCCGGCGGCTTCGAGCATTTCGATCACGCGGACATAGCTCGGCACCGCGACCGGCCCGTCATTCTCCATGACCGACAGCGCCAGCGTCTGCAGCCGGTTATCCTCCAGCACCAGATGCGCGACATCGTCGGTCATCCGCACCAGCAACGCGTTGCGATCGTCCTGCGTCAGACGTCCTTCGATCACCTCGCGGTTCAGCGCGATCTTGATGTTCACTTCATTGTCCGAACAATCGACGCCGGCCGAATTGTCGATGAAGTCGGTGTTGATCCGCCCGCCATTGGCGCTGAACGCGATGCGCGCCGCCTGTGTCACGCCCAGATTCGCGCCTTCGCCGATCGCTTTGGCACGCAGGGTCTGCGCATCGACGCGAATCCGGTCGTTGGCGGGATCGCCGACGTCGAGATGGCTTTCGGCGCGATCCTTCACATAGGTGCCGATGCCGCCGAACCAGATCAGGTCGACCGGTGCCTTCAGAATGGCAGAGATCAGCGCGCTCGGTTCCATCTCGCGGTCGGTGACGCCCAGCATCGCGCGGACCGCATCGGTCAGCGGGATCGTCTTGGCCGTGCGCGGGAACACGCCGCCGCCCGCGGAAATCAGCGACGGGTCGTAATCGGCCCAGCTCGACCGCGGCAAGGCGAACAGCCGGTCGCGTTCGGTCCAGCTGGCCGCCGCATCGGGTTCGGGGTCGAGGAAGATGTGGCGATGGTCGAACGCCGCCTTCAGCCGGATCGCCTTCGACAGCAACATGCCGTTGCCGAACACGTCGCCCGACATGTCGCCGCAGCCGACCACGTCGATCGACTGCGTCTGCACGTCGACGCCGAGTTCGAGGAAATGGCGCTGCACCGAAATCCACGCGCCCTTGGCGGTGATGCCCATCGCCTTGTGATCGTAGCCGACGCTGCCGCCGCTGGCGAAGGCGTCGCCCAGCCAGAAATTGCGTTCGAGCGCCAGCGCGTTGGCGACGTCGCTGAACGTCGCCGTGCCCTTGTCCGCCGCGACGACGAAATAGGGGTCCTCGCCGTCATGGATGGTCACGCCCTGCGGATGGACGACCTTCCCATCGACGATATTGTCGGTGATCGACAGCAGCGAGCGGATGAAGATGCGGTAGCTTTCGGTCCCCTCCGCGATCCACGCATCGCGGTTCGACGGTGCGGGCAGTTGCTTGGGGTAGAAGCCGCCCTTGGCACCGGTCGGCACGATCACCGCGTTCTTGACGCGCTGCGCCTTCATCAGACCCAGGATTTCGGTGCGGAAATCGTCGCGCCGGTCGGACCAGCGCAGCCCGCCGCGCGCGACCGGTCCGGCGCGCAGGTGGATGCCCTCCACGCGGGGGCTGTACACGAACACCTCGCGCCACGGCAGCGGCTTGGGCAGGCCGGGCACCTTCGCGCTGTCGAGCTTGAACGCCAGCGCCTCCTGCGACGCCGGGGCAAAGGCGTTGGTGCGCAGCGTGGCGGCGACGACCCCGCGATAGCTGCGCAGGATTCGGTCGTCGTCGATCGCCGACACCGCGTCGAGCCCGGTTTCGATCGCGGCATCGGCGGCGGCGACGCCGCCGTCGCGGTCGGTCCGCGACGGGTCGTGCGCGGCGTTGAACCGCTCGATCAGCGCGGTGGCGACGCCCGGCGCACGGCGCAGCGCGTCGACGGCGGTGGCGAGGCTGTAGCTCAACCCCGTCTGGCGCAGATACCGGAACCATGCGCGCAGCAGCACGACGGCGGTCGGGGCGATCCCCGCCTCAACGGTCAGGCGGTTGAACGCATCGTTTTCGGCGCGGTTTTCCAGCACCGCCTCGATCGCGCGTTCGACCACCGACACATCGAACTTCGGCGCGACCCCCGATGCGACCTCGACCTCGAAATCATGGATGAAGCTCTTTTCGTCATCCTCCAGCCGGGTCGGCAGTTCCTCGATCACGCGGAAGCCGAAATTCTCAAACACCGGCACCGCATCCGACAGCGGCAGCGCGCCACCGCGGCGGTAGACCTTGATCCGCATCCGTTCGCCGGGGGCGGTGAGGATGCGCACCGACCGCGAGGTCGCGTCGGTCAGCCCCGCGACGCGGACGATGTCGCGGGCCGCCTCGTCGGGCAGGTTCGAATTGCGGTAGTTGGCGGGAAAGGCGTTGGCGAAGCGCAGTGCCATGCGCGTCGCCCCTTCGGGAGCCAGTTCGGTCAGCGCCCCTTCGACCGCCGGCCGCCAGCCGCGCACCATGCGTTCGATCCGGCGGTCGAGGTCGCCCGCCTCGGGCATCCGTCCGTCCTGTCGCAGGTCGAGGACGTAGCGGATCAGCGCCGCCTCGCCATCCTCCATCGCGATCGACCAGTTGAGGATCGACGCATTGGCCGCCTGTGCCAGCATGTCGCCGATCGCGAGCCGCCGCTGCGTCGTGACGTCGTCGCGGCCGAGCCAGACGAAGGCGAACAGATGCCGGCCGAGCGCCGAGCGGATCAGCACGAGGCGCGAGCGGGGCCGGTCGGCGACCGACATGGCGGTCAGCGCCAGTTGTTCGAGCGCGTCGGGGCTGAACGCGGTGGTCAGGTCGTGCGGCAGCGTGGAGAGCGCGTGGCTCAGCGCCTTGCCCGCATGGCCCGACGGGTCGAAGCCGAATTTGGTGCGCAGCGCCGCCAGATTGCGGCGCAGCACCGGCACGTCGGCCGGATCGGCCTGCAACGCGGCGCTGGTCCACAGCCCGCCATGGATCGAAAGGCCGGTCACGGTGTCGCCGTCGACCACCGGGACCAGCACCAGATCAATCGGCGCGCGGCGATGGACGGTCGAGATGCAGTTGGATTTGAGCAGCAGCGGCTGGCGGTTGCCGGCGTCGAACCACTCGATCGCGCGCTGGCGCGATGCGTCGGCGAGCAGCGGCACGTCGAGCCGCGCGCGCGACAGGCCCAACCGTTCGCCGACCACGCCGTCGCGCGACCAGCGTTCATGCGCCAGCTGCGTCAGGTTGCCGGCGATGAACCAGTTCAGCAGCGCCGCATCCTCGGCCGTGTCGGCATGGGCGGTCAGCCGTGCGGCATCGGCCTGCATCGCCGCCTGCATCGCGCGCCAGTCGGCGACGGCGGCGCGGACATGGTCGAGATTGCGTTCGATCTCGGCGACCAGCGCGTGGCGTACGCGGGCATCGGCGCGCTCCATCTCGATATAGATCATCGATTCGCGGCGACCCTCTCCCGCCAGATCGACCAGCGTGCCTGCCGCATCGCGGGTGACCGGCGCGACCGGGTGCAGGATGCGGTCGATGGCGATGTCGTGCGCGACGATGGTGCTGGCGATCGAATCGACGAGGAAGGGCATGTCGTCGTTGATGACCGCCAGCCGCATCCGCCGCGCCTCGCCCCGGCTCAACGTCTCCAGCGCGACGCTGACCGTGCCGGGCGACCGGTGGGCGGCGGCGGCCGCCACGAACTGCGCGGCATCGGCGCGGGCGGCGGCGTCCAGACCTTCGATTTCGCCGGGGAGCGCACTGTCGACCAGCAGCGTTTCCAGGGGGCGGGCGAGCTTGGCTTTTGGTGTCATGGCCGGGATATGCGACGCCTTGCCGACCGGCTCAACCCTTGTGGCAGTTGCGAACAAAATGTCGCGATGCGGCAATTATATTACTTGCCGCGGAGTCACGGTTCCGGCGTACCTGCGGTAACCCGGCAATAAAGAAGGTAATTGTCTGATATGTCGTCCCGCGGTAAGGGCGTGACAACGTTGTCGGCACCAAGCCGGAGGCAGGGGGAGAGCAGCGATGCGCGGATGGGCGGCGGCACTGGCTTCATGGGCGCTGGTCGCAGGGGTGGCGGCGTCGGCCGCCCCCGGCGACGTGCCGCGGATCGAGCGCCGGGACGGTCGCCATGCGTTGCTGGTCGACGGTGCGCCGTTCCTGATGCTGGGCGTGCAGGCGAATAATTCGAGCAACTATCCTGCCATGCTGCCGCAGGTATGGCCGATGGTCGAACGGCTCCACGCCAATACGCTGGAGATACCGGTCGCGTGGGAACAGATCGAACCGGTCGAGGGGCAGTTCGATTTCAGCTATCTCGACGCCTTGCTGCCACAGGCGCGCGAACACGGCGTCAAGCTGGTGCTATTGTGGTTCGGCACGTGGAAGAACACCTCGCCCGGCTATGTCCCGGCATGGGTGAAGCGCGACAATGCGCGCTTCCCGCGGATGCGGACCAAGGACGGCAAGACGCACTACGCCTTGTCGCCGCATGGCGAGGCGACGTTCGAGGCCGACCGCAAGGCGTTCGTCGCGCTGATGCGGTATCTGAAGGACCACGACCCCGATCACAGCGTCATCATGGTCCAACCCGAGAACGAAGTCGGGGTGTACCAGCAGGCGCGCGACTATTCGCCCGAGGCGAACCGCCTGTTCGCCGGCGACGTGCCCGCCGCACTGGCAAAGCAGACCGGCAAGCGCGGCAACTGGACGCAGGTCTATGGCGACAATGCCGAACCAGCGTTCAACGCATGGTACACCGCGCGCTATATCGACCGGATCGCCGCGGCGGGGAAGGCGGTGTGGAAGCTGCCGATGTACGTCAACGCGGCGGTCGGCGGTCCGTTCGCGCCGCCGGGCAAGTCGGGAGGGGCCAGCGGCGGTCCCGACTGGCAGGTGATCGATGTGTGGAAGGCGGCGGCACCGAACCTCGATGCGGTGGCACCCGACCTCTATACTCGCGATGCCAAGGATTATCTGAAGTTCCTCGACCATTATGCGAGGCCGGACAATCCGCTGATGGTGCCGGAAACCGGCAATGCCGTCGATTTCGCACGCTTCCTGTGGCCGACCATCGGGCGCGGTGGCATCGGCTGGGCACCGTTCGGCATGGATGGCACCGGATATTACAATTACCCGCTGGGCGCGGTGACGCTGGACGATGCCACGATCGAGGCGTTCGCCAGCAAATACCGGTTCCTGAAACCCATGGCGCGCGGCTGGGCGGCAATGGCGCTGGCGCATCCCGGCTGGGGCACTGCCAAGGGCGCGCCGGACGCCGAACAGGCGAAGGTCATGGGCCGGTGGCGCGTATCGGCCAAATATGGCGAATGGCAGTTCGGATCGATGGATTCGCCATGGCTGAAGGCTGCACCGCCCGCCACCGCCACGCAGCCGGTCGGCGGCATGGCGGTGTTGCAGGTCGCGCCCGACCAGTTCCTCGTCACCGGGACCGATGTGCGCGTGAACGTCGACCTGGCCGACAAGGGCAAGGGCGATACCGCGATGTTCATCAGGGTCGAGGAGGGGACGCTGGCCGATGACGGCCGCTTCGTCGCCCGCCGCGTGATGAACGGCGACCAGACCGATTATGGATTGAACTTTACCGCGCAGCCGATGCTGCTGCGCGTGACGATGGGGACGTATCGCTGATGAAGACGCTTCGCTGGACGCTGTTGTCGCTTGCCCTGTCGGTCTCGTTGCCGGCGCTGGCCGCCGAGCTGGCCAAGGTGCCGGGCGGGGTGGTCGTGACCCCCGATGCCGGCCCGGCCAAGCGGGTACGGGTGCTGGTCTATGGTCCCGACCGGTTCCGGGTGACGGCGGTGCCCGATGCCAGCCTCGACACGCCCGACAGCCTGATGGTGACCGCCAAACCCGCCGGCGACTTCACGGTGCGCAAGACGCGGGGCATGGTCGTGATCAAGGCCGCCGGTGGATCGGCCGAGATCGACACCGATGACGGGCAGGTCCGGTTCCGCGATGCCGCGGGCAAGCTGACGCTGGAGGAAGCGCCGCGCGCCGCGTTCGTGCCGCGCAGTGCCGGTGGCGAGCAGTTCGTGTCGATCCGCCAGCAGTTCAACCGCGGCACCGACGAAGGATTCTATGGTCTGGGCCAGCACCAGAACCGGCAGATGAATTACAATGGCGAGGACGTCGAACTCGCCCAGCACAATATGGATATCGGCATCCCGTTCGTTGTATCGACGAAGAATTACGGGGTGCTGTGGGACAATAACGGCATCACCCGTTTCGGCAATCCGCAGCCCTACAAGCTGGTCGGCGATGGTATGAAGGTGACGTCGGGCGGGCAGGCCGGGTGGCAGGCGCAATATTATCTGGGCGACCGGCTGGCGGTGACGCGCCGCGAACCGACCATCAACTATCAGTTCATCAAGGATCAGGCGAACTGGCCGGCGGAGGCCAAGGCGCAGACCGTCGCGGCAACCACCGGACAGAATACCGCCGGCAACGCAGTGCAGACGCAGAAAGTGGTGTGGACCGGCACCGTCGTGCCAACTACGACGGGCGTGCAGAAATTTCGCCTCTATTCGTCGAGCTACGTCAAGGTCTTCGTCGACGGCAAGGAAGTGCTGAACCGCTGGCGGCAGAACTGGAACCCGTGGTTTCATAACTTCGACCTGCCAATGACCGCCGGAAAAGCCGCCGAAGTGCGGATCGAATGGGAGCCGAATGCCGGCTATATCGCGCTGTTCCAGAACGATCCGTTGCCGCAGGCCGACCGCCATTCGCTCTGGTGGTCGTCGGACGTCGCCCATGCGCTCGATTATTATTATGTCGCGGGCAAGAACATGGACGGCGTCATCGCCGGATACCGCGCGCTGACCGGCAAGGCGGCGCTGATGCCGCGCTGGGCCTATGGTTTCTGGCAGAGCCGCCAACGCTACAATACCCAGGCCGAGGTCGAGGGTGTCGTCGCCGAATATCGCAAGCGCGGCCTGCCGCTCGACAATATCGTGCAGGACTGGTTCTACTGGCCCGAGGACCAGTGGGGCTGCCACTGTTTCGACACCAAGCGTTTCCCCAGGCCGCAGGCGATGGTCGACACCGTCCATAGCCAGAACGCGCGGATCATGATTTCGGTGTGGCCGAAATTCTATCCGAACACCAAGAACGCGCAGGAACTGGCCGCCAAGGGCTATCTGTATCAGGGTAACCTGATCGCGAAGGAGCGCGACTGGGTCGGCAAGGGCTATCTGAACACCGATTACGATCCCTATGCGCCCGAAGCGCGCGCGATCTATTTCCGGCAGATGAAGGAGGCGCTGGTCGACAAGGGCTTCGACGCGTGGTGGATGGACGCGACCGAACCGGATATCCATTCGAACCTGTCGATCGAACAGCGCATCGACCGGATGGGACCGACCGCGCAGGGGCCGGGCGAGGAGTTCTTCAACAGCTATCCGCTGGTCCATGCCGAGGGGGTCGCCGACGGATTGCGCGTCGCCAAGCCCGATGTGCGCCCGTTCATCCTGACGCGGTCGGGCTATGGCGGCATCCAGCGTGCCAGTGCCGCCTTGTGGTCGGGCGACGTCGCATCGCGCTGGGACGATCTGCGCGACCAGATTTCGGCGGGCGTGAACCTGTCGATGTCGGGCATTCCCAACTGGACCCATGATATCGGCGGCTTCGCGGTCGAGGATCGCTATGCCAAGAAGGACCCGGCGCATCTGGCCGAATGGAAGGAGCTGAACCTGCGCTGGTTCCAGTTCGGCGCGTTCAGTCCGCTGTTCCGCAGCCATGGCGAGACGCCGTATCGCGAAATCTATGAGCTGGGAGCCAGCGATCCGGCGCTGTACGATGCGCTCGCAACCTATGACCGGCTGCGCTACCGCCTGCTGCCCTATATCACGTCGCTGGCGGCGGAGACGTGGCATCGCGACGGGACGATGATGCGCGGGCTGGCGATGGACTTCACCGCCGACCGCAAGAGCTGGGGCATCGACGACGAATATATGTTCGGATCGGCGTTTCTCGTCGCGCCGGTCACGCAGTTCCGCGCGACCAGCCGGTCGGTGTATCTGCCGGCCGGGGCCGACTGGTACGACTTCACGACCGGCGCCTATGTGAAGGGCGGGCAGACGATCACCGCCGCCGCCCCGATCGCGGTGCTGCCGCTCTATGTCCGTGCCGGATCGATCGTGCCGACGGGTGCGGCGGTGCAGTCGACCGCCGAAAAGCTCGACGCGCCCTATGTGCTGCACGTCTTTACCGGCAAGGACGGGGCGCACACGTTGTTCGAGGATGACGGCCTGAGCGAGGGCTATCGCAAGGGGCAGTCGTCGCAGATCCCACTGACGTGGAACGAAGCGACGAAGACGCTGACGATCGGCGCGCGTACGGGCAGCTTTGCGGGGATGGCGGCGAAGCGGTCGATGTCGGTGCGCTTCCATGTGCCGGGTAAGGCGGTCGCGCCGGACTTTGCCGACAATGCGGCGACGGCCGTGGTGTATGACGGGCGGGCGGTGAGCGTGCCGTTGCGGTAATATCCGTATCCCCGCGCAGGCGGGGATCCAGGGTTCCAAGCGCC
This sequence comes from Sphingomonas sp. Leaf22, assembly GCF_001421715.1. GTDB lineage: Bacteria > Pseudomonadota > Alphaproteobacteria > Sphingomonadales > Sphingomonadaceae > Sphingomonas. Next base: position 94,884 of record NZ_LMKP01000003.1, read on the forward strand.
CACGGTGCATTGCTTGGCTCTGGACCCCCGCCTGCGCGGGGGTACGGTGGTGACTGGTCCAGGCGTTGGCGGAGAGTGGCATGGCGGACGCAGAACGGATGGCCTTCGGCACGCTGGACGGCGCGCCCGCCGAGGCGATCGAGCTTCGTGCGGGGACGCTGTCGGCGCGTATCCTGCCGTTCGGGGCGACGCTGCAATCGCTGTGCGTGCCCGATCGCGACGGGGTGGTGGCCGATGTCGTGCTGGGGTTCGACGACGTGCAATCCTATCGCGACCGGCCGTCATGGTTCGGGGTGACGGTCGGCCGCTATGCCAACCGGATCGCGGGCGGGCGGTTCAGCCTCGACGGGCGGAGCTACACCCTCGAAACCAACAATGCGCCCAATCATCTGCACGGCGGGTCGGACGGGTTCGACCAGCGGCTGTGGGACGTGGCCGAGATCGGCAGCGACGCCGATGCGGCGTGGGTGCGGCTGACGCTGACCAGCCCCGATGGCGATGCCGGCTATCCAGGGACGTTGCGGGCGGGCGCGACCTATCGCCTGACGTCGCAGGCGCTGACCATCGATTATGAGGCGACGACCGATGCGCCGACGGTCGTCAACCTAACCAACCACGCGTTCTTCGACCTGGGCGGGCGGGGTGAGGCGCTGCGCCATTTGCTGACGATCGAGGCGGATGCGTTTCTGCCGGTCGATGCGACATCGATCCCGACCGGCGAGCAGCGCGCCGTCGCGGGCACGCCGTTCGATTTCCGCACCCCCCATGCGATCGGCGATCGGGTGCGTGACGGGCAGGACGAGCAGATTGCGATCGGGCGCGGCTACGACCATAATTTCATCGTGCGCGGGGACGTAGGCGCGTTGCGCGCCGCCGCCGTGCTGGCCGATCCGGAATCGGGGCGGGTCATGACGCTGTCGATCACCGCGCCGGGGCTGCAACTCTATTCGGGCAATTTCCTGGGCGGGGCGGAGCCGGGCAAGGACGGGCGGCTGTACCGGCAGGGCGATGCCGTGTGTCTGGAGCCGCAGGCATGGCCCGATACGCCGAACCGGCCGGAATTTCCGTCGGCGCGACTGGACCCGGGCACGCGGTGGAACAGCGTCCTGCGGTTCGCCTTTTCCGCCGCCTGACCGGGCGTGCCACGCCGCGACGGGCGGTCGTTGCGCGGTGCACAACCCTGCTTGACGAAAACGTTTGCGTTTGCGAACGGCTTTAATCCTATGAAGCACCCCCTTCTCCTTGCCGCCACTGCCGCGGCCTTCGCCCTTTCGGCCTGCGGTCAGTCGCAGCCGGAACAGCTCGACACCCGCGCCGCCGATCCGCTGGCCGCCGAAGTCGCCAACCGCGCACCCGTGGAACTGCCGCCGCCCGTCAAGGCAAGCGTGACGTTCCGCTGCAAGGACAACACGCTCGTCTATGTCGACTTCTTCGATGGCGATACGCAGGCCAATTTCCGCAGCAAGCAGGGCGACATGCCCGTCCGCCTGAAGGCCGAGGAAAAGGGCAAGCCGCTGACCGCCGAGGGCGGCTACAGCCTGACCGGCAGCCCGAAGAGCATCACCCTGACCCAGCCGGGCAAGGCGGCGCAGGCCTGCAACGCGTGATGTGATTGCCGATGCGGCCGCCTTCCGGGCCGCAATTCGGAAACCGTGCCTGACGGCCGGCGGAGCGATCCGCCGGCCGTTTTCTTTTGGGGGCTTCTGCTCCCCTCCCTTGTCAGGGAGGGGAGTCAGCCTTCAGTACTTCACCCGCGTCGCGCGCAGCTTGTAGCGCTTGAGCGCGTCCTGCACGCTGCCGGTGCCGGCCAGATGGCCCGCGCCGACCGCGACGAAGACGGTGCCGGGGCGCTTCATCCGTTCCTCGATCCACTTCGCCCAGCGGGCGTTGCGGTCGGTCAGCAGGACGCGGCGCAGTTCGGGGGAGACGGTCATGTCCTCGTTCATCGTCGCGGCGAGCGCGGCGGGATCGCCCTTGGCCCATTGGTCGACCATCTTGTCGATCTGTTCGCCGGCGGTCGGCAATTCCTTGATCGTTTCGCTCAAGAAAGTGACCTGCGCGGCATCGGACAGGGCGTCGAAGAAGCCGAACTGCTGTTCGAGCGTTTCGAGGCCGGTGACCGGCTTGCCCGCGACCTTCGCCGCCTGCGAGATGGTCTGTTCGGCGCCGCTCTGCGGATCATAGCCCTGCTTTTGCAAGGTCACGAGCGTGAGCGTCGAGGCGGCGAACCATGGGTCGAGCTGTTCGAGCGCGCCCGCCGGCAGGCCGGCATCGGCCACCGCCCTGGCATAGGCGTCGCGTTCGGCGGCGGGCAGCTTTTCGCTGAGCTTCGGACCGGTCACGTTGACGGCGGACTTCATCACCGCCGCCTGCGCCTGTTCGGGCGTCGGCATCGGAATTTCGAGCACGACCTCGTTCGATTTGTCGAAGGCGGTCTTCACCGCTTCGTCGAACCACGACAGGCCGGGTTTCAGGACGTGGATCGTCCCGAACAGATAGATGGTCGTGTCCTTGTCCCTGACCACCCACAGCGCCGGATCGGCTTCGCGCGGGGCAGCGGCGGCGGGGTCGGCGGAGGTGGTATCGGCCGGGGCTTCGGCGGCCGGGGCCGGTGCGGTCTGCGCCATGGCGGGCAGGGCGGTCATCAGGCTGAACGCGGCGCCGAAGCGCAGCAGGATCGAGGGCATCGGCGTCTCCAAAGCACCGGCGAACCGGCAGTCCCGCTTGCATAGCAGCGGCTGCGCCCATGCGACAGGCCGCAGGAACGGACGCGGCAGACGCTTCGTTGGGTTTGCATCTCCGCCCGTCTTCAGGGCCTTGCCGGGACCTCCGCTATGCCGAACACGACCGCCGCCCCCGATCGACCCGATGCGAAGGGGGAGGACGCCGCGATCGGACCCGTCGCGGCGCTGCTGGCGGGGGAAGTCGCTACACGTTCGGTACTGTTCATCGCCTCCGACGAACTGCGCGCCGGCGCGATTGCGGCGGCGCTGACCGCGTTCGCGCCCGATGTCGAGGTCGTCCATGTGCAGGCGAGCGACGCGCTGCCCGGCGACGATGCCCCGGCATCGCCCGGCAATGCCGGCGCGCGGGTGGCGGGGCTGCGCCGGTTGCGGCTGGCGTCGGTCACCAGCCGCCGCGTCGCGTGCATCACCACGCCGGAAGCGACGGCGGTGCGGATCGCCGCTCCGGACGATTTCGATGCCGCGCCGCCGGTGCTGCGGATCGGCGATGCGATCGACATGGCGGACTTTGCCGAACGCGCGGTCGAACTGGGCTATGTCGTCGACGACCGGGTCGACGAACCGGGCGAGGTCGCGGTGCGCGGCGGCGTGGTCGATATCTTTCCCGCTGATGCGATCTGCCCGATCCGGGTGACCGTGGAGGATGGCGCGATCCGCACGATCCGCAGCTATGATCCGGTCACGCAGCGCGGCGATGCCGATCTGGGCGAGGTGACGATCGGCCGCGCCGCCGAGCCGGTGGCGGCCGAGGGCGTGTCGCTGCTGGATCATCTGCCCGAAGCGGCAGTCGCGATGGACCCGGACGTCGAGCGGCGGCGCGCGCGGTTCCTCGATCTGGTCGAGGATGCGACGCGGCGGCGGCGGCGTGGTGCGGCGGCGCTGGTCGACCGGACGGCGTGGGAGCAGTTGCTGAACGGCCGCGACCGGATCGACGTGCCGGCGGATGCCGCGCCGCCGCCGCGCTTCGTCACCAGCCGGGCACCGACGCGCGCGTTCGGCAAGTTCGCGCGCGAGGTGCTCGGTGGTGGACGGCTGGTGCTGGCCGGCAGTCCGCGCGACCTGCGGTTCCTGCGCAAGCGGCTGGCGACGCTGGGCCGGACCGAGCCGGTGACGATCGGGTCGTGGGACGAAGCGGTTCGCGCCGAGCCGGGCAGCGCGATGCTGCTGGTCGCGCCGATCGATCGCGGTTTCGTGGCCGATGGCGTGACGGTGGTGACCGGCGGCGACCTGCTCGGCGGGCGGGCGCGGGGCGACGAACTGGCGGCGGCGAGCGCCAATCCGTTGTTCGCCGAGGCGGGCGAGTTACGGGTCGGCGATGTGATCGTTCACGAGGATTTCGGCATCGGGCGCATCGTCGGGCTGGAGCAGCTGCCCGGCGAGGAGGCGGGCGACGCCGTCGTGCTGGAATATGCCAAGGGCGCACGGCGGCTGGTGCCGGTGGCGGAGGCCGACCGCATCTGGCGCTATGGCGCGGACGGCGATGCGGTCACGCTCGATGCGCTCGACGGATCGAGCTGGCAGAAACGGCGCGGCGCGATCGACGCGGCGATTGCCGAGAGCGCGCGCGAACTGGCGGCGATCGCGGCGGCGCGCGATGCGATCGAGGTCGCGGCTGTCGAGGCCGATATCGCCGCCTATGAACGCTTCGCCGCCGGCTTCCCGTTCACCGAAACACCCGATCAGGCGCGCGCCATCGCCGCCACCCGTGCCGATCTTGCGGCGGGGCGACCGATGGACCGGCTGGTGATCGGCGATGTCGGCTATGGCAAGACCGAGGTCGCGCTGCGCGCCGCCGCGATCGTCGCGCTGGCGGGGCGGCAGGTCGCCATCGCCGCGCCGACGACGGTGCTCGTCCGCCAGCATGTCGAAACCTTTCGTCGCCGGTTCGAGGGGACCGGGATCGAGGTCGCCGGCCTGTCGCGCCTGTCCGATGCGGCGGAGAAGAAGCGGGTCAAGGCGGGCCTTGCCGACGGATCGATCGGCGTCGTGATCGGGACGCAGGCGGTGGCGGGCAAGGACGTCGACTATCGCGATCTGGCGCTGGTGGTGATCGACGAGGAACAGCGGTTCGGCACGAAGGACAAGGCGCGCCTGCGCGACATTGCCGACCATGTCATGACGCTGTCGGCGACGCCGATCCCGCGCACGCTGCAAAGCGCGCTGATCGGGTTGCAGCAATTGTCGGTCCTCGCCACCCCGCCGGCGCTGCGCCAGCCGATCCGGACCGCGGTGACCGCGTTCGACGAGGTGACGGTCCGCACCGCGCTGCTGCGCGAACGCACGCGCGGCGGGCAGAGCTTCGTCGTGGTGCCGCGGATCGAGGATATCGCGCCGCTGGAGGAACGGCTGCGCAAGATCGCGCCCGAACTGACCCTGACCGTTGCGCATGGCAAGATGCCGGCGGCGGAGATCGACGCGGCGATGGTCGGCTTCGCGCACGGCGAGGGCGACGTGCTGCTCGCGACCAATATCATCGAGGCGGGGCTGGACGTGCCGCGCGCCAATACGATGATCGTCCACCATGCCGACCGGTTCGGCCTGTCGCAGCTGCACCAGTTGCGCGGGCGCGTCGGGCGCGGTGGGCGGCGCGGGCAGATCCTGTTGCTGACCGATCCCGAGCATTCGATCGCCGAGGCGACGCTGAAGCGGCTGCGGACGTTGCAGGCGTTCGACCGGCTGGGCGCGGGCTTCGCGATCAGCGCGCGCGACCTCGACCTGCGCGGGGCGGGCGATCTGGTTGGCGAAGCGCAGGCCGGGCATATGAAGCTGATCGGCATCGACCTGTACCAGTATCTGCTCGGTCGGGCGCTGCGGGCGGCACGCGGCGAGGTGGTCGACCGGGTCGTGCCCGAACTGCATCTAGGTATCGCTGGACGTCTGCCCGAGGGGTGGATCCCGGAGACCGAGATGCGGCTGATGCTCTATGGTCGCCTTGCGCGGATCGAGGATGCCGGCACGCTCGACGCGTTCGAGGAGGAGCTGGAGGACCGGTTCGGCACCCTGCCCGAGGAAGCGCGGTTGCTGGTCGATCTGGCGCGCATCCGCTTGCTGGCGCAGGCGGCGGCGGTGGCGAAGGTCGATGCCGGGCCGGCGGCGATCGCCCTGACGCCGCAGGGGGGCAGCGAGGTGCCCGCCATGGACGGGCTGACCGAAAAGAACGGGCGGTGGATCGTCGCGGCGCGAATCGAGGATGCCGGCGAACGGCTGACCAGGGTCCGCGACGTGCTGGAGATGGTGGCGGCCTGAAAACCGTTGGCATCGTTGCCGTTCTTGTCCGATGCTGCGGGGATGAAAGCGATCTTCATCACCGGCGGCGGGTCGGGTATCGGGCGGGCGGTGGCGCAGTTGTTCGCGGGCCGCGGCTGGCGGATCGGTCTGGCAGACGTCAATGCTGCGGGACTGGCGGAGACGGCGGCGTTGTTGTCCTGCGGGGCGGCGACGTTCGTGTTCGACGTGACCGACCGCGCGGCATGGGATGCGCCGCTCGCCGGGTTTGCCGTGGACGGCGGGATCGACGTGCTGTTCAACAATGCCGGCATCGCGGCAGGCGGGGTCTTTGCCGAGATGACGCCCGCCGCGATCGAACGAACGATTGCCGTCAACCTGACCGGGGTGATCCACGGCGCGCATGCCGCGCATTCGTTGCTGAAGGCGAGCGGTGGCTGCCTGCTCAACACCGCATCGGCGGCGGGGATCTACGGGACGGCGGGGGCTGCGGTCTATTCGGCGACGAAGTTCGGAGTGCGCGGGCTGACCGAGGCCCTTGACGGCGAATGGGCGGCGGACGGCATCCGCGTGCGCTCGCTAATGCCGGGGTTCATCGACACGCCGCTGCTCGACGCGTCACTGGCGGGGAGCAACCATACTGTCCGCCAGCAGGTCCGCGCGGCGGGGCTGGAATTCACGCCGGTAGAGGTGGTGGCGCAGGCGGCATGGGACGCCGTCCATGGTGACGCGATCCACACGCCGGTCGGGCCGACCGCCCGGCGGATGCGCTTCGCCGCGCGGTGGCTGCCGGGAAAATTGCGGCAGCAGATGCGGCGGCGATAGGGGCGGTCGACGCTCAGCGGCAGGGTTCGGGCATTACTCCCCTCCCTGACAAGGGAGGGGCTGGGGGTGGGTCGGCCTGCGAGGGACGGTCACGCCCGCCAACAAACCGACCCACCCCCGACCCCTCCCTTGTCAGGGAGGGGAGAGGAAACGCGGTTCTCGAATGTCGGTCGGCCTTCGTATCCCTCGACCTGCGCGCGTAGGACCGTTGGCCTATTCCACCAGCGCGTCGATTGCCTGCGCCATGTCGATATCGCGGTCCGACAGCCCGCCCGCGTCGTGGGTGGTGAGCAGGATGTCGACGCGGTTGTAGACGTTCGACCATTCGGGGTGATGGTCGGCCTTTTCTGCCAGCAGCGCGACCTGCGTCATGAACGCGAACGCCTGCGAAAAATTGTCGAAGGTGAAGCTGCGCACGATCGCGTCCCGCCCGCCATCATGGTCCCAGTCGGGCAGGCCGTCGAGCGCATCGGCGCGTTCGGCTTGGCTCAGCGGTTCCATCGTCGCTCCCTTGTCTCGTGGTGGCGGCAAGGCCTATTGCGTGGACCATGTCCGATCAAGCGCGAACCGCCCCGAGTGCCGCCGAGATGGAAGCGTTGGCGCGTGCCGCGCTGGCGCGCATTCCCGAACCGTTCGCCGGCCACCTGTCCGACATCGTCCTGCTGGTCGAGGAATTTGCCGACGAGGAGACGCTGTCGGCGATGGCGATGGAGCCGTACGAACTGACCGGCCTGTATCATGGCAGTCCGGTCGGCGAAAAATCGATGTTCGACGGAATGCGCCTGCCCGATCGCATCCATCTGTACCGCCAGCCGCTGCTCGCCGAATGGTGTGAGACCGGCGTCGATCTCGGCGACCTGATCCGGCATGTCGTGGTGCATGAGGTCGGCCATCATTTCGGCCTGTCCGACGACGACATGCACGCGCTGGAAGATGCGGATTGAGCCTGCTGGCGTTCGACCGGGTCAGCGGCGCGCGCGGACAGCGGGTGCTGTTCGCCGACCTGTCGTTCGACCTGGGGGCCGGCGCGGCGCTGCTGGTGCAGGGGCCGAACGGGGTCGGCAAGTCGACGCTGGTGCGGATCGCCGCCGGTCTGTTGCCGCCGACCGAGGGTGACGTCACGCGCGGCGGGGCGGTGGCGTTGCTGGGCGAGGCGGCGGCACTCGACCCGCAAGTGCCGCTGGCCACGGCGCTCGGCTTCTGGGCCGGGCTGGACGGGGCGCGGGACGGGGTGACGGCGGCGCTGGCGGCGATGGGGATCGGGGTGCTGGCCGAGGTGCCGGTGCGGATGCTGTCGACCGGGCAACGGCGGCGCGCGGCGATCGCGCGGGTGATCGCCGGCGGTGCGCCGATCTGGTTGCTCGACGAACCCGCCAACGGATTGGACACGGCATCGCTCGAACGGCTGGAGGCGGCGATCGCGGCGCGGCGGGCGGACGGCGGCGCGGTGCTGGTCGCCAGCCATGTGCCGGTGGCGTTGCCGGGTGCCGTCATGGTGACGCTGTGACCCCGCTGATCGTCCGCGAATTGCGGATCGCGTGGAGCGGGGGCGGGTTGCTGCTGCCGGTCGCGTTCTTCCTTCTGGTCGCGACGCTGTTTCCGTTCGCGATCGGGCCGGATGCGGCGCTGCTGGCACGGATCGGCGGCGGGGTCGCGTGGGCGGCGGCGCTGCTGGCGGCGTTGCTGCCGATCGAGCGGCTGGTCGCGCCCGATGTCGACAGCGGGGTGGTGGATCAACTGGTCGTGCGCGGGTGGAGCGACAGCGGCATCGCATTGGCCAAGACGATCGGCCACTGGCTGGGCTTCGCGCCGGCGGTGATGCTGGCGGCGGCGCTGTCGGCGGCGCTGCTCGGGATAGATGGCCGCACGCTGGTGATGCTGGAGGCCGGGTTGCTGATCGGCACGCCGGGGCTGGCGGCGCTGAGCGTGGCGACGGCGGCACTGGTCGCGGGCTTGCGCGGCGGGGGCGCGGTGGCGGGGCTGGTGATGCTGCCGCTGGCGTTGCCGATCGTGATCTTCGGCGCGGGCGGGCTGGAGGGGGGCGCGGGGGCGATGAAGCTGCTGGCGGCGACCAGCCTGTTGCTGTGCGCGGGCGGGCCGGTGGTGGCAGGCGCCGCGATGCGGATCGGCCGGACGTAAAAATCCTCCCCGGCACGGGGAGGACTCAGTCTCTACGCCACCGTGCGAAGATCGCGGTCGGTAGGGTCAGCCCGCGCGTTTCCTCGCGCACGCCCAGTTCGCCGCATTCGACCCGCCCGCCCAGATCGCCGAGTGACTGGCGCAGCAGTTCCCCGATCGCCAGCGCCGACATCCGCACGGCATAGACGGTGAGGAACAGGAAGCGCGACTCGCCGTCGAGCAACTGGCGACAATCGGCGATCATCGCCGGCAGATGCTCTTCGAGCTTCCACACCTCGCCATTCGGCCCGCGTCCCCATTTCGGCGGATCGAGGATGATGCCGTCATAGCGCCTTCCGCGCCGCACCTCGCGCGCGACGAACTTCGCGGCATCCTCGACCAGCCAGCGGACCGGCTTGTCGGTCATCTCCGACAGCGCGGCATTGGCGCGCGCCTGTTCGACCGATTTCTTCGACGCATCGACATGGACGACGCGCGCGCCCGCCGCCGCCAGCGCAAGGCTGCCGACACCGGTATAGCCGAACAGGTTGAGGCATTCGGGATCGCTCGCCCCGTCCAGCCGCACGCGCATCCAGTCCCACACCGGGGCCATGTCGGGAAAGAAGCCGAGATGGCGGAACGGCGTGTTGCTCGCCGAAAACCGCACCTCGCGCCATGTCAGCGGCCAGTCACGCGGGGGTTGTTTGAAGAACTGCCAGCGGCCGCCGCCATCTTCGTCCGATCCCGGCACGAACTCGCCATGCGCGTCCCATTCGGCCAGCGCCGGTGCCCACATCGCCTGCGGTTCGGGCCGGATGAAGCGGAACGGGCCATAGCGTTCGAGCTTGCGACCATGACCGCAGTCGATCAGCCCGTAATCACCCCATGGTTCGCCGATAAGTGCGATCGGGTCCATTACGCGCGGGGCGTCGCCCGTTCGGCGATCCAGCTCGTTACCGCCTCGAACGTCGCGGGCAGGGTGACATAGCGTTCCTCGCGATCGAACAGGTCGCCGACGCGCGGCGGCAGCGGGGCGCGGGTGCCGATCGCGCGTTCGACTGCGTCGGGAAATTTGGCCGGGTGTGCGGTCGCCAGCGTCACCATCGGCGCGTCGATGTCGCTGTCGAGCGCGGCGGCCAGCGCGATGGCGGTGTGCGGATCGATGATCTGCGAGGCATGATCGCGTGCCCAGCGCATCGCCCGCGCCATGCCCTCGCCATCGACGCGCGCGCTCTGGAACAGCGATGCCGCGCCCTGCTGCTGCGCATTGGTCAGCCGCATCGCCCGCGTCGATTCGAACCCGCGCATCTGTTCGCCCAGCGCGACGCCGTCGCGACCGCCCAGATCGTACAGGAGCCGTTCGAAGTTCGAGCTGACCTGGATATCCATCGACGGGGTCGCGGTCGGCGTGACCTGCGCGCTGGAATAATCGCCGTTGGTCAGCGCGCGGTGGAGGATGTCGTTGACGTTGGTCGCGACGATCAGCTTCGCGATCGGCAGCCCCATCTGCGCGGCGACGTATCCGGCGAACACATCGCCGAAATTGCCGGTCGGGACCGAAAAGGCGATCGCCTTGTCCGGTCCGCCCAACCGCACCGCGGCATAGAAATAATAGACGACCTGCGCCATCAACCGCGCCCAGTTGATCGAATTGACGGCGGACAGGCGGAAGCGACCCGAGAAACCGGGGTCATTGAACATCGCCTTGACCAGCGCCTGCGCGGTGTCGAAATCGCCCTCGATCGCGATATTGTGGACGTTGGGCGACAACACGGTCGTCATCTGCCGCCGCTGCACGTCGGACACGCGGCCGGCGGGGTGCAGCATGAAGATGTCGATATGCTCGCGCCCGGCGACTGCATCGATCGCCGCCGATCCGGTATCGCCGCTGGTCGCGCCGATGATCGTCAGGGGATCGGTCGTGCCGGTCAGGAACCGTTCGAAGAACAGCCCCAGCAATTGCAGCGCGACGTCCTTGAACGCCAGCGTCGGCCCGTGGAACAGTTCGAGCAGCCATTGGTCATGGTCGATCTGCACCAGCGGGGTCACTGCCTTGTGGCTGAACCGGCCATAGGCGGTTTCGCACAGCGCGAGCAGTTCGGATTCGGACATCGCATCGCCGACGAACGGCGCCATCACCTTGGCGGCGGTCTCGGCATAGCTCAGGCCGGCCAGTGCGGCGATCGCTTCGCGGGTCAGCGTCGGCCAAGCATAGGGCAGATACAGGCCGCCGTCGCTGGCCAAACCGGCCAGCGTCGCGCCGGCGAAGTCGAGGTCGGGCGCATGGCCCCTGGTGCTGACATACCGCATGGGGCTGCGGTTAGCGGCTGCGACGGCGAAGTGCCAGCAAGTATATGATGACCGCGGCCAAGGCGAAGGCGAACCACTGGATCGCATAAGCGAGGTGGTTGTCGGGCAGGCTGGCGGGATCGGGGCGGCGGCTGGCCTTCAGGCCCGGGGCGGGCGTATCCGACACGATCATCGGCGCAGGCGGCGTGGCGCGGCCGGTCATCCGGTCGAGCAGCGTCGGCCCGCCCGGTGCGTGGCTGAGCGTACCGGCCACCGCGCCACCGGACCATAGCGGACGCAGTTTCGGATCGGCGGCGACGCCGAGGTCGACGCGGAACACCTGACCGGTCGGACCGGTGCAGCTTGCGATATGGCGATAGCCCGAGCTGTCATCGACCGCGCGGCCGGCACCCATCGTCCAGTCGCCGACCCGCGCACAGGTGGCGGTCACGCGGGCGAACAACAGGTCGTCGGTGATCCGCGACGGTAGGGGCTGCACCGGCCGGTCGAGATTGGCACTGGCATGGGCGATCAACGCCGCCTTTTCGGCGCGGCGCTGCAACTGCCACAGCCCGAGCGCGACCATCGCCGCGACCGCCAGCAGCACGATCAGCGTGGACAGGATCGGCAGGCGTTTCATGGGCGCGGGTCGATCCGGCCTTCGCCCGCGCCGCGCCGATATTCGAGTGCGATCAACATGCCCTTGGCGATGCGCAGGCTGCCGACCACGCCGAGGATGGTCAGCGGTACCCACAGCAGCACATGCACCCACCATGGCGGTCCCGCGGCGAGTTCGAGCCAGATGGCGAGGACGGTGATGATCGTGCCGATGCCGAGCGTCAGAAATGCCGCCGGGCCGTCACCGACGTTGAACGCGTCGAAATCGAGGCCACAGGCCGAACAGCGATCGGCGAAGGCTATGGGACTGCGGAACAGGGTTGGCGCGGCGCAACGCGGGCATAGGCCGCGCACGCCGCAGTCGAAGGGCGCAGGGGCACCCGCGCCCGGTTGGCCGGGCATCAGCCGCCGTGGATCGGCGCGCCCCAGCCGCCCCAGACATAGATGACGACGAACAGGAACAGCCACACCACGTCGACGAAGTGCCAATACCACGCCGCCGCTTCGAAACCGAAATGCTGCTTCGGGGTGAAGTCGCCCTTATAGGCGCGGATCAGGTTGACGGCGAGGAAGATGGTGCCGACCAGCACGTGGAAGCCGTGGAACCCGGTCGCCATGTAGAAGGCCGCGCCATAGTTCAGCCCTTTGAACGGCATCGGCGCGTGGATATATTCATAGGCTTGGATGCACGAGAACAGTGCGCCGAGCAGGACGGTCAGCCACAGCCCCTTCTTCACGCCGTCATTCTCCCCCACGCCGATCGCGCCCCACAGCCCCTTGAGCGCGCCACCGCGCTGGTTGTGGATCAGCGCGTGATGCGCCCACGTCACGGTGGTGCCCGACAGCAGCAGGATGAAGGTGTTGAGCAGCGGCAGTTCGAAGGCGTTGAGTACTTCGAGGCCCGCCGGCGGCCATTGCGCGACGACGGCGGTATTGCCCGCCTCGATCAGCGAGACGCCGTCTTCGTGATTATACTGGACCGCGGCGGGGAAGAGCGAGAAGTCGAACCACGACCAGAACCAGCCGACGAAGAACATCACTTCGGACGCGATGAACAGGATCATGCCATAGCGCAGGTGCAGCTGCACCACCGGGGTATGGTCGCCCGCCTTCGCTTCGCGGATCACGTCGGCCCACCAGAAGCCCATGCAGGACAGGGTCGCGATCAGGCCGGCACCGAACACGAATCCGCCGAGCGCCGCTTCGTTGAGATACATGACACCGCCCGCCGCCATCATGAAGGCGGCCATCGAACTGGCAAGCGGCCAGATGCTGGGGGGCAGGATGTGAAAATCGTGGTTCTTCGCGCCTGCCATCATCCGTCCCTAAGCTGTTCGCGCCTTGTGCGGAGCGCGTTTGCGCGTGATCCTAGCTGGTCGTCGCGCCCGAATCCACCGGGTAAAATGTGTAGGAGAGGGTGATTGCGCGAATGTCCTTCGCATCGGGATCGTCATGGATCTTGGGATCGACGAAGAAGATCACCGGCATGCGCACCGTCTCGCCCGGTTGCAGCGTCTGCTGCGTGAAACAGAAGCACTGGATTTTCGTGAAATATTTGCCCGCCTGGCTCGGCGTCACGTTGAAGGTGGCGGTGCCGGTGACCGGGCGGTCGGACAGATTCTTCGCGGTGAAGAACGCCATGTCGCGCGCGCCGATATCGACGGTTTCCGACGCGCGTTCGGGCTTGAACTCCCATCCCAGCGCTGGATTGGTGTTGGTGTCGAACCGCACCACCACCTTGTCGCCGATGCCGCCCGGGGCGACCTGCCCGCGCTGGGTCGTGCCGTTGAAGCCGGTCGCCTGACAGAACATGCGGTACAGCGGCACGCTGGCGAAACCGACGCCGGTCATGCCGACCACGCCCGCCACCGCCAGCAACGCCACGCGCAGGTTACGGGTCACGATCCCAGCCCCGCCTGAATCTTGACGATGGTGATCGCGAACAGCAGAACGACGAACGCGCCGAGCAGCCACGCCATCACCCTGGCCCGTTCGCGCTGCCGGGCGCGGATGCGGTCGTCGTGTTCGCTCATGCCAATATCCACCGGTCGGCGACCAGCGCGCCGAACATCGCGAAAAGATACAGGATCGAGAAGGCGAACAGCCGCTTTTCGGGCTTCATCCTGTCGTCGACCCCGGTCGAACGCAGCGCGACCTGCACCGCCAGCAACCCGAAGGTTGCGGTCAGCAGGCAGGCGGCAATGCCGTAGATCGGACCGGTCAGCCCCAGCGGCCACGGCGCGACCGCAACCGCGGCCATCGGAATCGTGTACAGCCCGATCTGGGTCCGCGTCGTCCGCTCGCCCGCGACCACCGGCAGCATCGGCACGCCGGCATTGGCGTAATCGGTCTTCACGAACAGCGCGAGCGCCCAGAAATGCGGCGGTGTCCACAGAAAGACGAGGCTGAACAGCAGGAACGGCAGCAGCGCGACGTCGCCGGTCGCCGCCGCCCAGCCGATCAGCGGCGGAAACGCGCCCGCCGCCCCGCCGATCACGATGTTCTGCGGCGTCCGGCGTTTGAGCCACACGGTATAGACCAGCACGTAGAACAGGATCGACACCGTCAGGATCGCGGCGGAGGCGAGGTTCACCGCCAGCCCCATCAGCACGACCGAAAAGATCGCGAGGCCGACGCCGAAATGCAGCGCCGATTGCCGGTCCATCCGGCCGGCGGGAAGGGGCCGGCCCTGCGTCCGCTTCATCTTGGCGTCGAGATCGGCCTCGTACCACTGGTTGAGCGCCCCCGCCGCGCCCGCGCCCAGCGCGATGCACAGCACGGCGGTGAAGCCGATCACCGGATGGATCGCGACCGGCGCGGCCAGCATCCCGCACAGCCCGGTGAAGACGACCAGCGACATCACGCGTGGCTTGGTAAGAGCAAGGAAATCGCGCCACTCGGCGGGCAGGGTAATCGTCTGCGCGGTCATCGCCGTCGTATAGGCGGTTGTGGGGGCGGGGGAAAGCGGTGTGAAGTTCGCGCTGTCTCCATGGCTCTTCGTCATTCCCGCGCAGGCGGGAATCCATAGACGCAACGTCCGTAGGAGTCCCAACCGGCGTCGGCGGCTATGGACCCCCGCCTGCGCGGGGGTGACGATAGGGGGGAACCTCGTCATCCCGGCGAAGGCCGTGATCCATTGTGTCGGAGGGTCTCGAATCCATCACCGCCGTCCCCCCATCCATGGATTCCGGCCTGCGCCGGAAGGACGGACGGGGGAGCGGTCAGCGCGTTACCGGAACTTGCCCGACAGCGAGACGCCGATGATCCGCGGGTCGTTGAACACGGCGGCCATGTAATTCTCGATCACGCCCTTCAGGTTCTTTTCATTGGTGATGTTGCGCGCGAACACCGACAATTCCCATGCGTCCGACGGCGGGGCATAGCCGATCTTCAACCCGCCTTCGAAGTTGCCGTTCGCGGTGAATTCGCGCGCGCGGTACAAAGTGAACTGCGTATAGCCCTGCAAATTCCAGTCGGTGGCGACGAACACGCGCGAACCGTCGTTCAGCGGCTGGTCCCAGCGCGCGGTCAGGTCGAGCGTATATTCCGGCGCGTTGGGCAGCGGTTCGCCGTCGATCTGGGCAAAGACGTTGGTGCCGACCCGGATCGTCGGGTTGTCGACGGTGCAGACGACCACGCCGTTCAGCGCGCAGACCTGTGCGAACACGCGCTTGTCGCGGATCGCCGAGTGCAGCCAGCTGCCGCCCAGACCCAGCGTCAGCTGCGGCACCGGCTTCCAGTCTAGCTCGGCCTCGACGCCGTATGCCTGCGCCTTGTCGGCATTGAACAGCACGCCGTTGCCGTTCGAATCATTGCCGTTCAGCTGGATGTCCTTGACCCGGTAGCCGAACACGGTGGCGTTCAGGCGCAGCGTGTTGTCGATCAGGCTGCTCTTGAAACCCGTCTCGAACGACAGGATCGTTTCCGAATCGGCGGTGGTGAAGTCGGCGTTGAACACCGCCGAACGCCCCTGGATCGTCGGCCCCCGGAAGCCGCGGGCGACGCGCGAATAGAGACTGAAATCGTCGCTCGCCTTGTACAACAGGCTGACGTCCCAACTCGGCTCGGTCGACGACAGCTTAACGTCGGTCCGCCCACGATAGGTGACGACATTGGCGGCGGTATTGGCGGTCTTCACCAGCCGCGTATGCTTGCTGTCCTCGGTGATGCGCGCGCCGGCGGTCAGCGTCAGCCGGTCGGTCAGGTCGTAATGCGCCTGTCCGAACGCGGCCCACGACGTGTTGACGTCGCGCAGCCGGACCCAGTTGTTCGGGTTGCGCGCCGCCGTCGTCAGGAAGAAGCCGCGCTGATAGAATTCGGTGACGTCGCGATTGTCGAAATAGAAACCGCCGACCTGAAAGCCGAACGGGCCGGTCCCGGTCGAGGCAAGGCGGATTTCCTGCGACCACTGGTCGAGGTCGCGGATATTGCCACGGCTCTGGCCGAAACCGTTGGCAACGCCGTTCACCGGGAACAGCGCGGCCGCACCGCCATCGGTGTCGCCACGGCTCGACCCGCTGGTCGTCTCATACGCAGTGATCGAGCTGAGCACGACCGGCCCGATGTCGAACGCCATCCGCGCCGACGCGCCATAGGTGTCGTATGCCTGCGGATTGTTGCCGCCTTCGTCGAGCGCGATGCGATCGCGCGGTTCGGCCGAGACGTCGTTCGACCCACGCTTCAACGCGGCCCGGTGGAAGATGGTCGAGGTGCCTTCATACCAGCGGGCATGGCCCGACAGGTCGATGGTGACCGCATCGGTCGGCTGGGCGCGCACCTGCACGCGCAGGTTGCGATCGTCGAAGCCGCCCATCGCGTTCTTCTTGGGCGTCTGGGTATTGTCGGCGCTGACGCCGGCATAGGTGTTGTCGACCCAGTCGTCGCGGTGCTGGACCAGCGCCGACACGCGGACCATCAGCCCGTCGGTGATCGGACCACCGACGCCGGCATCGAAGCTGGCGCTGTTATACGTGCCGTAGGACGCCTGTGCCCGGCTCTGGAACGTGGCCGAGGGGCGGATCGTGTCGAACTTGATGATGCCGGCGGTGGTGTTGCGGCCGAACAGCGACCCCTGCGGCCCGCGCAGCACCTCGACCTGCTGAACGTCATAGACCGGGTTCGATTTCAGGACGACGTGTTCGAGGATCACATCGTCCTGGATCACCGTCACCGGCTGCGACGCGCCGAGATAGAAATCGATATTGCCGAGCCCGCGAATGTAGAAGCGCGGGAAGATGCGGCCGGTCGTCGTTTCGGCATAGAGGCCGGGGATGCGGCCCGACAGCGACAGCAGCGTGTCCTCGCCGCCCGACTGGAACTGACGGAGGTCGTCGCCGGTCGCGACGCCGACCGACAGCGGCGTATCCTGCAACCGTTCCTCGCGGCGTTCGGCGGTGACGACGATATCGTCTAGACCGGCCTCGGTCGCGGGTTCGGCGGGTGTCGGCGCGGTCTGCGCGAATGCCGGTGTGGCGAGCGCGATCAGTGCGGCGCTGGCGAGCAGCGGCAAACGGGTGTTCATCTCGGTTCCTTCCCTGTGACGGATGGACCCGCTGCCGTACCGCCGCGCGTGGTTCCCCCGAACCCGAACGACTAACTATCTGTACGGCATGGCGGACCATCCCCGGCGGGCGCGCTAGGACCGAGTTATGGCAATAGCATGACAGCGATATTCGTTATGCGATCAGACGAACCCCTGACCCCAGCTCGATTTGTCGTAATTGCCGATATTGGGCAGCACCGTCGACATGTCGCCGTCCGACACGCCGAACCAGCGCGCCAGCGTCGACGCATATTGGTCGACCGACATCGTCGGGATCAGCCGCCCCTGTCCCACGTCGTCCGGGGTGTTGGTGCCGACCAGCGGGGCGGTGCCGTACAGCCGCTTGCCCTTGACCGCGCCGCCCATGACGAAGTGCATCGATCCCCAGCCATGGTCGCACCCATTGCCGTTCGACGGCAGCGTCCGCCCGAAATCCGAACCGGTGAAGGTCGTCACCTTGTCGGCGACGCCCAGCGCGGCGGTGGTGTCGTGGAACGCGCGCATCGCGTCGGCCAGTTTGCCGAGCAGGCGCGGCTGGTTCGATGCGAGATTGTCGTGCAGGTCGAACCCGCCCATCGACACGAAGAACACCTGGCGCTTCGTCCCCAGATTCCCCGAGATCGCGATCATCCGCGCGACCATCCGCAGCTGGTCGGCAAGGCCGTTATCGTCGGGGAATAGCGGGAAATTCGCCTCCGGAACCCCCGCCAGACCGTTGGCGAGCTGGACCTGCGTATCCATCGCCCGCTTGTTGATCCGCGCATATTCGCCGCCGAACATGTGCGGATTGGTGTCGGTCATCATCTGGCGCAGCGTCTGCGCGGCGACGGTCGATCCATAGAGCGACGTGGCGTTGCGCAGCAGCGGGACGGGGCCGCCGGTGCCGACATTATACTGGATCGCGTTACGGCCCGACAGGAAGACGGCGTTGCCCGATGCGTTGATGCAGGTGACCGCCGACGTGCCGTTGCCCGACTGGAACAGATCGCCGATCCGGCCGCCCCAGCCCGAGCCGGCCCCTTCGGGGCTCGACGCCTGAAAGAAGCTCTGCTGGTCGTTATGGCTGAACAGCTTGGGCGGCAGGCGCACCGACTTGTTCTGATATTGCGCCTTGGTCGTCGGCTGGATCAGCGTGCCGACGTTCATCGCCACCGCCATCCGCCCGGCATCGAACAACGGGCCGAGCGGGGCCATCGCCGGTGCCAGCGCATAGGCCCGCCCGCCAAGGTCGGCGGTCGGCAGCAGGACGGTCGGTGCCAGCGCCTCGCGCGAGAAGGCGAGCGAGCTGCGCAGCGACGCATATTTGGCGTGGCTGGTCGGATCATAGGGGACCAGCGTGTTGAAATGGTCGTTACCGCCCGCAAGGAAGATGCAGACCAGCGCCTTGTAATCATTGGCGGTGGCCGCCGCCGCCTCGCCGATCGCGCCGAGGCTGGTGACGAACGGGGCTGCGACCCCGGCCACGCCGAACAGGGCGGAGCGTTGCAGGAACGCGCGGCGGGATACGTCGGTCAGGATGGTCGGAGCGTTCATTTCAGCACCAGATAATCGGGCGAGGCAAGGGTCAGCAGGATCGCGACCCCGGTTCGGTTGAGCGTGGCGTTGTTCGCGGTGAGCGGTATGCTGTCGACCGCGGCCCGGATCGACGCGAGCGTCGACGCGCGCAGCTGTCCGGCGGCGAGGATCAGGTTGACCTCGTCGACCAGCTTCGCGCTGTCCGACGCCAGCGCCATCATCGGCGCGTAATCCGCCTTGGTATCGCCGGTGCCGCCGCCGACCAGCGACTGCATGTAATTGATGTAGGCGATGTTGGTCTGTTCGCTCGACATCAGGAATTCGGGTGCGGTCAGCCCGGCCTGCACCATCGCCGTTCCCGGCGGGGTGAAGCCCGGCCGGACGAAGCCGAACACGCTGGCGGCGCGCCCGATGCCCTGCCCCAGCCGGGTGGTGGTGCTGGTCGTGTCGCCGATCGCCCATGCGTCGCTGGGCGAGGTGACGCCGAACGCACGCGCCCAGTTGGTCAGCCGCAGCACCGGTTCGCGCAGGCGGCCGGCGGTGGTGCTGGCCAGCGCGGCGGCTTCGTCGCGCGCTTCGGGGTCGAGCAGGATCGCGCGGATCACCGCTTTCATGTCGCCGCGCACGCCGCTGCCGTTATTGGCGAAGGCGGCGGAGACGCGCCCGACATAGGCGGGACTGGGGTTGGAGGTGACCAGCCGCTGGATCAGCTGCTTCGACACGAACGGCGCGACGTTGGGATGGCGGAAAATAACGTCGAGCGCCGCGTCGAGCGCGGCCATGCCGCCCCCCGATACCGTCGCGCCAAGGAAGGTCGCCGATCCGGTTTCGTTGTTCGCCGCGTTCAGGATCAGCGGCTGGCGCATCCGGTCGGGGGTCGTCGTATCGCTGCTGACAAGCTGCAATCCGGTGAAGATGCGGGCCAGCTGCGACACGTCGTCGAGCGTATAGGTTTCGAGCGCCTGTCCGTTCGACATGCGGACGGTGCCGTCCTGTTCGAGCTGATTCACGCCGAGCGTAAACAGCTGCATCAGTTCGCGCGCATAATTCTCGTCGGGCAGGCTGCCGGTCGACGGATTGCCCTTCTTGCTGTTCACGAACGTCAGGAACATGCCCATCGCCGCGTTCCGGCTGATCGCACCCAGCAGATCGCGGTAGTTGCCGAACGCGTTATCTGCCAGCACGTCGGTATACGCCGCGACCGCCAGCGACCGCCAGCTGATGTTCAGCGCGCCCATGCCGACCACCAGATAGTCGAGCAGCGCCACCGTCACCCGTTGGCGCAGCGCATCGGGGCCGGCGATCACCTGCCGCCAGACGCTGGCGTCATAGCCGCTCTGGACGTTGATCTTGTTCGCCTCGGCATAGCCGTTGGCGACCATCCAGTCCCAGTGGCTGGTTGGGCGGGGGACCGCGAACTGCGCCTCGATCCAGCCGGCGATCCCGGTGTTCAGCACCGAATCGATGCCGGTGCGGGTCGCGCCCATCGTCGCCTGCGCCAGGAAGCGGCTGGCGCTGCGGGCGTTCAGGGCGGCGACGGTAGGGGTCGGGGTCGGCGTGGGGGCGGGCGTCGGCGTAGGGCTGGGGCCGGCGACGGTCACCGTGCCGGGGCCCGAGCCGCCTCCGCCCGAATCGCATGCCGCCAGCAAGGCGGCAGCGGCGACCACGCCGTGCTTCGCCGCGAAGCCCGAAGCGGGCAAGGCATCGACGGGCAGCGCCCGCGTCGCCTGTTCAGAAACCGGTGTCCGATCAGCGGTGTCGATGATCGTTTCGTCGCCCAACATGGCAATCCCCTGTACGCTGACGACGGGGATAGCGGCCTATGGTTGGGGAATGATTAACATGCGGATTTTCCTGCGGATTCATGGTTTACCGGCCGTTAACGCGACGGTTGCGCAGCCGTATCGAGCCCTGTGAAACCCCAAAAAAACGCCCCGGATCGCTCCGGGGCGTTTGCTGTTTCGATCGGGCCGTCGGGTCAGTCGACCTTGGGCAGGGTTTCGAACTGGTGGAAGGGCGGGGGCGACGACAGCGTCCATTCGAGCGTCGTCGCACCGTCGCCCCATGGATTGTCCGCCGCCTTGCGCCCGCCGATCAGCGAGATGACGACGTTGACGAAGAAGAACACCATGCCGATCGCCATGATGCCGTATCCGGCCGAGGCGATGTGGTTGAAGAAGGCATAGGCGTCCGGATAGTCCGGATAGCGCCGCGGCATGCCCTGCGCGCCGAGGAAGTGCATCGGGAAGAACATGACGTTCACGCCGATGAAGAACACCCAGAAGTGCAGCTTGCCGAGCAGTTCGTTGTACATCTTCCCCGACATCTTCGGGAACCAGTAATAGAAGCCGGCGAACAGCGCGAACACCGCCCCCAGCGACAAGACGTAGTGGAAGTGCGCAACGACATAATAGGTGTCGTGCAGCACGTCGTCGACGCCGCCATTGGCCAGCACGACGCCGGTCACGCCGCCGACCGTGAACATGAAGATGAACCCGATCGCCCACAGCATCGGCGTGGGGAAGCGCAGGCTGCCGCCCCACATCGTCGCGATCCACGAGAAGATCTTGATGCCGGTCGGCACCGCGATGATCATCGTCGCTGCGGTGAAATACATCTTGGTGTTCACGCTCAGGCCGGTCGTGAACATATGGTGCGCCCACACGACGAAGCCGACCGCACCGATCGCGACCATGGCATAGGCCATGCCGAGATAGCCGAACACCGGCTTGCGGCTGAACGTCGCGACGATGTGGCTGATGATGCCGAAGCCCGGCAGGATCATGATGTAGACTTCGGGGTGACCGAAGAACCAGAACAGATGCTGGTACAGGATCGGATCGCCGCCGCCGGCCGGATCGAAGAAGGTGGTGCCGAACTTGCGATCGGTCAGCAGCATGGTGATCGCCGCGGCGAGCACCGGCAGCGCGAGCAGCAGCAGGAACGCGGTGACCAGCACCGACCACACGAACAGCGGCATCTTGTGCAGGGTCATGCCCGGCGCGCGCATGTTGAAGATGGTGGTGATGAAGTTGATCGCGCCCAGGATCGACGACGCACCGGCGAGGTGCAGCGACAGGATCGCCATGTCTACCGAGGGACCGGGCTCGCCATAGGTCGACAGCGGGGCATAGACCGTCCAGCCGGTACCCGCCCCGCCGCCGAACATCGTGCTGCCCAGCAGCAGCGCGAAGGCGGGGATGAGCAGCCAGAAGGAGATGTTGTTCATGCGCGGGAACGCCATGTCGGGCGCGCCGATCATGATCGGGACGAACCAGTTGCCGAAGCCCCCGATCATCGCCGGCATGACCATGAAGAACACCATGATGAGGCCATGCGCGGTAATCAGCACGTTCCAGAAATGGAGCGCCTGATCGCCTTCATGTCCCGACAGCCATGGCAGCCACTGAATGCCCGGTTCGGCGAGTTCGAGGCGCATCACCCCCGAAATCGCCCCGCCGATGATCCCCGCGACGATCGCGAAGATCAGGTACAGCGTCCCGATATCCTTGTGGTTGGTCGACATGAACCAGCGGGCGAAGAACGCCGGCTTGTGATCGGCATCGTGGTGATGCGCGTCGTGGCCGTGCCCGTGCGCGTCGAACGCGTGGTGGCCGGAAAGGGCGGAATCGGTCATCTTACTGGTCCACGTTGCCGACGCCGCCGCCGTTGCCGGTGGCGCGCTGGGTGGAGGGAGAGGCGGCTTCGGTCGCGTTGACGACCGGCGTTGACGCGTCGCTGGCGGTGTTGCCGGCTTCCGACGTGGCGTCGGCGGCATCGGCACCCGGCTGCGGGATCACGGCGTTGCTGGGGGCGGCGGCCTGTGCCGGGCTGGGCAGCGTGCCGCCCTTGGCACGGATCCACTGGTTGAACTGCGCGACCGGCACCGCTTCGACCGCGATCGGCATGTACGCATGGCGCGCACCGCACAGCTCGCTGCACTGGCCGAAATACAGGCCCGGCTTTTCGATGGTGAAGCTGGTTTCGTTCAGCCGTCCGGGTACCGCGTCGAGCTTGATCCAGAAGGCGGGCATCGCCCAGCTATGGATCACGTCGGTGGCGGTGGTGATCAGCCGGATCGGCACACCGACCGGCAGCACGATGCGATTGTCGACGGCGAGCAGGCGGGGACCGTCGGCATCGGTGCGGAACCGCTGGCCCGGACCGACTTCATTGCGTTCCTTCAGCATGTTGGCGGTCACCGACACGCCGCCATAATCGGGATATTCGTAGGACCAGAACCACTGGTTGCCGATTGCCTTCAGCGTCACCGCATTGTCGGGGGCCGGCTTGAACTGGCGAGCGAGCAGCCCGATCGACGGTACCGCGATCGCGGCGAGGATCAGCACCGGAGCAGCGGTCCAGATGATTTCGATGACGGTGTTGTGCGACGTCTTCGATGGGACCGGGTTCGCCTTCTCCCGGAACCGGAACGCGACATAGCCGAGCAGGAACAGCACCAGCAGCGAGATGACGACGATCACCGGCATCAGGATGTGGTTGTGGAACGCCTTCCCCTCGCGCCCATTCGGCGTGACCTGCGTCTGCAGGTCGATCGTGCGGTCGGTCGGCTGGCCGACATTCGGCGTCGCGACCATGCGCGGCGATCCGTCGGCATTGAGCGTCGGGTCCTGCACCGCAGGCGGCGTCGGGGCCGCGGCGGTCGCCGGCGGCGTCACCTGTCCGGTCAGATTGGCCTCCGCCGATCCCGGCGGCGGGGCCCCTGCCTGCGGCGCGGTCGCTACCGCGCCGGTGCCCGGCGTTACTGCCGCTGGCTGCTGCGCATAGGCGGTTCCCGCCAATGCCGCGGCGGCCGCGTAAACAAACATCCTCATCCCAATGCTTCGCATCGTGTCGTGTCACCCCGTTACAAGTTATGCTGCACGCTTCTTGACCGGCGTGGTCGCATAGGGCGGGCGTTTGGAAACCCTAACCCTCCGGGCTATACGCGGCATGTCGCCCGGCCTCAAGCGATGGTTGCGAACGTACCCGGTGCCGGACTAATGCGGCGCGCGACGGCAACCGGCGGGACGACAACCATGAACGACGACGCGATCCTCGATGAATTCCGGCAGGCGGAAGCGCTGCTGGAGGGACATTTCATCCTGTCGTCGGGCCTGCGCTCGTCCCGCTATCTGCAATGTGCGCGCGTGTTGATGGACCCGCGCCGTGCCGCACGGCTGTGCGACGAACTGGCGGCCCGCCTGCCCGCTGATGCGCGCGAATCGATCGATGTCGTGATCTCGCCGGCGATGGGCGGGGTGATCGTCGGGCATGAGATGGGCCGGTCGCTGGGCGTGCCTGCCATGTTCCTCGAACGGCCGACCGGCACCTTCGAACTGCGCCGCGGTTTCCGCATCGATGCCGGCACCCGCGTGCTGATGATGGAGGATGTGGTGACCACCGGCCTGTCGTCGCGCGAGGCGATCGCCGCGATCGGGGCGGCGGGCGGCAAGGTCGTGGCGGCGGCGTCGCTGGTCGACCGGTCGAACGGCGGGGCGGATCTGGGCGTGCCGTTCTTCCCGTTGATCCGCCTCGACGTGCCGAGCTATCGACCCGATGCGCTGCCCGCCGATCTGGCGGCGATCCCGGCGATCAAGCCGGGGAGCCGCGCGGCGTGAGCGAGCCACTGCGCCTCGGCGTCAACATCGATCACGTCGCAACCGTCCGCAACGCGCGCGGCTCGGGCTATCCCGATCCGGTACGTGCCGCGCTGCTGGCGGCGGAGCATGGCGCGGACGGGATCACCGCCCATCTGCGCGAGGATCGCCGCCACATCACCGACGACGATATCGCGCGGCTGTCGGCGGAACTGACCGTACCGCTCAACCTCGAAATGGCGGCGACCGACGAGATGCTGGGCATCGCGCTGCGCCATCGCCCGCACGCCGCCTGCATCGTGCCCGAAAAGCGCGAGGAGCGCACGACCGAGGGCGGGCTGGATGCGGCCGGGCAGCACAACACGCTTGCCCCGATGATGCGCGAACTGGGCGCGGCGCGGATCCGGGTATCGCTGTTCATCGAACCCGATGCGGAGCAGATCGCGGCGGCGGTGGCGCTCGGCGCACCGGTGGTCGAGCTACACACCGGCCGCTATGCCGAATTGTCCGGTGACGAACAGGTCGCCGAACTGCGGCGTATCGCCGATGCAGCGGCGCTGGCGGCAAAGAACGGGATCGAGGTTCATGCCGGCCATGGCCTGACCTTCGACAATGTCATTCCGATCGCCGCGATCCCGCAGGTGCGGGAGCTGAATATCGGCCATTTCCTGATCGGTGAGGCGATCTTCGGCGGGTTGGGGCCGATGGTGCGGCGGATGAAGGATTTGATGGAAACCGCACGGTGAGGGCCGTGCAAATCCTCCCCAAGCGTGCTTGGGGCGGGGGACCGCCGCCGAAGGCGGTGGTGGAGGGGCGGCGCGTAGCGCCGGCTGCGCCAACGCCCCCTCAACCATGCGACGCATGGTCTCTCTCCCCATCTGCGATGGGGAGGATTTCATGATCGTCGGTCTTGGCTCCGATCTCTGCAACATCGACCGCATCCAGTCGTCGCTCGACCGGTTCGGCAATCGCTTCCTTCAGCGCGTCTTCACCGATGTCGAACAGGCGAAGGCCGCCAGGCGTCCCTTCACCCGCGCCGGTACGCTCGCCAAACGGTTCGCCGCCAAGGAAGCCTTTTCCAAGGCGGTCGGCACCGGCTTTGCGCAGGGCGTGTTCATGCGCGACATCGGCGTCGTCAACGCCGCGTCGGGAGCGCCGACGCTGGCATTGACCGGTGGCGCGAAAGCGCGGCTTGACGCGATGATGCCGGCGGGCCACGTCGCGAGGGTGCATCTGACGATGACCGACGATCACCCCTGGGCGCAGGCGTTCGTCATCATCGAAGCGGTGCCGGCAACAGAGTAGGACGTTCGATGGCCGATCATCTGGCGCTGGAGAACAAGGGAGTTCCCGCGTCGTCGCCGACCCCGGCGCCCGCCCACCATCATCCGCGCCGCGCGCGGCTCGACTGGAAGGGCGAAGTGCGCGGGCTGTTCTGGCTGTTGCTGGTGGTGCTGGGTTTCCACAGCTTCATCGCCAAGCCCTTTTACATCCCGTCCGAATCAATGCTGCCGGGGCTGCGCGTCGGTGACCGGCTGGTGGTGAGCAAATATGCCTATGGCTGGTCGTTCGTCTCGCCGACCATTCCCAATCCGGTGGCGATGTTCCGCGACATCGTCCTGCATCAGCCGCAGGATACGTGGAGCGTCCAGTTGCCGGCATGGCGTGGCCGGCTGTGGGGTTCGCTGCCCGAGCGCGGCGACGTGGTCATCGTCAAGCCTCCGGGAAGCAACACCGACCTGATCAAGCGTGTCATCGGCCTGCCGGGCGACCGGCTGGAGGTGGCGGGGGGTGTCGTCTACATCAACGACGTCGCCATCCCGCGCAAGGCGATGGGCGATGCGATGATCCCGGTCGACGCGAATACCCGCTGCGATCCCGATCAATATCCGGGCGCGCTGGTGCAGACCGACAAGGGCGCGTTCTGTCGCCTGCCGATGTACCGGGAAACGCTGCCGAATGGTCGGCAATATGACACGATCGACTTCCGCCAGGGTTCGCAGGGCGACAATTTCGCGCCGATCGTGATCCCGGCCAATTGCCTCTTCCTGATGGGCGACAACCGCGACAACAGCGCCGACAGCCGTTTTTCGGAAGCCGAGCGGGGCCTGAACGGACCGGTGCCGTGGGAGAATATCGGCGGGCGCGCCGAGTTCATCACCTTCTCGCTCGACGGCACCACTAGCCTGAACCCGGCGACTTGGTTCAGTTCGTTCCGCAGCGGCCGCGCGGGCACTTCGCTGGTGCCGGCGAGCGGAGCCGCGCAGTGAGCGATGTGACGCTGTACGACTATTTCCGGTCGTCGGCGGGGTATCGCGTCCGCATCGCGCTGAATCTCAAGCGCGTCGCCTATGACCGGGTCGAGATTTCGCTGCTACAGGGCGAACAGCGCCGGGCCGAGCATCTGGCGCGCAATCGCCAGGGACTGGTCCCGGCGCTAGTGCTGTCCGACGGTACGGTGCTGACCCAGTCGCTGGCGATCCTCGACTGGCTCGACGGCACCTATCCCGAGCCGCACCTGTTTCCGTCCGATCCGCTGGCGCGTGCGCAGGCGATGGCGCAGGCGCTGGTGATCGTCGCCGACATCCACCCGATCGACAATCTGCGGGTGTTGCAGCGGCTCGAAAGCCAGTTCGGGGCCGATGCCGGGGCCAAGGCGGACTGGTATCGCCACTGGATCGCGCTGGGGCTGGATGCGCTGGAGGCAAGCGCGCCGACTGACGGATTCTTCGGGGATACGGCACCGGGCGTGGTCGATTGCTGCCTCGTGCCGCAACTCTACAATGCGCGACGGTTCGAACTCGACCTGTCGCCATGGCCGAAACTGGTCGCGATCGACGCGCGGGCCGCGCACTTGCCCGCCTTTGCCGCCGCGCATCCCGACCGGGTGGCCGACCGGATGGCACCTGCGGCATGAGGCTGGCGAACGCCGGGCCAAGCGCGTAGGACGTCGCGCGACATGGTAAGCGATACCGAGGCCGTACGGGGTGGTCCCGACCTTGCCGGGCTGGAACCGATGGAGCGGTTCCGCCCGCGCTGGCCGCGTATGCTGGGTGCGGCGCTGTCGGCGCTGATGATCGTCGGGCTGGCGTGGGAGCTGTTCGACCATGGCTGGGCCGGGGTCGAACTGGCCGCGCCGGATTCGCCGTGGTTCTATGTGTTCTTCGCGCTTGCCTATCTCTCGCCGCCGCTGTTCGACTTCGTCATCTTTCGCGCACTGTGGCGGTTGCCGTTCGACGGGTTCGGGGCGCTGGTGCGCAAGCGGATCGCGAACGACGTCGTGATCGGCTATTCGGGCGACGTATTCTTCTATGCATGGGCGCGTGCCCGGCTGAAGATGGTGACGGCGCCGTTCGGCGCGGTGAAGGACGTGACGATCCTGTCGGGGATCGCCGGCAATATCGTGACCGTGGCGATGCTGGCGGTGGCGCTGCCCTTTGCGTTCGAATTGTTCACGCCGCCGCAATTGCGGATGCTGGCATGGTCGGCGGCGGTCGCGGTCGGAATATCGGGCGTGCTGCTGTTGTTCTCTCGGCGGGTGTTTTCGCTGCCGGCACCGACGCTCGGCTGGATCTTCGGCGTGCATTGCATGCGGCTGATCCTCGGGTCGCTGGCCTTCGGCATCGCCAGCTATTTCGCGATGCCGCTGGTGTCGATCAAATGGTGGCTGTTCCTCGCCGCCGGGCGTCTCGTGGTGGCACGGCTGCCGCTGTTGCCGAACAAAGACCTTCTTTTCGCCAACTTCGCGATTATGTTCATCGGGCATGGCGAAGCCCTGTCCGACCTTGTCGCGTTCGTTGCGACACTCACCCTGTTTACCCACGCGGTGTTGATGGCGGCATTCGGGCTTCCTGCGCTCGCAAGGAAAGAATGATGCAATTGCCCATGACGCTGCTCGGTGCGGCGTTGCTCGTCGCGACGCCCGCCGCTGCGCAATCGATCGGCACTGACGCCGCCGCCTGCAACAACGGGCAGGGGCCGGCGATCCGTGTCAACGTCGTCGGGTTGAAGGACCGGACCGGCCGGTTGAAGCTGGAGCTGTACCCGGCCAGCGAGGCCGATTTCCTGAAGGACGATCGCGACCTTCACGCCGAGGGCAAGTTCTTTCGCCGCGTCTGGGCCGACATGCCCACGTCGGGGACTGTGCAGCTGTGCATCCGTGCGCCGTCGCCCGGCCGCTATGCGTTGCTGTTCACCCACGACCGCGACGGCCGCAACAAGTTCAATTTCATGCGCGACGGCGCGGGGTTTCCGGGCGCGGGCAAGCTCGGGCGCGCCCGGCCGAAACTGGCACAGGCGATCGTGAACGTGCCGGCGGGCGTGACGACGACGACGGTGCGCGCCCAGTATCTGCGCGGACTGGGCGGTTTCGCCCCGCTGGGCTGACCGATCCGATGCGCGTCGTCGACGTCAACGAATTCTATTCACCCACCGGCGGCGGGGTCCGCACCTATATCGATCACAAGATGACGATCATGGCCGAACTGGGCCACGAACTGATCGTCATCGCCCCCGCCAAGCACAATGCCGTCGAGGAACGCCCCGGCGGCGGCCGCATCCATTGGGTGAAGGCACCGACGCTGGTCCTCGACCCCAATTACGGTATCTTCCTGCGCGGCGGGGCGATCCACGCGCTGCTCGACGAACTGCATCCCGACGTGGTCGAGGCGTCGAGCCCGTGGCGGCCCGCCACCATCGTCGCCGACTGGCCGGGCGATGCGGTGAAGGTCTATTTCGCGCATAACGACAATGTCGGGGCCTATCCGCTGCGCTGGTTCGAACGCATGGCCAGCCGCGAGCGGATCGAGGAGGCGTTCATGTGGTGGACGCGCTACATGGCGCGGTATCTCGCCAGGATGGATGCGTTCGTCACCAACGGCCCGGCGCTGGAAAAGCGGCACGCCGCGCGCGGGCTGACGGTCCATGCGTCGATGCCGCTCGGCATCCAGCGCGGCTTCTTCTCCCCCGAACATCGCGACGAACAATTGCGCGCGTCGCTGCTCGAACAACTGGGCCTGCCGCCCGAGGGGCATTTGTTGCTGGGGCTGGGGCGGCACCATGCCGAGAAACGCTGGCCGATGATCTTCGACGCGGTCGAGATGGCGGGCGAGCATCTGCCGGTCGGGATGATCCAGATCGGCAGCGGCGTGCATACCCGCCGGCTGGAACACCGGTTGCGCAACAGCCCGCATATCAGGCTGTTCCGGCCGGTGTACGACCGGGTGCGGCTCGCCCGGATCATGGCCAGTTGCGACGCGCTGATCCACGGATCGGATGCCGAACCGTTCGGACTGGTCGGGCTGGAGGGTCTGGCGTCGGGCCTGCCGCTGATCGTACCCGACGAGGGCGGGTGCGCCGAGATCGCCGAGCCGGGCTTTGCCGAAACCTATGCCGCGCGCGATCCCCGATCGGCGGCGGACGCGATCGCGCGGCTGTTCGCGCGCGACTATGATGTGGTGAAGGCGGCGGCCAACGAAGCGGCGGCGCGGGTCAGGACCGATCGCGACCATACGATCGACCTAATGCGCTATTACGAGGGGCTGGTGGCGGAAAAGGCGCAGCGGTTTCCCGAATGGTTCGCTCGCGGCTGACGAGCGGGTTTCAAGCGGTTTTTCGGAAACTCGCGAAAGAGCGAGTTTCAGGCGGTACCGGCCCGCTCCCCCACCCGGCCACCCACACGGTATCCTCGATGGGTGGCCGGGTGGGGGAGCGGGCCGGTACCGCGAAATGCGTTTCGACGCATTTCCAAACGGCTTCTCAGGCGGCGTGCGCGACGTTCGCCCGCCGCGCCTGCTTGGCGGCGTAGAGCGCTTCGTCGGCCTGCTGCATCGCGCCCTGCAGGGTCGCCGATCCGGGCGGGCAGGGGGCGATGCCGATGCTGGCAGACCATGGCGGCAGGGTCGCCGGACCACGCGGCGCCGCAGCGAGGTGGCGGCGCAGTCCGGCCGCCAGCACCTCGTCATCGGCCGCGAACAGGATCACGAACTCGTCACCGCCCAGCCGGACTACATCGGCACCATGGGCATCGGTCCAGCGGTGCAGATGCGCGGCGAAATCGACCAGTAACCGGTCGCCCGTCGCATGGCCGCAGCGGTCGTTGACGCCCTTGAACCCGTCGAGGTCGATCATCGCCACCGCGCATCCCGCCATGGCCCGCTGGGGCTCGACCGTGCCCAGCCAGTGGCGGTTGCACAGCCCGGTCAGCCCGTCGCACGACGCCGCTCGACGCAACCGTTCCATCGCCAGCATCCCCGGCATTGCCAGCATCATCAGGTCCATCGCCAGCATCAGCACCGGCTGCGTCAGCCACAGCCATGTCGCCAGCACGTCCAGCGTCGAGCCCGGCGTCCATGCCGAGATCAGGACGGTGGCATAGCTCGGCAGATGGGCGATCTGCGCGATGCCGATCGCCTTCGCCCATGCCCCTGTCCGGCGGGCGACCGTCCCGACGATCAGCGCCACGCCGCAGCTGGCCAGCACGATCGTCAGCCCGATCCCGCCCGCCATCCGCTGCATCGACGCCCCGGCCGGAGTGGTCATGCCGGGCAGGGCGAGCGCGCTGGCGACATAGAGCAGCGGCGGCAACAGCAGCAGCAGCGTCATCCAGCGGCACCATGGCCGCAGCCCGGCGAAGTCGCGCAGCCCGGCAAAGGTGAGCACGGTCGCGGTGCTCGACGCCCCGAACAGCAGCGCGCCGACCGCCACCGGCACCGGCTGCGGCAATTCGTTGAAGCCGATGACGCCGACGACATAGACGAACCGGCTCGCCGCCCACAACAGCCAGAATTGTTCGCCCGGCTGCCGTCGCCACAGGCCGACGAACGTCGCCGCAAAGCACAGGCTGACGACGACGGCGCACAGGCTCAGCGTCGTTTGGTCGGGTACCTGAAACATCCTCCGGCTTTATCCTGTCCGCAAAATCGACGGGCAGGATTGCACGGGTGCGTTGAGAAACGATGAAAACCCGCTTAGCCGAGCGACTTCCCCACCTGTTCCAGCATATCCTTCGACAGGCCCGGCACCGACAGGATCCGTTCCAGCGCCGCGCGCATCAGGCCGCCGCGCGCACCGTCGAATCGCCGCCAGCGGGCCAGCGGCGGCAGCATCTTCGCTGCCGTCTGCGGATTGATCCGGTCGAGCGCGATCAACTGGTCGGCAAGGAAGCGATAGCCGGCACCATCGGCCCGGTGGAACGCCTTCTGATTCATGCTGAACGCGCCGATCAGCGCGCGGGCACGATTGGGATTGGTCAGCGTGAAGTCGCGGTGGCCGGCGAGGTCGGCGACCTGTTCGAACGCATCGGCGCGCGTCGACAGCGCCTGCGTCGTGAACCATTTGTCGAGCACCAGCGCATTGTCGCGATACCGGTTGTAGAAGATGTCGAGCGCGGCGACGCGGTTGTCCGAGTCCGAGTTGACCAGCGTCATCAACGCGCCCTGCCGGTCGGTCATGTTGTCGGCCTGCCGGAACTGGGCAAAGGCGAGGTCGTCGGCATCGCTCGCCCCCGATGCCGCAATATAGCCCAGCGAAACCGTGCGCAGCCGGCGCTTGCCCTTGGCATCGGGCGTATATTCGAACGCTTCCGCTTCGGTCGCGGCATAGGCCGCGCGCCATTCGGTCAGCAGCGCGCGGCCGATATCGGCGCGCAACGCTTCGCGCGCGGTGAAGATGGCGTCGGGATCGACCACCCCCATCTGATCGCCGACGAAGCTGTCGGAGGGGAGCAATACCGCCTCTGCGACGAATGCCCGGTCGAGCCGGTCGTCGGTCAGCGTGTTGCCGACCGCCTCGACTACCGCCGCATGGTCGCCGTGCCCGCTCGCGACCGAGGCGACCAGCGTGTCGAGCATCAATTGCTGCATCGCTTCGTACCGGGCGAAGGGGTCGTCGTCCTGCGCGCTGAGAAAGGCGAGGTCGGCCGATCCGCGATCGGTCTCGACGATGACCGGTGCCGAAAAGCCGCGATTGATCGACAGGACCGGGCGTTCGGCGACGGTTTCAAAGGTGATCGACCCCTGTTCCTCGTCGAGGATGAAGAGATGTTCGTCGCTCAGCGCGCGGCCGGTCTCCGCCCCGAACAGGCGAACGCGCAGCGGCAGCACCATCGGCAGCTTGGAGGTCTGGCCCGGCGTCGGCGGCACGGTCTGGGTCAGCGACAGCGTCGCCCGCCCGCCGCCGGCTTCGTGCGCCAGCGTCGCGGCGACGCGCGGGGTGCCGGCCTGCTGGTACCAGCGGCGGAACCGGGTCAGGTCGATGCCCGATGCGTCCTCCATCGCCACTACGAAATCCTCGCAGGTCGCCGCCGTCCCGTCATGGCGGCTGAAATACAGGTCGGTGCCGGCGCGGAACGCGGTCTCGCCAAGGATCGTCGCGATCATGCGGACGACCTCCGCCCCCTTGTTATAGATGGTGGCGGTGTAGAAATTGCTGATCTCCTGATAGGAATCGGGGCGGATCGGATGGGCGAGCGGGCCGGCGTCCTCGGGGAACTGCGATGCGCGCAGCGACCGGATGTCCTCGATCCGCTTGACCGCCGCCGAACCCTGATCGGCGGAGAATTGCTGGTCGCGCAGGACGGTGAAGCCCTCTTTCAACGACAGCTGGAACCAGTCGCGGCAGGTGACGCGGTTGCCCGACCAGTTGTGGAAATATTCATGGGCGACGACGGCGGCGATGCCATCATAATCGTAATCGGTCGCGGTGTCGGGGTCGGCGAGGATGTAGCGGCTGTTGAAGATGTTCAGCCCCTTGTTCTCCATCGCGCCGAAATTGAAATCGTCGACCGCGACGATGTTGAACACGTCCAGATCATATTCGCGGCCATAGACGCGCTCGTCCCACGCCATCGACGTCTTGAGCGCGCGCATCGCATGATCGGTCTTGGCCAGATCGGGCGCACGGACCCAGATGCCCAGTTCCACCTCGCGCCCCGATGCGGTCACGAACTGCGCGCGATTGGCGACCAGATCGCCGGCGACCAGCGCGAAGAGATAACAGGGCTTGGGGAACGGATCGGACCATTCGGCCCAGTGGCGTCCATCGTCCAGATCGCCCGCCGCCACCGGATCGCCATTGGCAAGCAGGACCGGAAACCGAGCCTTGTCCGCGGTCAGCTTCACCCGGTAGCGGCTGAGGATGTCGGGGCGGTCGGGGAAGAAGGTGATGCGGCGAAAGCCCTCCGCTTCGCACTGGGTGCACAGATTGCCGCCCGATGCGTAGAGACCCATCAACTGGGTATTGGCCTGCGGTTCGAGTTCGACCTCGGTCGTGATCTCGTGCGCGTCGCCGGTCAGGTCGAGGACCAGCGCGCCGTCCTCCAGCCGCCAGTCGTTGCGCGGCGCGCCGTCGACCGCGACCGATAGCGGCGTCAGCCCGTCGCCGTCGAGGCGCAGCGGACCGGTGCCGTTCCGTTCGACCGACAGGGTGGCGCGCACGCGCGTGCTGCGGGGGTCGAGATCGAATTCCAGCGCGATCGACGGGACCTGCCATTCGGGCGAACGATAGTCGTCGCGACGGATGATCGGCGGAGCCATCGGAGTACGCGTCGCATCGACCATCATCTTCTCACCCGTTTCAATCGCGTTCGTGCCGTCGTTGCGTGAGGTCACGGCATTGGCTACGCCAGTATCTATGATCGCTTGTCGAAGGATTCCAATGTTCCGTCCAGCCTTGTTGCTCGGTCTCCTCATCAGCACCGCCGGAATTGCGCAGGATGCGCCGATCGCTCCGGCCTCCGCCCCCACTGCCGCCGAACTGACCACGCGTAACGCAGCGGTGAATGCCGAGCTGCCGGCGGCACAGGCGGCGATGAAGGCGCACGTCATGTTCCTTGCCAGCGACGCGATGCGCGGGCGCGATGCCGGGTCGCCCGAATATGCCATCGCCGCCAATTATGTCGCATCGCAATTCTATGCGGCGGGGCTGCGTCCGGCGGGCGATGACGGCAGCTATCTGCAGAACGTGCCGCTGATCCGCATGAACGCCGCCGGCAAGGGGCA
The DNA here is from genome assembly GCF_001421715.1 of Sphingomonas sp. Leaf22. Lineage (GTDB taxonomy): Bacteria > Pseudomonadota > Alphaproteobacteria > Sphingomonadales > Sphingomonadaceae > Sphingomonas. The sequence goes on from NZ_LMKP01000003.1 coordinate 129,358, forward strand.
GGTCAGCCTGAACGGCCAGGCGCTGACCTTTGGCGAGGAATATCTGCCGGGCATCAATCCGCAGGCAGCGGAATCGATGACCGAGGGCAAGGTCGTCTATGTCGGGTACGGTATCGTCCGGCCGGGTCGCGACGATTATGCCGGCGTCGATGTGCGCGGCAAGATCGTGGCGGTGGTGCGCGGCGCGCCCGACGGCCTCGACAGCGAGGAATCAGCGCATTTCGGCGGTATCGCGACGAAGGCGGCGATCGCCAGGTCCAAGGGCGCGGTCGCAGTAATCTCGCTCCAGACGCCCGACTCAGCGGCGCGCATGCCGATGTCGAAGATGGCATCGTCCTACGATAGTGCGAGCGTCAGCTGGGCCGCACCCGACGGTGCCGGCCATGTGATGGGCGGCGGCGCGCCGACCATCGCCAGCATCGGCGCGGCGGGTGCGGAGAAGCTGTTCGCCGGTTCGGGGACGAGCTGGGCCAAGGCGGCGGCTGCGCTGTCGGGCAAGGGCAAGTTCCGTGCGGTCGCGTTGAAGCCGACCATGGCCGTGACGATCAAGACCGCGATCACGCCGCTGCCCAGCTACAACGTTGCGGGCATCCTGCCGGGCAGCGACCGTTCGGTCGCAGCCGAAACCGTGGTGTTGTCGGCGCATCTCGACCATGTCGGCGTCGGCAGCCCCAATGCGAAGGGCGACACGATCTATAACGGCGCGATGGACAATGCGGTCGGCATCGCCTCGCTGATCGAGGAGGCCAAGCGGTTCAAGGCAGCAGGCAAGCCGCCGCGCCGCTCGATCCTGTTCCTCGCGGTCACTGCCGAGGAAAAGGGGCTGGTCGGCTCCGATTACTTCGCCAACCACCCGACGATCGAAAAGGCGCGGATCGTCGCCGACGTCAATCTCGACATGCCGATCATCACCTACAAATTCACCGACGTCATCGCGTTCGGCGCGGCACGGTCGACGCTGGGCGATATCGTCAAGCGGGCGGCGGCGCAGGCGGGGGCCAGCTTCTCGCCCGATCCGATGCCCGAAATGGCGCTGTTCGTGCGATCCGACCATTATCGCTTCGTACAGCAGGGGGTGCCGTCGGTCTTCCTGTGGCCGGGCACGTCGGGGCCGGGCAAGGCGGCCGTCGATGCGTTCTTCGCCAATAACTACCACAAGCCGTCCGACGAGGTGGTGCAGGGCCCGCCGATCGACTGGGAATCGGGCGAACGCTTCATCAATGTCAACTATCAGATCGCCCGCGACATCGCCGACGCCCCCGCGCGGCCGGCGTGGAACAAGGGCGATTTCTTCGGCACGCTGTATAACGGGTACGGCGCGAAGTGAGATGCGGGGAGCCGCCGCGCTCCCCCCATCCGCCGTCATCCCGGCGAAGGCCGGGATCCAAGGTTCCGCAAGCGCCGACGCGGGCGAACATGCGGCACGGTGGATCCCGGCCTTCGCCGGGATGACGAAGCAATGAATGTCTGTATCGAGGACTCCCATGTGCCTTCTCCCGCTTGCGCTGATGCTGGCATCGACCGGTGCGCTTGCCCAAACGGCGCAAACCCCGCCGCTGACCCGCGACGAAGCGGCGATGCGGGCGCATGTCGCGTTCCTCGCCGCCGACGACATGAAGGGGCGCGAGCCGGGGACGCCCGAATATGACCGCGCCGCCGTCTATGTCGCGCAGCAGTTGCGCGCCGCCGGGTTGCAGCCGGGCGGCGACGACGGCAGCTTTCTGCAACGGGTGCCGCTGATCTCGGCGGTGCCGGCGGGGAAGGGCCGGATGACGGCGGCGGGGCGGCCGGCGCTGACCTTCGGTGCCGATTATCTGACCTCGACCAGTTTCCTCGAACCCGATCTGCGGCGCTCGGGCGAAGTGGTGTTCGTCGGGCAGGGCGTGACCGACGCCGCCAACGCCATCGACGATTATGCCGGGCTGGACGTGCGCGGCAAGATCGTCGCCTATCTCGATGGCGCGCCGGCCCGGCTGCCGAGCGAGATCCGCGCGCATCTGGGCAGCGGCGATACCAAGCGCGCCAATGCCGCCGCGCATGGCGCGATCGGAGCGATCCGGGTCGACACCGACGAACCGTCGAAACGCTATCCGTTCAGCTTTCTGATGTCGCTGTATCGCAGTCCGCACCTGACGTGGGTCGACAAGGACGGGCGCGCGCAGGTCGCCGGCAACAGCGCGCCGTCGATCGGGTGGTTGAGCGCGTCGGGCGCGGCCAAGCTGTTCACCGGATCGGCTATCGACTGGCCGGCGGTGCTGAAGGCGGCGGCGGCAGGCACGCCGGTGCCGCATGGGGCCACGGGGGTGCGGGTGACCACCCGCCAACGTTCGCGGGTCAGGCGCTTCGACAGCAGCAACGTCGTCGGCATCCTGCCCGGAAGCGATCCCCGTTTGCGCGATCAATATGTCGCGCTGTCGGCGCATCTCGACCATATCGGCGTCTCGACCGACCCGACGCTGCCCAAGGGTGCGGACCGGATCAATAACGGCGCCATGGACAATGGCGTCGGCACCGCGGCGATGATCGAGGTCGCGAAACAGTTCGCCGCCGATCCGCGCAAACCGCGCCGCAGCCTGATCTTCGTCAGCGTGACGGCGGAGGAGAAGGGGCTGATCGGCAGCGAATATTTCGCGATGAACCCGACCGTGCCCAAGGGATCGATCGTCGCCGACGTCAATCTCGACATGCCGATCCTGTCCTATCGTTTCCAGGACATGGTCGCGATCGGCGCGGATCATTCGACCGTCGCGCAGGCCGTGGCGCGCGCGGCGGGCACGCGCGGCATTGCGCTCAGCCCCGATCCCGAGCCGGAAGAGGCGATCTTCGTCCGGTCGGACCATTACAGCTTCGTCAAGGCAGGCGTGCCGTCGGTGTCGCTCGACACCGGCTGGGCCGGGCCCGGCAAGGCGGCGGTCGCCGATTTTCTCGAGAACCGCTATCACCAGCCGGGCGACGACATGCGCCAGACGTTCGACTGGACGGCGGGGCGGATCTTCGTCGCGATCAACCACGACATCGCGCTCGACCTCGCCGATGCCGACGACCGGCCGCGCTGGAACAAGGGCGATTATTTCGGGCTGTTGTACGACGGTTACGGGGCGAAGTGAGCCGCCTGCTGATCTTCGGCATGGGCTATACGTCACGCGCGATCGCGGCCCGGCTGGAGCCACGGGGCTGGCGGGTGGTCGGCACGACGCGCGACGGGCGTGACGGCACGATCGCCTTTGCCGATGACGACCGCGTGCGGTTCGAGGCGACGCAGGCAACCGCCATCCTGTCCAGCGTGCCACCGGACCGCGACGGCGACCCGGTGCTGGAACGCTATCGGGACGTGCTGGACGGAGCGACGCTCGCCTATCTGTCGTCGACCGGGGTTTATGGCGATGCCAATGGCGGCTGGGTCGACGAAAGCACGCCGATCGCCGGGCGGCGGGGCAACCGCAATGAAGCGGACGCGGCGTGGCTGGCGCTGGGGGCGCGGGTGTTCCGGCTGCCCGGCATCTATGGGCCGGGGCGCTCGCCGCTGGAACGGGTCGCGGCGGGCGAGGGGCATCGGGTGGAGCAACCGGGGCAGGTGTTCAGCCGCATCCATGTCGCCGATGTTGCCAAAGGTGTCACGTGCGGACTGTCTGCGCCGGCGGGTTCGTATAATATATCCGATGATCTGCCAGCTTCGCAGAACGAGGTCGTCGAATATGCGGCGCATTTGCTGGGGCTGGACCCGCCGCCATTCGTCACGCTGGAGACGCTCAGTCCGATGGCTCGCGCCTTCTATTCCGAAAACCGGCGGGTGGCGAATGGCAAGGCGAAGCGGGTGCTCGGCTGGACGCCCGATTACCCCGATTACCGGTTCGGCCTGCGCGCCTTGAGCGCGACCACCAGCCCGGCCAGCGCCAGCACCGCCCCGGCCCCGGCCAGCGGCGACCAGCGATAATCCTCGAACAACGTCGACAACAGCATCGCGATAACCGGCACGACGACGCCGTTATAGGCCGCCTTGGCCGGGCCGATCGTGCGGATCAGCCCGAAATACAGGGTGAAGGCGACCGCCGACGCGACGATGCCGAGATAGAACAGCCCGGCGACATAGGTCCAGCGCCAGTCGAAGACCGGCGCACCGACGGTGAGGGTTGCATAGGTCGCATCCATCGTCGCGCCGATCAGCATCGCCAGCCCGAGCAGCGGCACCATCGGATAGGCCTTGGCGGTCGGGGTCGCCTGCATGACGTTGGCGACCGAGGCGGAGAACACGCCGGCCAGCGCGATGGCGAGGCCGATCAGCACCGCCGCGCCGTTTTCGGGATGCTCGCGCGCCTCATGGACGAACAGCAGCGCCACGCCTGCCAGCGCGATCGCCGATCCGACCAGCAATTGCCGCCCCATGCGCTGACCCAGAAGGATGCGGGCAAGGATCGAATTGGGCACGATCAGCAGCGCATACATCAGCGCGACCAGCCCCGAGGTGACATATTGTTCGGCGCGGTAGACGAAATTGAAGTTGAGGCAGAATTGCGCGAGGCCGAGACCGGCGGCGAACAGCAGCCCGCGCCGGTCGACCGCGATCCGGTCGCCGCGCCGCCATGCCCAGAGCAGCATGACGACACCGGCGATCAGGAAGCGATAGGTCACCGACCATGACGCGGGCACCACGCCCAGTTGATCGCGGATCACGATCCACGTCGATCCCCAGATCAGGGTGACGATGCCGAACGGGACCAGTACCGCCGGCGTCGCCGAACGGGGGACGTCGGTCACAGCGCGGCGATCGCGTCGGCAAGCGGGCGGACAGTCGCCGCATCCTGATCCCAGGCGACGACCAGCCGTGCCTGTCCGACCCCCCAGTCGTAGAAATCGAAGCCCTGACCGCGCAGGCCGGCGGCTTCGTCGGCGGTCAGGTGCAGGAACACCTCGTTCGCCTCGACCGCATGGACCAGCCGGTCGCCCGCCGCCTGTGCCAGCATCGCCGCACCGGCATTGGCGGCGCGGGCGTTGGTCAGCCAGACATCGCCGTCGAGCATCGCCAGCAACTGCGCGGCGAGGAAGCGGCCCTTCGACGCGAGCAGGCCGGCGCGCTTGCGGCGATAGCGGGCGACCTTCGCCAGTTCGGGGCGGAAGAAGACCAATGCCTCGGCCGACATGCCGCCATTTTTGATGAAGCCGAACGACAGCGCGTCTACGCCGGCTTTCCACGTCACCTCGGCGGGCGTGCAGCCGAGATACGCGACGGCATTGGCGAACCGTGCGCCGTCCATGTGCAGGCCGAGACCGTGCGCGCGGGCGAGCGCACCGATCGCGGCGACGTCGTCGGGGGTGTAGACCCGGCCGGCCTCGGTCGCCTGCGTGATCGAGATGGCGTGCGGCTGCACTTGATGCACGTCGTCGCGGATCGTCGCGAGATATGCCTCGATCGTGGCGGGCGCGAGCTTCGCGCCGTCGCCGCCCAGCAGCATCAGTTTCGCGCCATGGGTATAGAATTCGGGCGCGCCGCCTTCGTCGTTCTGGATGTGGGCGTCCGCGTGGCAGACGATGCCGCCATGCGGCGGGCACATGGCGGTCAGCGCGAGGCAGTTGGCGGCGGTGCCCGATGGCACCCACAATATCGCGACCTCGCAGCCGAACACGTCGCCGAACCGCGCGTCGAGCTGGGCGCTTAGCCGGTCGCCATCATAGGCGGTATCCTGTCCGTTGGCGGCGACGATCGCGTCGAGGACGGCTGGGCAGGCGGGGGCGGCGTTGTCGGAAAAGAAGCGCATGGCAATGCCTTGGGCGGACGGGGGGCGGGGGTCAACCGGGGTGGGTTGTATCGGGGGCCGGCTTGGCATCCCGTCACCCCGGACTTGATCGAGACCTCTGCGAAAGTCGCGAGCTTCGCCAAAAACGCACCGTACCCCCGCGCAGGCGGGGGTCCAGAGCCAAGCAGAACAACGGCTTGCGCCTGGAACCCTGGACCCCCGCCTGCGCGGGGGTACGGCAGGGGGCGGGAGTCGGGACTTTCGCCTAGGTCCCGTCTTGATCCGGGGTCTCGGTTCTGTTCTTTCTTGGGACGATGCGGGTGTGCGGGCCGTACCAACAGCGCGACGCCGTAGCCCGCATTGACGGCAACGTGGCGATCTGACCTCGCCATGTCCTCTGTTTTTCGACGACGGAGAAGAAGCGGGACCCCGGGTCAAGCCCGGGGTGACGGGGTTTGGGGTCGGTGCGTCCCACCGAGGCGTACCCCTGCGCAGGCGGGAGTCAGAGCCATGCAGAACAACGGTTTGCGCTGACCCTGCACCCCCGGCCTGCGCGGACGACGTGGGCTGCCTTACTGCTCATCCTCTTCGGGTGGCCGGCGATCCTCCGGCGGGACCGGTTCTTCCTCGCGGCGGCGGCGGTCGTTGGGGCCGAAACGGACCTGGCCGTCGGGGTCGACCGATACGTCGAAGCCGGGGCCTTCGACCCGTAACGGCCCTTCGTCGGGGATGCCGAGCACGTCCTGTACCGCGTCGATCGCATTGTCGATCGGTTCGGGTTCGGGCGCGGCGACCGGCACCGGATCGCGCAGGTTCAGCGCCTGTCGCATGAAGTCGCGCCAGATTCGCGCGGGCAGGCCGCCGCCGGCCAGCCCCGGATTGGTGCTGTTGTCGTCATTGCCGAGCCAGACGCCCGCGACGATGCCGCCGGCATAGCCGACGAACAGCGCGTCGCGATTGTCCTGCGTCGTGCCGGTCTTGCCGAACGCCTCGACCGGCAGGTTGGCGGCGATGCCGGTGCCCGAGCGGATCGAGGCGGCGAGCAAGGTGCGCATCCCCTCCAGCTCCTCGCGCGACAATGTCTTGCGGGTCGAGCGCAGGCGGTCGAGCCAGGTCGGTTCGTCCTTTTCGGCAAGGCCGCGCGGGATGACCGGCGCCTCGCCCGCTGCGATCGCGGCATACGCACTGGTGAGTTCGAGGAGAGAGACGGTCGAGGTGCCGAGCGCGATCGAGGCTTCGTTGGCGATCGGCGTCGAAATGCCGAGGTCGCGGGCGGCGCGGATGACGTTGCGCACGCCGACTTCCTTGGTCAGGCGCGCGGCGGCGACGTTGCTCGACCGCTGGAACGCGCGTTCGAGGGTGATCGCGCCGAGATAGCGGCCGTCGCTGTTCTTGGGGCTCCATTCGCCGATCGTGACCGGTTCGTCGAGCACCTGGCTCTGCGGTGTCAGGCCCGATCGCATGGCGGCGAGATAGACGAACAGCTTGAAGGTCGATCCGGGTTGCCGCCGCGCCTGTACCGCGCGGTTGAACGGGCTGGCGCGGTAATCCTTGCCGCCGACCATCGCGATCACCCGGCCGTCGGGGCGCATCGCGACGATCGCGACCTGCGTCTGGCGCAGGCCGGCATTGCGGACGGCGCGTTCGGCGGCACGCTGCATCCGGACTTCGAGCGTGGTCGCGACCTTGCGATCGGCACCGATCCCGCCCGCCCGGTCGCGCGCCTGTGGCAGCACCCAGTCGGCGAAATAGGTGCCCGACGGGAGCGTGCTGTTGTCGGCGACGCGCAATATGGCGGGTTTGACGCGGCGCGCTTCGGACGGGGTCAGATAGCCGGCATCCTCCATCGCGCCGACGACCACCGCCTGCCGGGCGCGCGCGCCCTTCAGATTGCCGGTCGGGGCAAGGCGCGAGGGAGCCTTGACCAGTCCGGCCAGCATCGCCGCCTGTCCGACGGTCAGATCCTTGGGCGCGCGGCTGAAATAATGGCGGGCGGCGGCGTCGAGGCCATAGGCGTTGTCGCCGAAATAGGCGTTGGACAGATAGCGGGACAGGATCTCGTCCTTGGTCAGCCACGCCTCCAGCCAGAAGGCGATCAGCACCTCGCGCAGTTTCCGCGCCGCCGTCCGGTCCGAATCGAGGAACGCGTTCTTGGCGAGCTGTTGCGTGATCGTGCTGGCACCCTGTCGTACGCCGCCGGCCTGGGTATTGGTCCACATCGCGCGGACGATGCCGCGCGGGTCGATGCCCCAATGGGTGCGGAAGCGGCGGTCCTCGATCGCCATGAAGGCTTCGGCGACATGTGCGGGCAATTTGGTCGCGTCGACCGGCTTGCCGATATTCGCGCCGCGTTCGGCGATCGGGGTCCCTTCGGCCGACAGCAGCGTGATCGACGGCGGGGCGGGCGGTTCGAGCGATTTCGACAGCGGCGCGGTGAAGGCGAGCCATGCGATGGCGATGACCAGCAGGATGATGAGGATGCCGAAGCCGCGCATGGCCCAGCGCAGCCACCAGCGTAAGGGGCGGCCGCGGCGGGCGGTTTGCGGCGCGTCGGGGCCGGGCGGCGGGGGTGGCGGCGGACCGCCCGTACCCGGATAGCTGCGATCATAGTCCGCCAGCGCATCGTCGAACGCGGCCAGCCGTCGACGCCGTTCCAGCGCGTCGCCCGACAACGGGGTCGTCAGACGCCCGATCCGGCTGGGATCGATCGGGCCGGAGGGCGGGTACGGGGGGTCATAAGCCATGATACCGGCCGTGTATTATCGTTCTGATACAGCTTCGGCAAGCGGGGTTGCGGCGGGGCGAGGGTGCGCTGCGCACCATCGCCGGAACCGCTGAGGCGGCCGCGCGCTAGGTGCCGGACAGCCAAGGAGAAACGGCGTGGACGACGATCGCATCTGGAGTTTTGAGGAAAGCCTGTGGACCGCCGACGCGGCGCATTACGAGGAATCGATCGACGACGAATGCCTGATGGTGCTGCCGATGCCGCCGTTCGTCTTTACCGGCAGGCAGGCGATCGACGCGGTGAAGGACACGCCGCGCTGGGAACAGGTGTCGCTGACCGAGCGGCAGGTCGCCCGGCCACAGGAAGGGCTGATCGTCGTCGCCTACAAGGCGGAGGCGCATAAGGGTGGCGAGGCGTATCTGGCCTATTGCACGTCGACCTATCGCTGGATCGAGCATGGCGTGTGGACCGTGGTCCAGCACCAGCAGACCCCGCCGCTGACGTCGAAGGGCGAGTAGGGGGCGATCCGACGATTTCGTCACCCCGGGCTTGATCGAGACGTCTGCCAAAGTACTGCCCCTTGCCGTACCCCCGCGCAGGCGGGAGTGTTCACTTCGGACTCTGTAGACGTTTTCTGGCGAGGAAGATGTCGAGGGTGATCTCGAGCATCTGTTGGGTCTTGGAGGCGCGTTTGGTTCGGCGGTTGAAGCG
>NZ_LMKP01000004.1 GCF_001421715.1 Sphingomonas sp. Leaf22
TCCAACGCGACGCCACTCGACCCTGGGTTATCTCAGCCCCATGGACTTCGAGCGGCAGGCGCAGGTAGCTTAACCTCGTGTCTACCAGACCGGCAGCAGCTCACATCGTCGTAATACAGGATGTTGCCGTTCAGCCGGGTTTCACAAAAACTTCCGCGACAGAACGCATGACGTGGTAAAACCACCGTGATGTCCTCGCCCGCCATCTTGGCGATAATCCGATCAACGACCGGTCCCGATGGTGATCGGTAGGAACGCGTTCGGCACAGGTTCCGCTGGTTCCCAGTTTTGCCTCCCGCGCAAAACATCGCGGGAGTGCCAGGTCAAACATCCGAGTCGTCCCGATAGGCACGATCTGCTTATGCGGAACCTTACTGCGAATATAATCAAGGACGGAGCGTAAGGCATTCGCGAGGAGGCGCTCGGTCTCGACGTCGCTATGATGCACGACCGTTTCGTACATTGCCGGAAGTGCTGTGGCCTAACTCGGACTGACAACTATCGCATCGAGATCGCGTTGTGTTGCCGCCTCTTCAATCCCAGCTTCGTAAATCCTTGCGCCGTCCCCAGACATTGCGGTGTAATCGATGTACTTCGGAAGTGGGCTACATTTAGATATCGTAGGTTGCCGTACTATCAAGTTGGAATGAAAGGCTGCGTCTTCGATTTCGGGCATCAGATGATCGGTGTGGGAGTCTCGCCCATACCGGCATGTCGTAGCCGGGATTAGCATCTGCCTTACCACTCAAACAAGGAGTGAAATCACCCAAATTACCACCTGCGCGCGACTGCTTGGCACGGCAAAACGACGTCGTGGATTGAAGTCGTCGTTAACGCGCATACCCCGTTTATACGACACTCCTTTTACGAAAACACCGCGCGGTCATTCAGGAGTTGGATGGTACGACGAAAGACATTGCGCTGGGATCTTGTCGAAACGGGTGGCATCGGGCTGCGCCGAAGGTCCCTTACGAGACGTTAGCGCAGCCGAAGCGGTCGTATCGATCCGAGAATGTTGGGGTGCCGACGTCGCCGGCACCCGGCAAGGATTCGTCCACGTTACGAGGGGAGATAAGCGCAAGGTGGTTCGCCTGCCCGCCGGACAGGCGGGAAAGGTCAGAACACGTAGCTGATGTTCAGTAAATAATTGCGCCCGGTCTCGACATAGCCCCCCTTGCGGTCGTTTGAGAGATACGCCTTGCGCTGGCTGGTCGTCGCCCACAGAATGTGTTCGTTGAACAGGTTCTCCACCGACGCACCGATCGTCAGCCCCGTTGCCATGGCATAGTTGAGGATCAGGTTTGCCTTCGTAACCGGCTGAATATAGGTGTCGGGCCGGCTGGAACGCAGGTCGTACAGCCGATCGCCGGTGTAGTTGTAGTTCACCTCGCCGTAAAAGCCGCCATGCTGATAGAAGAGCGCACCGTTGTACATCACGCGCGGGGCGTGCGGCATGCGCTGTTCACGGTCCTGCCCGTTGACGAACACTTGCGCCTGCGCACGCTGTACGGTCACATTGCCCTGCATGCCCAGCCCCGACAACCAGTTCGGCAGTCCGTGCAGACTGTAGCGGCCGAACAGTTCGATACCATAGACCTTGCCCGTCGCATCGGTCGACAGCCGCTCTACCTCGATCCCGCCCTGATCCTCAGGCTGCGCGGTACCCCAGATGTTCAGATCACCGCCGGCGTTGGTCGATCCGGTGGAGAAGAGCACATGGTTCAGCCGTTTATAGAACGGGCTGATCGAGTAAAAGTCGGTCCCCTCGCCGCGCACCTCCAGCGAGGCATCGGCGTTCCATGATTCCTGCGCGTCCAGATCGGGGTTGGGAACGAACACCCCGGTGACTTCGCCCGCGTCGTTGCGGCTGACCCGCGTCGGCCCGAGCAGCAGGTCGAACGCTGGCCGCGAATAGCTTTTGCGGACCGAGGCGCGCACAACCATCCGATCGTTCGGGCGATAGTTGGCTACGACGCCCGGCAGCCATTGGTCATAGCTGCGGTTGGTGGTGACGAACGCCGCGCTCTCCGCATCGCCACGTTCCTGTGTCTGGAAATAGGTGCCCTTGAAGCTGTTGAATTCATAACGGACCCCCGGCACGATCTCCAACTCGCCGAAACGCAGCGTCGCCATCACATAGCCGCCGATACGGTTTTCGGTGCCGTCGAGGCGGTTTTCCTGCAATTTCGTGGGATCGATCCCAGCCAGCTTGGGCGACGACAGGCGCTTGACCTGATCCTCGACGAAATCGGTGTCGACGAGACGGATCGGCACCTGCGCACCGCCGCGCATGAACCCGCCCAGCATTGTACCGGGAACGGCGGACAATGCCGGTCCGGTCGCGGCGTAGCGTGGTGAATTGCTGCCGTCGGCCGCCGGAAAGGTATACTCCAGTGCTCCGTCATCACCCAGCGCGTTCGAATAGCGCTTGGCGTCCTCGACCTTGGTTCCGGCCATGATCGCCACTAGGCCGTGATCGCCATGCTGCCACGTCGCGTCGAACGCGCCTTCAAGGCGGCGTTCCCAAGCATTCTCGAACTGCTGAGTCACATACCACTGCCGGAGCGCCGACAAATCGGTCAGATATGCACGTGCAGCATCATTGACGACGACCTGCGGCCGCGTCCGCTCGCCGATCGACGTAACCATGCGGTAGTTGGCAGTGCCGCTGTTGGTCGCGGTGCCGATATAGGGACGGGCGGCGAAGCCCGACTGGATGCGCAGCGGATAATCCTGCTCACCGCGCGAATAGGCCCCGTGATAGTCGAACGTCAGCGCGCCGCTACGCGACTGGCCGCCGACCTTGGTCGAAAACAGTTTCTGGTTGGAATGTTCGGTACGGAAATAATGCGTCGCGCTCAAGCCATAGTCGGCCCGGAAACCCGACGCGTCGTAGTTGCCGCGATTGGGATTCGGGTTGATCTGGTCAGGCGCGAGTTCGGTCTGGCGCAGCGCAGTCTGGTCCATCCAGCTCTTCAGGCGATACTCGCCATAGGTCGTGCGCGAATACAGGTCGAGATCGTCGCCCTTCCAGTCGAGGTTCAGCGTCGCGCCGCGCCGTTCGATGCGATTGCGGAACGCCTGCCACTGCACGCCGCGCGGCGTAACGTTGTCGAGGTTGTCGCGGATCATGCCGGAAATGTTGACGTTATATTTCTCCCAGTCGTGCTGCATCGCCGTGGATTCGCCCAGCGTATGCTTCAGCCCGTAATAGGCAGAGAGATAGAAGCCGACATCACCGAAGCGCTGCGCGGTTTCGGCCTGCACGGTGCCACCCCACGGATTCTGGTCACGCGCCACCGCGCGACCCGCGATGATCCCCTGCGCGCGGATCTGGACATGATTGTCGGGCAGCGTGAAGGCGGAGGCGGTGCGCAGGTCGATGATGCCGGCGATCGCGTCCCCGTCGTAGCGCGCGGTCGGTGCCTTGTCGACGCGCACCGCCGCCAGTGCGAACGGCGACAGCAGGTTCATCGAGATCGCACGGGTCCGCGCGTCGGTTTGCGCCAGACGCACGCCGTCGAGCATATAGGCGTTGTAGGCGGTATCGAGCCCGCGGATCGACAGATACTGCGCCTCGCCGGTGCCCGCCGCGTTGCGTGACTGGTCGACCGACGAACTGACGCCGGGCAGGCGGGTCAGCAGGTCGGCCAGGTTCTGCTGCGGCTGTGCGCGCAGTTCCTCGCCTGACACCACGGTCGCGAGCGACTGGCTGCGTAGTTGTTCGTCCTGCGCCTTTTCGACGGCAGCCCGGCGTCCGGTGACGACCACGTCGGGTCCGCTCTGCGGATCGTCGATTGCCGGTACCTCGGTCGCCGGCACCGGCGTCTCGATCGGTGCGGCAACCGCGGGCGAGTGCAGCAAGATGGTGGCGGCAGTACCGCACAACAGGCGCAACGATAGCGCCCGCTTCGACGAAGCAGTCATGAATTTCCCCCGGGGATGTACGTTGACGGGATGCCCTCCCGACATCTCCGATGGCGGCAGCTATGTTGGCGACGTGACAGGTTGATGACCAATTGTGGTCATTCCGAGGAAAACGATCAAAACTATGATGATATTATGATATGTCTTTTACGTATTGCTATTTTGAGAACTTTTTGATGATTTGACGTCTTTTCTACTGCCGTGGAAATAATTGGGCATTCCCGTGGCAAACAGGTGTTTGATCCCATGGTTTGATGATGCGATCCTTTCGTTGCAATGGAAGGAAGCCGCATCGGACGAGTTCGTCATGGGTGTGCCACGATCACGCATGCCGTCCGCGCCAGATGCGCTTCGACATGATCTGTGAGGCAAACGACATCGAGCGCCGGCTCACCAAACCCAACCATCCGTGGACCAACGGGCAGGTCGAGCGGATGAACCGGACCATCAAGGCGGCGACCGTCAAACGCTTCCACTACGAGAGCCACCACCCGCTAAGAACGCACCTCGCCGACTTCATTTCTACATACAATTCTGCCCGCCGGCTCATGACGCTCAGCGGCTTACCCTTACAAATACATCGAAGGTCTGGACGACAGAGTCGGACCGGTTCATCGTCAACCCGATCGACCAAACACCGGGACTAAACACCTAGGGTCGAACTCGACCGAGCTGAATCGAGGGGGACCCACACGGGCTTGATTTGGTGATTCAAGATGCCGGTCGGGTTGGAGGCCAACGGCCATCGGCAACCGAACTACACCGGCCGCGACGACGCCTGGCGCGCTGCTCGTTCGGGGGATTGCCGTCCCATCCGCCTTTCGAAGAGGCCGCCGCCCTCGGTGACCGATGTCGACAGCGACGCTGGACAGTCTCTCGCACCGCGCGCTCCATTTGTCGGTTGGGAGGCAATACCCGTTCTTTCCCGTCGCCCTTGCGCTTCGGCTGCGCTAGGGGCTTCGGCGTGGCGACGCAGGTGATTCAACAACGGTTCTCCGCGCAAAGCCCGCCGCCGCTGTCGCGACGTTTGACGACGCTGGTGCTCGTCGTCGCGATCCATGTGCTGATCCTGTGGCTGTTGCTGCGTATCGCCCCAACGATGATGTCGCCGCCGCCGGGTGAAAAATCGCCGCTGGTCGTCGACATGCTGCCCGCCGACCAGGTCGCGCCCGCCGCCGCCCCGGCCAAACAGGTCCAGCGCAAGGCCGCTGCCGGCAGCGCCGCGACCGCCCCGCCCACCGCGACGGTGACGCCGCCGCCCGAGATTCCGCCGCCCCCGCCGGTCCCCGCAGACCGTTCGTCCGACGTCTGGTCGAAAGTCATTCCGATGACCGGCCGCGAATTCGCACGGGCCGCCATCACCCCCGGCACCCGCAGCGCCGAGGGGGTCGGCACCGGCAGTGCGACCGGTGACAGTGGCGACGGCGATGCGGAGGCCGATAGCGGCGGCGGCAGCGGTGGCGGCGAACGCCTTTACGCCGCTGACTGGTATCGCCGCCCGACCCATACCGAGCTGGCAACCTATCTGCCCCGCCGCGCGCAACCGGGCTGGGGCGAGGTCGCGTGCCGGACCATTCCCAACAATCAGGTCACCGATTGCCGCGAAATCGGCCAGTCGGCGCGGGGATCGGGCCTCGCCGGCGCGGTGCGACAGGCGGCGTGGCAGTTCCGCATCCTGCCGCCGCGCGTCGGCGGCCGGCCGCTGATCGGCAGCTGGGTCCGCATCCGGATCACCTATACCGACGCTGGCGCGGCGGTGGAGTAAGGCCGCCATCGTCGTTCCGGCGCAGGCCGGAAGGACGGTGTGGACGAGTGGCGGCGTGCGATCCTTGCCCTCCCCGCCCCCAGCGGCTAGTCGGCAGGCGTTTACCTCCCTTCGTAGTCAGGTCGCTTCGCATGTCCGCAATGTTCCGCATCACCCTCCCCGACGGTGCCGTCCGTGAGGTGACGCCGGGCACTACGCCGGCCGACATCGCCGCCGCGATCTCGCCGGGTCTGCGCAAGGCGGCGATCGCCGCGCGGGTCGACGGGCAGGTGCGCGACCTGAACCGGCCGTTCGACGGCGATGCGTCGCTGGCGCTGGTGACGACGAAAGACGAGGCCGATGCGCTCGAACTGCATCGCCACGACTTCGCGCACGTCCTCGCCGAAGCGGTGCAGACGCTCTACCCGGGCACGCAGATCACCTTCGGTCCGGCGACCGACGACGGCTTCTATTACGACTTCGCGCCCGCGCCGGGCCGTGGGCCTTTCACCGACGAGGACCTGCCGTTTATCGAGGCGGAGATGCGCAAGATCATCGCGAAGGGCGAGAAGTTCGAGCGCGAGGTCGTGACCCGCCAGCAGCTGATCGACCGCTGGACGCAGCAGGGCGAGACCTTCAAGGCCGAATGGGCCGCCGAACTGCCCGAGGGCGAGGAACTGACCATCTATCGGCAGGGCCAGTGGCTCGACATGTGCCGCGGGCCGCACCTCGAATCGACGGCGAAGCTCGATCCGCAAGCGTTCAAACTGACCCGCGTGTCGGGTGCCTATTGGCGCGGCGACCAGAAGAACGCGATGCTCAGCCGCATCTACGGCACCGGCTGGCTGTCGAAGAAGCAGCTCGACGCGCATCTGACCCGGCTGGAAGAGGCCGCCAAGCGCGACCATCGCAAGCTGGGCGCGGAAATGGACCTGTTCCACCTCCAGTCCGAAGCGCAGGGTTCGGTCTTCTGGCACCCCAAGGGGTATATGATGTGGCGCCAACTGGAGGCGTATATGCGCCGCCGGCTCGACGCGACCGATTATCAGGAAGTGAAGACGCCGCAGCTAATGGACGCGCGGCAGTGGGAACAGTCGGGCCATTGGGGCAAGTATCGCGAGAATATGTTCGTGGTGCCCGACGAAATCCCGAACACCGAGGATGAGGGCGCGATCGTCAGCGCCGATGCCGACCTGATGGCGTTGAAGCCGATGAATTGCCCGGCACACGTCCTGATCTTTCGTCAGGGGATCAAGTCGTACCGCGACCTGCCGATCCGCATGGCCGAATTCGGCTGCTGCCACCGCAACGAACCGCATGGCGCGCTGCACGGCATCATGCGCGTCCGCCAGTTCACGCAGGACGACGCGCATATCTTCTGCCGCGAGGATCAGCTGGTGCAGGAGGTTCGCGACTTCTGCGAACTGCTCGACTCGGTCTATCGCGATCTGGGCTTCACCGACTATGCGGTGAAGCTGGCGCTGCGCCCCGACAAGCGCTTTGGCAGCGACGAAATGTGGGACACGGCCGAGGCGGAGCTGCGCGAGGCGGTGCTGTCGTCGAACCTGTCCGAAGACATCAAGGCGAAGTTCGAGGAACTGCCGGGCGAAGGGGCCTTCTATGCGCCCAAGCTCGAATTCCATCTGACCGACGCGATCGGGCGGACATGGCAGGTCGGCACGATCCAGTCGGACCGGGTGCTGCCCGAGCGACTCGACGCGACCTATGTCGGCGAGGACGGCAATCGCCACCGCCCGGTGATGCTGCACCGCGCGATCCTCGGCACGTTCGAACGCTTTCTCGGCATCCTGATCGAGCATCATGCGGGCCGCATGCCGATGTGGCTGTCGCCGGTGCAGGCGGTGGTCGCGACGATCGTGTCCGATGCCGACGATTATGCCAACGAGGTCGCCGCCGCGCTGAAGGCCGCCGGCATCCGCCTCGAAACCGACCTGCGCAACGAGAAGATCAACTACAAGGTGCGCGAACACTCGCTCGCCAAAGTCCCGGCGCTGGTCGTGGTCGGCAAGCGCGAGGCGGAGGAACGCACCGTCGCGTTGCGCCGTCTGGGCAGTCAGGGACAGGCGGTCATCGCGCTCGACGAACTGGTCGCAATGCTGTCGGCAGAATCGCTGGCACCCGATCTTGCGCGGAACCTTTCGTAATCGTGCAGAATTGACTATATAGAAGTTTCGAACACTGAAGGAGCAGCACCTATCCGTCCGCCCATGATGCGTCGCCCGAATGCGCCGCCGCCGATGAACGGCCCCCGATTCAACGAGTTCATCCAGTCGCCGAAGGTCCGCGTAATCGACCATGAGGGCGAGAATCTGGGTGTGATGTTCACGCGCGAAGCGATGGCGCAGGCGCAGGAGGTCGGACTCGATCTGGTCGAGGTGTCGCCGAACGCCGACCCGCCCGTCGCGAAGTTCCTCGACGTGGGCAAGTTCAAGTACGAGGCGCAGAAAAAGGCGAACCTCGCGCGCAAGACCCAGAAGACGCAGGAGATCAAGGAGATCAAAATGCGTCCCAACATCGACGATCATGACTATGATACGAAGATGAAGAAGGTCGAGCAGTTCATCACCGAGGGCGACAAGGTGAAGGTCACGATGCGGTTCCGCGGGCGCGAATTGAGCCACGGCCAGCTTGGCATGGCGGTGTTGCAGCGCGTCGCCGAGGCGACTCAGGAAATCGCCAAGGTCGAAGCCTATCCGCGCATGGAAGGCCGGCAGATGCTGATGGTGTTGTCGCCGAAATAAGCACCGGTTCGTCCGACGTGCGAAGCTGAAAAGCCGCCATGTCCTTGATTGGACGTGGCGGCTTTTCCGTAACAAGTGCGATCCGTCCGGGTGATCCTCACCACAGGACAGCCCCAGATGCCGACGGCGCATGGCGAAATAGCTCCCGCCCGATCTGATCAGAACCGTAGCGTCGTGGTGTCGGGTTCGATCGTGCCCCGGCGCACAGGCGAACTTGCGGTTCGGTCGGCGTGCCCGACAGTCTTCAGGCTTTGGTCCAAGCAGCTCAATCGCCGCCGCCACCGCCACCGTCGCAGCCACCTCCGTCGCTGCCACAGTCACCCGACGAGTCGCTGCCGTCGAAACATCCGACGATAACGTTTCCCCCGTCATCCACTCCGGCATGGCGGAGCTTGCGGCGGTGCGATGCGATCGCGACGAGGGCGATCAGCAGAACGGCGATGACCAGTACGGCCAGCAGGATCAGGTCCACAACCCGATCCTGCTGCAATCCCGATCGATTCGCAAGGAATTACGCGAAGGCGCTGAAATCCTTGCCCGCTGCGGCGTCGAGCATCCGTCGTTCGAGCGACTTTAGCCGTAACTGGCCGGTGATGCGGTCACCGGTCAGGTCGGTGACGTAAAAGGTGTCGACCGCGCGTTCGCCATAGGTGGCGACATGGGCGGAGTGCAGCGTCACCTTCGACTGGAACAGCGCCTGCGCCAGATGGTGGAGCAGCGCGGGGCGGTCGCGGGCATTAACCTCGATCACGGTGAAGCGATTCGAGGCGGCATTGTCGATCAGGACGTTCGGCTCGATCGGGAAGGCTTCCGCACGGACACGCGAGAGCGGCTTGGCAGCGAGGCGGTCGGTCAGTTTCATGCGATTGGCCAGTGCGTCGGCGATCGCCGTCTTCAGCCGCTGCAACTGCCCCGCTTCGTCGAACGGACCGCCCAGCGGATTCTGGACGAGGAAATTGTCGAGCGCCATGCCGGTACGCGTCGTATGAATGCGCGCATCGATGATGTTGCCGCCCGCCGCGTGGATCGCCCCGGCGATGCGATAGAACAGCCCCGGATGATCGGCGGCATGGACGGTGACGACGGTTGCGCCGCGATCCTCGTCGACGCTGGTTTCGATCGTCAGGCGCACGTCGCCCGACTGATCAACCATCCGCGCATTGGCGGCGATCACGTCGTCGGGCTCGGCGATCCAATAGGCCGGCGGCAGGTGCCGGACATAGGCTGCCAGCGTATCCTTGTCCCAACCCAGCGTCTCCCGCAGCCGTTCCTGCTTTTCGGCAATGCGTTCGTCGCGGCCGCGCTGCTTGTGGCCAAGACGCAGCACTTCCTCGGCGGTTTCGAACAAGGTGGTCAGCAACTGCCGTTTCCACCCGTTCCATGTGCCGGGACCGACCGCGCGGATATCGACGACGGTTAGCACCAGCAACATGCGCAGCCGCTGCGGCGATTGCACGACGCTGGTGAAGTCGAGGATCGTCTTAAAGTCACTAAGGTCACGCTTGAACGCCGTTGCCGACATCAACAGGTGATAGCGGACCAGCCATGCGACCGTCTCGGTCTCGGCCGGGGTCAGGCCCAGCCGGGGGCACAGCCGTTCGGCGACTTCGGCCCCCAGGATCGAATGATCGCCGCCCCGGCCCTTGGCAATGTCGTGGCACAGGACCGCGACGAAGAGCGCGCGCCGCTGGACGATGCCGCCGAACAGGGCGGTCGACAGCGGATGCTCCTCGCGACAGATGCCGCGTTCGACCTGCGACAACAGGCCGATCATGCGGATCGTGTGCTCGTCGACGGTATAATGATGGTACATGTCGAACTGCATCTGCGCGACGATGCGGCCGAAATCGGGAATGAAGCGGCCGAACACGCCGCACTCGTTCATCCAGCGCAGCACCAGCTCGGGGTCGCGCGGCGACGTCAGCACGTCGAGAAACAGCTGGTTGGCGCGGGGATGCGAACGGACATGCGCCGCCATGCGCGCGTCACGCGACGCCGCGCGCATCGCCAGCGGATGGATTTCCAGCCCGTGCAAATCGGCAAGCGCGAAGATTTCGATCAACCGCACCGGGTCCTGCGCGAAGAAATCGTCCTTGGGCAGCGCGAGGCGGCCGCGGTCGAGCACGAAGCCGTTCAACCGCCGCGGCCGCCGTCGCAGCCGCGGGAGACCGAACCGGCTGCCCCGCGCGGCATAGGTTTCGTCGAGATGGCTGAGGAACATGCCGGTCAGGTCGCCGACCCGCTTCGCCTGCAGAAAATAATATTGCATGAAGCGTTCGACGCGCGATTTGCCGACCCGGTCGCTGTAGCGCATCCGCGTCGCGATCTCGGTCTGCACATCGAAGGTCAGCCGTTCTTCGGCACGGCCGGTGATGAGGTGGAGGTGACAGCGCACCGCCCACAGGAAATCCTCGGCCCGGTTGAACTTGCGCAATTCAGGCGCGCTGAGCAGCCCGACCCGCACCAGATCGGCCGCACGGCGGACGTTATAGGCGTATTTGCCGATCCAGAAGAGGGCGTGCAGGTCGCGCAGCCCCCCCTTTCCTTCCTTCACATTGGGTTCGACGACATAGCGAGTGTCGCCCATCCGCTTGTGCCGGGCATCGCGCTCGGCCAGTTTTTCGGCGATGAAGGTCCGCGCGGTCCCGTCCTGCACCTCGTTCTTGAAGCGCTGCGCCGCTTCGCCATACAGCGCGGTGTCGCCCCATACATAGCGCGCCTCGACCAGCGCGGTGCGGATGGTGACGTCGCCCTTCGCCTGCCGGACCATCTCGTCGAGCGAACGCGACGAATGACCGACCTTCAGCCCGAGATCCCATAGCGCGTAGAGGATCGATTCGATGACCTGTTCGGACCAGGGCGTCTGCTTCCACGGCGTCAGCACGCCGATATCGACGTCCGAATGGGGGGCCATTTCCCCCCGCCCATAGCCACCGACCGCGATCAGCGTCATCCGTTCGGCCGCGGTCGGATTATGGTTCGGGTGGACGTGTTCGACGATGAAGCCGGCGAGCGCGACGAGGATCGCGTCGGTCAGATAGGCATAGGCGGCGGACGTCTCCAGCCCGTGGCTGGGGTTGGCATTCAGCCGCCGTTCGATCTCCCCCCGACCGCGCACCATCGCGTCGCGCAGCACGGCGGTCGCGGCACGGCGCAGGGCCGTGCCGTCCTGACCGCCGGTGCAGAGTGCCGCGAGCGACGCCGCCAGCACCGCCGGCTCGACGATCGCCTCTGGATGGACGATCCGTTCGAACCGGGGCGGCGTGGCCAGGTCGGGCCGAACCGTGTCGCTCAGGCCCCGCCCTCCGGCGTCTTGGCCACGCCGACCAGCGCCGGCCGCAGCAACCGGTCGCGGATCATGTAACCGGTCTGGATTTCCTGCACGACCGTGCCCGGTGCGACGTCGTTCGACGGCACCTCGAACATCGCCTGATGCTTGTTGGGGTCGAGCGTCTCGCCAATCGCCACCATCTTGGTGATGCCATGGCGGCCGAAGATGCTTTCCAACTCGCGCCCGGTCGCTTCGAGGCCGACGATCAGGCCCTTCAGCCGGTCGTCGCCGCGCAGGTCGTCGGGGATCGCCGACAGCGCGCGCGACAGATTGTCGGCCACCGACAGGATGTCGCGCGAGAACGCGGTCGCGGCATAGGCGCGGGCGTCGGCCACTTCCTTTTCGGCGCGGCGGCGCACATTCTGCAGATCGGCCCGGGCATACAGGGTTTCGGCCTGCGAATCGGCCAGCTTCGCTTCGAGGTCGGCGAGGCGATCCGCTTCGGCGACTTCGGGCGCGGCCTCGGCGGTGGCTTCGCGCAGGTCGTTCGTATCGTCGTTGGCGGGAGTGTCGTTCATTCCGGTCTCTTCTTGTCCTGTCAGCCGAGCAGCCGCGTCAGGGTCGCGGCGGTGAAATCCACCATGGGCACGACGCGGGCATAGTTCAACCGGACAGGCCCGATCACGCCGACGACGCCGACCACGCGCCCGTCCAGCGCGCGGACCGGCTTGGCGATGACCGACGATCCGGTCAATGCGAACAATTTGTTTTCCGATCCGATGAAGATGCGCGCGGCATCGCCGTCCTGTGCCGATTCGAGCAGGCGGGCGATCTCTTCCTTGCCCTCCAGTTCGTCGAGCAATTGGCGCACGCGGTCGAGGTCGTGGGCGGCAGCGGGATCGATCAGCCGGGCCTGTCCGCGCACGATCAGCACCGGACGCTGTCCCCCATCCTCGCTCCACATCGCCAAACCGGCCTCGACCAGCACGCGGGCAGTCGCATCGAGTTCGGCGCGTTCCTGCCCGATCTCGCGCAGGATGCGGGCGCGGGCCTCGCTCAAGGTCAGGCCGGACAGCCGCGCCGTCAGGTAATTGCCCGCCTCGACCAGTGCCGCAACGCCGGTGCCGGGTGCGACGTCGAGCACGCGGTTCTCGACCGATCCGTCGGCCCCGACCAGCACCGCCAGCGCGCGGGTGCCCGACAGCAGCACGAACGACACCTGTTTGAGCACCGGTTCGCGCTTGGGGACCAGCACCACGCCGGCACTGGCGGACAGGCCGGACAAGGCAGCGGCGGTGCCGGCCAATGCCTCCTCGACCGGGCCAGCGGTATCGGCCTGTGCCTCGATCGTCGCGCGTTCCTGAGCGGAGGGCTCCATCGCGTGCATCATGCCGTCGACGAACAGGCGGAGACCCGTTTCGGTCGGCATCCGCCCCGCGCTGACATGCGGCGCGGCAAGCAGGCCGGCCTCCTCCAGATCCTGCATCACCCCCCGGATCGATGCGGGCGAAAGGTTCAAGCCGGAGAGTTGCGCGATGGTGCGCGACCCGACCGGCGCACCCGTCGACAAATAGCTGTCGACCACGATCCGAAACACGTCGCGGGCGCGGTCGGTCAATTCATGGATCGGTTGGGGCATGGGGGGAATGTAGGGCGGGAGCGGCTCGCGGAAAAGCCAATCCTCCCCACTCCGTCGGGAGGGGGACCGCCGCGAAGCGGTGGTGGAGGGGGTTGGCCTTACGACGCGACCGGGCCGTGTGCCGCGCTCCCCCTCCACCAGCTTCGCTGGTCCCCCTCCCCGTGCCGGGGAGGAGTTAGTTGGCGGCGATGAACTGCCCGATCGGCAATTCCTTCACCGCCCCCCGCAACGCCGCACCGGTCCGGCCGTCATCCGCCGCACCGCAGCCGAAATAATAGGACAGCCGCTGCGACGCGCCGCTGATTTCGTTCCAACGGATATCGACCGAGGGCATGTCGGTCGGCGCATTCTCGCATCCCGGCTGGCCCGGTTGCAGCAGCCGGTCGCCCTGCGCCGGACGATAAGGGCGTATCTTCGCGGCGAACGCCCGATATTGCGCCGGCGTCGCCCGGAACACACGCGTGCCGGTGACTGCGGTGAAGCGACGCCCCTCGAACACGCCCGAACCGTCGGGCTGAATGGTCACCGAATAGACCGGACAGGTGCCGAAGCACGGCGATGTCTCATAGGTGATCGTCTCGCGCTCGATCGCGACCGGCGCACCTTCGGTGGTCGTATTGCCGACCGCCATCACGCAGCCGCCGAGTATCGGCAGCAATCCCAAGGCAATGATCTTCATGAAGCCGCTCCCTGTTACGGGCCCGTCGTTTCGGACCCGTCACAGCGGCGTACCGCGCGGCGACTGGCGCGGCGATGAACGGACGGCTAGGACTTCTAAAAATTTCAGGAGATTCCCATGCGCCCATCCGGCCGCGCCCCCGACGAAATGCGCAGCATCACGATCCAGACGAACTTCACCCGCCATGCCGAAGGATCATGCCTGATCGGGTTCGGCGATACCAAGGTGCTGGTGACCGCCTCGCTCGAGGAACGCCTGCCGCCATGGCTGCGCGGCAAGGGCGAAGGCTGGGTGACGGCCGAATATGGCATGCTCCCCCGCGCCACCCATACCCGCAGCAGCCGTGAGGCGGCCAAGGGCAAGCAGTCGGGCCGGACGCAGGAGATCCAGCGGCTGATCGGGCGCTCCCTTCGGGCAGTGGTCGATCTGAAGGCGCTGGGCGAGCGGCAGATCACGCTGGATTGCGACGTGATCCAGGCCGATGGCGGCACCCGCACCGCGTCGATCTCCGGCGCATGGGTCGCGCTGCGGCTCGCGGTCGACGGTTTGATGCGTGAGGGCAAGCTGGAGGTCGATCCGATCAGCCGGCAGGTCGCGGCGGTGAGCTGCGGCATCCATCAGGGTACGCCGGTGCTCGACCTCGACTATATCGAGGATTCGGCCGCCGATGCCGACGCAAATTTCGTACTGACCAGCGACAACAACATCGCCGAGGTACAGGCCACCGCCGAGGGCGCATGCTATGACGAGGAGGCGCTGTTGCGGCTGCTGCGCCTCGCCCGCATCGGCTGCGGCCGCATCTTCGCCGAGCAGCTGCGGGCGACCGGCCGATGAGCGGCGAGGGCAAGGAGCCACAGGCGATCCGCAAGCTGCAGCCGGGCAAGCTGGTGATCGCCAGCCACAATCCCGGCAAGATCCGCGAGATCGCGGCGCTGCTCGGGCCGTACGGCGTCACCCCGATCTCGGCGGGCGAACTCGACCTGCCCGAGCCGGAAGAGACCGGCACGACCTTCGTCGCCAATGCCGAGCTGAAGGCGTTGCAGGCCGCCGACCTGTCGGGCCTGCCGGCGCTGGCCGATGACAGCGGCCTGTGCGTCGAGGCGCTGAACGGCGAGCCGGGCATCTTTTCGGCGCGCTGGGCCGGGGCGTCGAAGGACTTCACCGCGGCGATGCGGCTGGTCGAGGACCGGATGCAGGCGACTGGCCCGGATCACAGCCGCGCGGCGCACTTCGTCTGCGCGCTGGCACTCGCATGGCCCGATGGTCATGTCGAATGGTTCGAAGGGCGCGTCGACGGCAAGCTGGTCTGGCCGCCGCGTGGGGAACATGGCTTCGGCTATGACCCGATGTTCGTTCAGGACGGCATGGACCAGAGCTATGGCGAGATCGATCCCGACCACAAGCATTCGATCAGCCACCGTGCCGATGCCTTTGCGCAGTTGGTGAAGGCGGTGTTCTGAGAGGTTGTTTGAAAATGCGCCATGGCGCATTTTTGCGGTACCGGCCCGCTCCCCCTCCCGGCCACCCACACGGTATGCTGATGGGTGGTCGGGAGGGGGAGCGGGCCGGTACCGCCTTGAAACTCGCCCTTTCGCGAGTTTCCAGACGGACCCCAAGGCCGGATCGGGCGTACCGCAGGGAACGCCCGCCCGTGTCCGGGCATTGGACGCCGCGAAAGGAATTCCAATGCCCGACGCGATCACCGAAACCCGCCACCGCGAGATCGCGGTCGAGCATCTGCTGTTCTGGACGATGCGCTATGTCGAGGAACAGCATCCCGGCCTGCTCGATTCGCTGGAGGCCAGCCTCGACAAGCTGGGCGACCCGAGTCCGGGTGGCGACAAGAATGACGGGGCCGTGCGGCATATCGCTGCAAAGATGATCGCCGGCGCGCGGGGCTGAACCGCCCGCTCGTCACCCCTGCGATCAGGGGTGACGTTGGGGCTTCGCCCGATGAACAGGTGCTACCGGGACCCGGTGCGGAGGTCCCTCCCCTACGCCGCCACCGGCGTGTCATCCGTTGTCAGGCCGGCATCGACCAGATTGCCGACGAACTGGTCGGTGCAGTGCGACCAGCAATAGCCGGTGCCGACACGGACACAGGCGTCGCGGTCGGCGGTCAGCGCCTGTTCGACCGCCGCCGCCAGATCGGTGTCGAGCGCGCCGATACGTTCGCCGCCGCCGCCCGTCCCGTCCAGTCCGATCACGTCGAGCGGCCCCGGCACCGGATAGGCGGCGACCGGGGTGCCGCAGGCCAGCGCCTCGATCATGACGAGGCCGAACGTGTCGGTGCGGCTGGGAAAGACCAGCACATCGGCAGCGCGATAGGCAGCGGCGAGCGCCGCGCCCTGCTTCACCCCGACGAATTGCGCCAGCGGATAGCGCCGCTCCAGATCGGCGCGCGCCGGGCCGTCCCCCACCAGCAGCTTGGTGCCCGGCGTATCGAGCGCGAGGAACGCCTCGATATTCTTTTCGATGGCGATGCGCCCGACATGGAGCAGGATCGGGCGCGGCAGCGTCGCCACGTCGAGCTGCGCGCCATCGGGCTTGAACAGCGACAGGTCGACGCCGCGCGACCAGCGCCGGGTATGGGCGATGCCATGGTCGTGAAGCGCGCCGGCGACGCGCGCGGTCGCGGTCATGACCCCGCTGGCCGCCGCATGGAAGCGGCGCAGGAACGGCCAGAACAGCCCGGCCGGCAAATGCGTGCGCATCGCCAGATAGTCGGCGAAATTGGTGTGGAACGAGGTGGTGAAGCGCGCCCCCCGCCCCCGGCACCACCGCCGCGCCGCCCAGCCGAGCGGTCCTTCGGTGGCGATATGGATCGCGTCGGGGTGGAAGGCGGCCATCCGACGGCCGAGTTCGGAACCGCAGCCGAACGCCAGCCGTATTTCGGGATAGCCGGGACATGGCCGGGTGGCGAAACCGTCGGGGGTAAAGGTTTCGACCACATGGCCGCGGTGTTGCAGGCGAGAGATCGTCGTTTGCAGCGTGCGGACGACGCCGTTGACCTGCGGGCTCCACGCATCGCTGACGATGGCGATCCTCACGCGGTGGCGACCGCCCGGCCGGCATCGACGGCCTGGCCGTTCGACTTGGCCAGTTCGCGTTCCCACGTCTCGGCACGCCAGTCGATCAGTGACAGCGCCCCTTGATGATCCTCGACCAGCGCGGTGCAGCTCTCCACCCAGTCGCCGTCGTTATAATACATGATGTCGCCGATCTGGCGGATTTCGGCGGTGTGGATATGGCCGCACACCACGCCGTCGACGCCATGTTCGGCGGCGGCATGGGCGACGGTCTCCTCGAACCGACCGATGAAATTGACCGCGTTCTTTACCCGGTGCTTGGCATAGGCCGACAGCGACCAATAAGGCAGGCCGAGCTTGCGCCGCGCGAAGTTCCAGACGCTGTTGGCCTTCAGCAGCGCGGTGTAGGCATGGTCACCGAGAAAGGCGAGCCACTTGGCATAGAGCACGACGCCGTCGAACTTGTCGCCGTGCAGCACCAGCAGGCGGCGGCCATCGGCCGTTTCGTGGATATCCTCCTCGACCATTTCGACGCCGCCGAATTCGAGACCGGTATAGTCGCGAAACGCCTCGTCATGGTTGCCGGGGATGTAGATGACGCGGGTGCCGCGCCGCGCGAACTTCAGGATCGATCGGATGACGTCGTTATGGCTCGACGGCCAGTACCAGCCGCGCCGGATCTGCCAGCCATCGACGATGTCGCCGACCAGATACAGCGTCTCGCATTCGAACGAATGGAGAAAGTCGACCAGTTGGGTCGCGCTGCATCCCGGCGTGCCGAGATGGACGTCGGAGATGAAGACGGTGCGATAGGACTGTTTTGGACCCTCGGCACGATAGCTTTGCGGGTCGTTGATCCAGTCGGGAATCTTGCGCGCCAGGGACTTCACGGTCGCCGCCGATGAATTCTGTCGATTGGTCCGGGATACAAATGCCGTCGTCATCGTACTTCTCCACGCCAGTGGACGGGACTTGCGCCCCTGCGATGACGTCGCTGTAGCCAGTACACGCGACAATAGTATTTCGCGCGTGTGACGGCGACTTCCATCAAACTGAAACCTTGCTGACACGTCCGCGACATTGGCGTGTCATCGACGCACGTCATCTTATCGGGCCAGACAAGCCCGGTGCGGCGCTGGACAAGGAAACTCTCGGATTGGCTCAGGAACTGAACCGCCTCGGCGTGGCGACCGCCTATGATCGCTGGGCTCCGATCTACGATCTGGTCTTCGGTCCGGTGTTCAAGCGCGGGCGTCGTGCCGCGATCGATGCCGCCGAAACGGTCGGCGGCCGCATTCTGGAGGTCGGCGTCGGCACCGGCATCTCGCTGCCGCATTACCGCCACGACAGCCGGATCACCGGCATCGATATCGCCGACCAGATGCTCGACAAGGCGCGCGACCGGGTTCGCCGGCTGAAGTTGAACCATGTCGAGCGCATCGCGATCGGCGATGCCGAGGCGCTCGATTTCGCCGATGCCTCGTTCGATGTGGTCGTCGCGCAATATGTCGTGTCGGCGGTGCCGCATCCCGACCGTGCGCTCAGCGAGTTCCTGCGCGTGGTGCGGCCCGGCGGCATGATCGTGATCGCGACCCGGCTTGGCGCGGAAGCGGGGATGCGCGCGAAGATCGAGCGCGTGCTGATGCCGATCA
Source organism: Sphingomonas sp. Leaf22 (assembly GCF_001421715.1). Classification (GTDB taxonomy): domain Bacteria; phylum Pseudomonadota; class Alphaproteobacteria; order Sphingomonadales; family Sphingomonadaceae; genus Sphingomonas. Next base: position 18,704 of record NZ_LMKP01000004.1, read on the forward strand.
CCAGCCGGCTGGGCTGGCGCACCGATTTCCCGTGGTCGATCTATGGCGACTGGGCGGCGCGTAACCCGCAGGCGGAACTGATCGAGCGCCGCCCGCTCCCCCCGCTGGGCCATTTCTCGCTGGTCTGCTTCCGGCGCGCAGCGGGCGTGCAGGACAACCACCCGACGCCCGCGCACGCCGCGACCGCCTGAAACTCCCTTTTCATCAAAGGTTTATTCGATGTCCGGATTCAAGGAAGCGCTGAAGGAACAGCGGTGGGACGATCATCGCTACTACCATCACAGCATCATCAATCAGGCGCTGCACTTCGTCAGCGCGACGACGTTCCTGATCGCCTATGTCGTGGTGTGGATCGACCCCGCGGTCGCCAGCCTGCTCGGCTGGCTGGTGGCGATGACCGCGCGGCAATCGGGGCATTTCTTCTTCGAACCCAAGACCTACGACCATCAGAATCAGGCGACGCACGAACATAAGGAAGAGATCAAGGTCGGGTACAACCTGTTTCGCAAGGTCGTGTTTATGGGGCTGTGGGCGGCGACGCCGATCCCGCTGCTGATCGATCCGACCTTCTTCGGCATCTTCGAACCGCATGTCGGGTTCGTCGGGTTCCTGCGGCATCTGGCACTGTTGTGGCTGGCGTTCGCGGTCGGCGGGTTGCTGTTCCGGGTGGTGCAGTTGTTCGTGCAGCGCGACGTAATGACCGGGCTGGTATGGGCGACGAAGATCGTGACCGATCCGTTCAACGACTTCATTCTGTATCGCAAAGCGCCGGTGCAGTTGTTGAAGGGCGCGCGGATCGACACGGATCTGCAAGAGGCGGCGCGGCACTAAGCGCCGGGCAAGGGGATAGCGGAGCTGTCCCCGGGCCGAACAAGGCGCGCCCGGCCGGCGGTGCGAAAAGCGCCGTCCGACGAGCGTCGAGGTGCGGACTGCCCCGCAGTCCGCAGATCGTGCCGAGCACGATCGACCTCGACGCTGGCTTTGCCCGTGGTAGGGCCTGAAAACGCGCCGCTTTTCCGCCAAAGGTCACAAAAGTCACACTCGCGGCCGGTTTGCACATTTGCGAACCGGTCGCATCGTTTTGCGTAAGCGCGATCGACGAAGAGAAAGAGCGGAGGCGAGCGTGACGGAGCATTGCGGTGTAGGAAAGGGCTATCTCCCCATCCCTGCGATACGCTAAAGTGCACCAATAATAGGACTGCCATGGAGGTTGGAATGGCTACCGTCCGCAAGACCATCACCTTGACCGAACAGCAGAATGCCTGGATCGTAGCGCAGATCACCGCCGGCCATTACACCAATGACAGCGAGGCGATCCGCGATCTGATTCGCCGCGAACAGGAACGCGGGCAGGTGATTGAACAGGTACGGCAGGCACTGATCGAGGGCGAGGCAAGCGGAGCGCCGGAACGGTTCGATTTCGCTGCCTTCAAGGAACGCAAAGCCGCGCAATATGGCTGACTATCGCTTTGCGCCCGCCGCACAGCGTGATCTGGAAGACGTTTTCGACTATACGGTGGAACGGTGGGGACTGGTGCAGGCAATGCGCTATGCCGAACGCATCGCGGCTGCCTGCGCCGATCTGGCCGAAGCGCCCGAACGGGCGCAACGTTGCGATCATGTCCGCGCCGGTTACCGGCGACGTTCGGTCGAGCAACATGTGATCTATTTTCAAGCAACGGTGTATGGGATCGCGGTCATCCGCATTCTGCATCAGCGGATGGACGTCAGCAGGCTGTTGTGAGTCCGACGGGGATTTGCTCGTCGATCCGACCTTTTTCGGCATCCTCGAACCGCGTGCACGCTTCGCCGGCTTCCCTTGGCATTCGGCGGCCCGAAAGCCGTAGCACAGCACAAAGCCCCAAGCCCGCTCTGGTTTGCTGCCACCGGCACCCCATATACGATCTGGCCCACCCGGTATCGACCGAACGGCCCTGCTACCGGCGCCGGCTGGCTACTTCTTCCCGCGTGGCCCGGCTGGTCCGCATGCTCGAAATATGAATGGATCTGCATGCAGGACGATTGGCGCCGGGGCGTTCCGACTCCGACTACGACATCGCGCGCGATGAATGTCAGCATCGCCCAGGCCGATGTGGTGGCGCTGTGCCGCAAGCACGACGCATCGATCAGCGCCATCGAAACGCTGCATTCGGGGGGCACGCATGTCGTCCTGCGCAACGGCGAGGGCGCCGACAAGATGCGCAAGGCGTTCGGCAAGAAAGTCATCACCGGTGCCGTCGTGCGAACGCCGTGGGTGCGGAACGGCTGAGCAGACGGGCGACAGCGCGTGGCTCGCGAAACGCCGGCATTGACGCGGGCAATCGAACTGGCCGCTACCGGCCACTATATTTCGGTGAATCATATCCGACAGGCGCTGCGCCGCGAGGGCTTTACCACGCTGGCGCAGGACCTGTCGGGACCGGTCGCCAACCGCGCGATCATCGACGCGTTGCAGGCGGCGATGGCGGAGCGCCGCGAATAGCGAACGACTATCCCCGGCCGAGCCGCCGCGACAGGGTTTCCTTCAGCACCTGCCGTCGCAACATCTTGTTGGTGGTGCCCGGCGCGCTCCACCACCAGCCGTCGGCGGCACAAGCCTGCGCCGCCTTCACGAACCTTGCGACGACTTCGGCGAACGCCGCATCGTCGTAATTCAGGCTGAAGATCAGGCGGCCGGTGCCGACCCAGCTGAGCGCCAGCCCCTCGGCACGGCAGTAATATTGCAGCATCCAGTTGTAGCGCGACGGCACGGTGTAGCCGATCGTCCAGACGGTCTGCATGCCCGTGGCGCGGACCGGCAGGTCGGTCTGCGCCATCGCGGCGTTGAACTGGTCGATGCGCGCGTCCCAGCGGGCGTCGACGTTCGCGTACATCGCGCGCACCTCGGGCGAATCGAGGCGTTCGAGGAATACGTCCATCGCCCCCATCACATAGGGGTGCGCGTTGAAGGTGCCGCGCGCGAAGCAGATGTCGGCTGGCTGGTCGGGGCGGAAACGCTTCATCAGCTCGGCGCGGCCGCATACGACGCCGACCGGCAGGCCACCGCCCAGCGTCTTGCCATAGGTGACCATGTCGGGCTGCACGCCGAACGCCTCGGCCATGCCGCCCTTTGCCAGCCGGAAGCCCATGAAGACTTCGTCGAAGATCAGGACGATGCCGGCCTTCGTGCACACGTCGCGCAAGCGCACCAGCCAGTCGCGATAGGCGGCGCGGTCGAGATGGGCGGAGCGGCTGCTGTCGATCAGCGTCCCGTCGGACGGCGCGCCCTTGTTCGGGTGCATCGCCTGCAGCGGGTTGACCAGCACGCACGCGATATCCTTGCGCGTGGCCAGCACGTGCAGCGTGCGATCGGACATTTCCGACAGGGTCAGCGTGTTGTCGGCCGGGGTCGGGTTGCCGATGCCCGGCTGCACATCACCCCACCAGCCATGATAGGCCCCGGCAAAGCGGACCAGGCGGCGACGGCCGGTGTGATAGCGCGCGAGGCGTACCGCCTGCATGACGGCTTCGGTGCCCGACATGTGGAACGACACCTCGTCCATGCAGCTGATCGTGCGCAGCCGGGCGACATTGGCGGCGATGACCGGGTGATAGGTGCCGAGCACCGGCCCCAGATCGGCGACGCGCGCGGTCCCTTCGGCAATACAGTCCTTGTAGAAATCATGGCCGAACAGGTTGACGCCGTAGGAGCCGGCAAGGTCGTAGAAGACATTGCCGTCGAGGTCGGTGGCGGTGACGCCCGACGACGATCGGTAGAAGGCACCGGTGGCAAGGCGGTCGCGGACCAGCCGGCTGAACTGGAACGGTACGCGGTAGCGGCCGGTGAATTGCAGGTCGGACAGCCCTTCGCGCAATTCCTTCGTCGCGACGACCGTCTTCGCGAATCGGGTTTCGTAGAGCGCGGACAGGCGGTCGAAGCCGGCGCGGCGGCGGGCGGCGATTTCGGCCGGGGCATCGTCGGCGGCGAAGAAGCGGGCGTCGTCATAGTCGTAAAAAGCGATCTGGCGGGCGATTCGCTGTCCCCAGCGGACATGGCCGGTCAGCGAGCCGTGTTTGGCGCGGCTGAGCGCGAGGCGGGCGCGGCCCTTGGTGGCGATCAGGCCGGCAGCACCGGCGGCGAATGCAAGGGCGAGTGGCGTCATGACTGACGCGAATATGACGCGATCGGGAAATATTGATGACGGCCATGGACGATATCCGCCCCGCCCCGCCCACGCCCGCCCCATCCGCCCCATCCGCCCTGTCGCGCACCATCGCGAAACTGACCGACATCGAATCGGTCAATTACGCGCTGACCAACTGGCTGCCGCGGCGGAGCGCCACGCGGGCGATGGGGTGGTTGAGCAAGGTCGAACAGCCGTTGGTCGCGCGGGGCTTGATCGCGGTGTGGCGGACGTTCTGCGATGTCGACCTGTCCGATGCGGCGGAGGCGAAATGGCCGTCGCTGCACGCCGCGTTCATCCGGCGGCTGCGGCCCGGTGCGCGGACGTTCCGGGCGCAGGCGCATCAATTGTCGGCGCCGTCGGACGGGATCATCGTCGCCAGCGGCCGGATCGACGGCGACAGCATCATCCAGGCCAAGGGGCGGCGCTATTCGATTGCCGAGCTGACCGGCGGCGAGGGCACGGCCTATATCGGCGGAAGTTTCGTAACGCTGCGGCTGACGGCGGGCATGTATCACCGGTTCCATGCCCCACAGGACGCGGTCGTCGAGCGGGTGCGCTATTTCCCCGGCGACTGTTTCAACGTCAATCCGCCGGCACTGAAGCGGGTCGACCGGCTGTATTGCCGCAACGAACGCGCGACGGTGCGGATGCGAATGGGCGACGGGACACCGGTGCTGCTGGTGCCGGTCGCGGCGATCCTCGTCGCGGCGATCCGGCTGACGTTCCTCGATACCGTCAAGCTGCTGCGCGAGCGCGCCGATCCGATCGTCACGTTGGCGACGCCGGTCGCGCAAGGGCAGGAAATGGGCTGGTTCGAGCATGGCTCGACGATCGTGATGCTGGTGCCGGCACCATTTGCGGTCGGGATCGGGGTGGCGACGGGCGACCGGGTGCGGGCGGGGGATGTGTTGTTCGATCGGGCGGTGATCGAGGATATTTGAGGCGTCTCCCCTCCCTGAAAGGGAGGGGCGCCATTTCGCCGACCTTGCCGCTGAATGTCGACCCGGCCTAGAAGACACCCCATCGTTTCCCGGGGGAGCCTTCATGGTCCGTTCGCTGTTCGCCGTCCTGCTTGCTTCCACGATCGCACTGCCCGCGCTGGCACAGACCGCGCCGGTGCATCCGGCCCCTGCCCCCGGCCAGCGCGATCCCGGCACGGCGGCGAAGGTGCGCTACGACGTTTCGTTCCCGCAGGTCGAGCATCACCGCGCGCGGATCACCGCGACCTGGACCGGGGTGCCCGCCGGACCGTTGCGCGTCCAGATGTCGCGGTCGTCGCCGGGGCGCTATGCGATCCATGAATTCGCCAAGAACGTCTATGACGTGAGCGCGACCGACGGCGCGGGGCGGCCGCTGAAACTGACGCGCAGCGATCCCTATGGCTGGAGCGTCGCCGGCCATGACGGGACGGTCGTCGTCACCTACACGCTGTTCGCCGATCATGGCGACGGCACCTATGCCCAGATCGATCCTTCGCACGCACATCTGAACATGCCGGCGACGTTCCTGTGGGCGAGCGGTTACGACGCGCAGCCGATCCGCGTGCGCTTCCAGCGCCCCGACCCCAAATGGAAGGTCGCGACCCAGTTGCCGGAGAGCGACGCGGCGGACACCTATTGGGCACCGAACCTGCAATATTTCATGGACAGCCCGACCGAGTTGTCGGACCATATGGTCCGCGAATGGCAGGCGGGCGGCAAGACCTATCGCCTCGCGCTGCACCACGATGGCACCGCCGCCGACATGGACCGCTTCACCGAAAAGGCGAAGCGGGTGGTGCGCGAACAGATCCATATCTTCGGCGCGCCGGCACCCTATGATTTCGGCCGCTATACCTTCATCGCCGATTACCGCCCGTCGATCGTAGGCGACGGGATGGAGCACCGCAATTCGACGATCATCACGAACGCGCAGTCGCTGGCGGAGGCGAAGGACGACCAGTTGGGTACGCTGGCGCATGAATTCTTCCATAGCTGGAATGTCGAGCGCATCCGTCCCGCCGAACTGGAACCGTTCGACTTCACCCGTGCCAATCCGACGCCGTCGCTGTGGCTGGCCGAGGGGTTCACCAGCTATTACGGGCCGCTGTCGATCCGGCGCGCGGGACTGGCCACGGTCGACGAGTATCTGGGCGAGATGGGGCCGATGCTGAACGGCATCATCAACAATCCGGCGCGGATCGCGGCACGGATCAACGCATCGCCGCAGGAGATGAGCCTGCGCGGGCCGTTCGTCGATGCGGCGAAATCGATCGATCCGGTCGATCCTAATATCTTCGTGTCCTATTATCCCTATGGCGCGATCATCGGCATGGCGCTCGACCTCGAACTGCGGCAGCGTTTCGCGGGCAAGAGCCTCGACGATTTCATGCGGACATTGTGGGCGCGGCATGGAAAGGGCGAAAAGGCGTACACGCCCGCCGATCTGCGCGTCGCGCTGGCCGAGACGACCGGCGATCCGGGCTTTGCCGAAGCATTCTTCGCACGATCGATCGACGGCAGCGGCCTGCCCGACTTCGCGCCGCTGCTGGCACAGGCCGGGCTGGTGCTACGGCCCGCCGCGCCGACGCGCGGATGGATCGGGCGGAGTGCGGCGAGCGAGACGGCCGACGGCGTGACGCTGACCCTGCCGCCCGCCCAAGATACGCCGCTGTTCGCCGCCGGGCTGGACCGGGGTGATACCATCGTCGCGGTCGGTGGGCAGGCGATCGGGGATCTCGCCGGCTGGAATGCGGCGGTGGCGGCGATGAAACCCGGGTCGCCGGTCGCGCTGCGCTATCGGCAGATGGGCGTCGATCGCACCGCGATGCTGACGCCGGTGGCAGATCCGACGCTGGAAATCGTGCGCGGCGAGACCGCCGGGCAGGCGCTGACGGCAAAGCAGCGGGCGTTCCGCAAGAGCTGGTTGGGTGCCGAATAACCATGCGACTCTGCGCCGATGTCGGCGGGTCGTTCGTCGACATCGCCGCGTTCGACGATGCGGGGGCGATCGGTTGGCGCCGGAAAGTGCCGACGCCGGTCGACGATTGGGCGGCGTTCGTCGCGGTGTTTGCCGATGTGCTGGCGGTGGTGGCTTGCGAGCGGGTGTCGATCGCGACCGCCGGACTGGTCGATCCGGTATCCGGCATCGTCACCAGCGCGAATATCCGCTGTATCGACGGGCGGCGACTGGCCGACGAACTGGCGCGCGTGCTGGCGGTGCCGGTGCGGGTGGTGAACGATGCCGATGCGTTCGTGCTGGCCGAAGCGGCGCGGGGGGTCGCGATGGGGCATGAGCGGGTGTTCGGCATCATCCTCGGCACCGGGGTCGGCGGCGGGCTGGTCGAACGCGGCCGGATCGTCGGCGGTGCCGGCGGGATCGGCGGCGAATGGGGTCATGGACAGGTGGTGCACGACAGCCCGATCGCGCCGGGAACCAATCCGGTGTTCGCATGTGGGTGCGGGTTGAAGGGGTGCCTCGATACGATCGGCAGCGCGCGCGGGCTGGAGCGGTTGCATCGCTTCCTGCATGGGATCGCGGCGGACAGTTTTGCCATTGCCGGGGATGCGGCGGCGGGCAAGCGCCGGGCGGTGGCGACGGTCGACTATTGGTGCGATCTGGTCGGCGGGCCGCTGGCGATGCTGCTGCACGCCGTTTCGGCGACGATCGTGCCGGTCGGCGGCGGGCTGGCCAACGCCCCCGCGCTGATCGCAGCACTGGACGCGCGCGTGCGGGCGAACCTGCTGATCCCGGCGGCCATACCGGTCGTCGTGCCGGGGCGGCTGGGTGACGATGCGGGGTTGATCGGGGCGCTCGTCGCGGGGGGATGACGTCCCGCCCCTCCCTGACAAGGAGGGGTCGGGGGTGGATCGGCCCGCGAGGGAGGGTAAGCACGCTACAATCGGCCTACCCACCCCCAGCCCAGTTTCGGGTAAACAGTGCCCCGCACGGTTTAGGTCATGCCGGGGGCATGACCGACCCGAAACTCTTGTCAGGGAGGGGAGTTGTCAGCGCCGATGGCCCGGACGGCCGTTGCGATCGTGCTTGTCGACACGGACCTTGTACGCCAGCGCGTCGAAACGACGGTCGAGGTCGCGGCGTTCCTGCATCGAAAGGCCGTTCGAGCGGCGATAGCGCTGTTCGAGCGACGCGATCTGGCGGAATTCGCCGCGCACGTTTACCGCCTCGCGCCGGCTCAGCGAACCGCTGCGGATACCCTGATCGATCCGGCGCTCGATCTGTGCCTGGCGCTGGTTGATCGACTGCCACGGCTGGGCGGCAGCGGGCAGCGCGGTCATGGCGACGCCGAGGCCGGCGAGCATCAATGCGAACTTCTTCATGCGCTTTCTCCTGTATCGAACCACTTGGTCGACAACGAAAATGGGGGCGGAGTGTCGCAGGCGTTTGTCGCGAAGGTACGAAAATTGTGTCGGATTGTCGCGGCGGCGGCCGGTTCGTTCAGCTTGTCAGCGCCGGTTTGGAAACGCGCCGAAGCGCGTTTTGCGGTACCAGCCCGCCTTGAAACTCGCCTTTTCGCGCGTTTCCAAACGGACACTCAGACTGGCAGGCTCTTCGCCCGAAGGATCGGGGTCAGCACGCCTTCCATCGCGGCATAGCCGGTAGCGGTCGGATGAACGCCGTCCTCGGCAAAGCCGGGCTTCATCGCCCCACCGGGCGTTGCCAGTGCCGGCGTATAGTTGACGAAGGTCGCGCCGGCCTGTCCCGCATAGCCCTTCGCCCACGCGTTCAGCGCGCGGATCGGTGTGACCGTGGCGAGGCCGGGTCGCCACGGAAAGCCGTCGGCGGGCGGCACGCTGGCCAGCAACACGCCGATCTTCGCTGCCCGCGCGAGCATGACCATCATCGCCAGATTGTCCTGCGTCCGCTGCGGCGTCATCGGTCCGGTATTGCCGGCGATGTCGTTGGTGCCGGCCATGATGTGGACGAATTTCGGTTTCAGCGCGACCACGTCGGCCATCATCCGCAGCACCATTTGCGGCGTCGTCTGCCCGCTGATCCCGCGACCCACTCGCCCGGCACGGAAGAATTCGGGGCGTTTGCCGACCCAGCCTTCGGTGATCGAATCGCCCATGAACACGATGTCGGTCGGCTTGCCCGATGCGGCGAGCGCGGCATTGTCGGCGGCGTAGCGGCCAAGCCATGGCCAGTCGGTTGCCAACTGGCGCTGACGCTTGACCTCATAGCTGTCCTCCTGCGCGCAGGCGGCAGCGGCGGGAAGGAGTGCCGCGCCGGCGGCGAGGCCCAGAAAATGACGGCGATCGGGGGTCATAGCGATCCTTGCAAACGGCAAATTTCGGGGCGGATATCACCGTCGCGGGGCGCCGCACCGCGCGCGTCGAAAAGGATATTAGCGGGCTTGCCCCTGGTCGTGCGCGGCCATGCCGGGCGGCCGTCGCCATTGGGATCGCCGGTGACGGCGAAGGCGAGCCAATAGTCCTGCATCGACACCGGTCCGACGCGTTTGTCGGCAAAGATATGGCCGATCTCTGCGGCATGCGAGGTGCGGCCGGGACCGCCATCGCCGGCCATGTCGAATTCATAGCGCCACACCGGCCAGTTGCGCGCGGCGAGCAGACTGGCAAGGTTGCCGGCCGGACAGCGGAAGGTGGCGTCGGTCGCGATCTGCTGATCGCGGGTGCCCATGCGCGGATGGGCGACGGGATCGGGTTCGTCGAGCCGGTAGAAGGTGCGGGCGGTATCGGCATTGTTGCCGAACGACAGGTCGACGAACCCGTCGCGCGCCGGACGCCCGCCGGGCAGGTCGAGTTCGAGGACGTTGCTGCCAAGGATCACCAGGCGCTTGGGCGCGGTGACGAACAGCCGGTCGGGGGTGTCGGGCAGGACCGCGCCGTCGATGGTGGTGCGCAGGTACAGATAGTCGTCGGCGGCCAGCTTCGCATCGTGCAGCTTCAGATCGGCGGCGAGGAGCGCGGCGGGCGAGGCGCTGCGCAACGCCGCCGTTCCGCGCGTGCCCAACAGAACGTCGAGCTGATCGCCGATGCGGAACGCTTCCTTCAACGGCCGCCATGGCAGGCCGAAGCCCGGCGTGCCCGATTCCATCGCCGCCTTCGCGAACAGACCGCGGGCGAGCGGCGAGGCGAGCAGCAGCGACACGTCCTGCGACCCGGCGCTTTCACCGGCGATGGTGACGTTGTCGGGATCGCCGCCGAACTTGGCGATATTGTCGCGGACCCAGCGCAGCGCCGCGATCTGGTCCATCAGCCCGTAATTGCCGCTGGTCCCGTTCGCCTCGGCCGCCAGCGCGCGGTGCGGCAGAAAGCCGAAGATGCCGAGGCGGTACTGGACCGCGACGACGACCACGTCGCGCTTGCCGATCGCCGACTGCGCCATGCCACCCGCCGATCCGGCGCGGTTGCTGCCACCGTGAATCCACACGATAACCGGGCGCTTGCCGGTCAGTGTGGGGGTGCCGATGTCGAGCGTCAGGCAATCTTCGCCCGCAAAGACATGGTCGGCGCGGTTCCAGCCATAATCGTTCTGGAGACAGGCGGGCGACGGCGCGGTGGTGGTCCGGATGCCGGTCCATTCGACCACCGGCTGCGGTTCGCGCCAGCGGTTCGCGCCCAGCGGCGGGGCGGCGAAGGGAATGCCGCGAAAGAGGACACGGTCGGCTTCGGCCTTGCCCTCGACGATGCCGCCCGAGACCGAGACGCGCGGAGGGATCGGGGCGGCGGGAGGCGTTGCTTCCTGGGCGATGGCGGGGGTTGCCATAGCGAGGAGTAGAGGTGCCCAGATTGCCTTCATCGCCATGCCCCTGTGTGTTGTCGTTGGGTTCCTAGGGGCACCGGCTGCGGCAGGCAATTCCTCCCCGGCACGGGGAGGGGGACCAGCGAAGCTGGTGGAGGGGGGTGTCCGTATCCGCAACCGTTGCGTTGCGCGGCGAACCCCCTCCACCACCCTTCGGGCGGTCCCCCTCCCCGCAGAGCGGGGAGGATTTAGCGGGGGCAGCTTACCGTCACGTCTGCCGTCGTGCCCAGCGCCACGCGTGCCACGCTGACCGTCAGCTTGCCGTCGGTCGACAGGGCGAAGGGCGTATCGACCTTCGCCATGTTCACATTGCCGCCGAAGCATTTGAGCGGGACGCCCAGCGTCTTCCACTGGCCGACCGGCAGCCGCTCCATCCGCCCGAGTGCGACCTGTCCGCCGCCGGGACCGCTGCGCAGCGACAGCGTGACCGGCATGGTCGGGGCGGCGTCGACGCGCATCGTCGATACCAGCATCACGTCGCCATTGGTCTGCCGCGTCAGGTCGACCGGCGACTGGGTGCTCAGCACGATCTGTGCCGGGCCGCTGCCGTCGATGTCGAAACGGCGCGCGCCTTCCTGAACGCCGTGGTCGGTCGCGGTGACCTTGACCCGGCCCGCGCCCGATTGCGCGGGCACGGTGGTGATGCGGGTGTTGCCGCCGGTGCCGGCACCGCCGACCTCCAGCGACCATGCGGTCGCGGGCAGCCCCTTGTCCATGAACACGTCACCGGCATCGGCTTCGGCGACCTTGGGGTCTTCGGAGAAGGCCGGCACCACCGTCTTGCTGGCGGCGGTCAGGCCGTACCCGATCGGGAACTGGGTCGGCCCGGTCGCATCGCCGGTCGCGGGCCATGGGAAGGACAGCGTGCCCGAGAAATCGCGCTTCGCCTTGCCGTCCTGTCCGCGCAGCAGCACGTCGGCGACGCCCGCGCCCTCCGATCCCGGCAGCCAGCCGACGACGAAGGCGTCGGCGGCGTTGATCGCGGCGTTCACGAACAGCGGCCGGCCGGTCAGCATCAGCGCGACGACGGGAATCCCCTGCGCCTTCAGCTTCTTCATCGTCTCGATAGGGCCACGCAGCTCGGGGCGCAGCTGGAGCGTCTTGATATCGCCCTGGAACTCGGCATAGGGCGTTTCGCCGAACACGACGATCGCCGCATCGGGCTTCTTGCCCGAGAAGCTGCCATCGGGCGACAGCGTCGCCGAGCCACCGGCTGCCTTCACGCCCATGTCGATCCCCTGCCAGATCGAGGTCGCGCCGGGGAAATATTTCGGATCGATCCCCGTCCCCTGCCATGTCAGCGTCCAGCCGCCCGACTGACGCGCGACGTCGTTCGCCCCGTCACCGGCGACCAGCACCCGCGCGCCCGCCTTGATCGGCAGCAGCGAACCATTGTTCTTGAGCAGAACCAGCGACTTCGCCACCGCCTCGCGCGCGACCGCGCGGTGTTCGGGACTGCCGAGCAGTTCGAACTTGCCCGACAACGGCCGCGACGACGGCTTGCCCGCATCGAACAGGCCGGCGCGCAGCTTCACGCGCAGGATGTTCGATACCGCGTCGTCGAGGCGCGCCATCGGCACTTCGCCCGACTTGACCTGCTTGACGAGGTTTTCCCAGATCGGCTTCCAGCTGTCGGGGGCCATATACATGTCGAGCCCGGCATTGATCGCGCGCGGGCACGACGCGTTGGTGCAGCCCGCGACCTGACCGTGTGCGTTCCAGTCGCTGACGATGAAGCCGCCAAAGCCCATGCGCTTCTTGAGGACATCGGTCATCAGGCCCTTGTGCCCGGTGATCTTCTCGCCGTTCCAGCTACTGAAGCTGGCCATGACCGTCTGCACGCCCGCGTTGATCGCGGAGACATAGGGCGTGCCATGAATGTCGCGCAGCGTGGTTTCGGGGATCTTGGCATCGCCCTGATCCTGCCCGCCAAAGGTACCGCCATCGGCAAGGAAATGCTTGGTCGAGGCGAGGACGTACGGCCCCTTGAGCTGATTGATCGAACCGGGCGCGCCCTGCAGCCCCTCGATGAACTGGGTGACGTAGCTGGCGACCAGCTTCGGATCGGACGAATAGCCTTCGTAGGCGCGGCCCCAGCGCAGGTCCTGCGGCACGGTGATCGTCGGTGCGAAGGTCCATTCGATGCCGGTCGCGCGGATTTCGGCCGCCGTCGCCTGCGCGATCTTCCGCATCAGCGCCGGGTCGTGCATCGCGCCCAGACCGACATTGTGCGGGAACAGCGTCGCGCCGACGATATTGCTGTGGCCATGCACCGCATCGGTGCCCCAGATGACGGGAATGCCGACGCCGCCGTCGCTCTTATCGACTGAGGCTTCGTAAAAACGGTCGGCGAGCTTCAGCCATTCGGAGGCAGGCGCGAATTCGTCGTTGTTCGGCGCGGAGTTGCCGCCGTTCAGCACCGAGCCGAGATGATACCGCTTCACGTCGGCGGGCGTCAGGCTGGCGATATCGCCCTGCACGACCTGTCCGACCTTTTCCTCGACCGTCATCTTCTTCAACAGGTCGGCGATGCGCTTCTCCAGCGCGGGATCGACCTTGTACGGCCAGTTGGCGCGCGGCCAGAGGTCGGGATGCACCGTCGCGGCAGGGGCCGGTGCCGGCACGGTCTGCGCGGCGGCAGGCAGCATCCCGCCGAACCCGGCGAGCATCGTGCACAACAGAAATTGAGGAACCGGTTTCATCGCATCGCTCTCCCTTTGCCCGCGATCTGGCCGCGCGCGCCGCTTTGTCGACCCGTTCGCCAATTCCGACAACGTTGTCAATCGCGATACCGCCGTTTCGACAAGACGGTTTACAATTGAACTGGCCTGTCCACTGGTCCACGCTGTCCCAAAATAACGAACGGCAAAGCCGTGACCGGGAGACGAAGTTTGCCATTCCCCGAATCCGCCCGGAACGTCCGGACGTGAGCGATCGTACGCCGATTCGGCTGTCGGGCACCAACCTCGAACGTGCCGCCGATCATAATCAGCGGGTTACGCTGCATGCGATCCGGGTGTCGGGGTCGCTGACCCGGATCGACCTGGCCAACATCACCGGGCTGACCCCGCCCGCGATCGCCAACATCACCCGCCGGCTGCTGAGCGAGGGACTGATCCTCGAAGCCGGGCAGCGGCGCGGCGGGCGCGGGCAGCCGCCGACCAAGCTGGTGGTCAATCCCGCCGCCTGTCATGCGATCGGCATCAATGTCGACCGCGACCATGTGACGATCGTGCTGGTCGATTTCGCCGGACAGACGCTGGCCCGCGCCACCCGCGACGTCGATTTCGCGCTGCCCGACGAGGTTGCCGGTTTCTATCGATCGGCGGTCGAGGGGCTGATCGCAGAAGCCGGGGTCGACGCCAAGCGGATCGTCGGCATCGGCGTGGCGCGGCCCGACGATCTCGGCACCGTCGACCTGCCCGGCCGCCCGGCCAGCTATGCCGAATGGGAAAGCGTCGACATGGCCGCGCTGTTCGCCGCGCCGATCGACCTGCCGGTATTCGTCGAGAACGACGCGGCGGCGGCGGCGATGGGCGAATTGCAACTGGGCCATGGCCAGCATCAGGCGAGCTTCTTCTATGTCCTGATCTCGGCGGCGCTGGGCGGCGGGCTGGTGATCGACGGCAGCTATTTCCGCGGGGCCAAGGGGCGATCGGGCGAACTCGGCTTTCTGATGGGCAGCGACGGCAAGGGCGGGCGCACGCAGATCCAGCATACCGTGTCGCTGTCGGGCCTGTTGCATCCGTTGCGGCGGGCGGGGTTCACCCTGGGCGACATTCGGGGCGAGCGCGGCGACGATGCGACGTTGCTGGCGGTGGTCGACGACTGGATCAATGCGTCGGTCGACCGGCTGATCGAGCCGCTGATCGCGATCAACTGCCTGATCAATCCGGCGGCGATCTTCGTCGGCGGGCGGCTGCCGGGGCAGCATGTCGAAACGCTGGCCGAGCGGCTGAACGAGCGATTGCGGGTCGATGCGACGAACGTCCCCGCGCTGGCCCCGGTGCGCCGGGCGATGCTGGCCGAGGATGCGCCGGCGGTGGGGGCGGCGATCCTGCCGTTCAGCCACTTCCTGTTGCCGAGCGCGACCGCGCTGTGGAAGGCAGACGAGGTCGGATAGTCGCTGCCCTTACGGCTTCGCGAATTCGAGGAGCCGGCGCAGCGAGCGGTACGAGGTCGAGGATTTCGGTTCGAACACCGCGTCGAGATTCGCTAGCCGCTGGCGGGCCTGCACGGCGAAATCCATCTTGGTATCGGCGGCGGGCGTACCGTCGGTCGCGATCAGTTCGCGCCGGAACCGGTGGAGCGTGTGGATGTCGATCACGCCGTCGCCGAACAGGCGGAAGCCGTACTCGGCCATTTCGCGCGGCGTCAGATTGCGGATATCGGGCGACGGCACGACCGGCACCGGTTGCGTGGCATTACCCTTGAACTGTGCCGCAAAGGCCAGTTCGAACCGTCCGCCGGCACCGGCATCGACCGTACCGCCCATCTTCGCCTGTCCCGCTTCGATCCGCATCGCCGACTCCGTTCTCGACCGGGTTCTGGCATGGCGGACCTTGACGCCCGGTTAGCGGGTGGCGGAATTTATACGAAATCCGGCGTGCCACGATGTAACGGTACGGCCTGTCCCATTAGCTTAAACAAACCGATTTTCTCATTTGCGCTTTCGTGCCAATCCCTGCAACGCTACGACAGGGTTTACCTGTGACAGGGTTTTCGGGGATGAACATGGTTATCGATTCACTGGCGGTGCTCGATCGGGGCGAGTTGCCCTTCGCCGGGATCGAACTGGGCGGCACGAAATGCGTCTGCACGCTGGCCTATGGGCCGGACCGGATTTTGGCGCAGGAAACGGTCCCGACCGAACATCCCGATACCACCCTGCCCGCCATCGCCGCCGTGTTGCAGCGTTGGTGGGACACGACCGGCTTCGCCGCGCTGGGCATCGCCAGCTTCGGCCCGGTCGATCTCGACCCCGCCTCGGCCACCTGGGGCCATATCCTTGCCACGACCAAGCCCGACTGGCCGATGACCGACGTCGCCGGCACGCTGTCGGCGATGTTCGACGTGCCCAGCGCGTTCGATACCGACGTCAACGGGGCGGCCTTTGCCGAAACGCGGTGGGGCTGTGCGCAGGGGCTGGACGACTTCGCCTATGTAACGATCGGCACCGGCGTCGGCGTCGGGTTGCTGGTCAATGGCCAGCCGACGCGCGGCATCGGCCATGCCGAGATCGGCCATCTGCGCACGCCGCGCCTGCCCGACGACACCCTCCCCAGCGGCTGCCCGTTTCACGACGATTGCGTCGAGGGGCTGGCGTCGGGAACGGGGATCAAGGCCGCGCTGGGTGACGTCCATGTGTCGACGCTGTCGGCCGACCATCCGGTGTGGGACCGCGCCGCCGCGTCGATCGTGGCGATGTGCCATGCGATGGTGTGCACCACCGGCCCCAGGCGGATCGCGATCGGCGGCGGCGTGATGAACAAGCAGCCGCACCTGCTGGCGCGGATCGAACCGGCGCTGCGGGCCAGCATCAACGGGTATCTGCCACTGCCGGAGCGCGACTATATCGTCGCACCGGCCTTGGGCGATCAGGCGGGGCCGCTGGGATCGATCGCGCTGGCGCAGAACGCGTTGCAGGCGGGCGTCGCGGCGTAGGCGTACGCTCCGAGAACGCGCGTACCGGCGCGTTTCGAAGCGTGCCGGCGGGCAAAGCGCGCGTCTGGAACAGCCTTTGCGCGCTGCTTATTTCGCGACCGACACCCGGTTGCCGGCCCCGGCGACGTTGATCCGCGCCTTGCTGCCATCGGCGGTGCGGTAGGTTACCGTGTTGCTCGCGCCGGATATGCGGATGCTGCCCCTGGGTGCCAAATCGGCCTGCACGCGGTTGCTCGCGCCCTCGATCACCAGCGCCGAGCAGCGGCCGGTCACGCGGATGGTGTTGCCGGCCCCCTGAATGGTCGCGGTGCCGCCGTCGCAGTCGAGTTCCTGCGTCGCGCCGGCCCCTTCGTAGCGCGCCTGCGCCGACAGCGATGCCGGCAGCGCGAGGGCGGACAGGATCAGCGTG
The DNA here is from genome assembly GCF_001421715.1 of Sphingomonas sp. Leaf22. Lineage (GTDB taxonomy): Bacteria > Pseudomonadota > Alphaproteobacteria > Sphingomonadales > Sphingomonadaceae > Sphingomonas. The sequence continues at coordinate 35,711 of NZ_LMKP01000004.1, forward strand.
GCTTGGACGACGGTCATCTGGTCTCTCCGGTTCGGTTCTGTCCGGCGAACCTAGTCGAAGCGGCGACCCGAAACCAAGCCGCCGCTGCGCCGATCAGTGCAGACTCTTCGCCGAAGCGACGTTGCGCGTCGCGGTGCGGCCGGCGGCGATGGCGAAGCCGCACAGCGCGGCATAGCACAGCGCCGGTACGAGGAACGCCGGACCATGGCCAACCGCCCCCGACACCAGCCCCACGACCGGCGGGATGACCGCCCCGCCGAAGATCGCGGTGCACAACAGCCCCGACGTCGCCGCCTCGCTGGCGGTCGAGCGTTCGAGCGTCAGGGTGAAGATGACCGGGAACATGATCGAGTTGAACAGGCCCATCGACAGCGCGACGAACCCGGCGGTCACCCCGCCGACCGCCGCGACATAGCAGCACATACCGACGGCAATGGCGGTGAACAGCGCCATCAGCTTCCACGCCTTCACCTTCGACAGCAGCACCGATCCGATCGCGCGACCGACCATCGCGCCGCCCCAGTAGAAGGCGACAGCCTTGCCCGCTTCCTGCAACGACACGCCGGGCACCCCGTCGCTACCCATCGCAAAGCCGAGCAGCGGCACGCCGAACGGCGCGTTCGACGCGCCCCACACGCTGTCGGCGTTCAGGAACAGCGCCATCTGCGTCCCGATCGCGACTTCGGCGCCGACATACAGGAAGATCGCGCTCGCCCCCAGCAGCGCCCAGCGCGAGGAGAAGGCATCGCGCAGCAGCGCGGCGGGCGACGGCGTATCGGCCGGAGCTTCTGGCACGGCGGCCGATACGACCTTACGGCTGAGGAAGAAGAACACCGCCAGCGCCGCGATCAGTCCGGCGATCCAGAAATAGGCGCGGTCGATCCCCGCCAGCGCACCGGCGCGCACCGCTTGGGTCAACACCGTACCGTCCTTCACCTCGACCCCGTCGAGGAACAGGCTGGCCCCGAGCAGCGGCCCGAGGAACGTGCCGAACGAGTTGAACGTCTGGCTGAGCGTCAGGCGGAAATGGCTGAGCTTCGGATCGCCGAGCGCCGCGGCCAGCGGATTGGCCGCGACCTGCAACACGGTGATGCCGGCGGCCAGGATGAACAGGCCGAGCAGGACCAGCGGGAACATGGCGAGGTTCGCCGCGACCAGCATCGTCAGGCAGCCGACGACCATCGTCACCAGCGCGAACAGGATCGAGGGAACCGCCTTCAACCGGCCGAGCAGGATCGCGGCGGGCATCGAGATCAGGCCATAGGCGAGGAAAAAGGCCGATGCCGCCAGCTGCGCCTCGAAATCGGTCAGCGTGAAGATGCCCTTCACCGCCGCGACCAGCGGGTCGATCAGCGAGGTGATGAAGCCCCAGGCGAAAAACAGGGTGGTGACGGCGGCGAATGCCAGCCCGGTGGTGGCGGATCCCGCCTGTTTGTCAGCCAATGCGGCGCTCCCCTTAGTCGGACTAATTCGACTATTTGCTTATGATATTCACAGCGCTCGCCGAGGGCGGGGGGAATGTCAAGCAGGGGGGCGGTCGCGATGTGCCAGTCCCGGACCATGTTTCCCTCGGCACGCCGGACTGAATCGAGAACGCCGGGAAAGTACCGATTCTGGCACCCTGCCGTACCCCCGCGCAGGCGGGGGCCCAGGGTCCCGGGCACAAGCCGTTGTTCTGCCTGGCTCTGGACCCCCGCCTGCGCGGGGGTACGGCGCGTTTTTGACGAAGCTTGCGGCTTTCGCAGCGGTCCTCAGTACATCCGGGGTGACGGTGAAGTGTTACCCGAGCATCGCCAGCATCTGCGCCGCCAGTTCGGACAGCGTGTCGTCGCGCGCGCCCATGACCACGATCCGGTCGCCTTCGCGCGCCTGCGCCACCAGATGCGCCGCCGCGGCGGCACGATCGGGGATGTGGCGGGCGGGCGCGCCCTGCACGGTCAGGTCGGTGACGATGTCGGCGCTGGTGACCTCACGCGTGACCGTGCCGCCGCGATAGACCGGGTCGGGCAGCACCAGCAGGTCACCGTCGGTCAGCGCGCCGGCGAACATCGTCACCAGCTCGCGGCGCATCACCTTGAGCGGACCATAGCCATGCGGCTGGAACAACAGCAGCAACCGTCCCGGCTGCGTCCGCAGCGTCGCGATGGTCGCGGCGATCTTGTCGGGATTGTGCCCGAAATCGTCGATCACGCCGACCCCGCGCGCCGTTCCGACCAGTTCGAAGCGGCGCTTGAGCCCCGAGAAACCGGCAATCGCCGCGACCGCATCGGCGATCGGCACCCCGGCGGCGGCGACCGCGCCGATCGCGGCCAGCGCGTTGGCGATATTGTGCCGCCCCGGCACCGCGAGGCGGACAGCATGGACCACCCCGTCCGCCACCAGGTCGAACCCGCTGGCAAAGGGTTCGAGCACCAGCGCGCGCGCGACCAGATCGGCATCGCCCTCGACCGCAAAGGTCGTGCGTTTCGCCGCCGGCACCGCCGCCGCCAGCGCCGCCGCCTCGCCATCGCCGACATTGACGACGACATGGCCCGCGCGGTCGGCGAAGGTGCCGAACAATGCGCGCAATTCCTCCAGCGTCTTGTGGTCGAGGCTGACATTGTTCAGCACCGCGACCTGCGGACGGTAGAAGGCGATCGATCCGTCGCTCTCGTCGACCTCGCTGACGAACGCATCGCCTTGGCCCACCAGCGCACTGGCGAAGGGGCGGTCGGGGCCTGCGAAATCCTTCATCACCGCGCCGTTCATGACCGTCGGATCGCGGCTGAGCGTGTGGAGCAGATAGCCGATCATGCCGGTGACGGTCGATTTGCCGCTGGTCCCCGCGACCCCGATCGACAGCGGTGCTGCATTGAACAGGTCGGCGAGCAGTTCGGCGCGGCCCATTCGCTGCGCGCCGACCGCGTCCGCCGCGATGATATCGGCGACGCTCGGCTCGATCGCGGCCGACGCGACGACGATCTGATCGGCCGACACGACACCGCTACCGTCCTGTGGGAACAGCGCAATGCCCGCGGCGCGCAGCGCGTCGAACTTGGCGGGCAGGCTCGCCTGATCGAGCGAGCGGTCCGATCCGGCCACGGTCGCGCCGCGCCCGGCAAGGATCATGGCGAGCGGCAACATGCCCGAACCGCCGATCCCGACGAGGAAGAAGGATTTGCCGTACAGCATCGCGCGGGGCTATCGACCTTGACCTTCAGTGGCAAGCGGGGTTGCGGGATGCGGATCGGTGTAGTGGCCCCGGCGCGACGGGTGGACGAGGAACAGATGGCCCGGACACAGGGCTATGCCGCGCTCACCTACCCTTCGCTCGATCTGGTCGTGCATCCGCAATGCTTCCTCGACGCCGGCCATTTCGCCGGCACCGACGAACAGCGCGCCGCCGCCTTCCTCGAATTCGCCAACGATCCCGCGTTCGATGCGATCTGGTTCGCGCGCGGCGGCTATGGTTCGAACCGCATCCTCGACAGGGTAATGCCGCAGTTGAACCGCGCGGCGGCGGCAAAAAGCTATGTCGGCTTTTCCGACATGGGGTTTTTGCTGGGTGCGCTCTATGCCCGGCGGATCGGGCGGCCGGTGCATGGACCGATGGCGGCGCAGGTCGGCAAGGCCGGCGGGACGAACAGCGCGGCGCGATCGCTGGCATGGCTGATCGACGGCGACCGGGCGATGCTGGCCCCCGAACTGGACGGACGGCCGACCGTCGCCTTCAACCTCGTCATCCTGTGCGCGCTGATCGGTACGCCGTGGCTGCCCGACCTGACCGACCATGTCGTGATCGTCGAGGAAGTGGGCGAGGATCTGTACCGGATCGACCGCCTGTTATGGCAGCTGAGCGAGGCGACGCAGCTGAAGGGGATCGCCGGCATCCGGCTGGGCGCGGTGACCGATCGTCATCCCGACGACACCGGCTTCGGCGAAACCGAGGAACAGATCGTCGCCCGCTGGGCCGGCGCGATGGGCGTGCCGTATCTGGGGCGGGCGCATGTCGGGCATTATGCCGACAATATGGTGGTGCCGTTCGGGGTGGCGTGAGTCTTCGTGCCGGTCCCCCGTCAACCTTCGATACGTTCGGCGGTCGTCGCCACGCGCACTGTATCAAACTCGAAACCGATCGAGCCGTAGGACCATTCGAGCTGCAATCGGCAGCGCGGCGGAACGCCTTCCAAGCTTACCGGCAGCGTTGCGATCGACAGCGCATGCACGTCGCCGAGATCCGGTAGTTCGTCGCGCGGATAATCCATCGGGACGAAATTCGCCGACTTTAATGGCATGTCGAGCTTCTCGATGCCCAGAAATGACATGATGAAATAGCCGAATGCCTCCCCTCCCGGCCGGGCAAGGGCACCCGACAGGTCCGCCATCATCACCAGATCGATACCTGCCGATGTCAGCCGGATTTCGATCAGAAGGGCATCTTCCCACGCAATCTTTTCGAGCGCATCGGCGGGAAGCTCGACCACCCCCTACTCCCCGAACGTCTTCGGCGCGGGGCTGACCGTCACCGCGCCGCCCGTCCGCACTTCCTGCACCTCCAGCGCGCGTTCGGCGATGCCGTCGCGGCCGAAGCGGAAGGCACCGTCGAGGCCGGCGAACCCGTCGCCGCCGCGCAGGCGGCTTTCGGGGAAGTCGCGGCCGATGGGCCAATCGCGGGCGATGCGGACCGTCAGCAGCACCGAATCATAGCCGAGACTCGACAGGCGATAGGGCGCGGCGCTGAACCGGGCGCGATATTTGGTCGCGAACTGGCGATAGAGCGCGTTCGACACGCTGGCATACCATGCGCCGTTCAGCGCCGGCATCGACCCCAGCCCGGTCTCGGTATTCCACAATTCGGTGCCGAGCACCTTCGCGCTGCGGCTGGACGATTTGCGGATCGCGGGCACCGCCAGCGCCGCCGTACCCGCCTGATCGGCGATCAGCACCGCTTCATAAGGCGAGGTGCGCGACAGGCGGGTGACGGCGGCGGCGACCTGTCCGCTGCCGCGATCATAGGTCTGGATCGACACGACCTGTCCCCCGGCCTGTTCGACCGCGCGCAGGAAGCTGGTCGAGGCGCGCTGGCCATAAACGCCGGCCGGGACCAGCCCGGCAAAGCGGCTGATCCCGCTGGTCCGGGCGAAGCCGACCACGCGCTCGATCGATTGCGCCGGGGTATAGCCGAGCAGATAGGCCCCGTTGCCCGCGACCGACACGTCGTTCGAATAGCTGATGACCGGCACCTTCGCGCCGCGGGCGATCGGCGCGACCGCACGGACATCCTCGGCCAGCAGCGGACCGAGGATCAGGCGATTGCCCTCCGCGATCGCGCGCTGCGCGGCGGCGGCCGCTCCGGTGGCAGTGTCATAGGTGGTGATTCGCACCCGTTCGCTGCGCGTGTCGAGCAGCGCCAGCTGCGTCGCATTGGCGATCGACCGCCCGACCCCGCCATTGGGGCCGGTCATCGGTACCAGCAGTGCGACGCGGTGACGCTGGGTATCGGTCGGGATGCCGCCGGTCACCGGATCGGGGCGAGTCGGCTGCGGACGGGTCGGTACGGGCGGGGCCTGTTCGACCGGCCCCTTGGGCACCAGCGTGCTGCACCCCGCCAACAATGCCGCCGCCAGCACCGCCGTGGCGCGCGCGAAATGGTGCCGCCATTGCCGGGGCGCTATCGTGTCTGCCATGGACCTATCCCTGATGACCGAAAAACTTTCCCCCGGCCTGTACATCGTCGCGACCCCGATCGGCAATCTCGCAGACCTAAGTCCGCGCGCCGCCGATATTTTATCGCGAGCGCACATTATCGCGGTGGAGGACAGCCGGGTAACCGCCGGGCTGTTGCGCCATATCGGCGTCAAACGGCCGATGATCCCGTATCACGATCATAACGCCGAAGGGATGCGCCCCGGCCTGATCGCGCGGATGGCGTCGGAGGCGGTGGCGCTGGTATCCGACGCGGGCACGCCGCTGATCTCCGATCCCGGATACAAGCTGGTGCGCGATGCGCGGGCGGCGGGCCATGCGGTGGTGACGATCCCCGGCCCGTGTGCGGCGGTGGCGGCGCTGACGCTGGCCGGACTGCCGACCGACCGGTTCCTGTTCGCCGGCTTCCTGCCGCCCAAGGCGCATGCCCGGGCCGAATCGATCGCCGAGATCGCGGGCGTGCGCGCGACGCTGGTCCTGTACGAAAGCGGCCCGCGCCTGTCGGCGACGCTGGCGGCGCTGGCGGACGGGTTGGGCGACCGCGACGCGGGCGTGGCGCGCGAGATCACCAAGAAGTTCGAGGAATGCGTGACCGGCACGCTGTCGACGCTCGCCGCGCGCTATGCCGAGGCACCACCGAGGGGCGAGATCGTGATCGTCGTCGCCCCACCCGGCGCTCCCCCGCCCGCGACCGAGGCGGATGCCGATACGGCGTTGCGCGAGGCGCTGACCCGGCTACCTGCGTCGAAGGCCGCCGGGGAGGTCGCCAAGGCGCTGGGGCTCGACCGGCGCGAGCTATATGCGCGGGCGATGGCGTTGAAGGGGGGGTAGGTCAGGCGGCGATGTTGCCGTAATTCTGCGCCTGGATCGGGCGAACGGCGGCGTTGATCGGCAGGGTGTCGCCGCAACAGGCGCATTCGGCGATGATCCGTCCGACGAACCATTGCGAAGCGCCGCAGGTCGGGCAGCTGTTGCGCCCATGTAGTGCGTATAGCGGTACGCGAGTATGGAATAGGACGGATCGTTCCACGGCATTCTCCCTGTTGAAAAGGGAACGCCACCACCGCAACGCGGTTCCATGCCGGAGGGGTGCAAAAATCGAGGAAGCCACCAAAGGTTCCGGAGAATGTGCCACGGTCGGACAGGCTGACGAACCGGTCCGCCGCAATCCCGGTTACGCCGGGGTGCGTTCGTCCAGCAGCCCGTGCGCGTCAAGCCCCAGCAACGCGATATGCGCGCGGATGCGCGGCCAATGTCCGGTCAGAAACCGTTCGCGCTCGGCGATGCGCAACCGCTCGACCGCGCCCGGCAGCACGAACATGCCGACGCCGCGCCGCACCTCGACATAGTCGTCGTCCTGAAACGTCTGATACGCCTTGGCCACGGTCAGCGGGTTCGCGCCGTGTTCGGCGGCGAACGCCCGGACCGAGGGCAGTTGGTCCCCCGCCCGATACTCGCCACGCAGGATCGCCGCCGCGATCAGTGCCCGCAGACGAAGATAGACGGGCGTGTCCTCATGGTCGATCGCTGTCATGCTGACTTAATACAGCAACGGCCGGGAAAGTCCATCGGTTCAGCCGGCCCAAACCGTACGAACGCGCGCCGGATCGGGACGCGGCCGTTCGTCGAGCGGACGGCCGGGCGAGCCGATATAGACGAAGCCGGCAATGGTTTCGTGCGGGGAGCCGAACGCATCGCGGACCTGCGGGCTGTACGCCGCCCAGCCGGTCAGCCAGCTGGCGACATAGCCCATGGCGTGCGCGGCATGGAGCAGGTTCATCGTCGCCGCTCCGGTCGACATCGTCTGCTCCCACTGCGGAATATGACTGTCGACCGGCGACGACAGGACGACGATCAGCGCCTGCCCCTCCTGCGCGAACCGGTCGCACGCTTCGAGTTGGGGTTCGGTCGCGGTCGGATTCTCGTCGGCATAGGCCTTGCGCAGCAACGCCGCGAACGCCGCGCGGCGATCCTGCGGGATCACCACGAACCGCCACGGGGCCAGCTTGCCATGGTCGGGCGTCCGCACGGCGATGTCGATCATCGCATCGATCTCGGCATCGCTCGGCCCCGGCGCGACCATGTCACGCGGCTTGCCCGAACGACGGGTTTGCAAATGGCTGAGCAGCGTGGATCGGTCGTTGAACGTCATGACCGGCACGTAGGGTCCCGCCCCCGCCCGCACAATGCGCTTGGCATTACCGTTTCTTGCGTTACGAATTGACGACAGGAGACGGCCGCAGCGCGGCCCGGTCAAGATACCCCAGGACAAGGGACAAAAGCGTGCCTGAATTCAAGGCTTTTGCACTATGGAACGAGGCCGACTGGATCGCGGCGATCGCGACCGTCATCCTTGCCGCGTTCCTTGCGGGCGGGCTGGCGGTGGGACTGAGCCGCAAGCCCGAATTCGCCGGCCATCCGCGCGGCCTGTACATGCTGTTCTTCGCAGAGATGTGGGAGCGTTTTTCCTATTACGGGATGCGCGCGATCCTGATCTTCTACCTGACGCAGCACTGGCTGTTCAGCGACGGCAAGGCGAACCTGATCTATGGCGGCTATACCGCGCTGGTCTATATCACCCCGGTGCTCGGCGGCTATCTCGCCGACCGCTATCTGGGTCAGCGCAAGGCGGTGCTGTTCGGCGGCGTGCTGCTCGCCTTCGGCCATCTGTTCATGGCGTTCGAGGGGATGGAGGGCGTCACCGACGCCGCGGTCAAACAGGCCGATCCCGCGATCAACGTCTTCTGGCTGGCACTGGCACTCATCATCGTCGGGTCGGGATTCCTGAAGGCCAATATCTCGGTGATGGTCGGCCAGCTCTACCGCATGACCGATATCCGCCGCGATTCCGCCTACACCGTCTTCTATATCGGCATTAACCTGGGCGGAGCGGCCGGTTCGATCCTCGTCGGGTATCTGGGGCAGACGATCGGCTGGGCGTTCGGCTTCGGCCTTGCCGGCATCGGCATGGTCGCCGGGCTGCTGGTGTTCGTGGTCGGCAAGGGGCTGCTCGGCGGCAAGGGCGAGGCACCCGACCCGGCGGCGCTCAAGCGGCGCGTGGCCGGCATGCCGTTCGAATGGCTGCTCTATGGCACCGGCCTGCTCGCGACCCTCGTGATGTGGGGGCTGATCCAGTATCAGGACGTCATCCAGTCGCTGCTGATCGTCTCCGGCATCGGGCTGCTCGGCTATGTCCTGTTCGAAGCGTTCAAGCTCGAAACCCATGCCCGTCACCGCATGTTCGCCATCCTGTTCCTCATCGCGCTCAACCCGATCTTCTGGGGTCTGTTCGAACAGGCCGGTGGCAGCTTCAACCTGTACACCGATCGCTTCGTCGATCGCGGCGGGGTGCCGGCGGCGTTGTTCCAGTCGATCAATTCGATCTACATCATCCTGTTGGGCGCGATCTTCGCCGGCATCTGGGCGTTCCTTGCCAAGCGGGGGCGGGAGCCATCGGCCCCGGCCAAGTTCGCGCTGGCGCTGATGCAGGTCGGCCTCGCTTTCCTCGCCTTCGTCTGGGGCGCGAACAGCGTCGGTCCGGCGGTGGCGACACCGGTCGCGTTCGTCTTCCTGTTCTATTTCTTCCAGACCACCGGCGAGCTGTGCCTGTCGCCGGTCGGGCTGTCGGCGATGAACCGGCTCGCGCCCAAGCACCTCGCCTCGCTCATCATGGGTGCGTGGTTCTACATGACGGCGGTCGGCAATTTCGTCGCGGGCAAGATCGGCGAGGCGACCGGCGGCCATGATGGCGAAATGACCAAGGAAGGCACGCTGGCCGTCTATTCCACCATCGGCTGGTGGACGATCGGCATCGGCGTCGTCGTGCTGCTGCTGTCGCCGTTCGTGAAGCGGTTGATGCACCTCGACACGCTGAGCGACGAGGTCGATCACAGCCTGGCCGGACAGGCCGCGATCGGCGAGCCGAAGGCGGCGGGCGTCGACGTGTGGAAAGAACAACGCTGACCGGACCGCAACGCAGGACGATCCCGTCGGATCGTTTCGCGTTGCAGCCGGACGCGTGGTAGCCGCGTGACATGATCCGGTATCGCGACGACATTGACGGGCTACGCGCGGTCGCGGCGTTGCTGGTCGTCGCGTTTCATTGCGGCTTTGCGAAGTTCGTGCCCGGCGGGTTCGTCGGTGTCGACATCTTCTTCGTCATTTCGGGCTATCTCATCACCGGCATCGTGCATGGCGACGTGCAGGCCGGACGCTTCTCGCTCTGGCAATTCTACGAACGGCGGGTGCGGCGCATCTTTCCTGCGCTGATCGCGGTCTATGTCGCGGTGCTGCTGGCGTCGTTCGTGCTGCTGTTTCCCGGTGAGACGGCGCAGCAGGCGAAGAACGCCACCGCGTCGATCCTGTTCGTTTCGAACGTCTATTTCTATCTCGGCACCGATTATTTCGATTCGGCATCGCGGTTCAACGCGCTGCTCCACACTTGGTCGATCTCGGTCGAGGAGCAGTTCTACCTGTTCTTCCCGCCGTTGCTGGCGCTGCTCCATCGTCGGTTCCGACCGGCGCTGAAACCGCTGATCGCGACCGTGCTGCTGGCGTCGCTGATCCTGTCGGCATGGCGGGTGCATCACGATGCATCGGCAGCCTTCTATCTGGTCCAGTATCGCGCATGGGAATTGATGATCGGCGCGGCGCTGGCGCTGGGCATGGTGCCGGCGGCGAGGCAGCGGGGGGTGGCGGAGGCCGGTGCGGTCATCGGGGTCGCGCTGATCGTCGGCAGCGTCCTGCTGCTCGACCGCGACAGCCTGTTCCCCGGACTGGCGGCGGCCCCCGCTTGTATCGGGGCCGCGTGCCTGATCTGGTCGGGCATGGCCGGGCGGACGCTGGTCGGTCGCAGCCTCGGCTTGCCGCCCGCGCGGTTCGTCGGCCGGATTTCCTATTCGCTCTACCTTTGGCACTGGCCGCTCTGGGTACTGGGCGGGCAGGTCCATGAGATCAAGTCGATGGCGGGATCGGCGGCGTTCATCCTGTCGGTATTGCTGGTCGCGGCGGTGTCGTGGCGGTGGATCGAACAGCCGTTCCGTGGGCGCAATCCGGCGATACCGCCCCGGCGGGCGGTATGGATCGGGGTCGCGACGATGCTGGCGACGCTGGCGTTCGTGGTCGCGGTGCCGTTTGCGGCGCGAGCCTATTGGCAGGTGCCCGCGCGGATCGAACGCGTCACGGATTTCATCCGCTACCGCGCTGCGCCCAATTCGCGCGCCGGGCTGTGCTTCCTGACCACGCACGACGATGTTGCGACCTTCGATCGCGACCTTTGCCTGCGCCTGTCACCGACCAAGCCCAACGTCCTGTTGCTCGGCGACAGTCACGCCGCACATTTCTATCGCGGACTGGTGGCGCTGGACGGGATCAACGTCCTGCAGGCCAATGCGTCGGGATGCCGCCCGGTCGCCGATCCGGTCGGGGAGGCGCGGTGCACCGCGCTGATGCGCTACGTCACCGACGATTTCCTGCCGAACCACCGCGTCGATACGGTGATCCTGTCGGCACTGTGGCGCGACGACGACTGGCCGGCGTTGCAGCGACAGATTGCGCGGGTCCGGCGCCATGCCGACCATGTCGTCGTGTTCGGTCCCATCGCCGAATATGATCGCGCCCTGCCCCGCATCCTTGCCGACGCCCTGTATCGGCGCGATCCGTCGATCGTCGACCGGCACCGTATCGCCAGCCGGCGCACGCTCGACGCGATGCTCGCGGCAAGGGTGCCCGCGACCGGCGCGACCTATGTCTCGACCTACCGCGCGCTGTGCCCGAACGACCGCTGCACGCTGTGGACCGACGACGGCAATCCGATCCAGTTCGACTATGGGCATCTGACCGCGCGCGGATCGTGGCTGATGATCGACCGCGTCCGCCCACAACTGCCCTTTGCAACGCGCTGATCCGATGGCGGGGCGAAATCCCTGTTGCACTTGGCCGAAACCACGGTATTCCGGCCGCTCCCCGATCGGGGGCGCTTAGCTCAGTTGGTAGAGCATCTCGTTTACACCGAGAGGGTCGGCGGTTCGAGCCCGTCAGCGCCCACCAGCCCATTCGAGGCGGCGGCGAACAGCCCCGGTTCGGCGACCCGGCAGCCGTTAGCGCGATCCCGTACCGAGCGGCCGACGCGGCCCTTTTAGCGACGTACGGCAACCGGATTAAAACATTGCGTTAACGATTGCCGCATATCGCAAAGCCATGTGGAATCAATGCAATCGGTCGCTGCTGGCGCTACAGGGTTTCGCCGTCGCAGCAGCATTCGCGATGTTCGGCCTGTGGCCGCCCGCCAGCGGCGCGATGGTTCTGGTGTCGCTCGACGGTTCCAGTCGCAACGAACTGGCCAAGATCGCATTGGCGGGCGGCGCGGCGCTGCTGCGGGCCGGCAATGTGCCCGGATCGATGGTGGTATCCGGCAACCGGGCGGACATAATGATGCAGCTTCATGGTCGCGCGATCCTGATCATCGCTGCCTCCGGACTGACGTGCGGGAGCGGTAGCCGTGGCAAGTAGAGCGGCCGAACCTGTGCTGCTGGCGCGGCTCAAGGCATTTGCCCTGCGCGAACCGGTCGATGCTCTGAGTTCGCTCGACCGGCTGCGGTACCACGGAATCCGGGTGTGGGCGGTGCTTGGCTGGATATCGCTGATCCTGCTGCTGATCGGCAACGTCCTTCTGGGGGGCGGCGTAGCCACGCCGCTGTTCGTGACGGGCGTGCTGCTGAACCTCTTGCCGACGGCCGCCGCCTTGCAGGGGCGCTATGATGCGCAAGCCCGTGCGCTGATGGGCACGCTGGCCGTGGCCATCCCGGCGATGCTCGTGTTCCTGCTGCACGGTCACCCGTGGCAGATGGATGCGCATATGTATTTCTTCGTCGGGATGGCGGCGCTGGTCGTCCTGGCCGATTGGCGGCCGATCGCGGTGGCGACGGTGCTGGCGGCGCTGCACCACATCCTGCTGGAATGGCTGGCCCCCGAATATGTGTTCACCGGCGACGGCAATATCGGGCGCATCGCGTTTCACGTCGTCGCGGTCGGGCTTCAGTTCGCGACGCTGGCGGTGCTGACGATCCAGCTGAGCCGCCTGTTCGAGACGCAGGATCGTGCGATGCTGCGCGCGCAGGAACTAGCCGATGCCGCGGCGGAAGGACAGCGTCGGACCGAAGACGCGATGCGCCGGACGGAGGAAGCGATGCGGATCGCGCGGGTCGCCGAACGCGATGCCGCGGAGGAACGTCGCCGGCGCGAGGAACAGGCGGCGCGCATCGCCAGCGACCGGCACCGCGAACTCGTCGATCTGGCGCAGCAATTCGAACGATCGGTGACGACGGTCGTCCACAGCATCGGCGACACGACCCTGCGGTTGGAGGGAGCCGCGGAAAAGCTGGAGGACGTGACCGGGCTGGCACGGACCGAAGCGGTCGAGGCGTCCGCCGGGGCGCACCGGGCCACCGACGAGATCGTGTCGGTCGCCGCGTCGATCCGCGACCTGTCGACGTCGATCTGGACGATCGCCGCCGCTGCCGAACAACAAAACGCCCTGACCGGCACCGCCAGCGGCCATGCCGCCCGCAGTGTCCAGACCGTGGCGATGCTGGAGGAACAGGCCGTCCAGATCGAAGGATTCCTGGCCGATATCCGGGCGATCGCGGCGAAGACGAACCTGCTGGCGCTGAACGCCACGATCGAGGCGGCGCGGGCCGGCGAGGCCGGTCGCGGCTTCGTCGTGGTCGCCGGCGAGGTCAAGGCGCTGTCGGCCGATACCCGGCGGGCCAGCGACCGGATCAGCGCGCTGATCGGCGGCATCAGGGGTGGCGTCGCCGATACCGGCGACAAGCTGCGATCGGTACACCAGTCGATCGAGGAGGTCGCCACCGCCGCCAGCGGCATTGCGGCCGCGGTCCGCGATCAGAGCGTCACGTCGCGCGATGTCGACGCCGGTGCCACCCGGGTGGCGACGGCGGCCGCCGATGCGCGGCAGCAGATCGACAGCGTGGCGCAGGCCGCCGGTGCCGCATCGTCGCTATCGGCGGCGGTTCGCATCAGCGTCGGGCAACTGGCCGGCAGCGCAGGCGAGCTGCGCAGTTCGACCGACCAGTTCGTCGCCTTCCTCCGTTCCGATCAGGCCCAGCCCAGCCCGGCACGCGCCACCGCGGCGGCATAGCCCCGCATCCCGGCCACGCCGCGCGCGCTCAGCACGATGAATGCGCGGCGCTTGTCGGCCGGGTCCTCCTGCCGCGCGACCAGCCCGGCATCGGTCAGTGTCGTGATCCAGCGCAACGCCGTGGTCGGCGGCACCGCCGAGGCGATGCACAGGCTGGAGACCGAGACATTGCCGCCCTCCAGCCGTGCGGCGAACAGGTCGAGCAGCATGTCCCATGCCGGATCGGCGAACAGCTCGCCGGCAAAGAATTGATCGCGCAGCCGCCGGGCCCGGATCGCGCCGCGTACCGTTGCCGCCGACACGGTCGGCACCGGCCCGTCACCGGCATCGGGCGCGACGAAATCGTCGGTGCGGTCGCGCACGCCCTCCCCGGTGTCGCCGTCGCGCGCGAGCTTTGCCAGCGCCTCGGCAATCCGCGCCACTTCGGCGTTCAGCCGCCGCAGCCGTTCGGCATCGCGTTCGGGAGCGTTGAGGCCCGCCCCGGCCCCGCCGCCCAGCACGATCGCGGCGATGCGCTCCCCGGGTCGCGCCTCGCACAACAGCGTCGCCGGACCGCCCAGCAGGTGCAGCGACACGACATCGATCGCCTCGACACCGAAACTGACCACCAGCTGTGCCCGGTCGCGCTCGGCCCGTGCTGCCAGGACCGGCAGCGCACCGTCGAGCGTGTCGATTGCGACCCCGGTCGCATCGACCAGCAGCAGATCGGCATGGGTGATGTCATTGAGCGCGGCGGACAGGTCGGCAAAACCGATCGTCGCGGCGACCGCGACACCGGCATGGCGCAGCGCCGCCTGCGCATCGGCCGCCGCCAGTGCGTCGTCGACGACGATCACCGCCCGCCGCGCCGCCGTCGATTGCTGCTCGAACCCTTCGAACCCCGTCACCCGCCTGTCCCCTTCGCTTCGGCAACGCTCGTCGCGCTGCGACCGTTGCGATGGGGCAACGAAGGCGTTCAGTCCATCGCCTTGACGATCTCCTCGACCATCTTCTTGGCATCGGCGAGCAGCATCATGGTGTTGTCGCGGTAGAAGACCTCGTTATCGACCCCGGCATAGCCGACGCCGCCCATCGACCGCTTGATGAACAGCACCGTCTTGGCCTTTTCGACGTCGAGCACCGGCATGCCGTAGATCGGCGAGGTCTTGTCGGTCTTGGCGGCCGGGTTGGTCACGTCGTTGGCGCCGATGACGAAGGCGACGTCGGTCTGTGCGAATTCGGAGTTGATGTCCTCCAGCTCGAACACGTCGTCATAGGGCACGTTCGCTTCGGCGAGCAGGACGTTCATATGCCCCGGCATCCGCCCGGCGACCGGGTGGATCGCATATTTCACGCGGACGCCATGTTCCTTCAGCTTGTCGCCCATTTCGCGCAGCGCATGTTGCGCCTGCGCCACCGCCATGCCGTATCCGGGGACGATGATGACCTGTTCGGCTTGGCTCATCAGGAACGCGGCGTCTTCCGCCGAACCGCGCTTCCACGGGCGGTCGATCGCACCGCCGCCGGCAGCGCCGCCGCTGTCGGTCGCGCCGAAACCGCCCGCGATCACGCTCAGGAAGCTGCGGTTCATCGCCCGGCACATGATGTACGACAGGATCGCCCCCGACGACCCGACCAGCGCGCCGGTGACGATCATCGCGGTGTTGCCGAGCGTGAAGCCCATCGCCGCCGCCGCCCAGCCCGAATAGCTGTTGAGCATCGACACCACGACCGGCATGTCCGCCCCGCCGATCGGGATGATCAGCAGGAACCCGATCGCGAACGACAGGATGACGACCGCCCAGAACGGCCACGCATCCTGCGTATGCGCGAACTGCGCGACGAGCAGCAGGATGGCGGCCAGCACGCCCAGATTGATGACATGGCGGCCGGGCAGCAGGATCGGCTTGCCCGACATGCTGCCGTTCAGCTTCAGGAAGGCGATGACGGAGCCCGAAAAGGTGATCGCACCGATCGCGACGCCGAGGCCCATCTCGACCTTGCTGACCGGATTGATGACCGCGAACGGCTGTCCGATCATCGGCACGACCAGCGACGAAATGCCGAACGCATCCGGATTGAGATAGGCGGCGACCCCGACCAGCACGGCGGCCAGACCGACCAGCGAGTGGAAGGCGGCGACCAGTTGCGGCATCGCGGTCATCGCGATGCGCCTGGCGGTGGTCAGGCCGATCGCTGCGCCGATGGCGATGGCGGCGAGGATTTCGGCAATCGACACCCAGTCCAGAGGAAAAGCAAAAGCTTCCGAGGTCGCCAACGTCGATGGATCGATCGTCAGCATGGAGATCTGATTACGCGGTATATGTGTCAACAGCGTCGTCACGACGGCAATCCCCATGCCGACCATACCGAGGCGATTGCCCCGCCGGCTGGTGGCGGGCGACGACAGCCCGCGCAACGCGAGGATGAAGCACACCCCGGCCACCAGATAGGCGAAGGCGACCCATGGATTGACCGGTGCGGCCTCATGCATTCCGCTCACCCCTTCTTCTTGTACATGGCAAGCATCCGCTCGGTGACGGCAAACCCGCCGAAGATGTTGATGCTGGCCAGCACGACGCCCAGCAGCCCCAGCCACTTGGCTCCCGGCACGCCGGCGGCGGCAGCGGCGATCAGCGCGCCGACGATGATGACCGAAGAGATCGCGTTGGTGACCGCCATCAACGGCGTATGCAGCGCGGGCGTCACCGACCAGACGACGTAATAGCCGACGAAACAGGCGAGGACGAAGATCGACAGGATCGAGAGGAAGTCCATCGGCTACTCCGCTGGGTGAAGGACGTTGAAATCCTCCCCGGGACGGGGAGGGGGACCAGCCGCAGGCTGGTGGAGGGGGGTGGCCACAAGCGTCGCGATCGCTTGAGCCACCGAGCCGACGTTCGCGATTACGCGGCGGGCGTCGATCCGCACAACGCGATAGCCCTGTTCGCGCAGGAACCGCAGCCGGGTCTCATCGCGCTGCGGGCGATCGGCGTAGTCATGACCGTCACCGTCGATCTCGACGATCAGCCGTGATTCCCGGCAGTAGAAATCAACGACATACGGTCCGACCGGATGCTGGCGGCGAAACTTTACGCCAGCTTTCCCTCCACGCAGCTTCTGCCACAGCATTGCCTCTGGCGGCGACAGATCACGGCGCAGGCGGCGGGCGATCGTCACTTCCGGGCGTAGTGTGCGTGGAACTCCCCCTCCACCGGCTGCGCCGGTCCCCCTCCCCGTGCCGGGGAGGATAAGAGGGGCTGCCCCTCCACCACGCTTCGCGTGGTCCCCCTCCCCATGCTGCGCATGGGGAGGATTTGGGGCGGGCGTTTCGTTCACCGCTTGGCCAGCACCAGTTCCGCCAGCAACCGCTGGATTGCGGCCGGGTCGGCATTGCGGCTGACCTTCAGCGACAGGGGCATCGCTTCGCCGGTCACCCACAGCTTCAGGTCGCTGTCGAGGTCGAACGTGCCCGCGCTTTCGACCGAGAAGCTGGTGATCGAGCGATACGGCACGCTGCGGAACGCGATTTTCGAGCCGGTCAGGCCCTGTACGTCGACCAGCACGAACCGGAAATTGGTCAGGAAGGCGGTGTCGCGCAGCGAGCGGAACGCGGCCAGCACCTCTTCGCCACCGATCAGCGCATGGCCGTATTTCTCGCGGATTTCGGCCGGGTCGACTTCGTGGCTGCTGAACAAACCCATATTCGTTTCCTCGTCAGGCGGTCAGGCGTGGGTTCACGACCTGGCCGCTTTGCGTCAGGCGGATCGCCTGCGTCACTTCGTCGTCGGGCGGCAGGACGGGACGGCCGGCGTCCTTGTCCCAATAGGCCGCCAGAAAGTTGTAAAGGTTGCGCGCAAACAATGCCGATGCGTCCGCGGCCAGACGGCTGGGGACGTTGCGATGGCCGACGATGTTGACACCGTGACGCTGCACGACCTCGCCCGCGACCGATCCCTCGACATTGCCGCCCTGTTCGACCGCCAGATCGACGAGGACGCTGCCCGGTCGCATCGAGGCGACCTGTGCATCGCTGACGAGGCGCGGCGCGGGCTTGCCGGGGATCAGCGCGGTGGTGATGACGATGTCCTGCTTGGCGATATGGGCGGACACCAGTTCGGCCTGTGCCGCCTGATATTCGGCACTCATTTCGCCGGCATAGCCGCCGGCACCCTCACCCTCGATCCCCGCCACCTTTTCGACGAAGATCGGCTTGGCACCGAGCGACTGGATCTGCTCCTTGGTCGCCGAGCGGACGTCGGTGGCGCTGACCTGCGCACCCAGCCGCCGCGCGGTGGCGATCGCCTGCAATCCCGCGACACCCACGCCCATCACGAAGACACGCGCCGCGCTGATCGTGCCGGCGGCGGTCATCATCATCGGAAAGGCGCGACCATATTCGGACGCGGCGTCGAGCACCGCCTTATACCCCGCCAGATTCGCCTGCGACGACAATATGTCCATCGATTGGGCGCGGGTGATGCGCGGCATCCATTCCATCGCCAGCGCCTCCAGCCCCAACGCGGCATAGCCATCGATCCGCGCCCGGTCGGCAAACGGATGGAGGGCCGCCACCAGCCATGCGCCACGCTTCGCGCCGCCCAGACTGTCGGGCGACGGCGGCGCCACGCCCAGCAGGATGTCGGCATCGGCAAGTGCCCCCGCCCGGTCTGCAATGGTCGCGCCAGCCGCGGCATAGCCGGCATCGTCGATCGACGCGCCGGTGCCGGCACCCTGTTCGACGACGACGGTCGCGCCGAGTGCGATCAGCTTCTTGACGGTTTCGGGGGTCGCGGCGACCCGGCGCTCGCCGGCAGCCTGTTCGGCGAGGAGCGCGACCTGCACGTCAGCCCGCGATCAGCCAGATGACCAGTGCCGCCAGCATGGCGCAGATTACCGTGCCCCAGGTGAACCAGCGGATGAAGCTGTTGTACGTCCCGGCATGGGCGGGGGTGCGGCCGTTGGTCGCCATCGATGAACCTCTCCATACTGCGTCGTTCAGACAACTCTAACGCAGGTTGGACCAAGAACAAGCCCCGCACCGCCCCTGACGGTTTTCATGACCGTCTTAAGGCGAACTTTACGCCCCTTGGCGCAAACGGATGTCGATCCGGGACGGCAGGGACTTGGGAGCAGCGATGACGCGAGACGGACAGCGAGTGCTGATGGTGATCGACGACGAACCGGCACAGCGCCGGTTGGTAGGGGCGATCGCGGGTCGGCGCGGCTGGCGGACAGTGTTCGCGAGCGATGCCGCAACGGCGCTGATGATGCTGAACACGCCGGACGGGCTTGCGCTCGATGCGGTGCTGCTCGACCATTGGACGCCCGATGCCGATGCACTGGCGTTGATCGCCGATCTGCGCGCGGCACGGCCGTTGCTGCCGATCCTGATGCTGACCGCCAATGAATCGGTCGCCGGCGCGGTCGCGGCGATGCGCGCGGGGGCGACCGACTTTCTGGTCAAGCCGCTGGCCGCCGAGCGTCTGCTTTCCGCACTGGAAGCGGCGGCGGGGGCGGGCGACCATGGCGAACTGCGCCCGCTCACCGAGAAATTGTCGGCCTCGCTGGCGTTCGACGAGATCGTCGGTTCCGCCCCGCAATTCCGCGCGGCACTGGCCATCGCCGCCAAGGCGGCGCGCGCCCGCGTGCCGGTGCTGATCGAGGGTGAGAGCGGCGTCGGCAAGGAAGTCGTCGCCGAGGCGATCCACGCCGCCTCCCCGCGCGCCCGCAAGCCGATGGTCCGCGTCAATTGCGGCGCGATCGCCGCCAATCTGGTCGAAAGCGAGCTGTTCGGCCATGAAAAGGGCGCGTTCACCGGCGCGTTCGAACGCAAGGCCGGCCGGTTCCAGGAAGCCGATGGCGGCACCATTTTCCTCGACGAGATCGGCGAGATGCCGTTCGAGACGCAGGTGAAGCTGCTGCGCGTGCTGCAATCGGGCGAGATCCAGTCGGTCGGCGCGCGCACGACGCGCGAGGTCGATGTCCGCGTGATCGCCGCGACCAACAAGACGTTGATGGCCGAGGTCGAGGCCGGGCGGTTCCGCGAGGACCTGTATTACCGGCTGAACGTCGTGCAGGTGACGATCCCGCCGCTTCGCGACCGGCGCGGCGATGTGCCGGCGCTGGCCCGCCATCTGCTGGCGCGGATCGCGCAACAGCCGGGGCTGCGGCAGTTGGGCATCACCGACGATGCCATCGCGCTGCTCAACACCTATGGCTGGCCGGGCAATGTCCGTCAGTTGCAGAATGCGCTGTTCCGGGCGGCGGTGCTGTGTGACGGCGACGCGCTGACCCGCGGCGACTTCCCGCAGATCGCCCAGATCGCGCAGGGCGACGCACCGCAACCGGTGTCGCTGGTCCCGCGTCAGGACACGGCGGGCGGGGTCACGCTGTTCCGTCCCGACGGCCATCTGCGGATGCTGGAGGAGATCGAGGCCGACGTCATCCGCCTCGCCATCGGTCATTATCGCGGCCGCATGACCGAAGTCGCACGGCGGCTGGGGATCGGGCGGTCGACGCTGTATCGCAAGCTGGGCGAATTGGGGATCGACCAGAGCGCGGCTTGATATTCGATACTGCACCACCTCCAACCCGTCACCCCGGGCTTGACCCGGAGTCCCGCTTCTTCGCGGACAGAAGTAGAAGCGGGGCCCCGGATCAAGTCCGGGGCGACGTGAATGGCAGGCGTTGCGCGTCAAAAATGACGGTGCCGCCCAGCGCAACCGCTACACCACCACCTCGCGCCACGCCCCCGGCACCAGCCCCTCGACGCTCCATTCCCCGACCCGCCACCGGACCAGCCGCAGCGTGGGCAAGCCGACCGCCGCCGTCATCCGGCGCACCTGCCGGTTGCGGCCTTCGCGGATCGTGATCGACAGCCAGTGATCGGGAACCGACTTGCGAAAGCGCACCGGCGGCACCCGCTCCCACAAATCGGGCGGATCGATCGCGGCGACCTCCGCCGGGCGGGTCGGTCCGTCGTTGAGCGTCACCCCGCGCCGCAGCCGGTCGAGCGCCGCGTCGTCGCGCGCGCCCTCGACCTGTACGAGATAGGTCTTGGCCAGCTTGAACCGGGGATCGGCGATGCGCGCCTGCAAACCGCCATCGTCGGTCAGCAGCAGCAGCCCTTCGCTGTCACGATCCAGCCGCCCGGCGGGATAGACGCCGGGCACCGCGACATGGTCCGACAGCGTCGCCCGCGCATCCCCGGTCCCGCGATCGGTGAATTGCGACAGCACGCCATAGGGTTTGTTGAGCAGGATCAGCCGCGCCATGACGCCCTGTCGGCCCGCGCGGGCGCACTGTCCAGCGGGTTCAATCCCACCAGAAGAACCACCAGTCGCTCGCCATCAACGTCGCCGCCAGCGCCTCGATCGTGTCGACGCCCTGATCGACGGTGTCCGGGCAATAGGCATAGCATTCGTGCGCCAGTGCCAGCGCCTCCGCGCGATCCCTCGGCCGGCGCTTCACGCGCAGCTCGATGGTGTCGCGGTCGATCCCGACCAGTTCCGCACCATAGCGTTCCTGCCAGCGGCGCAGCATGGCGCACTGATATTCGGCCGGCGGACAGGCGTTCCAGCCGCCCCATCGCAGATAGGCCGGTACTTCCCACGACGTACGGGTCGGCAGGGTCACGATATGGACCCTGTCATACGGCTTGCCCGTCAACAGGTCAGTGGCGGCGGTCATTTCGCCCTGTTCGGTACGCGCCGGCCACGGACCGTTCGCGGGTACGAGGCTGCTGTCATAGCCCTGCCATTTCGCCAGATCGCCCGGCATGGCGATCATCCGGCTGGTCGCGACGATCCGTTCGACGGGCTGGACCGGCAGGTCCGCCGCACCCGGCGACAAGATCGACGGCGTATCGATGCTGAACTGGTCGCAGATCGCATCCAGTCCCTCGTCGTCGCCGACGATCACCGGCCATCCCTTGCCCTCGGCACGGATGCGCTCCCATGCGGCCAGCGCCTGCGCGCCCGAAACGGTGGTGACCGGGTAGGGAAAGGCGGCGCGCAGCTTCGCTCGTACCGCCTGCATCGGTTGGTCCATCGACGGTTCCCGCTCGACCGCAGGCGAAACCTGCGCCGCGGTCCGACCCGTCGCGAGCAGACCCATCAATCCGGCAATCCAGTTGCGTCGCGTCATCGTCGCCCCTTCCCCACAGCCAACGGGAACCGACTATCCCGCCAAACCGTCCCTCCCTATAACCTATCGCGACCATCGGTGGAGAGCGACCCCATGAAGACCGTTTCGACCGCCCGCGCCCACGGCGGCACGCAGGGTGTCTATTCCCACGAATCGACCGCGACGGGCACCACGATGACCTTTTCGGTGTTCGTCCCGCCGCTGGAACCCGGGCAGCGGGCACCGGTGCTGTGGTATCTGTCGGGGCTGACCTGCACCCATGCCAATGTCACCGACAAGGGCGAGTTTCGGGCGGCCTGCGCCGAACAGGGCATCGCCTTCATCGCGCCCGACACCTCGCCGCGGGGTGAAGACGTGCCCGACGATCCGGAGGGGGCGTGGGATTTCGGCCTCGGCGCGGGCTTTTATGTCGATGCGACGCAAGACCCGTGGGCGAAGCAGTACCGGATGCGCTCCTATGTCGAGGACGAACTGCCCGCGCTGATCGCCGGCCAATTTCCGATGCTGGATTGCGGTCGCCAGTCGATCACCGGCCATTCGATGGGCGGGCATGGTGCGCTGACCATCGCGCTTCGCAATCCCGACCGCTTCCGCTCGGTCTCCGCCTTCGCGCCGATCGTCGCGCCGTCGCAGGTGCCGTGGGGGGAGAAGGCGCTGGGCGGCTATCTCGGCAACGACCGCTCGGCATGGCGCGCGGCGGATGCGGTCGCGATGATCGAGGATGGCGCGCGGGTCCCGGCGATTCTGGTCGATCAGGGGGATGCCGACGCGTTCCTCGCCGAACAGCTGCGGCCGGAATTGCTGGCGAAGGCGTGTGCCGATGCCGGTATCGACTGCACGCTCAGGATGCAGCCGGGATACGACCACAGCTACCACTTCATCTCGACGTTCATGGCCGATCATGTGCGCTGGCATGGCGAGCGGTTGCGGTAAGGAAAACTACCCGACCGTCCGAAAATCGTCACCCCGGACCTGATCCGGGGTCCCGCTTCTTCTCGGCCGGTGGAAAGAAAGCGGGACCCCGGGTCAAGCCCGGGGTGACGGGGAAGAGCGCCATCGCGTCTACCCCTCCCCCCGATCCTCGATCAGGTCGAGGACGTCGCCGATCAGCGCGCGCATCGCCGCGCGGGCCGCGACCGGATCATGTGCGGCGATCGCTTCGGCCACCGCCGCATGTTGTTCGACGCTGGCCGATCGACCGACGATGGTGTTGGTGAAGCGGATCGAGGTGTTGAGCGCGGTCGCCACCGTCTCGCGGAACTGCGCGTAGAAGGGGTTTTTCGTCGCGAGCAGGATCGCGACGTGGAAGTCGATGTCGGAGTCGAGCGGATCGTCCTCGCCCCGTTCCGCCGCCGCCATCCGGGCGAGACCCTCGGCGATCCGTGCCTGATCCTCCGCATCCGCCGCCACCGCCGCCAGCGCCGCCGCCTCCGGCTCGATCGCGACGCGCAGCTGGTTGAACTGGCGCAGCAGGTCGACCGAGAATTTGCGGTCGAGCAGCCAGTGCAGCACATCGGGATCGAACAGGTTCCACGCCGCCGCCGGGCGCACCACCGTCCCCTGACGCGGGCGGGCGCTGACCAGCCCCTTGGCGGTCAGCATCTTCACCGCCTCGCGCGTTACCGACCGACTGATGCCGTGCGTCTTGCCGATTTCCGCCTCGGTCGGGAACGGGCGTTCGTCATATTCGCCGGTGACGATGGCGCGGCCGAGCGTGTCGAGCGTCGCGCGGGTCAAATTGCCGCCGGGCATTCCCGTCATCCGCGCCGCCATCCCGTCTCCTTTCGGTTCGTCCCGGCCGCTTGGCACTGGACACAGTGCATTCATCGTATAATTGTCCGACATCAAAAGCTAGGCCGGGGAGGAAACCATGCGTCTGTCGACGATCGATCTGATCGTCGTGATCATCTATGCGATCGGCATCTTCGGCCTGGCGCAATGGGTGAGCCGCGACAAGGGGGGGCATCAAAAGGATAGCTCCGATTACTTCCTCGCGTCCAAGTCGCTGCCATGGTGGGCGATCGGCGCGTCGCTGATCGCGGCGAATATTTCCGCGGAGCAGATCGTCGGCATGGCCGGGTCGGGCTATGCGATCGGCCTCGCCATCGCGTCGTACGAATGGATGGCGGCGCTGACGCTGCTGATCGTCGGCAAATTCTTCCTGCCGATCTTTTTGCGCAACGAAATCTATACGATGCCGCAGTTCCTCGAACAGCGGTACGGCCCGTCGATCCGCACCTTGATGGCGGTGTTCTGGCTGGCGCTGTACGTGTTCGTGAATCTCACCAGCATCATCTGGCTGGGGTCGATCGCGGTGACGCAGGTCGCGGGCGTCGACCAGACGGTGGCGCTGATCGGGCTCGGGCTGTTCGCGCTGCTGTACCAGTTGCGCGGGGGTTTGAAGGCGGTGGCGCTGACCGATATCGTGCAGGTCACACTGCTGGTGTTCGGCGGCCTCACCATCTCCTACCTGACGCTGTCGCAGATCGGCGGCGATGCCGGGGTGATGGGCGGGTTCGCCGAACTGACGCGCCGCGTGCCCGAGAAATTCGACATGATCCTGACCGCGGACAATCCTTTCTACAAGGATTTGCCGGGCCTGTCGGTGCTGATCGGCGGCATGTGGATCGCGAACCTGAGCTATTGGGGGTTCAACCAGTATATCATCCAGCGCGCGCTGGCCGCCAAGTCGCTGCCCGAAGCGCAGAAGGGCATCGTCTTTGCCGCCTATCTCAAGCTGCTGATGCCGCTGGTGATCGTCGTGCCGGGCATCGCCGCGGTGGTGCTCGCGCCCGATCTCGCCAAGCCGGACGAAGCCTATCCCACGATGATGCGGCTGCTGCCCTCGGGGCTGCTCGGCCTCGTCTTCGCCGCGCTGATCGCCGCGATCATCGCGTCGACCGCGTCGAAGATCAATTCGATCGCGACGATCTTCACCCTCGATCTCTACGCCAAGCGCACCAGCCAGAGCGGGACGATGGACGCGGTGATGGAGCGCAAGCTGGTCCGCATCGGCCGCATCGCCGCCACCGTCGCCATCCTGATCGCGATCGTCGCTGCCAAGCCGCTGCTGGGTGGCGCGGATCAGGCGTTCCAGTTCATCCAGGAATTTTCGGGCTTCTTCACGCCGGGGATCACCGTGATCTTCCTGCTCGGCCTGTTCTGGAAGCGCGCGACCGAAGCCGGCGCGATCGGCGCGGCGGTGGCGTCGGTGGTGCTGTCCTATCTGTTCCGCACCTTCGCGCCGGGCATTCCGTTCATGGACCGGATGGGGCTGGTGTTCCTGCTCAGCCTTGCGCTGGCGGTCGTGCTGTCGCTGGCGATCAAGGGACGCGGCGACGCCAACCGCATCACGATGCAGGGCGTGTCGTTCGGCACCTCGACCGGCTTCAACATCGCCGGGTTGGGTGTGATCCTGATCCTGATCGCATTGTACGCGACATGGTGGTGAGCCCGTTCATCGCCCTCGACTGGGGCACGACCAACCGGCGCGCCTACCGGCTGGAGGACGGGCGCATCGCCGCCGTGGTCAGGTCGCCCAAGGGCGTATCGGCCATGACGGCCGACGAATATCCGCAGGAACTGGCGGCGATCCGGGCCGAACTAGGCGACCTGCCGGTGCTGATGGCGGGGATGGTCGGGTCGACGATCGGCTGGCGGGTCGCACCCTATGTCACGGTCCCGGCCGAGATCGCCGACATCGCCGGACAGCTGACATGGATCGACGATCGGACCGCGATCGTGCCCGGCCTGTCTTTCACCGACGGCAGTCACGGCGACGTGATGCGCGGCGAGGAGGTACAATTGCTCGGCGCGGCGCTCGCCGGACAGGTACCGCCCGACGCGCTGCTGTGTCAGCCGGGCACCCATTGCAAATGGGTCGAGCTGACCGGTGGCAAGGTCACCGCCTTCACCACCGCGATGACCGGCGAACTGTTCGCGCTGCTGAAGGGCGGCGGCGTGCTGGCGCCGCAGCTGACTGCACCGGTGACCGCCGGCGAAGCGTTCCGCGACGGCGTTCGGGAAGGCGCGAAGCGTGACCTCGCCGCCAGCCTGTTCGGCATCCGCGCGTCGCACGTGCTGGGCCTGCGCGACCCATCGCACGCCGCTTCCTGTGCCAGCGGCGTGCTGATCGGCAGCGACGTGGCGGCGCGTATCGGCGATGGCCGCGACGTCCATCTGGTCGCCGACGGCGATCTCGCCACCCTGTACGCCACCGCGATCGAGACGCTGGGCAGCCGCGCCATTGTCAGCGGGTGCGAAGATGCCTTTATCGCCGGTATCACCCACATCCGAAAGTTGTCCGCATGCGCCACCTGACCGCCTTCGACACCGCCTTTGCCCGCTGCCCGCTGGTTGCGATCCTGCGCGGCGTCCAGCCGCACGAGGTGGAGGCGATCGGCGACGCGCTGATCGATGCCGGCTTCGCCATCGTCGAAGTGCCGCTCAACTCGCCCGACCCGTATGAAAGCATCACCCGCCTGTCGAAGAAGCTGGACGGCTATGCCGCGGTCGGCGCGGGCACGGTGCTGAGCGTCGAGCAGGTCGACCGGGTCGAGGCGGCGGGCGGCACGCTGATCATCTCGCCCAACGCCAATCCCGCGGTGATTTCGGCGGCGGCAGAGCGCGGGCTGGTGGCTATGCCCGGCATCGCGACCCCGACCGAAGCCTTTGCGGCATTGGAAGCCGGTGCCGCCGCGCTGAAACTGTTCCCCGCCGAAGCCGCCAGCCCGGCGGTGATGAAGGCGATGCGCGCCGTCCTGCCGCGCGACGTGCGAATGCTGCCGGTCGGCGGCATCGTCCCGTCGGTGCTGGCCGATTGGCACAAGGCGGGTGCGGCCGGCTACGGCCTCGGTTCGGCGCTGTATGTGCCGGGCATGGATGCCGAAACCGTCGGCGAGCGCGCGCGGGCGTTCGTGGCGGCATGGAACGCGCTGGAGAAGTAAGCGACTATCCGGCGCGGACCGGTCGCCGTTCGATCAACTGCCCCATCGTTACCCCGGACTTGTCGAGACCTCTGCGAAAGTATCGATTCCTGCCCCCTAGCGTACCCCCGCGCAGGCGGGGGTCCAGGGTTCCAAGCACAAGCCGTTGTTCTGCCTGGCTCTGGACCCCCGCCTGCGCGGGGGTACGGTCCCGTGTAGTCGAGGGCGCGACGTTCGCAGAAGCCTCGACGGATGACGGGGTGGCGGGGAGGAGAACGCTACCGCACCGTTCCGCCCGGACGCGGAAACCCCTGCCCCGTCAACCGTTTGCCTCGCTCCCCCATGCCGGAGCACCGCCCATGTCGCATCCCCGTCCCGTCCTCGGCCTGTTCGCCGGGATCGCCGCCGGCCTGATCGCCGCCGCCGCGATGGCCGCGTTCCAGTCGGTCGCCGCCGGGCCGATGGGACAGGACCAGAGCGACGACGATCCCGCAACGGTGAAAGCCGCCGACAAGGTCGCGATCGCCACCACCGGCGACCGCGTCCCCGACGCCTACCGCCCGCAGGCGGGACAGGCGGTGCATTACCTGACCGGCGCGGCGCTGGGCGGGCTGTACGGCGTGCTCACCGAATATCGTCCGGGTGCGGCGCGCGGTTTCGGGAGCCTGTACGGTATCGCGACCTCGGCGCTGCTCGACGAAACGGCGGTGCCGGCGACAGGGCTGGGGTCGGCGCCATGGGAGACGCCGGCCGCGACCCACGCCTATGGCGCGCTGGCGCATCTGGTGTTCGGGGTATCGCTGGAAGGGGCGAGGTCGCTGCTGGGTGGGCGACAGGGGTAGGCTTCCCTCCCCTCCCTCAGTCATACCCGTTCGGTTCGAGCAGCTTCGAGCGAAGTCGAGAAGCGAACGGATGGGGCAGGGTGGAGGTAGGATAAGGCAGGAATAGCCTACCGCCTGACCAACTCCACCGCCCCGACCTCGATCACCGGCACTTCCCATGGATGCATCGCGACGATCGCCGCCAACGCCGCCGCGATATCCGCGCCCTGCGCCGCATAGGTCTTCACCACCACGGTCGGCACCACCTCGGCCTCGCCGGCCCGTCCGGTCGTCGGCAGCGCGTCCGTGCCGGGCACGAAACTTTCCAGCCCGAAGCCCAGTTCGAACACGCCGCGATACGGGCCGATCGTGCCCAGCACGCCGCTGGCCCGGATCACGCCGACCACGCCGGCGAGTACCGGATCGTCGGCCAGCGCCGCCGCCTCGCCCGCCTGCAACCGCGCCAGCACATTGGCCGATACCGGGCAATGCACCCGCACCACCTGCATCGGCGTCAGCGTCACAACAACAGCCAGTCGTTGCGGCTGCGCGGCTTGATCTCTCCCCCACCCTGCCGCCGCGCCACTTCGGTCTCGGCAGTGTAGCGGACATCCTCGTCGCGATCGGTCAGGAAGCCGTCGAGCGAATCGTCGTCGATCTCGGTCCATGCCCGCCCGCGATCGGGACCATAGCGCACGCGCGGCAACAGGCCGGGCAGCCGCGACCATTCGAGCAGCTGCGCGATCGACGCCTCGTTCAGCATGTCGCGCAGGTGGAAGGCGGTGACATAGGCATCGGGAAACGCCCGGTGCGCGGGCAGTCCGCGCTCATGCGCGATGCCATAAGGCTTGCGCCAATAGCGCAGCATCTGGTTCGAAAAGCCGGGACTGTCGGGCCAGAGCCGCAGCGCGCACTTCCACGTGCAGATCCAGTCGGCACCGTGCGTCAGCTGCGCGGTACAGAATTTCTGTTCGAAATCCGCGCGATGCGCCGCCAGCGCCACGCGGCGCGGATACGGATCGAGCACGCGGCGCGCGATATCCTGCCACCACGGCGCATCGGCGACCTGTTCGTCGAGGATATGGTGCACCGCCTGCGTCACCGGCGGGATCGGGCGGCCGGGATTGACGAAATGCGCACCGCCCTCGCCATGAATTTCCCAGCGGCCGTCCTCACCCAGCGCCACGTCCTGCCAGCCGACCTCGCACACGCCATGCGCGGGGGGAGCTTGCCCGGTGGTTTCGAGGTCGACGACACGGATGATCTGCGGTTGCGCCATTGGCGACAGATGGCGCTTCGGGGGCGGAAAAGCCACCCCGGGGGCGGCGAGGGTCCAGTTTGGGACGAGCAAGGATGGTTCGCGCAAAGGCGCAAAGGACGCGAAGGGGTTGCGTTGGGGTCGGCCACGTTTCTCTCCTCCCTGACAAGGGAGGGGTCAGGGGTGGGTAGGCCCGTGGTATAGCGTAGCATTCCCTCGCAGGCCGACCCACCCCCGGCCCCTCCCTTGTCAGGGAGGGGAGAGGAAAGGCTGCCCCGAACGCAACCCCTTCGCGCCCTTCGCGCCTCCGCGCGAACCGACCAGCTACCCCCTCGCCACCCCCGACGCCGCCAACTGTGCGTCAACCTCCGCCAGCAACCGCGCCAACCCGTCCTCATTCCGAGCCTCCGCCCGCGCGGTCAGCACGTCCTGCGTGTTCGACGCGCGCAGCAGCCACCATCCGTCCGCCGTGGTGACCCGCGCGCCGTCGGTCGTGTTCACGTCCGCGCCCGCCGCCGCCAGCCGTGCCAGCACCTCGTCGACCACCGCGAACTTGCGCGTCTCGTCGACCTTGAAGCGCAATTCGGGCGTGGTCGCCATTTCCGGCATCGCATCGCGCAGCTCGGTCAGCGACCGGCCGCTCAGATGAATCGCGCGGATCAGCCGCACCGCCGCATAGGGCGCGTCGTCGAACCCGAAATCGTCGCCGCCGAAGAATACATGTCCCGACATTTCGGCGGCCAGCGGCGCGCCGGTTTCCAGCAGCTTGGTCTTCATCGGGCTGTGCCCGGTCTTCCACATCAGCGGCGTGCCGCCCAGTTCGGCGATGCGATCGAACAACAGCTGGCTGGCCTTCACGTCCGCAATGATCGTCGCCCCCGGCGTTTCGCGGAGTTGCGGTTCCGCGAGCAGCATCAGCAACTGATCGCCCCACAGCGTCCGCCCCCGGCCGTCGACCGCGCCGATCCGGTCGCCATCGCCATCGAACGCCAGCCCGAAATCGAGGCCCTTGTCGGCGACCAGCCGTTTCAGGTCGACCAGATTGGCTTCCTCGGTCGGGTCGGGGTGATGGTGCGGGAAGCGGCCATCGACTTCGGTGAACAACAGATGATGTTCGCCGGGTAACAGCGCGACCAGCCGCTCGATCACCGGCCCCGCCGCGCCGCTGCCCGTGTCCCAGCCGATGCGATAGCTGCCGCCGGCATAGCCCGCCATCAGCCGCCCGACATAGGCGTCGACATGGTCGTGGTCGGTGACGGTGCCCGTGCCATCGTCCCAATCGCCCGCCGCCGCCATCGCGCCCAGCCGCTGGATATCGTCGCCGAAGAACGGGCGATGCTGCAACACCATCTTGAAGCCGTTGTAATCGGACGGATTATGGCTGCCGGTAATCTGGATACCGCCATCGACCTCCAGCATCGCTTCGGCATGGTAGAGCATCGGCGTGGGGCCCAGGCCGATGCGGACCACGTCGACCCCGCTCGCGGTCAGCCCGGCGACCAGCGCCGCCTCCAGCGCCGGCGACGACAATCGCCCGTCGCGCCCGACCACGACGCGGGTGCCGCCGGCGCGGCGCACCAGCGTCGCGAACCCGCGCCCGATCGCATGCGCGTCGGCGGTGCCCAGCGTCCGCCCGACGACCCCGCGAATGTCGTATTCGCGCAGCGAACTGGGGTGGAAGTCATGCGCCATGCCGGAATCCTCGCCGTTACAAGGCGGACGAGTTTAGGTCGAAGCAGGGACGGAGAGTAGAGAAAAGAAGAGGTTCGCGCAGAGGCGCAGAGGCGCAGAGGAGTTGCGCCTGCCGCGAACCACCCGCGACCGGGAGACCGTACGCAACGGTTCAACCGGTCGGAAGGCCCGCTGGCGCGGGTGCCGTCGCGCTGCACGCAACCCCTCCGCGCCTCTGCGCCTCTGCGCGAAAACTACCTTCTTCTTGTCTTCCGACCGAATCTCAATGCCGCAGCCGCCCCAGCAGCACATCCCGCGCCGCATTGATCCGCCGCGCCAGATCGGCCGATCCGCCGCGATCGGGATGCACCGCCTGCATCAGTCGCCGGTGCGCGGCGCGGATTTCGCCTACCTTCGCATCCTTGCCGACGCCGAGGATCGCCCGCGCTTCCGCTTCGCCGCCGACCTTCTTCGGTTTGGCGCGCAGCCACAGCCAGAAAGCGAGGATGACCGCGACGATCAGGACGAGCTTGAGCATCGTTCCTGCCGTGTCAGATCGCGGTCGGCGCGCCGAGCGGTTCGGGCAGTTGCAGCCCGCCCATCATCTCGCGCAACTCCTGCCGAGCGGCGACATGCGCCAGCCCCATCTCCCCGAATTCGTTGCGGTCGAGCATGGTCAGCCCTGACGGGAACAGCTCGCGATACACGACGCGTTCGGACAGGCCGGGCGTCACGCGAAAGCCGACACGCTTCGACAGCGAATTGATCGCCTCCGACACGCGACGCATGTTGCGCGCCTCGATATGCTGCAATCTGTTGCGCAGCACGACCCAGTCGATCGTCGATCCGTCGATCTTCGCGCGGTGCTTGCGCGTTTCCCAGATCAGTTCGGAATAGAAGCTTGGACGCGTCACCTTGAACGTGTCCGGATCGACCTGTCCGATCAGGTCGAAATCGACGAAGCTGTCGTTCATCGGCGTGACCAGCGTGTCGGCATTGGTCACCGCGATCCGGGCGAAGCGATCGTCGCGCCCCGGCGTATCGATCACCAGATATTCGGCGTTTTCACCCAGCCGGCCGAGCGCGTCGTTGAAGCGCGTCATGCTCTCGCCGTCATGCGTGTCATAGACCGGCATCGGCAGGTTGCGGCCGGTGCGCTTCATCGTCTCCGCCCGGTTGTCGAGATAGCGGCCCAGCGTCCGCTGGCGATGGTCGAGGTCGAAGCACGCGACCCGCGCGCCTTTTGCCGCCAGGGCGATGGCGACATGCACTGCCGTCGTCGACTTGCCGGTGCCGCCCTTTTCATTGGCGAACACGATGACGTGCAACCGATCCGAACCTTCGTTCAAGCGCGCAACCCAACCTTGTTGATCCCGAGCGGCCTGATCCAGTAAAGCCGCCTCCCCCACCCATATCGAAGGGCCATCGGCCGTGCAAATTATACGTCGGTTGGAGGTGCTTCGCGAAGCGCTCGGCCAGTTTACCCAGGCCGGGGAGAGCGTCGCGCTGGTTCCAACCATGGGCGCGCTCCATGCCGGGCACATGGCGCTGGTCGATGCCGCCCGCCGCCGCGCGCCGCGGGTCGTCGTGTCGATCTTCGTCAATCCGAAACAGTTCGGTCCGAACGAGGATCTGGCGCGCTATCCAAGGCGGGAGGCGGCCGATGCGCAGATGCTGTCCGAGGCCGGCGTCGACATATTATGGGCGCCCGAGGTCGAGGAAATGTACCCGGCGGGCTTTGCGACCAATGTCAGCGTGGCGGGGGTCAGCGACGTGCTCGACGGGGCACACCGCCCCGGCCATTTCGACGGGGTCGCGACCGTCGTCGGCAAATTGTTCGGACAGGTCGGCCCGGCGGTCGCGCTGTTCGGCGAAAAGGATTTCCAGCAACTGGTGGTCATCCGGCGCATGACCGCCGACCTGAACCTGGCCGTAGAGATCGTCGGCGTGCCGACCCAGCGCGAGGATGACGGACTCGCGCTGTCGTCACGCAACATCTATCTCGACGAAACCGAACGCGCCCGCGCCGTCGCCCTGCCCCGCGCACTGGGCGAGGCGAAGCGCGGCATCGAACGCGGCGACGATCCCGCGACCGCGCTGGCAGCGGCGGTGGCGATGCTGACCCGGGCGGGGTTCGACACCGATTATGTCACGCTGGTCGACGCCGAAACGCTGACCGCCCCCATCCGCGGCCGCCCCGCCCGGCTGCTGGCGGCGGCGCGGATCGGCACGACCCGGCTGATCGACAACATCGCGGTGACGTTCGACTGACGCGCAGCCGGGGGCTTGCGTCCGCCATCGCCCGCCTTCGCAAGGGTAAGGCAGATAATCGGGCCATCCGGATCTACGTCCGGCCTGACCCGCCCTTCACAACGGGACAGCGGTGTCGGTCGAAAGGCCGAGTGGATGGTGCGAGGCGATCGCGAAGCGGGCCTGCATCACGTCGCGGACCAGCACATCGTCGGCCTGCAGGAACCGGGTCGGGGTCACGCCGATGAAGCGTTTGAAGTTGCGGTTGAAATGCGCCTGATCGGCAAACTCCTCGGTCCAGACCGCGCGGCGGTTGTCCATGCCGATGGCGAGGGCGGCGGCCATGCGCATGATCTTCTGCTTGTTGGCGAGCACGCTTGGCGGCAGGCCGCAGGCCGCGGTCGTGATCCTATCGAGATGACGCCGGGAAACCTGCAACGACGCCGCCAGCGCATCGATGTCGTGATCCTTGCCATTGGCCCATGCGGTAATCGTGGCGATGCGCGGATCGACCGGCAACGCGTCGCGCAACCGCTTGCGCAACAGGGCGTCGATCCGTCCGGCAAGCGTCGCATCGTCGTCCGCCGCGCTACCCGCGAGCGGCAGGTCGGCGTCGTCGCCCCAGACATCGTGCAGCGCGGCGACGCGGTCGACCATCGTCCCGGCGGCCATCGGCAGCAGCGCCGCCCAGCCCTCCGGAAACAGCCCCAGCCCGATCACGACCATCGGCCCATGGGTTTCGAGCTGCATCGCCGCCGATGCGGGGCCGAGGATGGCGGCACGACCGATCGGCTGCGCGTCGCCGCCGCGCGCGCGCCAGGCGAACGCCCCCTGTATCTGCCAAGTCAGTTGCGGCAACAGCGCGCCGGCCCAGCGCTGCCGAAAAGGTTGATCGCATCGATATACATATATTGCATCGACCAGCCCCTGTAACGACGGGTGCTGCGGCAAGTAGGTCATGCGCGTCGTCATCGTTCGCCCCCACGATCGATTGATGTGCCCGTGTCGCGCCGATGTCCGATTCATTCAATACTTTGTCTGGGTCGATCGGCGATATTGGGTTTGCAAGCAGGGGGTTGGGGGCGCGACGGTCCGCGATGGACCGCAAGGGACAATCGGATCGATGCCGTCGCGACCACCATGGTCGCGGTGCACACCCCCGCTTGCCCGATCGCCATACTCCGCCCCGGACAGGGGAGTGATTGGCATGGCGTTGAAGGACGAAGTCAAAACCGCGATCGACGATTTCTTTGCGCAGATCGATGCGAATCTGGTGGCACAGATCGACAAGGTGTCGCTGCCGTTCGTCGGTGCGCTGAAGAATGCGCCGGGCGTTGCCGATGCCCTCGCCTTCTACACGTCGATCCACACCAAATTGCTGGCGGTCGTACAGGCCGTACCCGACGAGCCGACCGAACAGGATGCCGCCGACGCGCTGGCCAAGGCGATCACCGATCAGCTGAAGGACGAGGGCGTAACCGCCGTCGCGACCACGGCTGCGGGCGTCACTTTGACCTTTGCCCGGACCGAAGCATTCTCGCCGACCGGCAAGGATGCGGCGCAGGTCGGCGAAAGTCTCGGCAGCTTCCTGAAACTGGAAGCAGCGGTCGGGCTGAAGCTTGCCGCGGTGCTGGCCGCCGAGTTGACCGTCGCCAAGGACGGCAAGATGACGCTGGCCGACAATGTCGAGCCGGAGGTCAGGATCGGGCTGACCGGCGACCTGTCGATCACCAAGGGCGAGGCGGGGCTGGGGTTCATCGGCGTGACGTTCAAGGACGCGGTGCCGGTCGATCCGGCCAACCCCGACGATCCTGCCGCGCATGAATTGATCGCGACGGTGGCGGTCGATGTCACGCAGACCGACGGCACGCTGGGTGCCAAGACCGATTTCAGCGCGACGGGGCAGCTCGACCTCGACTTCGCCAGCACGACGGCGGGGGCGCTCGAATTTTTGCCGACGATCGGGGGCGAACTGGTCGCGTCGATCGACGTCGACAAGGACGGGGTGTCGACGAAGTCGTTCGGCATCAAGGACGTGACCATCGATCTCGGCACCTATTTCAAGCTGGTCGAGGATGCGGCGCAATCGGTCGCCGACGTGTTCAACGCCGCGCCGTTCGGCACGTTGGTCGATGTCGCGACGTCGCC
This sequence comes from Sphingomonas sp. Leaf22, assembly GCF_001421715.1. Lineage (GTDB taxonomy): Bacteria > Pseudomonadota > Alphaproteobacteria > Sphingomonadales > Sphingomonadaceae > Sphingomonas. The sequence continues at coordinate 70,754 of NZ_LMKP01000004.1, forward strand.
GGTGCCGGTCATCAACGGCATCAATTCGGCGATCGGTCTCGGCCTCGACACGGTCGGCGGCACCGGTGGCAAGGGCGACGGCAAGGTGACGCTGGCCGACCTCGTCGTCTATGTGCGCGAGGATCTGCGCAGCATCGTCGAGCCGTGGTACAAGGTCGTCGCGATCATCGACGTGCTGCGCACGCTGGGCGCGATCGACACCAGCCAGACCGTCACGCTGGGCAGTATCGAAACGAAGAACGGCAGCCCGACGTTCAAGGCCAGCGACGACGACATCTTCGGCATCCTGACCAAGGCGCTGAAGGACAGCGGCAAGGTCGACGGCGCCACCCTCGCCTATCTGACCAATGTCGACACCGGCGCGATGAGCAAACAGGCGGCGCTGTCGGCGGCGAAGGTGGGCGAGAGCAAGGGTTTCAGCTTCGGCCTGCTCGAAAACCCGGCGCTGATCGCCGACCTGCTGCTGGGCACCGGCGAACCGGTCAGCTTCGTCGAATATGACGTGCCGCCGCTGACCTTCGAACAGCATTTTTCGAAATTCTTTCCGATCATCGGCCCGCTGGGCGCGGAAATCAGCGGCGCGATCCGCGCCTCGCTCGACTTCGATCTGGGCTATGACAGCTATGGATTCGACAAGGGCAATCCGTTTCTCGGCTTCTATCTGTCGACGCCCGAATATGACGCCAGCACGCGACCGCAGCAGGGCGAAGGAGCACCCCCGCCGTTCAACGACGAACAGTTCGAACCGATCGGCGCGCTCGACGTCGAGTTGCGCGGCGGGGCCGGGATCGGCTTTGGTGGCGGCAGTTTCACTGTCGGGGTGTCGTTCCTGTTCGGCCTGTATGCGTTCCTGAACGGCGATACCGCCGGCCGCTATCACCTGACCGCCAAGACGATCGACTGCATCTTCGATCCGATCGGCGGTGTGGCGACGGTCGAGGCCAATGCCCGGCTGGTCATCGATTTCGCCTTCTTCACCTATCGCAAGAACTTTCCGATCGCGAGCCAGACGCTGGGGTCGTTCACCGCGTTCGAATGCCCGCATCCCGATTTCGTCATCACCGAACCCAATGCGAAGGGCCTCGCGACATTGCTCGACAGCGGCGATGTCCGGCTGAACGTCGGTGCGGATGCGACAGAGCGCGCGGTTCCGGACGAGGTGGACGGGAAGACGATATTCAAGCCAATCCAGATGGCCGACGCGCCCGAACAGGAATCCTATCTGATCGCCCGCGCACGCGACGCCGGCGATGGCGGCATCGCCGGCGGCGGCGGCGGCGATCCGGTGGTGGTGCCGGACAAACTCGACATTCTCGCCTTCGGCTTCACGCAGCGGATCGCGGCGGGAAGGATCGTCGCCAGTTTCGGTGCGGGCAACGACGCGCTGATCATCCAGAGCGACGTGACGCAGGATTCGCTGGTCGATGGCGGCGACGGCGACGACAATCTGGTCGGTGGCGGGGGCAGCGACACGCTGTCCGGCGGGAGCGGCGAGGACGTGCTATCGGGCGGCGACGGCAATGATTCGCTGACCGGCGGCAGCGGTCTCGACCAGCTGTCGGGGGGCCGGGGGGCCGACACGATCGATGGCGGCGCGGACAGCGACACCGTCGATTACTCGGCGGCCAACACCGCGCAGAAGATCGGGGTCCGGATCGCCATCTCGCAGGATGGATCGGCGACCTCCAGTGGCGGCGAGGCCGATGGCGACAAACTGATCAGCATCGAGAACGTCATCGGCACCGCCTTTGCCGACCGCATCGATGCGAAGGCGATGACCGAGAACGTCTATCTGGAAGGGGGCGAGGGCAATGATTCGCTGTTCGGCGGATCGGGCAACGACATATTGATGGGCGGAATGGGTGCCGACGTGCTCAACGGCGGCAGCGGTGCAAACGGCGGAGGGGTGAACGCCACCAGCTACATCACCAGCTGGGCGGGGGTCGACGTCAACCTCAACCGCATCGTCCAATATTATGGCGAGGCGGAGGGCGACTCGCTTATCAGGATCCAGGCGATCCAGGGATCGACCTTCAACGACACGCTGGTCGGCAATGCCGAGGCGAACCAGTTCGATGCCGGCGACGGCGACGATACGATCGATGGCGGGCTGAACACGGATCTGGTGCTGGCCGGTGGTGGCGACGATCTGGTCTTTGCGCGCGGCGATGGCGACACGCTCGACGGCGGGGCCGGCGTCGACACGCTCAGCTATGCCCGCGCGACCAAGGCGGTGTCGGTCGATCTGCTGCGGTCGTTCGGTGCCGACGGCAAGCCCGATCCCGCCGCCGCGCCGGATACGATCGTCATGGCGGCGGTCCTCGGCGCACAGGATGGCGGGTTCAGCACGTTCGAAAACCTTGTCGGCTCCCGCTTCGACGACACGCTGACCGGCGACAATGGCGACAACCGGATTGAGGGCGGTACCGGCAACGACCGGATGGCCGGGGCGGGCGGCGACGACACGCTGATCGGCGGGGTGGGCGCAGACACGATGTACGGCGCAGCGGGCCGCGACCTTGCCGACTATGCCGGATCGGGCGGCGCGGTCGAGGTCGATCTGACCGCGATCGGCAAGGGGGCCGAGGCCGAGGGCGATCGCTATTCGGGCATTGAGGATCTGCGCGGTTCGGCCTATGGCGACGTGCTGCGTGGCGATGACGGCGACAATGTCATCGATCCCCATATCGCCGGGCGCAAGGTGTCCGACGCGGTGATCGGCGGCGCGGGGACCGACACGCTCAAGGTCGATTATTCGACGGTCGACGCCGATGTCGGCGGCGGCGTGTCGGGCCGCTTCGTCTATTCCACCGAAGGGCGCCTGTCGCATGCCAACGGCGATGGCGGTACGCTGGACCGGGTCGATTTCACCGAGATCGAGCGGATCGACTTCACCGGCACCCGCTTCGCCGACAGGATGATTGCCGGCAATGGCGATGACCGGATGTACGGCGGCAGCGGCGACGATTCGCTGGCCGGCGGGATCGGCAGCGACGTGATCTACGGGGCGCAGGGCAGCGATACGGTCAGCTGGGGCTTTTCGCGCTCGGGCGATTCGATCGGCGGCGGCATGATCGACGACGGGATCAGCGACGCGGGCAGCACCGCCTATCGCGGCAACAGCAACCCGGATGTCGTGTTCTTCCTGAACGGCGGCAGCGGTGTCGACACGCTGGCGATCAACCTGACCGGCATCACCGAAGACGTGACGATCCACGGCGGCGACACCCCCGGAAGCGACTATCAATACTATAACCTGCGGCTTGCGAGCGGCGCAGCGGCGACCCGGTTCGAACGCCTGTCGGTCGTGGTGACCGATCGCGGCAACGACCGCATCCGCCAGTCCGGCCGGGTCGACAATGATTTCCGCTCCGGCGACGGCAGCGACCGGATCGAAAGCGGTCTCGGCCGCGATACGATCGATGGCGGGCTGGCGGTGCGGGGCCTGTCCGACCGCTATGCCCTCGACCGCGTCGGCAGCCGCATCTACGAGATCGACAGCGTCGACGCGTTCCGCAAGGCACCGGGCGACACGCTGTTCCTCGATTATTCGATGCTGGAGGACGGACGCCGGGTCATTTCGACCGGCTTCACCCAAACCGCCTATTCGGTCGACTGCACCGCTCGCGGCGGGCGGGTGCTGCGCAGCGAGGTGCAGGGCAATACCGGCCGCTATGTGACGCTGGAGGACAGCGTCTATGGCGACACCGGCATGCCGCGCCCGATCCCCGGCGATGCGCCGGACGATGTGCAGTTCACCAATATCGAACGGCTGAACGTCATCGGCAGCAGCGGCAACGACATCATCACCGGCACCGACACCGTCATCGACACGCTGTTCCTCGACCGGATCAGCGGTGACCGGTCACAGGCGTCGGGCAGCGACGAACTCCATGGTGCCGATGGCGACGACTATCTGTACGGCCGCACCGGCAACGACACGATCGACGGCGGCGACGGCAACGACGTGCTGGTCGGGACCACCCGCATCGTCGAGGATGCCAATTCGACCACCAGCGATTACGATCGGAGTGAAATCGACGAGCTGACCGGCGGTGCAGGCGCCGATCGCTTCGTGCTCGGCGATTCCTTCGGTGCGTTCTACACCCGGCAGACGCCGGAGGGGGATGCCAATCACGGCGTCATCACCGACTATTCGGCGGCCGATGGCGACGTCATCCAGCTACATGGCACCGCGCGCAGCTATTTCCTGCGCGAAATCGATGGCGATACCCAGATCTACATGCTCGGCGGTCCGGTGCCGGAGCTGATCGGTATCGTCAAAAACGTCACCGGCATGAACCTGCTCGGCAAGGCGTTCGACTATGTCGACCCGCTGACCGGTGATCCCTCCAATCCGCCGATCGCCGGGCAGGAACGGAAGGCCGCCCTGCCCGACACGGTCGATCCGGCAGCGACGCTGCGCACCGCGTCCCTGTCGGCCGAACAGAAAGGCGGTTTCACCGTCACGCAGAATTCGTCGCCGACCGCGCTCACCGGCACGTTCGACGCGGCGAGCGGCGCGACCAAGACCAGCGTGACCCTGTCGGGCAGCGCCGAGGCGTTCGGCACCTTCAGCGGCGATCCGTTCGGGCTGGGCAAGGGGGTGATCCTGTCGACCGGGCGCGTCACCGACCTGCCCGGCGAAAATAGCCTGCAACATAGCGGGACGCTCATCACCTCGGTCCCGGTACAGTTCGAACGGATCGGGCGGGTCGGCAACACCGACATCTATCGCGCCGACCTGTCGCATCTGGGCATCGACATCAACTCGATCCGCCTGTCGGACAGCAACAGCATGCAGGGCGGCGGCACCGGCATCTATAGCGGTTTCGACGTCGGTGCGGTGGCGCTCAGCAACAAGGGCATCGACCAGCAGGCCTTTGCCGAACTGCTGGCGGCCAACAACGACTTCAGCCTCGACGATCCGTCGATCCTGCCGCGGTTGGACGTGTTCGACTTCTCGGCCGACGCCATGACGTACCAGGCGGGGAAGCTGCGCTCGACCGGCGATTTCGGCGGCACCGACGCCGATCTCAGCGGCGCGATCAATCTCAAGCTGGTCAACGAGGCGGGGGCACGGCTCGACCGGTTCGGCGAGGCCGGCGGGATCGGGACCGGGGCCGCGATCGGTGCGCTGACGCTGGGCGATGGCGGATCGATCGCGTTCGACCTGAACCAGACGGTCAGCACCGCGCAACCGCTGTATCTCTATGTCGCGGAATCGGGCGGTAGCGGCGAAACGGTGGTGCCGACCATTCGGGTTTCGGCGGATGGCGTCGAACCGTCGGGCGACCTGTCTAGCGATCTGGGCACAGAAGGATTGCCGGGCGATACGACACAGCTGACCTATCGCTTCACGCCCAAGGACGGGGACACCGGCTTCGCCTTCGACGCGGTGTTCTTTACCGAGGAATTGCCCGAATATGACGGGCCCAAGCTGTCCGACCTGTTCTCGATCAAGCTGAACGGCGTAGAGATCGGGCGGCTGTCGAACGGCACCGAATTGTCGCTCAAGAGCCTCGTCTATTCGGGCAGCGGCGACCTAATCCTCAACGCGCCGGGCAGCGGCCCGCTTGCCGACCAGATCCGCGCGGACGCCTATACCAGGATGCTGACCATCGCGGGTCAGGTGATCGGGGGCCAGGAAAACGTCCTGACGATCGAGGTGAAGGATGGCCGCGACGCGTATCTCGACAGCGGGCTGCTGATCCGGGACGGGTCGCTGCGCACCTTCGTCCGGCCCGACATCCTCGTGCGCGGTCCCGGCCCCGACAGCGATGCCCAGCCGGGCGACCGGCTGACCATTGACCTGTCGCTGCCCGACGGCGCGCGTCCGACGAAGCCGGTACAGGTGACCGCGACGCCGGGCGACGATATCGACCTCGGCAACGGACCGGGCAAGCCGGTTACGATCACCTTCGACCCGGACGGGCCGCTGACCAAGACGATCGACGCGACGATCGTCGCCGGGGCCGAACCCGGCACCATCGGCCAGATCGATTACAGCGTATCGAGCGACGATCCGAACTATGACGGCAAGCCGGTCGGATCGTCGGTCGTCGACATCGTCGAACCGGCACCGCAGAACGACCCGTTCCTGCTGTTCGAACGGTTGAGCGGCGATGTCGTCCCCGGCTTCACCAGCGGCAACGACGCCATCGACGTCACCGGCCGACCGGGACCGACCACGCTGCACGTAGCCGGAACCAGCACCGGCAAGGACAGCGTAAAGGGCTTTGGCGGGAACGACATTCTGATCGTCGACGAGCGTATCGTCGACAACAACAAGGACGGCGTCATCACGTTCGGCAGGAACGGGGTGCTCGATTTCGACGGGCCGGACAAGGGCACCGACACCGTCCGCTTCATCGGCGCCCCCAGGAGCCTGCGCTATATCGGCAACGACGATGCCGGGCATTTCGCCTATGCCGACGCATCGACCCGGCAAAAGGGGTGGAAGGAAGGGATGCTCGGCGACGACGCGCTGGCGGGCGATACCAAGGACCGCCGGGGCGACGTGTTCCTGTTCGACACCGCGCTCGACGTGAACTGGGGCAGCGACAGCATCGCATCGTTCGGGCGGAAGGATCGCGTGGTCACCACCACCGCGCTGTACGATGCCGATGGCGACGGCCGGATCGAGCTGGGGGCCGGGGGGCGGCTGGTGCTGACCGGCAACGGTACGCTCGACCCAAGCCATCTGGGCGACGTATCGGCGACCGCGCCGTTCGGGACGGTCCGCATCACCGCGACCGGCGGGGCGAGCGTCGCGGCGCTCGATCTGGTGGGCAGCTATACCCAGAACGGCCATGCCTATTACGTGTATGAACTCGCCGATGGCGACGCCGCCTTTGCCGATTGACGTGCGGCGGGGCGAGGTCCGGTCCTCCGGATTCGCGCCCTCCCGAGCGGTCGCGGGCCGATCGGCGTCGGCGACGCCGTCAGCGGGCCGGGGCGGCCGGTCGCACGACGACGTCGCCGCCCTTCATCACGAACGCGACGCGTTCGAGGGTGCGCACGTCGGTCAGCGGATCGCCGTCGACCGCGATCAGGTCGCCGTACCGCCCGACTGCGATCGCGCCGACGTCGCGCGTGCGGTCGAGCGCCTCGGCGGCGCTGCTCGTCGCGGACTGGATCGCCTGCATCGGGGTCATGCCCCACTCCACCATCTTGGCGAATTGCAACGCGTTGTTGCCGTTGGGATAGACGCCGGCATCGGTGCCGAACAGCATCTTGACCCCGGCGGCATGGGCCGCGCGGAACGTCTCGCGCTGCTTGCGGCCGATCTGGCGTTCCTTTTCGAGGCTTTCGGCAAAGACGCCGTTCTTCGCCCCTTCGGCAAGGATGTAGTCATCGTCATAAATGTCCATGTCGAACCACGCGCCGCGTTCCTTGGCGAGCTTGAACGACGTCGCATCGGCAAGGCTGGCATGTTCGATCGTGTCGACGCCCGCGCGCAGGCCGGTGTTGATCCCGTCCGCCCCATGCGCATGGATCGCGACGCGCATCCCCAGCATATGCGCTTCGTCGACGATCGCCTTGATCTCCTCGAAACTCAACTGCTGCGCGCCGACCGAGTCGGTCTTCGACAGCACGCCGCCGGTCATGCAGACCTTGATGACCTCCGCACCATATTTGCGCACGGTGCGGACGGCGGCGCGGAAGCTGTCGGGCGAGTTCGCGATCTGCGGTTGCGGCACGGTGATCGACGGCGGGAATTCGGTGGCGTCGCAGTGCCCGCCGGTGACGCCCAGCGCATAGGTGGCCGGCACGATCCGCGGCCCCGGTATCTCGCCGCGATCGACCCCCTGTTTCAGACCGACATCGGCATAGTCGCTCGACCCGACATTGCGCACGGTGGTGAAGCCGGCGTTCAGCGTCCGGCGGGCATTGGCGACGCCGACGACGGTCCAGTAGCTGTCGGTGAATTCCAGCGCCTTGTATCCGCTCAGCGTCGGATCGCTGGTCAGGTGGACGTGCATGTCGATCAGGCCGGGCAACAAGGTACGGTCGCCAAGGTCGATCCGTTCCGCATCCGCCGGCACCGCGTCGCCGCGGCGGCCGACGGTCCGGATCCGGCCGTCGACGATCGTCACCTGCGGGTTGTCGACCCGCTTGCCCGACAGGACGTCGACCATATGCGCGGCGGTGACGACGACGGTCTTCGCCTGTGCCGGCGCGGCGGTCAGGGCCAGCGCGAGGAGGACGGAAGCAATGCTACGCATGAACGATCTTTCCGAAGGGGTCAGAAGCGGGCGCCGGCGCGGATGCCGATCGTCCGTGGCGTATTGGTCACGATATAGGGTCGCTGGAAACAGCTGCCGCATTGCTGGAAGCGCGACAGCTGCGCCCGTTCGTCGAACGCATTCTGGAGATAGAGTTCGAGCGAATAGGTGCCCAGATCGGTACCGACCGCGAAATTGGCGGTCGTGAACGCGGCCAGCCGCCCCTGCAATGCCGCCGGGTTGACGATATCGCCGGTTCCGGTCTCCACGACCGCAGTGCGGATATCGGACGATGCCGAACTCTGATGCGTCACCAGCGCCTGCACATAGCTCTTGGCCGTGCTGCCGATCGGTATCGTATAGCGGGCATTGCCGCTGACCTTGAACCGCGGGGTGACGGGCAGACGGGTACCGACCGGTGCCGCGATGAAATTGTCGGTGCCGGCACAGCTATAGGTCGGATCGTCGATCGCGCACAGGTTCCGCTGGATCCTGGCATCGGTGTACGATCCCGCCGCGGTGAGCGAGAGCCCGCCGAGATTGAAGGCGACGTCGCTCTCGACACCGCGGATGCGCGCGTCCGGACCGTTATGGATTTCGGTAAAGCTGTTTGCGCCGAGGAACGAGAACTGGAAGGCGTTCCAGTTCTGCTGATAGACCGCGCCGTTCCAGCGCAACCGGCCGTCGAGCAGCGTCGTCTTCCACCCCGCCTCGTAATTGACGAGGAAATCGGGCGCATAGGGCGCGACGGTCGCGCGGCGATTGATCCCGCCGGGGCGGAAACCCTTCGACCACGTGCCGTAGAACATCAGGCCGTCGGTCGGCTTCCACGTCAGGTTGAGTCGATAGGTCGCGCCCTGCCCGTCGACGCTGCGCGGCCTGAGCGAACCGCCGACATATTGGGCAAGGTTGGTACACGGACTGCCACCGACGGCTGCGGGCAGCAGGGTGCCGCCCGGATTGTCACGGACCAGCGCGCCCGTCGTCGTGTAGCAGCCGGCGACGCCGGTGCGCGAACTGCCCGCCGCATTATAGGGCGGACCGTCGAAATCGCGACCGAAGCCGAAGAATCCGATCAGCGAGTTGTCGAAGATATAGGCGCGTCCGCCGGCCGTCAGCGTCAGTTTCGGCAAGAGGTCATAGCTGGCCTCGCCGAACACCGCATAATCCTTGTCGACGCGATATTGCTCGGTCAGCCACAGGGTACCGGGACGGCCGTTGACCGACAGATTGTCGGCGAGGTCGGCGACGCGATAATCCTGCCCGATGCGGTTGCTCTGATGCTGGTAGAAGGCACCGGCGACCAGCCGGAAGCGTTCGTCCTGCGGCGATGCGACGCGCAGTTCCTGGCTCATCTTCTTGAAATGATCGGTGCCGATGATGCGCTGGCGCGAATCGATCTGCTGCCCGGCATTGTTCTGAAAATAGAAATAGCCGGCGATGCCGCCGACCGACGCGTAGAGCGAATCATAGGCTTCGGCATAATCGGTATAGTCGGACGATTGCAGCGCGCGCCGGTCGAAATAGGCACCGGCATAGGTCAGGTCCCAATTGCCGACCTTGCCCTCGATCGTCAGCGCCGCCTGTACGAAACGGTCCCGGCGATATTCGGGGAAGAAGTGCTGAACCTCGAGGTCGCCGACCTTGGCATCGTAGCCGAAGGTGCCATGGGCGCGCTGTTCCTGGTACAATATGGTCGGCGTCACCGTCCAGTTGTCGTCGAGATCGATCTTCAGCGCGGCGCGGCCGCCCCACAGATCGGCATCGTTATAATCCTTTTCGACGAATTCGGGGTTGTCGACGGTGATGCCGCCGGTGAAGCTGCGCGTGCCCGGGACATTGTCGATGAAGCCGGCATCATGCTGATAGAAGCCGACGACCCGCAACGCCGCATTTTGCGACAGCGGGATGTTCAGCATCCCTTCCAGCCGGCCGCCCGTGCCGCCCGATTTCACGGTGTTGAGCTCGCCATCGACCCTGCCGCAAAACTCCTTCAGGTCGGGCTTGTTGGTGATGATCCGGATCGTGCCGGCCTCGGACGACGCACCGTACAGCGTCCCCTGCGGCCCGGCGAGGCTTTCGATGCGCGCCACGTCATAGATATGGATGTCGGGGGTGCCGCCGATCGTCGTCACCGGCTGTTCGTCCAGATAGACGCCGACCGATGGCAGCGAGCCGGAATGGTTGCCGTCACCACCACTGGCGACCCCGCGCATATAGACGGTGGTGACGCCCGGCTGCGAACTCTGAAACGCGACCGAGGGCAGCAGCTGCGAATAATCGGCGAAGCTCGTCACGTTCAGCTGGTCGAGCCGCCGGGTCCCGATCGCCTGAATGCTGATCGGCACGCTCTGGATATTCTCGTCCCGCTTTTGCGCGGTGACGATGATCTCGTCCTGGCTGTCGTCGGCCGGTGCCGGACCGGCTGGCGCATCGGCGGGCTGCTGGGTCGCCGACTGCGCCAATGCCGGCAGGGTCGTGAGCGCGGACGAAAGAAGCAAAGCGACGCTCAGCGTTCGGCGAACGATCGGCACCATAAAACCCCCCAGCGCAACATAATGTTACGCAAGGTTAACTAGCGCGCCCTGACCGTCAACACGCTGCGGTCCGCAGAATCATTTCGCAGGTGCAGCGTGACAGTTTTACAACGCTGCTCTTAACGATCCATCGAATGCCGGCACGGCCGGATAGGCGGTCAGCACGTCGCCAAGGCTGTCGCGCAGCGGGCCCAGCCATGGATCGAACGGCTTCCATGCCTGCGTCCCGTCGCGATAGATCGGCTGGCGAACCTGCTCGGAACTGGCGGTCCGCACCGGCCGCCGCGTTTCGTGGAAGGACAGGCAGGCGGGTTCCCAACCGAGGCCGCATGCATCCAGCAAATGACGCACCTCCGCCTCGGTATCGTCGACCATTTGTTCGTAGAACACCCGGTGCACGCGGCCCGGTGCGACCCGGTCGACATGCGCCATCAGCCTAACATAGTCGCGGTAATAGCGGCCCATATCGGTCAGGTCGTAGCTGAACGCCTGCCCCCGCGCGAAATGCTGTTTGTAGTTCGAAAAACAGCAACCGAGCGGATGGCGGCGGGCATCGATCACGCGGGCGTTCGGCAGCATCAACAGGATCAGCGGCAGATGCGCCCAGTTGTTGGGCAGCTTGTCGATGAAGAACGGCCGGTCGGTACGCCGTTGCACCGCAGCACGCCGTAGATAGTCGTCCCCCATCGCCTGCAACTGCGCACCATCGAGTGCGGCGAGCCCGGCGGGATAGTCGGCCACGGCACGGGCGAGCGCGGGCACATCTGGCAATTCCGACGTCCCCTCGACCAGCGAATGGCTCGACAGGATCTGTTCGATCAGCGTCGATCCGGACCGCGGCATGCCCAGCACGAAGATCGGATCGGATGCCGTCGATCCCAGCCGGGCGCGCGCGGCGATGAGCGCCGCGTCGAAGGTTGCGACGCTGTCATCGACGAAGCGCCGCGTCTCCTCCGCATCATAGACGATCTGCGTCCGCCGCAGCCGGTTGCCCGCATCGTAATGCGCGAACGCTTCCTGCGCCCGGCGGCGATCCTCGAACGCCTTGCCCAGCGCGAAGTCGAGGTGGAAGCGATCCTCGACGCTGACATCGTCGCGCGCCAGCGCCGCCGTCATCGTAGCAATGTCGGCGTCGTCGAACGCGACCGTCTTCAGGTTGGCGAGGCTCCACCACACCTCACCCAGCGAGGGCGTGATCGCGACGGCCCGGCGATAGGCGGCAACGCCGTCCGCCTGTCGCCCGACGGTCTTGAGCATATGACCATAGCTCATCCACACCCGCGGCTGATCGGGCGCGTCGCGCAGCACGGTTTCGTACAGCGTGATCGCTTCGTCGAATCCGCCGATCCGCCCGAGCGCCGCCGCCTTCAGATTGGCATGGCCGACATGGTCGGGCTCTTCCTCCAGCAACAGGTCAAGTTCGGCGATCGCCTCCATCGGACGGTTCAGGCGATACAGCACGATCGCCAGATTGGCGCGCGCCGCGTGGAATACCGGCGACAGCTCCAGCGCGCGGCGCAACAGCGTTTCGGCATCCTTGTAGCGCCCGATCCGCCCGGCGAGTTCGGCCAGCATGCGGATCGCACGCGCGTCGAACGGGTCGGCCTTCAGATGCTGGCGCAGCAGCGGTTCCGCCTCGCCGAGGCGATTGTCGTGCAACGCCAGTGCCGCCTCGACCAGACGGGGATGCCACCGGGCAGAGGGGGGCGATGGCGGTAACGGGGTCATGCGCCTAACAACCACCAAGCCCCATCGGGATCAAGCGTGGCCGCGGGCGACCAGCAGAACGCTTCGGACGGTCGCGTCCGGATCATGCTCCGCGCGCGGCCAGTCGGTCGGGCGTGACCACCGGATCGACGGGCGGTCTGGCCCCGGTCATTTCAGCCGCGTCAGCACCGCGCCATGTTGCGGCAGGGTCGCGACCGCCGCCGCCGTCGCGCTGCGCATCTGGCGGATCGCGGGGAGCAGGCGTTCCTCGTCGAGCGCGTCGGCCACGGGATCGTACCCGACCGGTTCGACCCCCTGCCCCAGCAGCACCGCGACCCAGCTGGGCGTCGCGAACAACTCGTCCTCGTAGCGGAAGATGCGGCCCTTTTGCCGGAACAGCTCGATCTTGCGGGTCAGGCTGTCGGGGACGTCCATGGTGCCGACATGGTTCCAGAACGGGGAGTCGTCGCGCACGGTCGCATGATAATGGAGGATGATGAAGTCGCGGATCGACCGGTAATTGTCGGCCATCTGCCGATTATATTCGTCGCGCTCGACGGGCGAAAAGCCCCGATCGGGGAACAGCGCGAACAGTTTCGATATCCCCTGCTGGATCAAGTGGATGCTGGTGGATTCGAGCGGTTCGAGGAACCCGCCCGACAGGCCGATCGCGACGACATTGCCCGCCCACATCGCATCGCGCTGCCCGGCGGTGAACGACAGGCGACGCGGGGTCGCGGTGGGCGCGGCGTCGAGGCGGCTTAGCAGCAACGCCTCCGCCGCATCGTCATCCATGTAGCGGCTGGCATAGACCACGCCGTTGCCGGTGCGATGCTGCAACGGGATACGCCATTGCCAGCCGGCGGCATGCGCAGTCGCGCGGGTATAGGGCAGCACCGGTTCGGTGCGTTCGGTGGGCACTGCGATGGCACGGTCGCACGGCAGCCAGTGCGACCAGTCCTCGAACCCGACCCCCATCGCCTCGCCCAGCAACAGGCTGCGAAAGCCCGAGCAGTCGATGAACAAGTCGCCCTCGACCCGGCGGCCATCGTCGAGGCGGACGGCGGCGACATGGCCGTTGGCGCTATGCTCGACGGCGACGATGCGCCCCTCGATCCGGGCGACGCCGTCCGCTTCGGCGCGGCGGCGCAGGAACCGGGCATAGAGGGTGGCGTCGATATGATAGGCATGGGCGATGCCCGACAGCGGCGATCGCGGGTCGGGATGCGGCGGGCCGAACGCATTGGCGCGCGCGGCGACGGTCGCCGGCGAATAATCGCCGATCGGGCCGATGCCGTCCTGCCCCTTCAGCTTTGCCCAGAGCTGGTGGAAATTGACCCCCTCGATATCGCGACCGAAGTTGCCAAAGGGGTGAAAATAGCGGCTATCGGCAGTGTGCCAGCCGGCGAATTCGATGCCGAGTTTGAAGCTGCCGCGCGTTTCGCGCAGGAATTCGACTTCGTCGATGCCGAGCAGCTTGTTGAAGTTCAGGATCGAGGGAATGGTCGCCTCGCCCACGCCGACCGTGCCGATCGCGTCGGATTCGACCAGTTTGATACGCCGCCGGCCATCGTCGAGATAGCGGCCGGCGGCGGCGGCGGTCATCCAGCCGGCGGTGCCGCCGCCGATGATGACGACGGTACGGATCGGATCGGTCATGATGGAAACTCCAGCGCGGCGAGGCGCGCGGCAAGCGTGTCGATCGCGCGGGCGGCTTCGGCAGGCGAAAGCGACAGCCCAGCCGGATCGGGTCGTTCGGGGCGTATCCCCTGCCCCAGCAGGACGGCAAGCCATGCGTCGCGGGACACGGTTTCCTCGTCGTCGGTCACGACCTGGCCGCGACGCGCGAACTGCGTGAGCAGGCGGTCGAGCGACGCCGGACGGGGATGCCGGTCAAGACGGTGCCAGAACGGCCCGGTGGTGCGGCCGCCGGCATGATAATGTGTGGCCAGGAAATCGCGCAACCGGTCGGCCCGTTCGCCGGCGCGCCGGTTGATTTCGGCGACCAGCAGCGGTTCGGGGTCGCGGGCGGGCATCAACTCGTGGATCAGCGCCAATTGGGTCAGCGCGAGGGTGAAGCCCATCCGGCCGAGCGGCCCCGGCTGGACCGCGGCATCGCCGATGGCGAGCACCTTACCATCGAACGGCGCGATCAGCCGCCCCGGTACGATCGCGATGCCGTCGCCGCCATTGCCGGCGGTCGCCGTCGCGCCCGGCCAATCGGCGGTCCAGCCGGTCGGGGTAGCGCGATACCGGTCGATCGGGCCGGGATCGGCGACCGGTGGCGATACCGTCAGGCGGGTGGCCGGCAGCGTTGCTGCCCAATCCGCGAACGATGCGGCGTGGCTCAACAGGCGCGGCGGGCCGCTGGCGTCGATGAACAGATCGGCGGTGACATGGGTACCGTCGTGCAGCGCCAGCCGGTCGCCGTCGAACGCGGCGAACGCGGCGACCGGACGCACACCGGCCTGACCGGCGATGCTGCCCAGCACCTGCGCGAACCGGCCGGGGTCGATCTGCAATGCCGGCTCGATACGCGGATCGACGATACCGGCGCTCGCGGCGACGCAGGCAGGAATCAGTTCATCGAAACGGCGAAGCCCATGCGCGCGCAGCCAGACGGCGTGCAGCCGTCCTTCGGGAAGGGTCGCAGCACTGTCGTCCCCGACCATCCACGCGCCGCCATCGCGACTCCACGCATCGAACCGGGTGGCGAGGCGCGGACGGGCGATGCCCTTTGCCAGCAACCGTTCGGGTGACAGACCGAGCGTCGCCAGCAGGTCGTGGGTGGCGGGCAGTGCGATCGGGAAGCGGTCGGCCAGTGCGTCGGGCGCGACGGGCGCGGGAACGAGGGTGATCGTGGCACTGGGAAGCGCCTGGGCAAAGGCGACCGCGGCGATCAGCGCGACCGGGCCGCCGCCGACGACCGCGACCGACCGCAGCTGCTGGCGGACGTTGCCGGTCACAGGCCGAGTGCCGCGTCATGGCCGGGCATCGCCCTGACCCGGTCGGCGATCGCCTGTGCCAACGAGCCGAGTGCCCGGTCGAGGCCGGCCGCGTCGGGCTGGTCGGCGCGCGGGTCCCAACCGGTGGGCACGACCCGCTGACCGAGATAGACCGCGACCCAGCTGGGTTCGAGAAACAGACCATGGCCATAGCGGGCGACCTGCGCACTGCCGCGCCACAAGGCCAGCTTGTCGGCCAGCGTGTCGGGGATCGTCATCGTGCGCACATGATTCCAGAAGGGCGAATCGGCGCGCTCGGTCGCATGATAGTGAAGGATCAGGAAGTCGCGGATGCGGTCATATTCGGCATCGATCGCGGCGTTGAAGCCGTCGCGATCGGCTGGCGCGACGCGGGTGTCGGGGAAATGCTCGATCAGCGACGTGATCGCCGCCTGCACCAGATAGATGCTCGTCGATTCGAGCGGTTCCAGAAAGCCCGAGGCGAGACCCACCGCAACGACATTGCCGCTCCAACTGCGGCGACGGCGTCCGGCCCTGAACCGCAACGGGCGCGGGTCGGCAAGCGGTTCGCCATCAAGGCCCGCGAGCAGCGCGGCGACGGCTTCGTCGTCGCTGCAGTGGGCGCTGGCATAGACATAGCCATTGCCGACCCGGTGGCGCAGCGGAATGCGCCAGCGCCATCCGGCCGGCATGGCCGTTGCCCGCGTATAGGGTTCGATCGGGCCGGACGGGCTGGCGCAGGGGACGGCGACCGCACGGTCGCAGGGCAACCAGTGCGACCAGTCCTCCCACGGCTCCGCGAGCGTTTCGCCGAGCAGCAGCGAGCGAAAGCCCGAACAGTCGACGAACAAGTCCCCCTCGATCCGGCGACCGTCGTCCAGCTCGACCGCCGCGACGCTGTCGCCCTGGCGGTCGGCACCGACGATCCGGCCCTCGATCCGGGTCACCCCGCGCGCCTCGGCCCAGTCGCGCAGGAACGGGGCGAAGCGGGTCGCATCGAACTGATAGGCATAGCCGAACGACGTCGTCGGATCGCCCGGATCGTTGCCGGGGCGTTCGAAGCGGCGGCGTTCGGCGGCGACCACCCCGGCGGAAAAGGCACCGATCGGCTGGACCGCGCCGGCCCGGTCGCGCCGCAACCAGTAATGGTGAAAGGCGACCCCGGCGAGCGGACGGCCATAGGTGCCGAACGGATGGATATAACGGTCGCCGATCCGGCCGAAATCGCGAAACTCGATGCCGAGCTTATAGGTCGCGTCGGTCGCGGCCATGAACGCACGCTCGTCGATGCCGAGCCGTTCGAGGTAGAGGCGCAGATGCGGCAAAGTCGCCTCGCCGACCCCGACAATGCCGATCGCTTCCGATTCGACCAGCGTCACGTCGCACGCCGCCGGCAGCAGGCCGACGAGTCCGGCAGCGGTCATCCATCCGGCGGTGCCACCACCGACGACGACGACCCGGACCTTGCGCCCCTCTCCCTGTTTCATGCCGCTCCGTCTCACAAGTGTCGCCGTAGTGCCACAGTGGATTGGCGATCATCCTTAATTAAAGCAACTTGCAATATTTCTGTTGTGTTGCCGAATTGAGGTAACTAGCGAGAGAAATCGTTCGTCGTCATCGAGCGTACAAGGTTGAGTCCCGCCAATGGGACGTCCGGGGAGAGGAAGCGTGATGGGGAAGCAATTCGCCATGAATGGTTTGAATACGCGCAAGCGGCTGGGCACGACGGCGTCGTTGCTGGCGCTGACGGTCGCGGTGCAGCTGGCAGCGACGGGCGCGATGGCGCAGACGACGGTTGCGCCGGCATCGCGCGACGACCAGTCGACACCGCAGACGGATACGTCGCAAACCGACAATTCGGTTCCGGCCGGTGCCGGCGCGGGCAAGCGTCCGGTTTCGGGCAGCATGTCGATCGACAACCAGTCCGCTCCCGAGCAGTCGAACGTCACGGTAGCGGACGTCCAGACCCCGGCAGCCGATCAGGCGAGCGGCGATGACATCGTTGTCACCGGCCTGCGCCAGTCGCTGGCGAACGCGCAGTCGATCAAGCGCAATGCTGACACCGTTGTCGACGCGATTACCGCCGAGGATATCGGCGCGCTTCCCGACCGGTCGGTCAACGAAGCGCTGCAGCGCGTACCGGGCGTCGCGATCACCCGCTTTGCCGCTGCGACCGACACCGCACACTTTTCGGTCGAAGGGTCGGGCGTTACCATCCGAGGCCTTTCCTATGTCCGTGGCGAATTCAACGGCCGCGACAGCTTCGGCGTCAGCGGCGGTCGCGAGATCGGCTTCAACGACGTGCCGACCGAACTGGTCGGATCGGTCGAGGTGTACAAGAACCTGACCGCCGACATGATCGAAGGCGGCATTTCGGGTTCGGTCAACATCAACACCCGCAAGCCGTTCGATACCAAGGAAACGCTGATCTACCTGTCGGGTAGCGTCAACTATGGCGACTATAACGGCCGCAGCGAGCCGGCGGTGGTCGGCCTGTTCTCGAAGCAGTGGGACATCCCGAGTGGCGGCCGATTCGGCATCATGGCCAGCGGCAGCTACAACCGGCAGCGCAGCCGGTCGGACTCGGTATTCTATTCGTCGTTCCTGCCGCGCTTCAACGACGACACCAACCAGAACGGCCAGCAGGATGGCAGCGAAGGCCGCATCCTGAACCCGGGTACGCCGTACCAGTCGACGCTGTGGGACCGCTATCCGGTGCCGGCGGGTCGCGACTCCGTGTACGTGCCGCTGGGCGCGGGCATGCGCATGCAGGAATTCGACCGCAAGCGCGTCGGCTATTCGGGCGCAGCGCAGTATGAGAACGCGTCGCGCAGCCTGTTGGTCACCGCACAGTTCCTGCGCGCCGAATCGTCGCAGAGCTGGCTCGACCGTACCGTCGAACCCAACGTCTATTACGGCGATGCGAACCAGATCTTCCCGCAAGGCTATAACTCGTTCGCGCCGGTTGCCGGACAGACCTTCAGCCAGCCGACCTATAACGACGACGGCCTGTTCACCAGCGGGACGCTGATCAAGCAGTTCGGCGGTCAGTACACGACGCTCGGCAACCGCTATTTCCAAACCGACGGGTTCACGCAGGACCAGTCGCTGAACGTCAAGTGGGACCCGACCGACCGCCTGCACCTGAACTTCGATGGGCAGTATGTCTATTCGAAGGCACGCGATTCGGACGACGTGGTCGAACTGGCGACCTTCAGCGGCGTCAACATCGACGGGCGCGGCGACGTGCCGCAGATCACGCTGGTCCCGCCGGGCAACCAGGCGATCGGTCCGTATTTCGCGAGCCAGACCAACACCTTCATTCGCGATGCGATGAATAACCGCACGCATAGCGACGGCGACGAATGGGCGTTCCGCGCCGATGCGCAATATGACGTGTCGGAAGACTCGTTCCTGCGCAAGGTTCGCGTCGGTGGCCGCTACACCACCCGCGACCAGACGGTGAAGGCGAACGACTACAACAACTGGGGCGCGGTGTCGGACACCTGGACCTCGGGCCTTGCAACCGTCGATCGGTATCGTGACAGCATGACGCCGGTCAACTTCGCCGACTTCTATCGCGGCGAAGCGGTCCAGCCGCCGGTAGTCTGGGGCATTCAGGACGGCGTCCTTACCAACCATGACGCGCTCACCGCGCTGTTGCGTACCGCCACCCGCCAGGGCGGCGGCGGCTATACTCCGCTGGAGGATCGCGGTGCCAACCTGATCGACGGCTTCTTCCGGCCGAGCGAGGTCTATCGCATCACTGAGAAGACCTATTCCGGCTATGCCCGTCTCGACTTCGGCGTCGACAACATTGGCGGCGGCGAGGGCAATGTGTCGGGTAACATCGGCGTGCGCTTCGTCCACACCGAGGACCAGTCGTTCGGTGGCACCACCTTCCCGAACATCGCCAATACGCTGGGCGGGTTCCCGACCGTCGCCGCGTTCTGCGCCAGCCCGAACACCAACAACCAGGTCCGCCCGATCTGTACGGTGTCCGCGGCCCAGCAGGCGGCGATCGTCGCCTTCTCGAACAGCGGCAACGCCTCCGACGTCGCAAGCCAGTCTTTCGACAAGTGGCTGCCGAGCCTGAACATCAAGTTCCAGCCCAACTCGCAGCTGCTGTTCCGCCTTGCGGCATCGAAGGCGATCTCGCGGCCGGGCTTCACCGACCTGCGCAACTTCGTCGGGCTCAACCCGTCGTCGGCGAACACGACCGGCATCTACGGCTTCAGTGCCAATTCGCGGAACCCGTTCCTGAAGCCGATCGACGCCAAGCAAGTCGACGTGACCGCCGAATGGTATTTCGCCAAGGTGGGCTCGCTGACCGCGGCGGTGTTCTACAAGCAGCTGTCGAACATCGTCCTCGACAATTTCGGGTATAGCCGCAGCTTCACGAACAACGGCCAGACCTTTGCCGCGACGATCAACGGCCCGGTCAACGTGCCCGGCAATGCCGACATCAAGGGTGCGGAGCTGTCGTACCAGCAGACCTACGACTTCCTGCCCGGCGCACTGCGCGGACTGGGGTCGCAGGCCACCTTCACCTATATCGATGCAGGCAAGATCCCGAATGCAGTGCCGGACAACCGGCCCGAGGACGGCAACCGTCCGCCGCTCGACGTTGCGGGGCTGTACGACAACCTGCCGCTGTCGCAGCTGTCGAAGTACAACTTCAACGTCTCGGCCTTCTACGATCTGGCCGGTGTCTATGCGCGTGTCGCGTATAGCTGGCGGTCGAAGTATCTGCTGACCAATCGCGACTGCTGCTTCCCGTTCCTGCCGGTCTATGCGCTGGCAACCGGGCAGATGGACGCATCGCTGTTCTACACGGTCAATCCGCAGTTCAAGATCGGCGTCCAGGTCCAGAACCTGCTCGATGCGACCACGCGGACTACGTTCGTACTGAACGACGAAGGCCAGGAAGCACCACGTTCGTACTTCAAGAGCGATCGCCAGTTCCAAGTGAGCGCCCGCCTGACGCTCTGACCTACCCTCCTCTCCTGAGAATGGGGTCGCGACTTCTGTCGCGGCCCTTTTTTTGTATGCGATGATCCGCGTTGCTACGGTGGTCGGGAGGCGTCGTGCGCCGGACATCTTGCGGTAGCGGTGGTAGCCGGGATGCTGGTCGCCTTTGACAAAGGCGCGGTCGGGGCAGTCCGTTTCGGACTCTGCGACCCGCCATACGGACGCTCCTATCACCGGTCGGATAGAGGTGCTCGGCCAGGTATCAGGTCGATGGGGCGCTGTCCGTGTAACGCGAACCGTGTCCTGCCCGGCAGCTGACATCCTGTTCGCCCGCGTTGCCGAGCTCCTTCATCGCCACACGGCAGGACCACAGCCCATCGGTTGCGATCGCTTCCGGCGTGCCATGACGCTTGCGCGTAGAGGCCGCGCTCGAACAACAGGTCGTCGACGTTCCGCAGCGACAGCGGGAAGCGCGCCTGCATCCGTACGAATAGCCAGGTCGCCTGCGACGACTGGTCAAGGAGCGAACCGGACCGGATGGCTTGCAAGTACACGGCACACCCTCGGCCTACCCTACTCGGCCGCCAGCCGGCGCATCCCATTGGGCATGGTTTTGCCAACGACCGCGCGATCGAAGCGACCGTCGATGCGCCGCCGGGGCGGTGAAGTCGGCAATGCAGGCGGCCGATGGGTACGCCTTCGACATGGGAGCAGCGCTGTCCCGCGCCGTCGCGGTCGACCGCATCAGCCAGCGTTTACAGCATGGCGTCGAACATGCCGGTCGCCGGGCAGCGTGGGTAGCGGCGGATCGCATTGTTCGACGTTCGACAGGCAAATACTGCCACGGCGTGATCCGCACACGCGTTAAAAACTGTTCCCGGCACTGCTTGGCCGCGCCGGAACGTCCGGCGCGGCCCGTTCGATCAGCCGTGTAGTCCGGCCGTCGCGTCATTCAGGACATAGACGTAATACCCGTCGTTCATCCCGACGAACTTCAACCCGGACGCCGGATCGACGCCGTCGAGCTGCACCCGGTCGCCGCGACTGGATGCGTCGAGGTTGAGCACACCGTCCTTGCCGAAGGTGATGATGCCGTCGCCATTCCCGTCGCGCAGCGCACGGTTGACCAACAGACGGTCACCCTTCGAGAAATCAGTGATGCGGTCGAAGCCCGACGTTCCCTTGTTATCGAAGAAGAAGACGTCGTTGCCGGCACCACCGGTCAGCACGTCATTGCCCTTGCCGCCATCGAGCCAATCGTTGGCCGCGCCGCCATCGAGCAGGTCGTCGCCGCCCAGGCCGAACAGCTTGTCGCTACCCCGCATGCCGTACAGCTTGTTGGCGGTGCCGTTGCCGGTCAACGCGTCGTTGCCGTCACCGGTAACGGCGTTTTCGATGACCGTACCGCGACCGATGGCGAACGCCTTCTGGTCGCCGAAGCTGGCACCTCCGCCATTACCGGCCAGGTTCAGGACGACGTCGCTCGTCACCGCAGCGGCGTTGATCCAGTCGATGCCACCGTCGCGATCGACCAGCATGGTGCGGCCGCTCTCGCCGGCAACCGCTGCCATCGTGAAGAATTCATCGGTGTAGCTGTACAGGTCGTCGTTCGTGACGGCTGCTCCGAAGAAGTTCAGTTTGATGCTGTTCATGATCGACTGAAAGTCGAGGACCGGATCGGTGAACGTGACCGTCCACTCCCCGACCGACGTTTCGCCCCGGAATCCTGCAAGCCCGATCACTTCGGTGCCGGGACCGTTTTTGCCCGGACCGAAATTGCTTGGCTCGGAGGCCATGCTCACATTGTAGCTGACGCCCGTCGGCGAGGTCACGATGATATCGAATGCCCGGGTGTAGTTCAAAAATGCTTCAGGCGTCGAATAGCTGAAGAAAACATCGAGATGCTCGATATTCACATCTTCCGTCACGTTGATCTTGAACACCGTGGGCGTCGTTTTCACGCTGCTGTTGCCGGTTTCCGGATTGAAAACGAACTCCGGCAGGACGACGGGCGTATTGAATGCGACTGACGTCGAGGAAACGACTTCATTTGCCGACGTCTTGGCGGTTCCGAACAGGCTCCACACTTCGGCCATCCTGACCGCGTTGAAGGCGTTCAGCGCGCCATAGCCATAATCGGTGCTGTAATGATGCCCGCCGCCATTGACCGAGCCGGCTTCGGCACCGGTCACCTTGAACCGGTCCTCGTTGAAGGACACGGTGAGGGGGCGACCATTGGTTTCGATCGTGGTGGAAACCGGCCCGGTATCGAACGCCACCGGAAGCGTGGCCGATGCGGCGAGAATATCCTTCACATCGCGCCAGCCCAATTGGTCGTTCGCGTCGAGCATCAGGGCGATCACACCGCTGGTGATCGGCGTGGCCGCCGACGTTCCTCCGAAATCATCGGTATAGTCCAGGTCGCCGCCCGGATCGCTGGTCAGGTTATACCCCTCATATCCCTTGGCATCGCTCGACCATATTCCGGTGCCGCCGACGTTGCGATAGTCGCTGGACGGCGCGCTGATCAGCAGTTGCGCGCCCCGCGCGCTATAGGCCGATGCGAAACCATCCGCTTCGCGATAGGCGGCCACCGAAATCCAGTGCCGGTCCGTCGACACGGATTCCCCTTCGCCGTCCACGCCATAGGGCGTCGGATCGTTGTTCAGGATGGTGCCGTAATTGCCCGCCGCCTTGACGGCGATGGTACCCAGACCACCGCGTCCGGTAGCAGCGGTGCTTTCGAGCGCATCGATCAACAACGCCGCGCGGCTGCCTTCCAACGCGCGGTTCGCGGTGGGGAAGTGCGACGGTTCGCCGCCCCAGCTATGATTCGTGATGTCGAACTTGTTGCCCTGCGCGAACGCACTGAGGAAACGGGTCTGATCCTCGACGTTGATGAAGATGCCGGGGTCGAGCTTGCCCCCCGAATAGGGATCGAAGATATTGATCCCGGTGATCTTCGCATCATACGCGATTCCGACCGTGCCTTCGCCGTCACGGGCCGCCGCGATCAACCCGGCAACGGCGGTGCCGTGGGGCCCGGCGATCGGCCGGTAGGTCCCGTTGTAGCGCACGCCATCGACGACGACTTCGTTGCTGGCATCATAGTTCGCGGCAATCTCCGCTACCCGCGTATCGATGCCGGAATCATAGACGCCGACCTTTACGCCCTTGCCGGTATATTCTTCCCACAGCTTGGCGATGCCGCCGAGCTTGCCCAGGTGCCACTGATTGGCGGCGATTGGATCGGTCAGGCCCGGTGCCGTGAAGGTGGCATCGGTCGTCGCAGCGGCCGCCTTCAGCAGGCTATCGGCACCGCTGAACGATTCTGCGTCATTTTCCTTGGACCATCCAGCGATCTTCAAGCTTGGACCGCCGCTCCATCCAACGCTGTACGTGCTCATGATATTAACCCCCCGTTCGGTTGATGATCCGTCGCCCCCCTGGCTCGGCCCCTTGGAAAAAAGGACCAACGAACGGGCGGCTACAGTATACTTTCGTTCACCGAGTATGATTAGCGATTACTACTAACCGATTGTCAACTGCAATATGGCGGGCACCGTCGCTTCATCGGGCGGGACCAAAGGCCGGGTGGACAAGCGTCATCGCCAGATCGCGCGCGGCGATCGTAGTTATACAGGCGCAGCACCTGCCCGACGCAGCCGATCTTCGCCGCAATCGATGTCATAGTCGATCAGCGTAATGGATGAGCCTGCTCGTGCTTCAGCACCGCCGGGCATCTGGCGCGAGCGAGAACCGGTTCGTGGCGTTGCTCGTCACCGCCCCCTCCCCGCCGGCCACGGGGCGTCTGACGCGCCTCTTAGAGCCTGTTTGAAAACTCGCGGTAGAGCGAGTTTTGCAGGCGGTGCCGGCCCGCTCCCCCTCCCGGCCATCCATCAGGATACCGTGTGGGTGGCCGGGAGAGGGTAGCCCAGCAAAGTATTACTTTGCTGGGACCCGAGGGGGAGCGGGCCGGCACCGCAAAAATGCGCTACGGCGCATTTTCAAACGGACTCTTAGCGCTCCTGCTCGTTCAGCAAGGACTTCAGGCCGGGCGGTGTCGACCCTTGTAACGACAGATGCCGCAACGGATCGGATACGTCGGCGCGCAATGCGACCAGCCGGATATCGGCGGCGACGGCGCTATGAAAGATGCAGCTGAGAAACACGCTATCGGTCCAGACACCGTTCAGCACCGTCGTCATGTCACGCGACAATTGCGCGACCAGATACTGGCAGCCATCGGCGATGATGATCAGTCCCAGTCCCGGCCAGCGCGAGGAGACCAGATCGGCCGCATCCCTGTTCAGCGGCATGTCCGGTCCGGCATCGCCCGGCCGGTACGCGATCCCGGCGATGGTGACCCCCCGCGCGCGAACCGCCTCGACCTCGTCGCGCAGCAGGTCGTAGATTTCCGGGAAGAAATCGATCAGCACGATCTCCCTGGCCGATTCCAGCATAGCGCGGGCACGCTCGAAGATTTGCTGCACGCCCTGCACCGAATAGACGCGTTCGTCGCTCTGGGGTTTGTATACCGCCTCCAGCTTCGCCAGCGCGGAGGCATGCCGTTCCTCGAACGACTCCTGCAGCATCTTCAGCAGGTGCTGCGGGGAAATCGGGCTGTAGGTCCGCTTGTCCTCGAGATCGTCGCTGACCAGTACCGCCCCCTTCTGGGTCAGGCTGTTCAGCGCCTGATAGACATTCGCCGCCGCCTTGCCGATACGCTGGGCGAGCCGGTATCCCGACGCCGAACCCGTGCGGAGCAATTCGCAATACAGCCGCGATTCCAGTTCGGTAAAGCCGAACGAGGTCAAGGCGAAGTCGGCCGAGCTGTCCTGATTCATCGCCTGCAGAATGCTCATCCGTTGCCGTTGCCCCGCTGACTATTCCGGACGGGGAAGACGGGTCAAGCAGGACGGACCGCCCGTACCCAACGAAACTCGCCGTTCCGATAGGTACGGAACGATGTGGATGGCCGGAACCATACGCCCGGATGACCGCCGCGGAGGCACCCCCCTGCTTTCATCCACCCGAGCGTGGCAATCGTTCCTTCGAAGGCAGGAAAGCAAGCGAAAGCACCGAGAACCGATCGTCAGCCTTCTGACGGAGGCCGAGGTGGACCAACTGCCCGACGAACACCGCCCCCGAACCGGACCGCCCGCTCCTCCCGGACGCTTTGGCAGCCCATTGGAACAATTGCACCACCTGAGGCGGTTGCGACGCTCGTAAAACGACAGGTGAGTTAGTTATGGGCATTATGTCGGCACTCGGTCTGGGCGGACGCAAGGTGCGCTATGCGATCGTCGGGTTGGGCGATATCGCGCAGGAAGCGCTGATGCCCGGCGTCGACCATACCGGCAATTCGGAGATGACCGCGCTGGTATCGGGCGATCCCGAAAAGCTGGGGGCACTCGGCGAGCGGTACGGCGTGGCCGCCCGCTATTCGTACGAACAGTTTCCCGAGTTGCTTCAGTCGGGCACGATCGACGCGCTCTATCTGGCGACCCCGAACTGGCGGCATGCCGAATTCGCGGTGCCCGCGCTGGAGGCGGGCATCCATGTCTTGTGCGAGAAGCCGATCGAGGTTTCGGCGGACCAGGCGCGCGCGATGATCGCGGCGGCGGAGCGTGGCGGTGCCAAGTTGATGACCGCCTATCGCCTGCATTTCGAACCGGCGACGCTGGATGCTATCCGCCGCATCCGCGCGGGCGAACTGGGCGATCTGGTCGCCTTCACCGCCTGTTTCATCCAGATGGTCGATCCCGCCAATCACCGCGCGACCAACGGAATCGAGGCGGGGCCGCTGTTCGACATGGGGGCCTATCCGATCAACGCGATTCGCTATCTGTTCGGCGACGAACCGGTCGAGGTCGTGTCGGCCGTGGGGGTGCGCCATGCGGAAGCGGGACTGGGCGATCTCGACGATACGATCGCGGTAACGCTGCGCCTGCCCGGCGACCGGCTCGCGCAATTCACCGTCGGCTATTATGGCAACAGCGTCGACAGCTTCACCATCGCCGGGACCAAGGGGTCGATCGAGATGAACCCCGCCTTCGGTTTCGGGCAGGGGCTGGAGCAGTATCGCCAGATCAGCGAGGAGCAGTCGCACAAGACCTATAAGGAAACCGACCAGTTCGGCGGCGAATTGCGCTATTTCTCCGACTGCATCCTGAACGATCGTACCCCCGAGCCCGATGGCGAGGAAGGGCTGGCCGACCTGCTGGTGATCGAGGCGATCGTGGAGGCGCTGCGGTCCGGCGGCCCGGTACCGATCGAGCCTCTGGCGCGCACGCGGCGCATCGACCCCGATGCGCAGGAACAGACGCTGCGCCCGGTATCGGCACCCAAACCGGTCAACGCTGCCTCGCCGACCGGCGCCTGACGCGCCGCCCGGCATTACAGGAGAGCCGCATGTCTCATTCCGCCGCGCTGCACGCCGATCCAGTCGCGATCGGCGCGGCGGAAGCCATGCGCCCTCGCAACGGGCGCGATCATGGTTGAGCCGCTGCGCGCGATCGGCGACCATGGCATCGTCGGCGATCTGGAAACGGCGGCACTGGTCGCGCGAGATGCGACGATCGACTATCTGTGCTGGCCGTCGCTCGACAGCCCGACGATCTTCGCCGAACTGCTCGACGCCGAAGACGGCGGGTCGTTCACGCTGGTGCCGATGCTCGATCGGCCACAGCACCTGCAACTCTATGTGCCCGATACCAATGTGCTGCTGACGCGGTGGATGGCGGAGGATGGCAGCGCCGAGGTCAGCGACCTCATGCCGCTGTCCGACGCGCGCGTGCATCCCGATTGCAACGCCCGGTGCCTGATCCGCCGGGTGACGGTGACGCGCGGGTCGATCCGGTTCCGGGTCCGGTGTGCGCCGCGGTTCGACTATGCCCGCGAGATCCCCGGCGTGGCGGCGGTCGATGGCGGCATTCGCTTCGCCGGTCGCGACCTTGCGTTGCGGCTGTTCGCGTCGGTGCCGCTGACCGTCGAAGCCGATGCGGCCAGCGCCGACTTCACGCTGGAGCGCGGGCAGAGCGCGTGGTTCCTGCTCGGCGAGGATCGACTGTCGCGGCCGAGCGACGATCTGGTCGATGCCGATATCGCGGCGACCACCGATGCGTGGCGGCGCTGGGCGTCGCAATCCACCTATGACGGGCGCTGGCGTGAGACGATGACGCGGTCGGCGCTGGCGCTCAAGCTGCTGACGTCGGCGCGCCATGGCTCGATCGCGGCGGCCGCGACCTTTGGTTTGCCCGAAGCGACCGGGGCGGGCCGGAACTGGGATTATCGCGCGACGTGGATCCGCGATGCGTCGTTCACCGTCTATGCGTTTCTCCGGCTGGGCTATGTCGCCGAGGCCGAACGGTTCAACCGCTGGGCCGCCGACCGGGTCATGGCAGCGGGGCCCGACGACCCGATCCGCATCATGTACGCGATCGACGGATCGGAGGCGGCGGACGAGCAGGAATTGCCGCATCTGGCGGGCTATGCCGGCAGCCGCCCGGTCCGCATCGGCAACGCGGCGCACGCGCAAAGCCAGCTCGACATCTTCGGCGAGTTGCTCGACAGCGTCTATTTATCGAACAAATACGGGCCCGCGATCAGCCATGACGGCTGGCAGCATCTGCGCGGCATCATCGACCATGTCATCGCGCATTGGCAGGAACCGGACGCCGGTATCTGGGAGATGCGCGGGGAGCCGAGGCACTTCCTGCATTCGCGGTTGATGTGCTGGGTCGCGCTGGACCGGGCGATCCGGCTGGCCAAGAAACGCTCGTTGCCGGCACCGCTGGTCGTCTGGGCCGAATGCCGCGACGCGATCGTCGAGGATGTCTGGACGAATTTCCGGCATCCCGATCACGGCTATTTCGTGCAGGAGCGTGGCGGGCGCGAACTGGATGCGGCGTTGCTGATGATGCCGCTGGTGCGCTTCGTCTCGTCGACCGATCCGGTGTGGCTGCGCACGCTGGACGCGATCGGCGACCAGCTTCGCGACGACGGCCTCGTCTACCGCTATCGCAATGCCGATGGGCTGGAGGGTGGCGAGGGCGCGTTCACGACCTGCACTTTCTGGTATGCCGAGTGCCTGGCGCGGGCCGGTCGGATGGAGGCGGCGCAGACGACGCTTGCCAAGGGCATGGCCTATGGCAACGGGCTGGGCCTGTTTTCCGAAGAGGTCGATCGGGCTGGCCGGCCGCTCGGCAATTTTCCGCAGGCGCTGACCCATCTGGCATTCATCAGCGCGGCCTATTTCATCGATCGGCGTCTCGACCCCGCGTACCGGCCGCATTGGCAACCGTAAGATCGGCTTGCCGTGCTGATCGTCGTAACCGGATGGCGGCACCGACGGCGACGGCCTATCGCGGGCGCGCCCGTTCAGGACTTCAGGACGGGATAACAGCCGAGCCCATGCACGTCGGCAGGCATGGATGGCAGCAAACCGGCTGCGGGTGAATCGAACCGGGTCGACAACGTTACCTTCACCATTCCCGGCGTGGCGTTGCAGACCGTGTTCGATGTCACGTCGATATCGGCCGCGGTCAGCGCCTGCCCATAGCTTTGCGCGCGAGCGATGGCGAAGGCGACGCGGTGCGTCGGCGTATCGCAATCGGTGCCGACCGACGTGCAGCGCGCCGTGCTGAACGCGACTTCGGTCAGCGATTGGCGGATCCACAGAAAGCGCGACCCTTCGATGATACCGAACAGCATGGTGAGGAAAACCGGGGCGAGCAGGGCGAACTCGATGGCGGTCGCGGCCCGCCCGTCGGTCGCGAACGCGATGGTTCGGGTACGAACGGTCATTGCAGCCGCACCACGGCCGATTGCTGCAGCGTCGTGTCGCCAAAAACATCGGAGGGCACGACGGTCGGCCGGTATTGATAGGTGGCCTTCACCTTCAGATAATAGCCGGATGTGGAGACCGCACCCGTGCCGCTGCCGGTGCATGCTTCGCCGCACGTCGCCGTCGCGCGAAACCCACCGGCATCGGTCAGGCAGGCACATTGCCGCGACTGGTTCACGCATGGTGTACTGCCGTCATTGCATTCGATGGTGACCGTCACGTCCGACGCCACGGGTGCGCCGGCGACCGCCGACACCATCGCCGGCAGGCTGGCGTAGGGAACGGTCGACGCGTTCGAAAAGCCGTACACCGCGGCCGATGCGACGCCCGCGCCCAGATTGCTGCGCTGAATGAAGAACATGCCGAAATCGAGCGCAGCGAGCAGGATGGCGAAGACGAAACACGTCAGCAGCGCGAATTCGATCGTCGCCACGCCGCGCCGATCGCGTCGAATGGAGATTCGGCGCAGGATCCTCACCGGATCAGCTCGACTTTGTTGCGGCCGGAGCTGCCACCCCCGCCCCCGCCCCCGCCCCCGCCCGGCAGGCCGACACAGGTCGATCCCGACGTGCTGCCGCCCGACGCGGTGATCCGGTTGGCGATCAGCATGAAACATTGCCCGGCGGACTGGGTCGAATTGCCGCCGCTGATCGTCACATCGGAACCCGGAACGTGGACCACGCCGCTGAAGACGCTGTCCGACCCGCCGCCCCATGTGGTCGCGGTCGATGTCGCGCTGTCGATGAGCACGCTGGTGATCGTCCCCGCCGTCGTGCCATTCGGTGAGGACAGGAGCTTGCTGCGCGCGCCGCCGCTCAGGTTGAGCGTACCCGACAGGACGAAGGTCACGTTCACCCCTGCCATGTCGACATCGCTCGTCGAAACGCCGTCGAGTTGCGTGCCATACGTCTGGTTCGTCACGGCCGACGTAAAGGGCCAAGTGGTGCCGCCGGTGCCGTTCACCAGATCACCGGCAATCGTGTACCGGCCCGCGCCGAACAGCACGGCACCCTTGACGTTCAGGTCGCCGTTGATGCGGTGGTTGGCAGCCCTGCCGAACACCAGCCGGCTGCCACCCTCGCTGGCGACGCTGCCGCCCGCGCTGAACGCGCCATCGCCCATGATCATGATCGCGCTTCCGGCAAGTGCGATCGATCGGCCATTGGCGGCGCGTCCGATACGATAGGTGCCATCGCCCAACGCCAGCGTCGAACCACCGCCGATATCGATGCCGGCAACGACATCGATGTTGCCGGCACCAGCCCACATCCAGCTGCCGCCGCCGATCGAAATCGACCGGAACGCGTGCGCGCCCTTGCCGATGGTCAGCGTCGTGCCGCCCTTCAACGCCAGGTCGCCAGCAATCGAAACGCGGCCATCGCCGATGCGGTTCGCGCCCGAAAAACCCAGCGCACCGCTGCCGATCGAAAGGTTGCCGTTGCCGAAGGTAACGCCGGCACCATCGAACCCGCCATTGATGCTGACGTCGCTGTTGCCGAAGTCGACCTTCGTACCGCCGCCGATCGTGACGCCCCGCGCTACGGTGATGGTCGACTGGTTCTCGAACGTAACGGTCGTATCGCCGGTGATCCGCAATGCGCCGATCGTATATTTCCCGGCCGGCACGATGTAATTCCCGGTACCGCGGCGATAGCGCGCGATATTGGGACTGAAGTCGCTGCCGAATACCCAGTCCTCCCCTGCGGGTGTCGCTGGATCGGCGATGCTGGCGGGCGGGTCATAGGTTCCGATCAGGGCACGCGCGGCGGTAATCTCCGGATTGTCCTGCAACGGATCGGCGATCGTAGTGGCCACCTTGGTACGTTTGTCTGCGGCGGGGACGTTGCCGTTCCACGACGGACTGACGAAATCGACCGCGTACCGAACCGCATCGGCAACGATCGAGCCATAATTGTTCCGGACCGATCCCGCGCCCGAGACGATGTTCTTGGCGGCGATGCGCGAACCGCCGTTGTTGACGTCGCCCACCCCGGCGATTGCGCAGTCCGGGGCGTCGATCGTCGCCCCGCCCGACGTCGACACGGCATCCCCGCTCGACGTCAGGCCGAGGATGCACGGCGCGATACTCTCCGGCGCTTGCAGTCGCGCCGTCGCCGATGCCGCCACCGTATAGCTGCCGCCAAGGCCGATTCCCCTCGCCAGCATGATCGGCACCTGGGTCGTGACGGTCACCAGTACCGCCTTCTCGCCGCGCGTGGGGACGTCGGTCAGCAGTTCCGCCGTGATCGTCGCATCGGGCAGGCCATTGATCCCGGCGAGGTCGCGCGCGGTGGGTGCCAGAATCACGTCTTGTTTCTGAACGTTATAGGCGAGCGCGGCGGCAAGTGCCGCCAGATCCGCCACGCGTTGGTTGACGACCCGCTGCTGCAGGCCGCGGTTGATATCGACAGCAAAGGCGGCAATGCCGATAAGACAAGGCAGGGACAGTGCGCCGATGACCGCGACGGTGCCGCGGCGATCCGCTATCAGACATCTTGGACGACCCCGGAAATCCATTCATTATTTTTAGGAGGAAGAGACTTTATTTGGCGTTAATTATACGCTGCAAAGCGCGGTCCCGCGGATCAACCCCATGTCCAGCTTCATCATGTCCGGCTCCAGGCTCCGCGAGAAGGCGCAGCCCCGGGTAACCGATGCCGAAGTCGTTGATTGCAGTGGCGAAGCCACGTGCGCGACAGGATCCGATGATGCGCAGGACCTGCGGCACGTCGCACATCCGCTCGTCCCCGGTGAACTCGAACAGCAGTTTGGCGGGATCGAACTTGCAGATCATGTCCGGCCCGACGGCAGACCGCACGTCGCGCCCCGACTGCCCGTCCCGCCCCCGGACAGTGATTCACCGGCGAAGATCGAGCCGGTCCCGATGTCGACGATCGGCTGAAACGCCATCATGATGTCCATGCCCAGGGACGCGGCAGTCGGACAGCCGCGGCGGGCGTCCATGGAGACCGACCGACCCGGACCCGGCGACGTCCCTGTCGTAAGGTTCGACCATCTCACCGGATCTGCAATCTCACCTAAGGATTTCCCTCAGCATCTCGGCCAGTTCGCTGCTTCGAAACGGTTTGGTGATGCGGGGAACCGCCGGGTCGATGCCCTCCGTTTCCGCATAGCCCGAGACGATCAGCACCGGCAGCGACGGCCGAATCGCCTGTACCGCCTCGACAAGATGCGCGCCGGTCATCCCCGGCATGAGGTGATCGGTAACGAGCAGATCGGGGTTCAGCCCATCCCGAATCATCTGCAGCGCCGCCTCCCCGGACGCCGCCTCGGCCACGTCATAGCCGAATTCCGACAACATATGCGCCGTGCTCATGCGCACGAGTTCCTCGTCGTCGACCAGTAACGCGGTGCCCAGCGCATGATGATGTTCAACCGCCGGGGTCGATCGCTGCTCGACCTCGGGCAGGTTGTTGCCGACGCGCAGCCACAGCGCGATGGCCGTCCCCTTGCCGACTTCGCTGTCGATCGTCAGCGTGCCCCCGAGTTGCGCCGCCAGCCCGTGGACCATCGACAGGCCCAGTCCGGTCCCCTTGCCGATCCCCTTGGTCGAGAAAAAGGGTTCGACCGCGCGGGCGCGGGTCTGTTCGTCCATGCCGATCCCGGTGTCCCGCACGCTGATCCGGATGTAGTGGCCGCGCGACAGGCCGGGACGCGGGTCGCGGACCGATTCGTGCGTCACCCCGATCGTCAGCGTGCCGCCATCGGGCATGGCATCACGGGCATTCACCGCGAGATTGAGCAGTGCCATTTCGAGCTGGTTGGCGTCTGCCTTCGCCAGCGGCAGGCCCGGGGCCGCTTCGAGTACCAGAGTGATCGTCGGCCCCAGCGTCGACCCGATCAGGTCGAGCATCCCTTCGACCAGATTTCGGATATCGACCGCGGTCGCCTGCAGCGGCTGACGGCGGGCGAAGGCCAGCAGCCGCTGGACCAGCGTCCGGGCGCGCTCGGCCGACTGCAACGCGCCGTCGACCAGCCGCTGTTCGCGCGGCGACCCCAGTCCCTTGCGGTGCAGCAGGTCGAGCGACCCGACGATCGGGGTCAGGAGGTTGTTGAAGTCGTGGGCGACACCGCCGGTCAGGCTGCCCATCGCCTCCATCTTCTGGCTCTGCCGCAATGCTTCCTGCGCCGTCTCGAGTTCGGCTTCGCGCGCCTTGGCGTGGCTCAGGTCGCGACCCACCGCGATGAAATTGACGCCATCGGGTTCCGGCGCGACGGTCCATCCGATCCATTTCCAGTCGCCATCGCGGGTGGCGATCCGGTTCTCGAACCGCGTCGGTTGCCCGGTATGCGCCATCGCCTCGATCGCGGCGAGGGTCGATGGTTCGTCCTCGGGGTGCATGAAGGTGGCATAGCCACGCGACAACAGGTCCTCGGTCGTCCAGCCGAGCACCCAGGTCCATGCCGGACTGACCGCCGACATCATGCCGCTATAGTCCGCGCGGGCGAACATATCCTGGGACAGGTTCCACAGCCGGTCGCGCTCGGCGGAACGGGCGGCGACCTGCGCCTCCAACGTCTCGTTCAGCTCCTGCAGGCGCAGTTCCACGTTCCGACGTGCGGTAATGTCGTTGAACAGGACCGCGACGCGCCGGCTGGCGGGGTCGCCGATACGGAAGGCATGGACATCCCACCACCGCGCCAGCGCAGCGGACCCTTGTTCCAGCCGGCCGGGAACGCC
Organism: Sphingomonas sp. Leaf22; assembly: GCF_001421715.1. GTDB lineage: Bacteria > Pseudomonadota > Alphaproteobacteria > Sphingomonadales > Sphingomonadaceae > Sphingomonas. The sequence goes on from NZ_LMKP01000004.1 coordinate 104,713, forward strand.
GGTCGTGGCGATATTTCCGTAGAAATCGAACCAGTGCTGCTCATGGGCGGGCACGATCTCGCGAATTCGGCGGCCGTCGGGCCGGAACCCTGCCTGTTGTTCGAAGGCGGGGTTCGCCTCGACGAAGCGATAGTCGACCGGATGGCCTGCCTCGTCGAAGATCAGGTCGATGATGCAGAAGCCGACCTCGATATTCTCGAACAGGGTCCGGTAGCGCGCCTCGCTGTCCTGCAACGCGATCAGCCGTGCGCGCGCGTCATATTGGCGGCGTCGCGCCCGCACTGCCGAGCGCACGATGCTGATCAGGGTCGTCGGATGAAAGGGCCGTTCGAGAAAGGTGACGTTACCCAATATCTCGAGATGCCGGGCCGCGGCGGGGTTGCGCTCCAGCCCGCCGCCACGATTGGTCAGCAGGATGAAGGGCAGATCGGACCATTCCTCCTGCGTGCCCAGCCATGCCGACAGGGCAGACAGGTCGGCGGTCGCGATCGCTTCCTCGGTCACGACCACCAGGGCCGCGCCCTGATCGAGTTCCGTTACCAGATGCGGCAGCGAAGGGCAGATCGCGGTATCGAGATGCGCCTCTGCCAGCATCGCGCTCGCCAACGCCGCGTCGCGACCGCGCGGGGCGAGAACCAGCGCGCGTTCCGAAACGGTCGTCCGCTTCACGCCGCGTCACCCTCCATCAGATCATTGGCCCCATGCAGCGTCGGCACGCCGCGCAGCACGCCCTGGAACTTCGTCAGCGGTTCCCCGAGCGCGATGCCGTCGCCGCCGATCCGATACTCGCGGATCGTGTTCTCGTGGGGACCGGTGCGCTTCTTCACGACCGAAATGGCACGACGAACCCGGCCAAGCGCCTCGAAATAGCGCAGCAGGATGACGGTATCGGCCAGATAGGTCACGTCGACCGGAGTCTTCATGTCGCCGACCAGCCCGTGCTGCGCGACCGTCAGGAAGGTCGTTGCCCCCTGCCGGTTCAGATATTGCAGCAATTCGTGAATGTGCAGGATCAGCGCCTGTTCCTCCGGCATCGCCGCCTGATAGCCGTTGAGACTGTCGACCACGACGGTCTTGGCCCCATATTCCTCGACGCAATGGCGCACGCGCGCGGAAAACTCGCCGGGCGACAATTCAGCGGCATCGACCTGTTGCAGCAGCAGCTTGCCGTCGTCGATCATCGCCTGAAGATCGATGCCCAGCCCCAGCGAGCGTTGCAGGAGCAGTCCGATTTCCTCGTCGAACACGAACATCGCAGCCGTTTCGCCGCGCTCGACCGCCGTCTGGATGAAGGTCAGCGCGATCGAACTCTTGCCGGTGCCTGCCGGACCCAGCACCAGCACGCTCGACCCGCGTTCCAAACCGCCGCCGAGCAGCTTGTTCAATTCTGTGGAATGCGTCGTCAGCATGTCGCGCGGAAAGCTGGTGCGGTGTTCGGCCGCGACCAGCCGCGGATAGACGTGCAGACCGCCGGTCTTGATCGCGAGGTCGTGAAAGCCGCCGCGAAACTGGCGGCCGCGATATTTGATGACGCGAAGCCGCCGACGCTCGGGGCCATATTCGGGGGCAAGCTCCTCCAGCCGGATGACGCCGTGTGCCACCGAATGCACCGTCTTGTCATTGGTATCGGTGGTCAGGTCGTCGAGCATCAGCACCGTCGCCCGGCTCTTGGCGAAATAATGTTTGAGCGCGAGAATCTGCCGGCGATAGCGCAGCGAACTCTGCGCCAGCAGGCGGATTTCCGACAGGCTGTCGATGACGACCCGGTCGGGCTTCACCCGCATGAATGCCTCGAAGATGCGCTTCGTGGTTTCGCCGAGTTCGAGGTCGGACGAATAGAGCAGGCTCTGCTGCTGTTCGTCATCGAGCAGATTTTCCGGCGGGATCAGTTCATAGAGCTCGACCCCGGTCAGGTCCCAGCCATGCGCCAGCGCCGTCGCGCGCAATTCATCCTCGGTTTCCGACAGGGTCACGTACAGGCATCGCTCGCCGGCCGCCGCACCGGTCATCAAGAATTGCAGCGCGATCGTCGTCTTGCCGGTGCCGGGATTCCCTTCGAGGAGGAAGGTCCGCGCCCGCTCCAGCCCGCCCTTGAGCACATCGTCCAGACCGCGCGTCCCGGTAAGCGCATTGTTCGTCGCAGGTGAAGGCAACCCAATTCTCCCAGATGCCGTCGCCTGTCCAGCGCACGGGGTCTCGCATCCTATAGCCGCAATCCGCGGGTGTCCTTAACAGCGATCTAGCCTCGGGACTCATTGATTTATCCAGAAGATGAGCGGCGACAGCGATGGCGGCACCCTTGTAGTCGCTCCTCTGCCCCCCGCCAGCGCAAGCCGTTGCGGATCATGACGATGATGCCGCTAACGATCCGTCGGTCATCCCCGCGCGGCACGCCATGCGACAGCGGAAATTACGGCTCGACACGGTGCCTCTGCTTGTCCGTCAGCCAGAGGTCGCTCATCGGCGGCTCCTTCACCGTCGATGAGTCAATCACGGCCTAACCGCGCAAGCTATTTAACAGATCCTGCGCCAAGGTCGTTTGCATGTAGTGACGTGACCGATATCCAGACGTTCGCAGTGCAGTAGGTCCATTCAAATTCGGCTGTTCGTTCATGTTTTCTTCGAAATAGCGTCAGCTATCGGCGAGTTCCCGTTTGTATCAATTTGGCAGCTTCGGCAGCCGCACCGGTGGTTGTTGCCTCGCCTGAAATAACGTCTTCCGCCAGCAGCATCAGTTCATGCGCCGACGACGAACCGACATCGGCGACTTCACCGAGTTCGAGGCCCGACCGACGGCGGATTACCTTGTCCCATTCCGCCCGGACCGACGTCCAATAGTCCTTCGTCTTGTTCCAATAATCGTCCGCCGCCTTGATCGGGAAGTCGTTGGCCGGGACGTAGGTATTGACGACATATTCGTGAACGAACGTCGCCGACTGGCCGTCCTTCGCGCCAATCTTGGCGTTGTCCTGCTCGTGCGCCCAGCCTGCCGGAGTCAGGACGTGACGGTTGGTCCCGACATAATGATCGTAGGGTGGATTACGCGTTGCGTCCCGCCGCGCGAGGGGGCGGCGGGTCTCGTCACTGGTCCAGCGGATCGCACCGTCATCGTAGCGCCAGCGACCAATCCCGCCGTACCGCGGTGAATCGTCGGTCTGCCATACGGTCTGCGACCAGGCACCGTGCCGCGCCGCCGCCGGCACCGGCCGCAGAGTCCAACGACCCGGACCGACATAGACCAGTACCGTCGCCGGCTGCCACTGCCAGTCCTGCCGCCAATGCTTGACGACCATCGTCTTGCCGTTGCCATCGTCCACCACCAGCAGATGCTGGAGGACGACATGGTCCGGCGTGTCGACGATCGCGCGGACCACCTCGTGCCCACCGCTGATCTTGGCCGGATATGGGGTGTAGCCGGCAACCAGCGGGGTCGTTTCGCGCATGTCGAACGTTACCTTGAACGTCCCGGCCATTTTCAGGATCGCAGCATGGTCGCGCGCCTGATCGCCATATTGCGCGGTGCCGATCTGGGCCGGAGCGGCGGTCTGCGAAAGCGCCGGCGACATGGTCAGCGCGGCAAACCCCGTGGCAGCGAACAGGAAAAGCGAATGGTTCATCGGATGGGACCTCACAGGACGAGGGACAGGGAGATGCCGGCATTGCGACCCGGCTGCGAAAAGGCGTCACGGATGGTCGACGTGGACGTCAGCCCGCGCACGTCGCTCCACCAGAAATAGCGTTTGTCGGTGATATTGAAGACGCCCGCGCGGATCGTCGCGCCCTCCCGGATACGCAGCGAGGCAGTGGCGTCGAACACCCAGAAGCCGCTCGGCGTGAAACAGGACGTCCCGGGGACCGCCGGTCGGATGCCCGTGGCCGGCTGTGCGGCGACGTTGCAACTGTTGTTGGTGTCGGACAGGCTCTTGCCGGCGGAATGCGTCGCGACGAATTCGGCACGGAACGGGCCGTCGTCAGGTTGGTAGAACAGGCCAGCCACCACCTTGACCGGCTCGACGCTGTCGAGCGGCAGGGTGCCGGCGACGCCGTCGGTACGCATCCTGCCCTTTGCATAGGAAGCAGCTGCCTGCAGACCCAGACCGATCGGCAGCCGTGCCTCGCCCCGCGCTTCCAGCCCCTCGATCGTCACCCGCCCGCGATTGACGAACTGGTAGACAGCAGGATTGGCCGCAGTGAACGCCCCGGACACCTGTACCTGATCGATGAAGTTGCGGAAGCGGCTGCTGAACGCCGTGCCGCTCAACGACCAGCGCGTGCCGTTCAGACGGATGCCGCCCTCAGTGCTCCCGCTCGTCTCCGGTTCCAGATCGGGATTGGGGATCGAACGATAATTGGCGACGATATTGGCGAAACCGTTGTTGATCTGGTTCGGTTCGGGCGGCTTGAAACCCCGCCCGTAATTGGCGAACAGCCGAATGCCATCGGTCACCCGCGCCACAGCGCCCAGGCGGGGTGTGACCCGCGACCCGCTCTGCCCACGGGGTACGAAGGTCGTGAGCAACGGATCCTTCTGCGGATCGAGCCGGTAATGATCGAACCGGATTGCCGGGAACAACGTCAGCAACCCGTCGGCGATCCAGACCTCGTCTTGCGCGAACACCCCGACCAGTTCGTAATCGGTGGTTGGAAAGGCGCGCGTCGGATAGGTTTCGCCGGCCGGCGGCACGGTGCCGCCGCGCACGCCGGTCTGGCGCGTCTTCGCATAATCGGCGCCATAGGCGAACAGGTGCGTGGCCGGGCCGGTAGTCGCGCGGCTTTCCAGTTGCAGCGTGCCGCCATAAACCTCGTTGTCGAAGCGGTTGACGCGGACCCGGTCGGTGCCGACCCGGTCCTCCCATCCGGTCTGCACGGTGCCGCTCTTCTGATAATAAGCGGCGGCACGCACGCCGCTGACGAAGCCATCACCGACATAGCGATAGTCGATCGTGCCGCGGTCGCGCGCGGTGGTGTCGCGTGCCTGGAGCCCCCGCACTGCCGTCGCCGCCGGCGGCGAGCCAGTAACCCGGGTGATCGCGCTCAGCACGTTCGTACCCACCACGGCGTCGAAGCTTTCGTAGGTCAATCGCACCCGATGCGCGGCGCTCGGGCTCCAGACGAGGCGACCGAGCAGCGCGTTGGAAGCGATGTCCTGTGGGTTCGGGGTCGTGCGGTCGGTATTCGCGCTGTCGTTGCTGCCCTTATTGTCCAGTTCGTGGCCATCGCGCCGCGTATAGGCGAGCATCGCCTGAAGCTTGCCCTGCCGGCCGGCCACGACCAGCCCCTTGGTCCAGCTGTCGTCCGATGAATCATACCCGATCCGTGCGCCGCCGCCGACCTGCCGACCGTCATGCAGAAAATCCTGTGGGTCTTTGGTGATGAAGCTGACCGCACCGGCCACGCCGTCGCTGCCGTACAATGCCGACGCCGGGCCGCGGAGGATTTCGACCGACTTCAACAGGTCGAGATCGACATAATCGCCACGGCCGACCGATTGCGCACCGAAGCTGAAGGCATCGGGAACCCGCACCCCGTCGACGGTGATCAGGACCCGGTTCCCCTCCAGCCCGCGGATGTTGAAGCCGCTATCGCGGTCACGACCGGTCGAGGCGCCGGCTGCTGTGAACCGGGCCGGCGCACGGCGTACCGCCACGCCGGGTTCATAGCGGACCAGATCCTTGATGTCGGTAATCATCCGGTCATCGATCGTGGTGGCAGTGATGACCGAAACGGTCTGCGGCACGTCCTCCACCCGCTTCTCGGCGCGTGTCGCGGTCACGGTGATGTCGCCTTCGTCCGGCGCGCGCTCCCTGTCTTCGCCGCCGGTAGCTGCCGGTTGCACGACGGTCTGTGCCGAAGCCATCATGGGCAGCGCGCAGAGGTTCAAGGCCGCGACGGCAACGCCGCGCAGCAGATATGTCGATGTCATTAATGCTTCCCCTTCTCGCGTTTGCTCGTTAATGCGAGTCACTAGCGTTAGCAAGCATTCTATGCGAGGTGGGGAATGCAACATCCAATCGGGTTCATTCGGGCAGGGTCGGCGGCCGTAGTGCTTGCCCTCGTATCTACGGCAAGCGCGAGCTTGGCGCACATGCCCTACGTCCTGCCCGCCCAATTCGACGTCGGCAGTCGCACGCAGATCACGCTCGAAGCATCTTTCGCCGAGGATGCGTTCCGCCCGGAAGTTGCGATGCGCGACGCGCCGTTCGAGGTCACCGGTCCCGACGGCCGGATTACTCTGCTTGCCCCGGTGACGCTGGCCGGCGACCGCACGATCGCGGAGGCCGCGCTGCCGATCGACGGCATCTACCGGCTGTCATCGGGACAGCGCGCCGGGCGACCGGGCAAGATGTATCGGAAAGGGGGCGACTGGATCATGGTCGGCGAAGGCACCGCGCCGCTGTCAGGTGCCGCACTCGTCGACGTGCGCAGCATGACGCTCGCCGACGCCTATGTCCTGCGCGGACGTTCCGGTTCGTCGGCAGCGCTCGCACCGCGGGGCAAGGCGTTGGAAATTCAGCCTCTGGGTGATCCCACGGCGCTCGTACCGGGTAGTTCTGCCCGGTTCGCCATCCTGTATGACGGCAAGCCTCTGCCGGGCCAGACGGTGACGCTGTTCCGCGAGACGGGCTTGTATGACGGCCGCAAGCAGGCTGATACGGCGACCAGCGATCGTGCGGGGGTCGTCGCGCTGACGATGCCCGATGCAGGTCGATACCTGATGCTCGCACGCTATCGAACCGCCACGCCACACGCGCCAGACAGCTACGCCAGTTTCACGACGACGCTCGCTTTCGAGGCGGGCTGAGGAACCGATATGTCCTACATGGAACATATTGTGCAGCCCGACACCGACGGTGAATTCGTCGTCATCCGGTTGCTGCGGCATTACCGCGGCGTCCATCACCGTGATGAAGACGATGGCGCACTGGCCAGTCTCGTCGCGCTCGGTCAGAACCTGCGCCTGCCCCCGGCCGGCAGCGTGGCGTTGGCGAGCTTCTTCCAACTCACCGAGGCCGTGCTCGGAAGAAGCCTCGTCACCGAATGCTGCTGTTCGTGCAACTATAGCGCCGACGAGCGTGCCGTGATCCGCCTTCTCGGCGTCCCCCTGCCACGCATGACCGGCACCGGCACCATCGAAATGCCCCATGGCCTGCCCGGTGCATTGGCATGGGCCATTCTGAGCGTCCGGTCGCTGTGCGGCGCGATCCTGTCGCTACCCACCCGCCCGTTCCCGGTCGGCGATCCGGCCTGCCCGTTCGTCCACCCGCTCGGGGCCTGACGGCGATGGCGTCACTCTATGCCTATTTCGATCGGCGGGTCGGCAACATGGCGGATGACGATATCTTCGTCCTGTCCGCCGTCCGGACGTGGGTCTTCGCCGTCCGCAACACACGCTGTCCCCAGGCAATGCTGCGCAGCGGCTTCACCGCCCGGCACGTTGGCAATGCCTTGTTGCCGTTCCTGTGCTCGATGACGCTCATCGACCAATATGGCTATGGCACGATGCGCTTTGCCGAAGTCCGATATCCGAACGTCAGCGACGACGAGGCGCGTGTCCTGACGCTGTTCGGCGCGGCAAGGGTGAGTGATCCGGGGCTGATCCGGATCGCCACCAGTCTTGTCAGCGACGATATGGCTCTGCAACTCGCGGGTGCCGCCGGAAAGGTCGGTGCCGTGATGCTACCGGCAGAATCGTGAGCGAACTGCCGCATTCATGCCCGATGCCGGTCAGAACCGATCATTGGCGCTTACGGTGAAGGTGCGCGGGCGGCCATAGCGATACTGGCTGAACAATCCGACCTGGCTGAAGTAGGTCTTATCGAGAATGTTATCGACGTTGGCTCGCACACTTACCCGATCGTTCCCTGCCAAGCGCGCCATCAGGTTGACCAACAGGAAGCCGCCCTGTTCAAAACGGAACGGCAGGCGTCGCACCGGGCACGATGCCGTTGGAATATGCCGAACTGCGATGATTCGCGCCACCACCGAAGGTCAGACCGTCCAGAACGGTCGGGCCGGTGTAGATAGTGTAGGCCTTGAGCAAACGACGCGGCTGATCGGTATTGGCATCGTTGCCGCCCGCATCGCGTGACTTGAACTGGCTGTAGCCAACGTTCACGTTCCGGTTGGGCAGCGGACTACCGGTCGCTTCGACCTCGAAGCCTACGCGAACGACGCCATCGGTAACCCGGCAAGGCTGAAACGAAAGGCCCGTGCCCGGCCGGCGATCGGCGCATCGTCAATCTGTCCCAGATTGTCCTGTTCGATCCGGAACAGGACAACGGAGGTCCGCAACGCAAGACCGCATGGACTATCTGCAAGCTTCCTGCTGCTGCGCGACCGGAATCTTGGCATCGAGGGCACCAGACATCTGCGCGAAAAACTGAACTGCGGGAGCGCCCGTCAACGGCTATTGGAAGCCGTTTGCCGAGGAGATCCCGTCTGGCGCGTAGCGCAGCGCAACGGGAAGATCGCGTTCGCTACCGCTGGATAGCCGTGGAATGCAGTCCGGGACGCTTCCCGTGCGGCAGGGAAAACTTCCCACAAACACGTATCGATTGGTAACGGACGGGTCCTCACACTACCGAACTGAACGGGAACAGCGAGCGTTCTACCCGAATTAGCCCAACTATCAGTCACTTACGAGATCTTGGCGGAGCTGTCAGTCTAACGCGAACCGCTCTCTACACGATGCAGGTTGGTCTTTGAGGGCAGGGGGCTAGCTCGCAAGGACCTGCCACTCCGCCAGCGCGGCGGAGCGTCGTTCGCGGTAGGTCTGGCGGTCAGTGAGATGGCGTTCGAGACTGAAGTGATTGTGGACGTTGGCATGGACCGAGGCGAACTTCTGCAGGGTCTTCATTCGCCTGAACCGGAGCATCGCCCGCTCCCTTCGTCGGAACGGCAGATGACTGTTCTCGATCCGGTTGTTCGCCCAGCGGCCGACCTCCTGTTTGTCAGCGTTGCCAAGCTCTTTCATCGCCGCCCGGTAGGAGCGCAGGCCATCGGTCGTGATCGCTTCGGGTTTGCAATGACGCCTGAGCGCCTTCTTCATGAAGGTTAGTGCAGCGTCCCTGTCGCGGGTCCTGGTAATGTAGCTCTCGAGGATCTCGCCCTCGTGATCGACCGCGCGCCACAGGTAGACCATCTCGCCGTTCAGCGTACATCTCGTCAAGATGCCAGCGCCAGTGCCGACAGCCGCGCATCCGTGACACGCGCTGCCGGCGGATGTCGCCGGCGAACATGGGACCGAACCGGTTCCACCACATCCGAATCGTCTCATAACAAATGTCGATACCCCGCTCGAACAGCAGGTCCTCGACGTTGCGCAGCGACAGCGGAAACCGCACGTACATCATCACAACCAAACGGATTACCTCCGGCGACGAGTTGAACCGACGGAAGGGGCTGGGCGGCTTGGCTCGCGAACGTCGGCTCATCGCCGCTCCGTACCCCGCGCCTGATCGGTATGAGCTGCTGCCGGTCTGGTAGACACGAGGTTAAGCTACCTGCGCCTGCCGCTCGAAGTCCATGGGGCTGAGATAACCCAGGGTCGAGTGGCGTCGCGTTGGA
>NZ_LMKP01000005.1 GCF_001421715.1 Sphingomonas sp. Leaf22
CGACATGCTGGCCCGCTTCAACCGCCGAACCAAACGCGCCTCCAAGACCCAACAGATGCTCGAGATCACCCTCGACATCTTCCTCGCCAGAAAACGTCTGGGTCTGAAGTGACTACTCCCGCGGGTGCGGGAATCGACCCTCACGGACATCTTCGCGCGCCTTCCGCGCTTCGTCTCCCACACACCGGCGGCGGTCGCCTTATACTGATGAGTGCGACGTGGAATGACGATAGGCCTCCCCCGCAATAGCGGATCGGCCGGGCCGGGCATCGCCTCTCTCCATCGACGAAACGACGTCAGGGTGGTACCAAAGTTTGCGCGCGTGGACCGCTTATTCCAATAACGGCGGCATTTGGCCTTTTGCCGTTGGTGCCGGGCACCACTATCAACGGATATAAAACGGTTCGGTGTTCGCCTCTGGCCAGTACGACGGACGCAGTTGCTAACGGTCGCCGGCGAAATACTCCGCCGCTCGACTCATCCGGCGTTGAAGCGGACCGTGAATGAACGGTCGCGCCGCTCACTGGCGTGACGTCCCGTTGGGTACGGTCCGGTCAGCGACGTCGCGGTACTCGGCATGAACAACGCGGACGTAGCAGTTTGCTTCATGCTCGATCATCCGGCGGGTCGGTAGAGGATGATATCGGCCTTCGCCTACAATCCTCCCGACCCGCCGTTTACCTTGCTCACAAACAGACCATCCGGCCCCTAATTACGCGCCTTGCGCGCTGCATACCGGGCATCGCGTGCCGCTTTCAGTTCCGCTGCCGTCGGTACCTTCGGAAGCTTCGCCTTGGCGGCTTCCGCTTCGGCGAGCGCGGCTGCTTCGGCGGCGGCCTTTGCCTGTTCCGCAGCTTCCTTGGCCGCAGCTGCGGCCGCGAGCTTGGCCGCCTGACGCTCCGCCTGCGCGGCTTCGCGCGCCTCACGGGCGGCTTTCCGCTCGGCCACTACGGCCGGGTCGGGTTCGGGTCGTTCGCGATACTGCTTCAGCGCCTCTAGCTTGGCCGCACGGGCAGCAGCGGTACGCTCATTGAAATCAGGGGTCTTGAATGCCGGCATCAATATGTCCCAAGGACGGGGCAATAGTACCCCTAAGGGCATATAACACTTTACGTCATTGGCAGAAGAGGCATCCGGTCCTAAATTTGCGAACCTCCGCCTCCTTTGCCAATCGCACCTTCTCGCCCGAACATCATTATCGTACGCGTGATGCCATCGGACATGTCGGATCGATGGAATTCGATCGCCATGCGGTACGGCCATTCCGCAGTATCGGCCAGTCAAAGGACGCACGCCCTGAACATCCTGACACGGGTCGCCGGGCCGCGGTGCCGATCAACCATCCGCGATGATTGAAAACCTCCACCTGGCTCCCGGCCCCAGTCCAGCGCCGGTCGCTCGCGGACGGTCACCGGCGCTCGATGCCTTGCGCAACGGTGCTGCTCGTGCGGAACGGCTCTATATCGGCCAAACCCTCCGACATGGAGCACATGCCGTACCGGCGATGGTGGCCTTGAACGTGCTCCGGGAACTCGACCTGTTGTTCACCTACGCAATCAACGAACGCGCTGCGCGATCGGGGCTGGCAACATGTCCTGCCGATGCGCCGTCGAGGATCAAACTCTGCGTGCTGTCGTCGATCTGCCCGACCAGCGTGGGTGATCGGGACCGATACCGGACCAATGCCTTGGGGCGAGTGCGCCTCGATCGCACCGCATTCCACGCATCGGGGCGCTCGTCATCGCCAAGCGGCATGGGCGAGGATCGGATCGCCGAGATGCTGTTGGCAACCGTCCATTGGCACGTCCTGACCGCTGAAAAACTCCGCGCCTGCAACCGAGCGACGGCACCAGGCCGCTAAGCCGCAGCGGCTCGCCCCGCCGAACGCGACCGGATGGTACCGGTTGGGAGCGCAGGACGAAAAACCGCTGCGTTGCGATCGCTTTGCGCGGCGACTGAATGGAATCCGGGTTCACCTGCCATAAACGGCGTCGACCGCCTGTGCCGACCACCGGATCTGCACAATTCCGCAGGTGACACAACGACCACCCTTTACCTAACCATATGTCTTGGTTAGCTTTATCTGTAGAACAGAACAGAGGAGGACGCTTGTGGCAGCGTATGACCCCGTCGTGGCGAACGAGATGCGGCGCCAGGCGGCCGTCGATCGGACCGGTATCCTACGGCGTGGCAATAATCCGGCGCTGCAATCGATCGTCGAGGACGCGGCCCGGCTGGCAAAGGCACCGATAGCGGCGATCACGATCATCGATCGCGCCCGACAATGGTTCGCGGCGCGGATCGGTCTCGACAACGAAGAGGGTCCACGCAGCGAAGCGTTCTGCGCCCATACCATCCTGAAACCAGGCGAGCCGCTCATCGTCCTGGACACGCTGGAAGACATTCGCTTCGCGACGAATCCGGCGGTGGTGACGACCCCGCATATTCGTTTCTACGCAGGCATCCCGCTGGTCAACCGTGCGGGGTATGCGCTTGGCGCGCTCTGCGTAGCCGACACGAAGCCGCGACCGGATGCGTTCGACATCTACACCCTGAGCCATCTGGCGCGGACCGCGGAACGACTGGTCAGCTCGATCTGATCGCACGGTCCCAACTCATCGAGGCAGCGACGGCTCGGAACCTACCGGTCATTCGACGGCGGCGTTCCTGCCGGAAACTGTTCGTCGCTGGCCAGCGGATCGTCGGTGATCCCGTCGAGCGGCGTACGCGTGACATAGGTCGCCCGCCCGAGCAGTTGTGCGGCGGCGGGTAGGGTTACGAGCAGGAAGAGGATACTCAACAATCCGGTCTGTGGTCGCGCGACTTCACCGAGCAGCATCGCCCCGACGATCACCAGCGCGGTGCCGAGCGTTCCCGCCTTCGTCGCGCTGTGCATGCGTTGTAACGCGTCGGGCAAACGAACGAGGCCGATCGCGGCGATCAGCAGAAAGGCGACCCCGGCCGCCATCAACAGCACACCGGCGAACGTCGACAGGGAAAATTCGGCAAGCGCCATGGTCAGGGCCGCTTTCGCTGTTCGAGGAAGAGCGCGAACGCCGCCGTCGCGACGAAGCTGACGAGCGAGAGCACCAGCGCGACGTCGAGGAAGCCGCTGCGCCCCGTCGCGACGGCAGTCAGTGCGGAAAAGGCGACCGCGACGGCGGTCAGCATGTCGAACGCAACGAAGCGGTCGGCCGGCGTCGGCCCACGCAGCATCCGCCACGCCGCCAGCGCCAGCGCGACGCCGAGCACCGCCATCAGCCCCCATGCGATCCCGGCCAGATCGACCGCGATCATGCCGCCAGCTCCCGGACCCAGCGTTCGTACAGCCGCCGGAAGCGCGCGATCGTCGCGGGCGGATCGGGCGCGTCGAGCACGTGCAGATACAGGCGGCGACGATCGACCGACACATGCAGGCACGTCGATCCGGGGGTCAGCGACGTGAGATAGGCGAGCAGCGCCACCGCCCATGGCTGTCGAAGGTCGGTCGTCATCACGAGGATGGCGGGCCGGTTGCGCAGCCGGGGGCGCAGCACGACCGCCGCCACCCGGAACGAAGAGAAGAGCAGGTCCCACAGGAACATCGCCAGCAGTGCCGGGACGGCAACGATCCGCCGCAGGATGGTCATAGCCCCAACTCCATCAAGGTCCGCGCCGACGCTCGTGCGACGACCCACAGCGATTGCGGGAACAGCCCGATGGCAAGCGTCGCGGCGGACAGCACCGCCATCCCCGCCTTCATCGCGACCGGCACGCGCCGGGGCTGGCGGTCGGTCGGCAGCGCCTTCCAACAGGTTTCCGACCATAGATTGGCGACCGAAACGATCGTCAGCAGCGCGGCGATCAGCGCGATCAGCGCCAGCCAGCCCATGCCGGCATCGACCGATGCCCGCACCACGAACAGCTTTGCCCAGAAACCGGAGAGCGGCGGAATGCCCGCCAGCGACAGCATCGGCACCGCGAACAGGAAGACGAACCACCGGTCCGACCGCACCATCCCGCCGCTGCGCTTCAGGTCCCAGCTGCCGGTCGCGCGGCGGATAGCGCCGATGCCGAGGAACAGGTTCGCCTGCACGATCATCGAATGGATCATGTAAAAGGTCGCCGCCGCCAGCCCCATCGCCGATCCGATGGCCAGCCCGGCCGCCATATACCCGACCTGCGCCACGACGTGATAGCCGATCAGCCGGCGCATATTAGTCTGCGCCAGCGTCGCCAGCGCGCAGAGCAGCATCGTCGCGGCGGCCAGCACGGCGATGACCGGATACAGCTGCGCCGCGCCGCTGCCGAGCACGCCGGCCATCACGAGCATCAGCGCGAAGAAACCCATTTTCGTCATCAATGCCGCAAACACCGCCGCGACGGTCAACGGCGCGGCGGCATAGGACGCGGGGAGCCAGACATGAAAAGGGGCAAGGCCGGATTTGAGCGCGAAGCCCGACAGCAGGAGCGCCGCCGCGACGCCGGTCGCGACGCTGGGCGGTCGCGACTTGAGGATCGTCGCGAGGTTGGCCATGTCGAGCGTGCCGGTCACGCCGTAGAGCAGTCCGATGCCGATCAGGATGGCGGTCGCGCCGACCATGCCGAACACGGCATAGCGGGTCGCACCGCCGACCTGATGCCGCCGCCGGTCGAGCAGGATCAGTCCCAGCGCCGCGACCAGCGCCAGTTCGAACCAGACATACAGGTTGAACAGGTCGGTCGTCAGCAGCGCGCCGTCGACCGCCCCGATCAGCGCCAGCATCAACGCGTCATAGCCCGCCCGCCGCCGCCGGTCGCCGATGTCCGCCCGTGCGAAGATCGCCGCGGCGCAGGCGACCAGCGCCACGACGGCGACCAGCGCGACGCCCGGCAGGCGCGCGGCAAAGCCCACGCCGATCCCGCCCGGCCAGCCCCCGAAGATCGTGACGGCGAGGCTGTCGCGATCGATCGTCCGCAGCAACAGCGCGAACGATGCGAGCACGGTCAGCGCGACGATGCCGCCCGCGAACGGCTCGACCAGCCGCGGCCGCCTGCGCAGCACCATCGCGACCGCGCCGCCGGCCAGCGGCAGGACGACCGGTGCCAGCAACAACAGGGCGTCGGGCATCATGACGGTTCGACCGGTTTGGTCGTGCGCCGTGGCTCGACCAGATCGAGATCGCGCGCGTCGAGCGATCCCGTCGCGTGCCACCCGCGCAACACGACCGTCGCGAGGATGACCGTCAGGGCGAGGCCGATGACGATCGCGGTCAGGATCAGCGCCTGGATCATCGGATCGGCCGACGCACCGAGCGTCTTCGCCCCCTCCCGGATCAACGGCGGTTGCCGCCCGCCCTGCCCACCCGCCACGAACAGCATCAGGTTCGTGCCGGTTGCCAGCAGCGCCAGTCCCAGCAGGATCCGCACCAGATTGCGCGACAGCACCATGTGCAGGGCACAGGCGATGACGATCGCGGCGGCGACGGCATGGAGCAGGATCATCGTACCGCCTCCTTCTGCAATCCGAAGAGATAGGTCAGCACCGCGCCCAGCACGACCAGATAGACGCCGATGTCGAACAACAGCGTCGTGCCGAGTTTGGGCAACCCTCCGCCCGGTTCCCACCATAAATGGGTCAGATACGCCCCGCCGCCGATCATGCCCGGCAGGCCGCTGACCACCGCCAGCAACAGTCCGGCCCCGACCAGCACGGTCGGTGGCACGCGCAAGCTGCGCGCCGCGGCGATCGGCCCGCGCGCCAGCGACAGGACGGCGAAGGCGAGCGACGCGACCAGCCCGCCGATGAACCCGCCGCCGGGCTGGTCGTGGCCGCGCCACAGGATCGCGACCGATGCCGCCAGCAACAGCGCGAACAACGGCCCCGCCGCCATCGCAAAGCCGAAATGGACGTCGCCACGGACGGGACGGTCTTCGTCGCCCGGACGGAAGAACAACGCCGATCCCAGCAACGCGGCGGCGGCGATGACCGCCGTTTCGCCCAGCGTATCGAATGCGCGGAAATCGACGAGGATGACGTTGACGACATTATGGCCCCGCCCGGCGATATAGCTCATCCGCCCGAAGAAGTCGGAGGCCGGCGCACCATGGATCGCCGCCGCCGCGTCCAGCGTCGCGACCAGCAGGACCAGCGCCAGCGCCCCGGCGAGGCCGGCATCGACCCACCGCTGCGCCGGGTTGCGCGTCCGCCCGGCCATCAGCGGCAGCGTCGCCAGCATCGCGGTCAGCAGGACGACCAGCAACGCCTCGACGGTGAACTGCGTGATGGCGAGGTCGGGCGCACCGCCGGTCATGAACAGGATCGCGACGGCGAAGCCGGTCAGGCCGACGGCCAGCATCGTCGTGACCAGATGTTGCGACCGCGCCGCGACGACGGCCCCGACGACCGCCGCCAGGGCGATCGCGACGTCGGCCAGATGCGGCATCTCGCCGACCGCGATCCGCACCGGCGCGCCGACCGCGAGGATCGACCACCCGGTGATGCCCGCGATCGTGGCGAGGACGATGCCCAGCAGCACTCGCAGATCGCTGTGTTCGGTCCAGTTGACCGCATGCGCCGACAGCCATGGCAGCGTCCGCTGGCTCGATTCCCACAGGCGTTCGATCGCAAAGCGTTCGAACCGGTCGCTATCGCGCAGGAACAGGTGAATGCGACGCCAGAAGACCGAGATGGCGATGCCGACGACGACGACCAGACCGCTCAGCAACAGCATCGGCGTGACGCCGTGCCACACCGCGACGTCGACCGGGATCGGCCGGCGATAGACCGCCGCGACCGCCGGGCTGACGACCACGCGTTCGATCCATCCCGGATTGAGGCTGAGGAACAGCCCGAGCAGCGACAGGAACAGCGGCGGCAGGCCCAGCGACAGGCTCTCGCGATTCTTGAACTCGATCGGCGCGCCGGGCTTCAGGAAGAAGGGCCGCAGCGTCACGACAGACGCGACGGCGACCATCACCGCATTGACCAGCACGGCAATCGCGATCGGTACGCTTTCCCAACTGCTCTCGATCTGCGCCTGGAACAGGAATTCCTTGGTGATGAACCCGAAAAAGGGCGGTATCCCCGCCATCGACAGGCTGGCCCCGATACAGGCGAGGGCGGTCAGCGGCATCCGCCGGGCCAGCCCGCCCAGCGCGCGCAACGAACCCTGCCCGGTCATGTGCAGCACCGATCCGGCGCAGAAGAACAAGGCCGCCTTGTACAGCGCATGGGCGATCAGGAAGCCGATCATCGCCACCGTCGCGGTCGGCCCGTCCAGCCCGACCAGCAGGACGAGAATGCCGAGCGATGCGATCGTCGAATAGGCGAGCGCCGCCTTGAAACTTTCCGCCCGCAACGCCTGTACCGCCGCGACCAGCATGGTGATGCACGCGACCGCGATCATAACGTTGCGGCCCCACACCGTCGCCGCGATCACCGGTTCGAACCGCGCGAGCAGATAGATGCCGAGCTTCACCATCGTCGCCGAATGCAGGAATGCCGACGCCGGGGTCGGCGCCTGCATCGCGTTGGGCAACCAGAAATGGAACGGGAACTGCGCCGATTTGGTGAAACCCGCGATCATCACCGCGACGATGATCGGTGCCGCCCAGCTGCTCGCGATCAGCTCCGGCGTGCGATCGATCGTCTGCGCGAGCGAGAAGGTGCCCAGCACATGCGCGATCATCGCCACCGCCGCGACCAGCGCCAGCCCGCCGCCCGCCGTCACCTGCAACGCCATCAACGCCGCGCGCCGCGCCCGCGCGGAACGGCTGTCAAACCCGATCAGCAGGAACGACAGGATGCTCGTCGCCTCCCACATCGTCACCATCAACAGCAGATTGTCGGCGAGCACGGTGCCGAGCATCGCGGTCATGAACAACAGGATCAGCGTGAAGAACCGCGCCCGCTGATGCCGCGGCTTCCCCGTCAGATAGCCGCCGGCATAGACGATCACCAGCGTCCCGATCCCGGTGATCAGCAGGCAGAACAGGAACGAAAATCCATCGAGCCGCAGGGTCAGGTCGAATCCGACCGAGGGTGCCCAGTCCTTGCCCTCGCCCCGCACCCACCCGCGCTCGACGATGTCGGACATGCGAATGAACGCCGCGAACAGGCCGAGCGGGAACAACGCGATGACCAGTCCGGCGCCACGCCCCATGAACCGGGCGATCTGCGGCAGAAGGCAGCTGCCGACAAGCGAGACGAGGAGCAGGACCAGCATCCGACTGCCTTCGTACAACCGGCCGGATCAGGCAAGTTTGCGTGTTGCCCAACAGAGAGGCAGCGTTCGCGAATAAGCGCGGTCGTGGCACGACCGACGCCTTCCGACGGGTCGGCGGACCGGCTGCGTACGCCGCGGACATACGACGAACCCCCGGCCGGACGGTGCGGCGGATGCTTTCGACCATGCCCGGCATGATCGGAAGCGCGGCCGGGAACATGGGCGACCATAATCCAAATCAAGATCGAATAACGCCGCAGTTCCCGTGGCATGTCGCCGGGTCACCATGGGCTAAAACGAGACAGTTCTAAATTAATGGTTGGTTGTTAACGTGTTCCGGGCAGTTAAGGACGCCGACGACAGCGAAAGGGACTTTTTGTGGGCGTCTCGTATTTTTCTCCGCCGCCGACCGGGGCGAACGAAGCGGAGCGCGAGCGTGCCGTGATCGAGTCCGGTGCGATCGACGCCAGGGGCGATACGGTATTGGGCACGATCTGCGTCGAGCTTTGCCGGCAAGTCCGCGGCAAGGCGGCGTTGCTGTCGATCCTGTACGGCGAAACCCAATATGTGATCGCCGCGCATGGCTTCGCGATCGGTGCCTATAGTCGAAAGAATTCGCTGTCGGGACATGCGCTGTACGCCGACGACGATCTGTTCGTCGTGCCCGACCTTGCCGCCGACAAGCGCTTTGCGGAAAATCCGTGGGTGAATGGCGAGGTGGCGCGGTTCCGCTTTTATACGGCATCGCTGATCCGCCCGCACGGCCGACTGCCCGTCGGCGTCATCAGCGTCCTCGACGACAAGCCGCGCCCGTCAATCTCCCCGGCCGAGCGGGAGGTCATGCTGGCCGCCGCCGCCGATATGGCCGCGCGGATCGTGCAGATTTCGCAGGACCGGAACACCGCCCCCGTCCCCGATTGAGACAGTCGCGGCGCGTTCTCATTTTGGGCGGGTAGCCTGTGCCCAAATATTGCAAAACGGGTTAGCGGTCTCCGACAGGGGCCGAACGGCATCGCGTGATCATCGACCAAAGCAGATGTCGCGTCGTTGTTGTCCAGCCTGTAACAATATTCGAAGAGCATCGAACGGAACCGCAACGGACGATCGACCGCGCGTCATGGATCTCTGATCCCGCCGGCGATCCATATTCTTACGAAATGCGCGACGCAGGCTGACGCGACGATGGTTGCGGACGGTCCGTTCGTGCGCATGGGGGGAAGATACATGCCAGTTTTGAAATCGTCGCTCGGGCTGTTCGGCAAGGATGCCGGATCGGCGCTGGAGTATGACTTTGCCAATTTCGGGTTTTCGGACAGCGGTCAGGGATCGGTGTCCGATTCCTACGATATCGGGGTCGCGGGGGCGGACTATGAACTGGGCGTTCGCTACGACCTGGCGTTCGGGTTGATCGGCAAGGCGCATCTCGACCTCGGCCGGATCGACGGCACCTTGTCCTATACCGACGATGCCGTCGTATCCGACGCGGCGACGGTCGATGGAACCGTCCGGGCGTTCGTCGACACCTCCGCCTCCTCGATTGACGAGAGCAGTTTCGAGGTAACCGGCCCCGATGCCGCGGAAAGCTATATCTCGATCGACATGATGGCCAAGGTGAAGGCGGATGTCTTCGGCCATTTCGGCGGCTGGTACGACATCGGGCTCGACTGGAACAGCGGCAAGACCGAATTCGACGAGAACGTCGTCGACCTGAATATCCAGGAGGAGGTGTTCAAGGTCACCGCCGCCGATCTTGGCGGGGCGGATGGCGAATTGTACCGCGTCGATCTGGACTTCGCCGAAATCGCGGCCGGTCTGCCGGTCTTCGACTATGACGACATCGTCGCCGATGGCGATGGACCGCTGGCGACCTTGACCATGACCGGCACGTCGTCGCCGTTCCTGACGGTGGAGGTCGATATCGACTCGTTCCTGCTGCCGGAGGGCAATTCCTTCGACTACGAAGTCGACCTGCTCGACGATACCATCACCTTCGGTGTCGATCTGGGCATCCTCGATGCGAAGCTGGTCGCAACCGCTTCGTTCAAGCAGGAGATTACCTGGACCCCCGATATCGACGTGACGATGACGTCGTCGTTCGGCGAAGAATTGAAGGGCGATCTCGGCGACGTCTTCGAATTCACCACGCCGGAAGGGGAAGGCACGTTCAAGGTTACCGCCGTCTATCATGCGAGCGTGATGGTCGGCACGGTGACGTCGCTCGTCCTCGCGACCGCGGTCGACTGGAAAATGCTGTATGGCGAGGCGTTCGTCGCGATCGACGTGCTGGGCTATCAGGACAAATGGGGATTCGATATCAGCCTGATCGAGGGGTCGATCCCGCTCGGCCCCGACATCAGCTTCGAACTGTTCAACGACGAAAGCGTCTACACGCTGGAGACGATCACCCGCGAATATGATGTCGCGTACGAGAATTTCGTGACCGCGGCGTCGGGCCGCGACCTGAAACTGACCACGCACCAGCTGGAGGTGGTCGGCGGCGATATCGACAACGTCATCACCGGAAACGCGCTCGACAATATCCTGTCCGGGCGGGGCGGCGACGATCGGCTGAACGGCGGCGGCGGCGTCGATACCCTGATCGGCGGCACGGGCGACGACATCTATGTCGTCGATACCGCGACGGATAGCGTCGTCGAACTGGCCGATGAAGGGTCCGATCTGGTCATTTCCTCGGTCGATTATATGCTGGGCATGAACGTCGAGAATCTGACGCTTGCCGGCGATGCGCTGCACGGCATCGGCAACGCGCTCGACAACGTCCTTACCGGCTCGTCGGGCAACAACAGCCTTGCGGGCAATGCCGGCAACGACACGCTGGACGGTGGCGAGGGCAATGACACGCTCGACGGCGGTGTCGGCGACGACGTCTATGTGGTCGATGCGATCGGTGATGTCGTCCTGGAACAGGCCGATGCCGGGACCGACACGGTTCGTTCGGCGCTGACCACGTACACGCTGGGCGCGAATATCGAGAACCTGATCTTCGGAGGAGCCGGTGCCTTTACCGGGTCGGGCAACGCCGCAGCCAATAGCGTGACCGGCGGCGCGGGGAACGACATGCTCGACGGCAAGGCAGGCGCGGATACGCTGGTCGGCCATGGCGGTGACGACACCTATGTCGTCGACAACGTCGGCGACGTCGTGGTCGAGGCGACGGGCGAAGGCACCGACCGGATCGTCGCCAGCGTCGATTACACCCTCGCCGCGAATGTCGAGGATCTGCTGCTGGCCGTCGGCGCGACCACCGGCATCGGCAACGATCTCGACAACCGGCTGACCGGCAACGCCGCCGCCAATATGCTGCGCGGCGCGGGTGGCAACGACTATCTCGATGGCGGCAGCGGCAACGACGCGCTGTTCGGCGGCAGCGGTGACGACAGCTATGTGGTCGACGCGGCGGGGGACGTCATCACCGAACTGGGCGACGAGGGCACCGATCTGGTCCTGTCGAACATCGCCTCCTACACCCTGTCCGCCAATGTCGAGAATCTGACGCTGATCGGTGTCAAGGCGGTGACCGGCACCGGCAACGCCCTCGACAACGTCCTGATCGGCAATGCCGCGAAGAACACCCTGCGCGGAGAGGCGGGCGACGATTATCTCGACGGACAGGGCGGGAACGACGCGCTGATCGGTGGCGACGGCAACGACGTGTATGTCGTCGACAGCCTCGGCGACACCGTGACCGAGCGTTCCAATGCCGGGACCGACACGATCGAGACGGCATTGGCCACCTATACGCTGAAGGCCAATGTCGAGAACCTCGTCTACACCGGCACCGGCAATTTCACCGGCACCGGCACGTCCGCCAACAACCTGATCAGCGGCGGTCAGAACCATGACTATCTGAACGGCGGCGACGGCCTCGACACGATGATCGGCTATGACGGAAACGACACCTATGTCGTCAGCCGTGCGGAAGACATCGTGATCGAAGCGGTCAATGGCGGGATCGACGAAGTCCTCAGCGCGGCCGACAATTACCTGCTGGCCACCAATGTCGAGAATCTTCGCCAGATCGGCAATGCCAGGAACGCGACCGGCAACGCGCTGGCCAACGTCATCGTCGGCAATGGCGGTGCCAACATCCTCGATGGCGGCGCAGGTGCCGACGAACTGCGCGGCGGCAGCGGCAAGGACACCTTCGTCTTCCGCGCGGGCGAAACCGTCGCCGGCGACCGGGTAGCCGATTTCAGCGGCGCGGGTGCCGCAAGTGGCGACAAATTGCTGTTCCTCGGCTTCGGTTCGGGTGCCACGATCGCGCAGGTGGGGCTGAGCGACTATTACACGATCCAGAGCGCCACCCACCAGGCCGTGACGATCCAGCTGATGGGCGTGTATAATCTGAACACGGGCACGGGCAGCAACGACTATCTGTTCGGGTAAATCGCGTCATCGAACGCGGGGCAGGAGCAGCGATGGGCAATTTCCTGCCCATCGCTGCTCCTGATATTGGAAACTACCGAACGAGCGGGTTTCGAGCCGGCACAGGTCCGCTGTCAGGCAGCTGCCGAGATCGGTGGTTCGAGCGTACCGGCCCAACCGATCAGCAGCACGATCAGGATGGCAGCGGCGAACTCGACCGACAGGCTGATCCGCAGCGCGCGCACGTCGCCGCTGGCGACGAGGTGCGGGGTCAGGACGAACCGGTTGGCCGCGGCGAGCGCCAGCATCAACGCGAACAGCGCCAGCTTGGCGAGTAGCAATTGCCCGTACAGGCTGTCGCCGAGCCGGGCGACGCCATCGATGCCGACCATCATGGCGGCGTTGACGATGCCGGTCAGCAGGATCGTGGCGACGATCGCCGTGCCAATCCCCGCAAAGCCCGCAAGCGCATCCCCGGTCCGCGCCGATCGGCGTAGCGCCAGTCCGACGAACACCGCCAGCGCCCCGATCCATGCGCCCGCTGCCAGAATATGCAGGATGTCGGGCACCAGATGCAGCAAGCCCACCGCCCCCTCGTGCATCGCGCCATGGCCGTTCCATGCCAGCGTCGCGCTGGCGATCGCAGCCAGCAGCGCGACGAGGGTGAAGCGGGGCCGTGGCACCAGCAGCGCGACCAACATCGCCACCAGCGCGGCATTGCGGATCAGGAAGGCGGTGCCCGGCGTCGTCTCACGCACCAGCATCCATAGCAGGTTGCGATCGAGCGATCCGACCCCCGCCCCGGTCATCGACGCCGCCATCAGGACGAAGGCGACCCCGGACAGGAGCAGCGCGGCGACGGTGGCGACGATCGTCCCCCGCCGCCCGGCCAGACCTTTTCGGGCGAACAGCGCCAGCCCGAACGTCGCCGGCAGCACCGCCAGCAACAGGCCGCGCACGACGACGAACGCGGCCGCGGCCAAGATCAGCCCACCGTGATCGTGTAGCTGCCCGCCACCCGGTGGGTATCGGTCGATACCACATGCCAGTCGACGCGGTAGCTGCCGCGCGGCAGCGGACGGGCGAGCGCCAGCACCAGCGAGCTGCCGTCATCGCCGAGCTTGGCGGTGGCAGGGATGCGGTGCGGCCCCATGCCCGGCATCGGCAGCATGGTCAGTTCCGCGCCCGACAGCGGCGCGACCAGCTTTTCCGAAAAGCTCAGCGTCAGCGTCCTGGGACCCGCCGCGACCTTCGCGTCGGCGGCCGGCGTCGCCGATACCAGCTTGGGATGGGCGAGTGCCGGGACGGCGAACAGGGCGGCAGCGGCGAAACCGGTCAGGATGTGACGCATGGGGCAGAAACTCCGAAGGGGGGACGGCGAACCACCGTCCCCAGTCTGTACGCAGGCGAATCGATCGCCCCTCACCCGGTCATTCGGGCGCGTGCGCCAGGGTGAAGGCGAGCGTAGCGGTGTGTTCGATCCGATCATATTTCTTCGGATTGTCGCTGGGACCGGCGAACACCGCGCGCAAGACGTTCAGCCCCTGATTACGGACCGGAAAGGTGACGCTGCCATCGGCGGCGGTCTCGACTTCCTTCGCATCGGGATCGTTGACCATGTCGGCGATCACCCGCACCCCGGCCTGTGGCTTGCCGTCGAACAGCGCGATATATGTCAGCGGCGCGCCATGTTGTTCGGGCAACGGCCCGGCCGGGACCAGTTGCAGCACCTGATGCGGCAGCGCCGGGATGCGTCCGGTCAGCGGACCTTCGACGGCGACGGCATATTTCACCGTCTTTTCGGACAGGGTCGCATCGGGCATCTCGTCGCGGCCCTTCTTTTCGAACTCCGCCGATCCGCGCCGCGACCAGGTGCCGTTCTGAAGCACCGCGCTGACCAGTACCGGCTTGGCCACGGTATCGATCAGCACCACCGGCCCCGATACGCGCGCGGTCGCCGCGATCGGGTGGAATTGTGCGTCATAGGCGGCGATGTGTTCGGCCTGCGGCAGGCGGCGGACCATGTCGAGATCGTCGGCACCGATGCCATAGACCAGCGCGACCTGCTTGGCGCGCTGCGTGAACCAGATGCCATGGGCAAAGGAAGGGGCGGCAAGCGCGGCGATCATGCCGGCGGCGATCCAGCGCGATGCGCGCAGCAGGCGTTCGTGGCTCATGACACCTCACAGATCGAAGGAAGAAGGGCAACGGCCGGCGCGCTGGCGACGCCGGCCGAAGGTGGTTCAATAGGCGTAGCCGACCCGCACCATGAACTGGCGCGGCGCGCCGGGCAGCGTCCACAACCGCGAATAGGAGCTGGGGAAATACTGTTCGTCGAACAGGTTCGTCACCTCGCCCGACACGCGCAGCCGCTCGGTCGGTTCGTACGACGCCATGACCCGGGTCAGCGTATAGGCGGGCAGGTAATAGAAGTCGCCGCTGGCAAAGCGGAAGCCGGTCTCGCCCAGCCGCTTGCCGACATAGTTCACGCCCGCGCCCAGCGTCAGCCGGCTGCTGCCGATGTCGAAATCCTTGAACAGCAGCGCGCTGCCGCTGTTCTTCGGGATGTTGAGCAGCGGATCGCCCTCGCGCAGGCCGAAGCCGAAATTGGGGTCGAGCGCGTTCTGCGCCACTTCGGCATCGACATAGGCATAGTTCAGCTGGACCCGGAACCCGGCCGGCAGGTTGCCCGACAATTCCGCCTCGACGCCCTTGCTGCGCGCCTTGCCCACCGCCAGCGAGAAATTGGCGTTGATCGGGTCGGCGGTCAGCACATTGTCCTTCGTCGTCTTGAAGAAGGCGAGCGTCCCCGTCAGCCGCTTGCGCAGCAGCGAGATCTTCGCCCCGGCCTCATAGGACACGGTGCGTTCGGGTTCGAAGGCGTTGTTGCCGGCGTCGGTGCCGTTGTTCGGACGGAAGCCGCGACCGTAATTGGCGTATAGCGAGAAATCGTCCCCCAACAGATAGGTTGCGCCGACCGACGGGCTGAACGCGGTCTTCGACTGCATGGTCCGGCGATTGGCGATCCGGTCGTCGACGATCTGTTCGAATTCGTCATAGCGTCCCCCGAAGCGGATCTTGAGCGCATCGGTCACGTCGACCTGATCCTGCAGATACCCGCCCCAGCTATATTGCCGTTCGCGATAACTCTGGAACGCGCCTGCGGCCGGCAGCTTGCCATAGACCGGATCGAAGATGTTGATGCGGTTGCCGAGCGTGAAGTTGCCGACCGCCTGCGCCGCGATGGCGGGCGGGCGATACCGGTTCTGGACGATGTCGAGTTCGTAATCGTCCCAGTCGGCACCGACGATCATGTGATGGCCGATCGGTCCGGTCGTGAATTCGCCGCTGAGTTCGCCGCGAAAGGTCAGGTCGGTGGTCGAATAATCGCGCACGCGGCGCTGGCGCGACAGGGTCGTGCCGTCGGTGTACAGCCGCTGGCGACCGGCGGCGAGTTCCGCCTCGGTCGACGAGCCGCGGAAGAACGTGTCGCGATAGCCGACGCCCAGCACCAGCGACCAGTCGGGGCTGAAGTCATGCTGCAACTGCGCCTGGTGCCCCATGGCGCGGACATGGACCGGCCCGTCGCCCGGTTCGCCGAAAAAGCGTTCGCGCGGGACGAGCTTCAGATCGCCGGTCGGCGCGACGATGCCGCGATCGAACGTCACCTTCTGATCGATGAATTCGAATTCGTAGCTGATCGAACTGTCCCGTCCGAGCTTGGCGAGGATCGACGGCGTGACCGTGACCTTCTCGCTCGACACGAAATCGCGGAAGCTGTCGGCGGACTCGGCCGCCCCGGTCACGCGCACCGCGACGCGGTTCGACAGCGGCACGTTGATATCGCCTTCGCTGCGGAAATTGTTGAAGCTGCCCGCCGAGAAGGTCGCGCCACCGTGCAGGTCGAACCCCGGCTTCTTGGTGATGATGTTGACGGTGCACCCCGGCTCGCCACGACCGAACAGCGACGAATTGGGACCCTTCAGCACCTGGATCTGCTGGACGTTCGACGTGTCGCGCCCGCCGCCATAGCCGCGCGCGGCATTGAAGCCGTTGACCAGATAGTTGCTGCCGCTGCTCTCGTCGCCGGTGAAACCGCGACAGGCGAACACGTCGAACAGGCCGCCGAAATTATTCTGCCGCGCGATGCCGGTCGCGAAATCGAGCGCGTTGTCGAGCCGGGTGATGCCGGCATCCTTCAGCGTTTCCGACGACAGGATCTGGATGCTCTGCGGCACCTCGATCGTCGGGACGTTCGCGACATATTGCTGGCGAACCCCCTCGACCACGATTTCGCTCTCGCCGGGCTGCCCCGCCTCCTCGGGCGCGCTCGCCGACGCGGTCGCTGCGGCGGTCAGTTCCTGTGCCGACACCGTGGTCGGTGCCAGAAGCGCCAGATTGGCGACGGTGAAGAAAAGCAGATGTCGGTTGCGCATTTGAACCCCCAAGCGTGAAACGGCTATCGCGTCGTCCTCGACCTGATGGCGTCCCGACCTTCGTCCCGGTTCCGATAAACCGGCTGGTCGATGTAGCGCCACCTCTGCGGCATCTGCATCATGCGGGGGGGCTTCAAGCATTTTGTTGCGAAGCTGTGACACCTTCGGAACGAAATGCGGCTTTGGGCGTGGTCCGCCCACGCATTCGTGCCGTCAGCCGGCGGGAAGCTGCTGGCGCGCCAGTTCGGCGAACCATGCGATGCCGATCGGCGTCACGGCGTCGTTGAAGTCATAGGCCGGGTGATGGAGCGCCGCGACATGGGTGTCGTCGCGCTGGCCCATCCACAGATAGGCACCGGGCCGGGCGCGCAGCATGAACGCGAAGTCCTCCGACGTGAACGCCGGGGCCGGTGCTTCCTGCGCATCGCCGCACACCGCCTGCGCCGCCGCCAGCGCGATCGCGGCGCTTTCGGCATCGTTCACCGTGGCGGGATAATAGCGGATATACTCGACCGCGATCTGCGTCTCGCTCGACCGTGCGACCCCGTCGCAGATCGCCCGCAGCGACTCCTCGATCCGGTCCTGCACGTCCGGCGAAAAGGTGCGGACGGTGCCGGTCAGCGTCACCGTCGCCGGAATGACGTTGTGCGAATCGCCACCATGCACCTTGGTCACCGACAGCACCGCGCTTTCGGTCGGGGGCAGGCGGCGGGCGACGATGGTGTTCAGCTGCTGGACCAATGTCGCCGCGGCAAGGATCGCGTCGGGCGTCTGGTGCGGCATGGCAGCATGGCCGCCCTTGCCCGAAATGGCGATTTCGAACCGGTCGGCGGCGGCCATGATCGGCCCCGGCCGGGTACGCGCGCTGCCCAGCGGCAGGTCGGGCCAGTTATGCAGCGCGAACACCCGGTCGCACGGAAAGCGATCGAACAGCCCGTCGCGGACCATCGCATCGGCCCCGCCCTGCCCTTCCTCGGCCGGCTGGAAGATGAAATGGATCGTGCCCGAAAAGTCGCGCGTCTTCGCCAGATGCCGCGCCGCGCCGATCAGCGTCGCGCTGTGCCCGTCATGGCCGCAACCGTGAAACACGCCCGGCGTCTTGCTGGCATAGGGCAGGCCGGTCTGCTCGGCGAACGGCAGCGCATCCATGTCGGCACGAAAGCCGATCGCGCCGTTGCCCGGACCGTTGCGCAGCGTACCGACCACGCCCGTACCGCCGATGCCCGTCGTCACCTCCAGCCCGGCGGCACGCAGCGCCTCGGCGATGATCGCGGCGGTGCGGTGTTCGGCAAAGCCCAGTTCGGGGTGCGCATGCAGGTCGCGGCGCAACGCGGCGAGGTCGGCAAGATCCTGGTCGTCGATACGCATCGTCGGGCGCCTTTCGTGGTTAGCTCCGCTCGTCGAACAGCGCCTCGATCGGGTCGTAGCGTTTCACGATGGGAGATTTGAGTACGATGTAGCTGAAATACTTCTCGATGCCGAAATCGCTTTCAAGGATCGATTCGATCAGCTCCTGATATTGCGAGACGTTGCGGGTGATGAACTTGACCAGATAATCATATCCGCCGCTGACCAGATGACATTCGACGATCTCGGGCACGTTGCGCGCGCGCTGTTCGAAACGTGAAAAATCGCCGGTGCGGTGATCCTTCAGCGTGATCTCGGTGAACACGGTCAGCGTCTCGCCCAGCTTGGCCAGCGCGACATGCGCGCCATAGCCGGTGATGTACCCCGCCTTCTCCAGCCGCTTGACCCGCGACAGACACGGGCTGGGCGACAGGCCGACCGCATCGGCCAGATCGACGTTCGTGATCCGCCCGTTGCGCTGCAATTGCGCAAGGATGCGGAAGTCCAGTCGATCGAGTTTGGGCGATGGTGTCATACAGGAGACTTTATCTCATCATTCCGTTATCGCAACGTCTATCGTAAGGCCGCGCGAACCTCGGCCATGTCCGCTACCTGATCCAGCGTCCGCGTGAGCCGCTCGATCAATGCAGCCATATCGGTTCCATCGCAACTGATCGCGGGTGCCAGACCGATCGTGCCGTCGGCGAAGGCGCGAAAGATGATGCCGTTGGCATAGCCGGTCCGCGCCAGCTTGTCGGGCAGGCCGACCGCCGGGTCGAACCGGGCCTTGCTGGCCTTGTCCGCGACCAGTTCGATGCCGGCCAGCATTCCGGCCTGTCGCACGTCGCCGACCAGCGGATGATCGGTGATCGCCGCCAGCCCGGCGGCCAGCTGCGGCGCGCGGGCGATCCCGTTGGCAAGGATGCCACCCTCGTACAGATCCAGCACCGCCAGCGCGACGGCGGCCGATACCGGATGCCCCGAATAGGTCGCGCCATGCCCGACCGGCAGGTGGTTGTCGGGACCATCGGCGATGCCGGCATAGATTTCGTCGGTCATCAGCACCGCGCCCATCGGCGCGTAACCGGCGGTCAGCCCCTTGGCGAGCGTCATCAGATCTGGCGTCACGCCCTCGGTCTCGCAGGCAAACATCGGCCCGGTACGGCCGAAACCGGTGATGACTTCGTCGGCGACCAGCAGGATGCCGAGTTCGGTGCAGGTGGCGCGCATTGCCTTCAGCCAGCCCGTCGGCGGGACGATCACCCCGGCCGACCCCTGTACCGGTTCGGCGAAGAAGGCGGCGACGTTGTCGGCACCGAGTTCGGCGACCTTCGCCTTCAGCGCGGCGACGCTGGCGTCGATCACCGCCTGCGGATCGCTGCCGACCGCGTGGCGATAGGGATAGGGGGCCGGGATATGATGCTGCCAGTCGTGCGGCAGGTCGAACAGCCGGTGGAACGCGGGCAGGCCGGTGATCCCCGCCCCGTTCGACGACGATCCGTGATAGCCCTTGTCGAGGGCGATCACCTGTTTCTTGGTCGGGCGGCCCTTGGCATTCCAGTAGTTGACGATGAAGCGCAGCGCGGAATCGACCGCGTCCGACCCGCCGAGCGAGAAATAGACCCGTTCCAGCCCCGGCGGCGACAGCTCGGCCAGCCGCTCCGCCAGCCGGATCGCCGGTTCGCTGGCAAAGGAGAAATAGCCGGTGGCATAGGGCAGCCGCCGCATCTGCTCCGCCGCCGCCTCGACGACGCTTTCATGACCATAGCCGATATTGACGCACCACAGCCCGGCAAACGCATCGAGCAGCCGGTTGCCGTCACCATCGGTCAGATACATGCCCTGCCCGCTGGTCAACACGGTCGCGCCCCGCGCCTCATGCCCGCGCCATGCGGTTACCGGGTGGATGAGGTGGCGTCGGTCGGCCTCGATCAGCGAATTGGAAAACATGGCTGGCCCTGTTGTCTGATGATGGGGCCAGTGTAGGGGCGGACGACGATGGCGGGAGCGATCCCGCACGCCGTACGACGCAGCCAAGCTGCCGAACTTCGCAGGCGTGCGGCAGATTATGCCGTGGGTCGCTTATCGTTGTTCCAGCCGAAACAGGACCGTGGCTCAGGCTGCGCGCCCGGTCCCGCCTTGGCCGTACCCCCGCGCAGGCGGGGGTCCAGGGTACCTGGCACAAACCGTTGTTCTGCTTGGCTCTGGACCCCCGCCTGCGCGGGGGTACGGCGATTGTGCGGTTGAGCGCGAGACCGATGCCGGCTCAGCCGATCGCCGCGGCGATCGCCTTCCCGCACTGCTCGGTATTCGCCGACCCTTTCAGGTCACGGGTCCGTCCAGAGTCACCCGCCAGCACCGTTTCGATCGCCGTCACGATCGACTTCGCCGCCGCATGTTCGCCGAAATGGTCGAGCATCATCGATGCGCACCAGATCTGCCCGACGGGATTGGCGACGCCCTGCCCCGCGATGTCGGGGGCCGAACCGTGCACCGGTTCGAACAGCGACGGCACGCTGCGATCGGGGTTGATGTTGCCGCACGGCGCGATCCCGATCGTACCGGTGCAGGCCGGACCCAGATCGGACAGGATGTCGCCGAACAGGTTGGACGCGACCACCACGTCGAAACGGTCGGGGTTCAGGACGAACTGGGCCGCGAGGATGTCGATATGATATTTGTCGGTGCGGATGTCGGGGTAGCGCGCGGCCATTTCGGCGACGCGGCTGTCCCACCACGGCATGGTGATGGCGATGCCGTTCGACTTGGTCGCCGACGTCACATGCCTGGCCGGACGCTTCTGCGCGAGGTCGAAGGCGTAGCGCAGGATGCGGTCGGTGCCGATGCGCGTCATCACCGTTTCCTGCAACACGACCTCGCGGTCGGTGCCGGGAAAGGCGGTGCCGCCGATCGCCGAATATTCGCCCTCGGTATTCTCGCGGACGATCATCATGTCGATGTCGCCGGGCTTGCGACCGGCCAGCGGGCACGGCACGCCCGGCATCAGCCGCGCCGGGCGAAGGTTCACATATTGGTCGTATTCGCGCCGGAACTGGATCAGCGAATCCCATAGCGAGATGTGATCGGGCACGGTGTCGGGCCATCCGACCGCGCCGAAGAAGATCGCATCGACATTTCCGATCCGCGCCTTCCAGTCCTCGGGCATCATCCGGCCGTGGCGGACATAATAATCGCAGCTCGCGAAATCATGCCATTGCTGCTCGACGGTGAAGCCATAGGCCGCCGCCGCCGCTTCCAGCGCGCGGATGCCTTCGGGGATGACTTCCTTGCCGATCCCGTCGCCGGGAATGACTGCAATCCGATACTTGGTCACAGGCCCTTCAATCCCCCCCAATGAAACGCTTTCGTTTCCAGATATTCGTCAATGCCTTCGCGGCCGCCCTCGCGGCCCAGCCCCGATGCCTTGATCCCGCCGAACGGCGACATTTCCATCGCGATGCTGCCGGTGTTCAGCCCGACCATGCCGAATTCCAGCGCCTCGCCGACGCGCCATGCGCGGTGCAGGTCCTCGGTATAGAAATAGCTGGCAAGGCCGAACGGCGTGGCATTGGCGAGGTCGATCGCCTCCTGCTCGGCCGAAAAGCGAAAGATCGGCGCGACCGGGCCGAAGGTTTCCTCCGACGCCAGCCGCATATCGGCAGTGGCCCCCGTCAGCACCACCGGCCGGGCGAAGCGTTCATCCTGCTCGACACCATCGGGCGCGGCGGCGATCGTCGCGCCCTTGGCGAGCGCGTCGGACAGGTGATCGGCGACCTTCGCGCAAGCGGCGGCATTGATGAGCGGGCCGATCGTGACCCCCTCCGTCCGGCCGTCGCCGACCCGCAGCGACCGAACCGCGTCGCCCAGTTTCTCGACGAAGCGGTCGTGGATGCCGTCCTGCACGAGGATGCGGTTGGCGCAGACGCAGGTCTGGCCGGCGTTGCGGAATTTCGACGCCATCGCCCCGGCGACGGCGGTGTCGAGATCGGCATCGTCGAACACGATGAACGGCGCGTTGCCACCGAGTTCGAGGCTCAGCCGCTTCAGCGTATCGGCCGACTGCTGCATCAGCAGCGATCCGACCCGCGTCGATCCGGTGAACGACAATTTGCGCACCACCGGCGAAGCGGTCAACGCCCCGCCGATCGCCTGCGGCAGACCGGTGACCATGTTGACGACACCCGCCGGCATTCCCGCCCGCTCGGCCAGCCTGCACAGCGCGAGCGCGGTATAGGGGGTCAGTTCGGACGGCTTGATGACGACGGTGCAGCCCGCCGCCAGCGCCGGTGCGACCTTGCGCGTGATCATCGCCGCCGGAAAATTCCACGGCGTGATCGCCGCACAGACGCCGACCGGCTCGCGGGTGGCGAGGATGCGGCGGTCGCTGGTCGGGGCCGGGATGGTGTGCCCGGAAATCCGCCGCCCCTCGCCCGCGAACCATTTCACGAACGACGCGGCATAGGCGATCTCGCCCTTCGATTCGGCCAGCGGCTTGCCCTGTTCAGCGGTCATGATCGCCGCCAGCGTATCGGCATGGTCGAGGATCAGCGCATGCCAGCGCTCCAGCAGCGTCGCGCGATCGTCGGCGGTACGCCGCTTCCACGCCGGCAAGGCGGCGGCTGCGGCGGCGATCGCCGCTTCGGTATCGGCCGCCCCGCCCGCCGGGATCGTGCCGACCACGTCGCCGGTCGCCGGGTCGGTGACGTCGAGCGTCGCACCGTCCCGTGCCGCGACCCATTCGCCGCCGATCAGCATCGATTCGATCAGCAGCCCGGTGCCGCGCAGGTCGTCGTTGCTCAGCACAGCGCCTGGCTCACGATCGCGAACGCCGTCGCCGGGGCGGTCGCCGGCGGCTCCGCGCCCTTCACCATCGTCACGACCCGTCCGACCCGTACCAGTCCCAGTTCCTCCAACCATGGTCCCAACCCGCTATTGCCGTGAATGTCGAGCCGGATGAACTCGCCACTGCGCGAGCCGATCCACTGCGCGATCAGCGCCTGCGCGCGGGTCCGGTCGGGGGCGATGACCGGCCCGACGACATAGCCGCGCCCGAACCGGCGGAACAGCGCGACGCCGGTCACCTCGTCCCCCTCCGTCAGCACCACGCCATGCGCCTTTTCGCGCAGCACCGTCATCACCGTCGGCCGGTCGAGACCGCTGGCGGCGCGCACCAGCGCATCGACCAGCGCGCCGTCGCGCGCGCCCATCGGCCGGATGCGCTCGCCGGCCGCCAGCGGCACCAGCGGTGCCTGGAACGCCGCACCCTGATGCTGCAGGATTTCGCCGATCCCGGTGAAGCCCAGCTTGCGATAGAGCGGCAGCCCGTCCTCGGTCGCGTTCAGCTGGATCGAACCATCGGGGCCGATCGCATCGGCGATCTGGTCGAGCACCGCCGCCATCACGATCCGCCCGATGCCCGCGCCGCGATGCCGCCGCGACACGATGACCATGCCGAGCGTCGCGACCTTCGGTCCGGCCCGCCACCACATGGTCGTACCCACGATTTCGCCGTTCAGTTCGGCGACCATGCCATTGCCGACCGTCAGCATGTCGGACAGATCCTCCGCCCGGTGCGGCCATTGCTCCGCCTTCGACAGGACATGCGCCCCGGCGACATCGTCCTGCGTCATCGGCCGCAGACGCATCGTCCGGCTTTCGGCGGGCTGGGGATCGGCACTCGTCTGCATCGTTTCGCGTTCCATCATGTCCTCGACCCATGGTGTACCCGGCCGCTGGGCGCAGGAGGTGCCGCGCCGCGCCGCAACCGGCATGGTATCGCGCGTAAATCGGCCGTCGGCCGGAATATCCTGCCGCCGGGACCCGGGCCGCCATCCGTCCCTGCCCGACGAACAACGCCGGTCGAACCCGATGGAAATACAAGGCGGGCGGTACGCTGTGCGGTGGTCGGGGCAGCGATCGGCACATATGCCCTGTCGTCCGACCAACTAAGGTGTAACGATGCCGGTGCGGTTGGAGCAGATTATGCCGTGCCGAAGCAGCATCGCTTCGATGGGGGACGCGGACACGCGATGAAGCTGGAATCCTATTGGCTGGACAGCGGCGAACGCTTTGCAGGGGCCGAACACGGCCCGGTGCCGGTGCGCGCGTCGGTGGTGGTCGTGGGCGGCGGCTTCACCGGCCTTGCCGCGGCGCGCACGCTGGCGATGGCCGGTGCCGACGTCGTGGTGGTCGAGGCCGGGCGCATCGCGGGCGAGGCATCGGGGCGCAATGGCGGCCAGTGCAACAACGGCATCGCCGGCGACTTCGCCGCGCTGACCAGCCGGTTCGGGATCGATCGCGCGACCGCGATCTATCGCGCGTTCGACACCGGCGTCGACCGGGTCGAGGCGATCGTCGCCGAAGAGGGCATCGCCTGCGACTTCGTGCGCAACGGCAAGCTGAAGCTGGCCGACAAGCCCGACCATGCGGCCAAGCTCGCCCGGACCGCGGAACTGCTGTCGCAGACGGTCGAACCCGGCATCCGCCTGATCGCCAAGGCCGACCTGCCCGACGAGATCGGATCGGACGCGTTCCACGGCGGCCTGTTGTTCCCGCGCAGCGGCTCGCTGCACATGGGCCGGTTCGCCGCCGGGCTTGCCGGTGCCGCCGTCCGACACGGCGCGAAACTGTACGAGAATGCGGCACTGACCGGCATGGAGCGGTTGTCCGGCGGTCGCCACCGACTGACGACGAAGCGCGGGATCATCGAGGCCGATGCCGTGCTGCTGGCGACCGGCGCGTCGATGACCGGGCCGTTCCGCTGGCTGCGACGGCGGATCGTGCCGATCGGCAGTTTCATCGTCGCCACCGAACCGCTGGGGCCGCTGGCGCAGGAGATCATGCCGGGACGGCGTAACGGCACGACCACCCGCAACGTCGGCAACTATTTTCGCCTGACCGCCGACGACCGGCTGATCTTCGGCGGGCGCGCCCGCTTTGCGCTGTCCAGCCCGCGCAGCGACACGCGCAGCGGCGCGATCCTCGAAGCGGGAATGCGCCGCATCTTTCCGCAGTTGGCCGATGCCCGCATCGCCCATACGTGGGGCGGGATCGTCGACCTGACCGCCGACCGGCTGCCCCGCGCCGGATCGCGCGACGGCATCTATTACGCCATGGGCTATAGCGGCCACGGCACGCAGATTTCGGTGGTGATGGGCGAGGCGATGGCGCGGATCATCGGCGGCGCGCCGGCGGTGGACGAAAATCCGTTCCACGCGATCGCATGGCCGGCGGTGCCGGGACATTTCGGCCCGCCATGGTTCCTGCCGGCGGTCGGTGCCTATTACCGCTATCAGGACTGGCGGCATTGATCGGCCGGCGCGATGCGATCCGCCTGATCGGCGGCGGCGGGCTGTCGGTCGGGCTGGGTGCCTGCGGGTTCGAACCGGCCCGGCCCGAACCGGTCGGCGGGCGCCTGCGCGTCGCCGTCGCGGTCAGCTCGACCGCCGACACGATGGACCCCGCGCGCCAGACCGTCGTCACCGATTTCTGCCGCTGCTCGATGGTCTATGACGGGCTGACCACGCTCGACGACCGGTTCCGGCCACAGCCGGCGCTGGCCGAGGCGATCGAGACCGCCGATGCCCGCGACTGGTCGATCCGGCTCCGCAAGGGCGTGCGGTTCCACGACGGATCGCCGCTGCGGGTCGCCGACGTCGTCTATTCGCTGCGCCGCCACCTCGACCCCGCCGTCGGATCGAAGGCGAAGGTGTTCGCCGACCAGTTCGCCTCGGTCCGCGCCGATGGCCCCGACCGGGTGCGCGTGGTGTTGAAGAGCGCGAACGCCGATCTGCCGACGATCCTTGGCATTCCGCAATTCCAGATCATCCGCGACGGCACGCGCGATTTCAACCGGCCCGTCGGCACCGGCCCGATGCGGATGATCGAATTCATGCCCGGCGTCCGCTCGCTCGCCGCACGCTACGACGATTACTGGCGCGGGCCGGTGCGGCTGGGCGAATGCGAGCTGTTCGCGATCTCCGACGACAGCGCGCGGATCAACGCGTTGCTGTCGGGCGATGTCGACCTGATCCACGCCATCAACCCGCGCATCGCCCGCCATCTGCGCGAGGCGGGCTTCGGCCTGCTCGAATCAAAATCGAGCGGCTATACCAACCTCATCGCCCGGCTCGACCGGGCACCGGGCAACAACCCCGACTTCGTGCGCGGGCTGAAACTGCTGCTCGACCGGGAAACGATGCGTACCGCGATCTTTCGCGGCTATGCGACGATCGCCAACGATCAGCCGATCGCGCCGACCAATCCCTATTACGACCCGAGCGTCCCGCAGCGGCCGTTCGATCCCGAACGCGCGCGCTTCCATTTCCGGCGCGCCGGGCTGGTGGGGACGCGGGTGCCGCTGGTCACCTCGACCGCTGCCGACAAGTCCGACGACATGGCGGTGCTGATCCAGGATGCGGGCGAACGTGCCGGGATCGGCTTCGACATTCGTCGCGTGCCGTCCGACGGCTATTGGACCAACAGCTGGATGAAGGTGCCGTTGGGGTTCGGGAACACCAACCCGCGCCCGACCGCCGACATCATCTTCACCCAGTTCTTCGCGTCGAACGCGCTGTGGAACGAAAGCGCGTGGAAGAACCAGCGGTTCGACCGGCTGCTCGACGCCGCGCGCGGCGAAACCGACGAGGCACGGCGCAAGTCGCTCTATGGCGAGATGCAGCATCTGATCCACGATCACGCCGGCATCGGCATCCCGCTGTTCATCAGTTCGCTCGATTCGTTCAGCCCACGGCTGAAGGGGCTGCGCCCGATGCCGCAGGGGGGATTGATGGGGTTCGATTTCGTGTCCCATGTCTGGCTGGAGGGCAAATGACGCTCTCGCCCCTCGCCTCGCTGATCGTGCGCCGGGTCGGCGCGTCGCTGGTCACGCTGCTGTTCGTATCGCTGGCGGTGTTCGGCATCGCGCAGTTGATGGAGGGCGACGTGGCCGAGGCGATCCTCGGCCAGAGCGCGACGCCCGAGGCGTTGGCCGGCCTGCGCGCGGCGATGCACCTCGATCAGCCGGCATGGGCACGCTATCTCGACTGGGCGACCGGCGTGCTGACCGGCGATCCGGGGCGCTCGCTCATCACCGGGCTGCCGGTGTGGGAGATGATCGCCGCGCGGCTGCGCAATTCGCTGACGCTGGCCGGGCTGACCGCATTGGTGTCGGTGCCGTTCGCGCTGCTGCTCGGTATCGTCGCGGCGGTGAAACGCGGCACGGCGTTCGACCGCGCGATCAGCATCGCGACGATCGGCATCGTCTCGGTCCCCGAATTCCTGATCGCGACGCTGGCGGTGATGCTGTTCGCGGTGACGCTGCGCTGGCTGCCGGCGCTGTCGTCGACGCGCGACGTGCATTCGACATGGGACCTGTTGCGGGTCTTCGCGCTGCCGGTGTTCAGCCTCGCCTGTTTCGTGATGGCGCAGATGGTGCGGATGACGCGCGCGGCGGTGATCGACGCGCTCGACACCTCCTATGCGGAGGCGGCCCGGCTGAAGGGCTGTTCGCCCGCGCGCGTCGTGCTGCGCCATGCCCTGCCCAATGCCGTCGGGCCGATCGCCAATGCGATCGCGCTCAGCCTGTCGACCTTGCTGGGGGGCGTGATCGTGGTCGAAATCATCTTCAACTATCCGGGCGTCGCGCGGCTGATGGTCGATGCGGTCGCGACCCGCGACCTGCCGCTGGTGCAGACCATCGCGATCATCTTCTGCATCGCCTATCTGGTGCTGGTCACGGCGGCCGACGTCGTCGCCATCCTCGCCAACCCCCGGTTGCGCCGCCGATGAGCAGGCTCGCGACCAGCGGCCGGATCGGCCTTGCCCTCGTGCTGCTGTGGGTGGCGGTGGCGCTGGCCGGTCCGGCGCTCGCCCCGCACGGCGTGGGGGAGATCATCGACCTCGACGTGTTCGGCCCGATCAGCCGCATGGCCCCGCTCGGCACCGACTATCTCGGCCGCGATATGCTCAGCCGGGTGCTGTACGGCGCGCGCTACACGGTGTTCATCGCCTTCGTCGCGACCGCCATCGCCGTCGTGACCGGCGTGCTGCTCGGTCTTGCCGCGGCGGCGGGGGGGTGGGTCGACACGCTGCTGTCGCGGCTGTTCGACATCGTCATCGCCATTCCCAGCCTGATGTTCGCCCTCGTCGTGATCGCGGCGACGGGCGCGTCGATCCCGGTGCTGATCGGGACGCTGGCGGTGATCTATACCCCCGGTGCGTTCCGCACCGCGCGCGCGCTGGCGCTCGGCGTCATGGCGCTCGACTTCGTGTCCGCCGCCCGCGCGCGGGGCGAACGCCTGCCCTATATCGTGGTGCGCGAAGTGCTGCCCAACGTCACCGGGCCGCTCGCCGCCGATTTCGGGCTGCGCTTCGTGTTCGTCGTGCTGCTGCTCAGCGGGCTGTCGTTTCTGGGGCTGGGCGTACAGCCGCCCGACGCCGATCTGGGCGCACTGGTCCGCGAGAATATCGCCGGCCTCGGCTTCGGCGCGCCCGCCGTGCTGTTTCCGGCGGTGGCGATCGCCTCCCTCACCATCGGGATGAACCTGTTGATCGACTCCCTTCCCGGACGGCGGCGGCGATGACCGCTCCGCTGGCGCGTATCGAGCATCTGCGCATCACCGCCACCGGCGAGGACGGGCGCGAGATCGTGATCGTCCCCGACTGCACGCTGTCGGTGGCCCCTGGCGAAGTGCTGGCGCTGATCGGGGAATCGGGGTCGGGCAAGACGACCATCGCGTTGTCGC
This sequence comes from Sphingomonas sp. Leaf22, assembly GCF_001421715.1. Classification (GTDB taxonomy): domain Bacteria; phylum Pseudomonadota; class Alphaproteobacteria; order Sphingomonadales; family Sphingomonadaceae; genus Sphingomonas. The sequence goes on from NZ_LMKP01000005.1 coordinate 29,101, forward strand.
TGCTCGGCTATGCCCGGCCCGGCTGCCGCATCGCCGGCGGCATCATCGAGGTGGCGGGCCAGCGGCTCGACACGGCGAGTGCCGAGGAACTGCGCGGCATGCGCGGTCGCACCGTCGCCTATGTCGCGCAGAGCGCTGCCGCCGCGTTCAATCCGTCGCTGACGATCATGGCGCAGGTCATCGAGCCCGCGCTGATCCACGGCACGCTCGACCGGGCGGCGGCGGAGGAGAAGGCGAAGGCGCTGTTCCGACGTCTCGCTTTGCCCGATCCCGACGGCGTCGGCGCGCGCTATCCGCATCAGGTATCGGGCGGGCAGTTGCAGCGGCTGATGGCGGCGATGGCGCTCATCACCGATCCCAAGCTAGTGATCTTCGACGAACCGACCACCGCGCTCGACGTGACGACGCAGATCGAGGTGCTGAAGGCGTTCAAGGACGCCGTCCGCGATCTGGGCACCACCGCCGTCTATGTCACCCACGACCTGTCGGTGGTGGCGCAGATTGCCGATCGCATCGCCGTGCTGAAGGGCGGCGAAGTCCAGGAACTCGGCACCACCGAACAGATCCTGTTCGCCCCGGCCCATGACTATAGCCGCGCGCTGGTCGCCGCCGCCGCGCCGCGCAAGCCCGCCGACGTTCCCGTTGCACAGGACCGGCCGCTGCTCGACCTGTGGGGCGTCGTCGCCGGCTATGGCGGGACCAACCATGACGGCACCCCCCGCGTGAAGATCCTCGACGGGATCGACGTGACGATCCGGCGCGGACAGGTGCTGGGCGTGATCGGCGAATCGGGCTGCGGCAAGAGCACGCTGGCGCGCGTCGTCGCCGGGCTGCACGCGCCGACCGCCGGCCGCATCCTGCTGGACGGCAAGCCGCTCGCCCCCGTCGTCCGCCGCCGCTCGCGCGACGAACTGCGCCGGGTACAGATGGTGTTCCAGAGCGCCGACACCGCGCTCAACCCCGCGGTCAGCGTCGGCGCGGCGATCGCCCGCCCGCTCGCCTTCTACCATGGCATGGACCGCCGGTCGGCACGGGCGGAGGTCGCGCGGCTGCTCGACCTCGTCCGCCTGCCCGCCGCGCTTGCCGACCGGCTACCGGGCGAATTGTCGGGCGGGCAGAAGCAGCGCGTAAACCTCGCCCGCGCGCTGGCGGCGCGCCCCGAACTCCTGCTGTGCGACGAAGTGACCTCGGCGCTCGACCCGGTGGTCGCCGAAGCGGTGCTCGACCTGCTGATCGAGCTGCGCCGCGAACTCGGCCTCGCCTATATGTTCATCACCCATGATCTGGAGATCGTGCGCGCGATCAGCGACGATGTACTGGTGCTCTATGCCGGCCGCATCGCCGAACGGGTGACGCGCGACGGCGTCGGCCATGGCGCGCATCATCCCTATACCCGGCTGCTGACCGCATCGGTGCCCGAATTGCGCCCCGGCTGGCTGGAGCAAACCCCCGCCCGCGACGCGAACACGACCGGCGGCGCGCGGATGCGCGAGGTCGGGTGCAGTTTCGTATCACGCTGCCCGCTGGCGATCGATGCCTGTGCCACGCAGATGCCGCCGTTGCTGGCGGAGGGCGACCGGCACATCTTCTGCCACCGGTCGATCGAGACGCTGGCGGAGCAGTAGAAAAAGCCGGTTCGCCGTTACTCCGGGGCAGGCCGAGACCTCTGCGAAACTCGCAATCATCGCGAGAAAACTAGCCGTACCCCCGCGCAGGCGGGGGTCCAGAGCCAAGCAGAACAACGGCTTGCGCTTGGAACCCTGGACCCCCGCCTGCGCGGCACCTTCGCAAACGTCTGGGCCAGACCCGGGATGACGATCCCGCCATCACCCCCCGATCAGGCGACCGCCGGCCGCCAGATCGCATAGACCTTCTTCACTTGCTCGCGGCTGTCCCACGAACATTCGGCCCCATGTTCGACCAGAAAGATATCGCCCGTGGCAAAGGTCCCGCTGACCCCCGCCTCGTCGACGAAGGTCACGCTGCCGTCCAGCAGGTGCATCAGTTCGTGATGGCGATAGCGCATGGCGATGCGGTGATAGGGCGTCGAATCCCATGTCCCGCAGATGAAGACCCCGTCGCTCGACAGGTAATCGGTATGGTTGCGGCACGACGGCGTCGGCCCGACCAGCAGCTCGGCAAGCGGCGGATTGGACGGGACGAGCGCCGCATCCTCGTCGATCGGCACCACCGCGTCGGCGGCGGGCGTTTCGATCGCATGGCGCATCGCCAGCACGCGCGTGGCCGGTGCCGCTTCCCAGTCGAAGGCGACACCCGAAGGGAGGACCGCACTGCGTCCGGCGACCAGCGTGGTGCCACCGATGCGCAGCGATCCGGCGACGACGATCACGAATTCGTCGCCCGGCAGGCCCGCCACCGACCCCGCGCCGCCATCAAGCGCGACCAGATCGACCCCGCACGGCCCGTCGGTCAGCGGCAACGCGGCGCGCGCCGTCGCATAGTCGCCGGTGGCTGGCACCGCTGCCGTATCGGCAAAGGCGCGCAGGTCGATGAACGAGCGGACCTTGGTCGACACGCTCAAAGCCCGACCAGTCCCGGCAGGCCGGCAAGGCTGGGAATGTCATGGACCTGATAATAGGGGTTCAGCGGTTCGTGACCGCGATTGACGAACGCCTTGTCCTTGATGCCCAGATCGAACGCCGTCATCTGATCGTAGCGGAAGCTCGAGGAGACGTGCAGCACGTCCTCCGGCCCGCAGCCCAGCTGATCGAACATATATTCGAACGCCTGCATCCGCGGCTTGTAGGCCTGCGCTTCCTCGGCGGTGTAGACGGCGTGGAACGGCGCCTCCAGCTTTTCGACGCTGTGCGGGATCAGGTCGACCATCGAATTCGACAGGATGACCAGCGGATATTCGGCGGCGACGCGCTTGAGCGGCTCGACGACGTCCGGATGCGGGCCCCAGGTCGGCACGGCAGCATAGACCTCGGCCGCATCGCTGTCGCGATATTCGATGTTCCACCGCTTGCAGGTCCGGCGCAACGACGCTTCGACGACATCGCGATACGGCTTCCATGCGCCCAGCACCTCGTCGAGACGATAGGCGGAAAAGTCGTCGGTGAAGCGCTGCAGATCGGCTTCGGCGACACGATCGGCGTAGATGCGGCGGGCGACCGGTGCCATCTCGAAATAGATCAGCGTGCCATAGCAGTCGAACGTGATATATTTAGGACGAAGCACGGTTGGCCCCCTTTGCGAAGTCGTTGTGGAATGGCCGGATATTGGCGGCGGAAACGCGGCAGAAATACTTGTTTCCGCGGCTTTCGCGCGGCGAAGCGAACGACGTTGACCGCCGGCCGGCATAAAATGCCGGGCCTTATGGGTCACGCCGTGCGGCATAGGTCGTCGGTTCGACAGGTGTTGACACACCGACATCCGATCCGCGTTCCGACGGGCCACTTCCCACTGGCCACCGCCTGCGTGACCACCGCCGACGTCCCACCGCGCCGACAGCAGAAAATAGCGCGTTGCCGTTGAAAACCACTGGCAACGCCGCTTCGCCATCGCCGGAATGCCGTTTGAGGCCCTGTTTTCGAACGCGTCTGCCGTTCGCTTGCCGGTAGACTTGCGTCCATAGGCGGCCTCCGGTCCCGCTGCCCCTTCGGGTAAACGGACATGCGCACAGGATGGACATGACGGACGACAGGTCGGGACAATTCTATATCGATGGCGGCTGGTGCGATCCGGCCGGTGACGCGCTGCGCATCGCCGTGATCGATCCCGCGACCGAAACGCAGATCGGCACCATCGCCGCCGGTTCTGCCGCCGATGTCGACCGCGCGGTGGCAGCCGCGCTGCGGGCGTTCGATCGCTGGTCGATCTCCCCGGTCGCCGAGCGGATCGCACTGCTCGAACGGATCGCGGCGCTGATGGAACGACGCGCCGAAGCCTTTGCGCAGGCGATCGCTCTGGAAATGGGGGCGGCGATCGGCTTTGCCCGCGCGTCGCAGGTGCCGTTCGCCATCGCCCATGTCCGCGCACAGATCGATGTGCTGCGCGGCTATCGGTTCGAACGGCCCGACACCGGGTTCACGCTGGTCAAGGAAGCGATCGGCGTCTGCGCGCTGATCACCCCGTGGAACTGGCCGCTGTACCAGATCACGGCCAAGGTTGCTCCGGCCATCGCCGCAGGATGCCCGGTGGTGCTGAAACCCAGCGAGATGTCGCCGTACAGCGCGCTGCTGTTCGCCGAGGTCGTCCACGATGCCGGGCTGCCGGCGGGCGTGTTTAATCTGGTCAACGGGTCCGGCGAGGCGGTGGGGGCGGCGTTGTCGGCGCATCCCGATGTCGCGATGATCTCGATCACCGGATCGACCCGCGCCGGCGTGCTGGTCGCGCAGGCGGCGGCGGTCAGCGTCAAGCGCGTCGTGCAGGAACTGGGCGGCAAATCACCCAACCTGTTCCTCGACGACGCCGATTTCGCGACCGCGATCCCGCGCGGCGTGATGGCCGGCATGCGCAATGTCGGCCAGTCGTGCAGCGCACCGACCCGGTTGCTGGTCCCCGCCGCCCGGCTGGACGAGGTCGAGGCACTGGCGGCACAGGCCGCCAGCGAATGGCGCGTCGGAGCGCCCACCGACGAAGCGACCACGATGGGCCCGATCGCCAACGCCGCGCAGTACGCCCGCGTGCAGGCGATGATCGAAGCGGGCCTGGCCGAGGGGGCCAGGCTGATCTGCGGCGGCCCCGGCCGCCCCGCCGACCTCAACCGTGGCTATTATGTCCGTCCGACGATCTTTTCGGGGGTGACCCGCGACATGCGGATCGCGCGTGAGGAGATTTTCGGGCCGGTGCTGTGCATCATGCCCTATGCCGACGATGCGGACGCCGTCACGCTGGCCAACGACACCGTCTACGGTCTTGGCGCGCACGTCCAGTCGGGCGATGCGGCACGCGCGCAGGCGGTTGCCCGGCGCATCCGGTCGGGACAGGTCCATATCAACTATCCGGCATGGACCGCGCACGCGCCGTTCGGCGGCTACAAGCAATCGGGCAATGGCCGCGAATATGGCGTCCATGGCTTTGAGGAATATCTGGAAACCAAGGCGATCCTGGCATGACGACAGCAACCCTGACCCACAAGACGCAGACCGACGGCGCGACGCTGTCGACCGTCGAGACGCCGTGCCTGATCCTCGACATCGATCGGATGGACCGCAACATCGCCCGGCTGCGCGCGCATCTGTCGCCGATGGGGGTCACGCTGCGTCCGCATCTGAAGACCGGCAAGTCGATCGAGGTCGCGCAACGGCTGATGGAAAGCCCGGCGGGACCAGCGACGGTATCGACGCTGAAGGAAGCCGAACAATTTGCCGACGCCGGCGTCCGCGACCTGATCTATGCGGTCGGCATCGCCCCCGACAAGCTGTCGCGCGTCCTCGCGCTGCGCGAACGCGGCGTCGATATCGCGGTGGTGCTCGACACGGTCGAACAGGCGGAGGCGGTCGCAGCCACATCGGTGGCGGCGGGCACCGCCATTCCCGCGCTGATCGAAATCGACTGCGACGGCCACCGCTCGGGCGTGTTGCCCGACGACAGCGCCGCGCTGATCGCGATCGGTCGCGCGCTGGTGGCCGGCGGCGAACTGCGCGGGGTCATGACCCATGCCGGCGGCAGCTATGCCGCGCGAAGCCCCGAAGAACTACGTCGCTATGCCGAGGCCGAGCGCAAGAGCGTGGTCGATGCGGCGGCGACGCTGCGGGATGCCGGTCTGCCTTGTCCGGTGGTCAGCGTCGGATCGACCCCGACCGCGCATTTCGCCACCGACCTGACCGGCGTGACCGAGGTGCGGGCCGGCGTGTTCGTGTTCTTCGACCTGGTGATGCACGGCATCGGCGTCTGCGCGATCGACGATATCGCCCTGTCCGTGCTCGGCACCGTCATCGGGTTTCAGAAGGAAAAGGGCTGGATCCTGATCGACGCCGGATGGATGGCGATGTCGCGCGATCGCGGCACCGCCAGACAGCCGGTCGATCAGGGCTATGGCGTGGTCTGCACGCTGGACGGCACGCCCTATCCCGACCTGATCCTCGCCGATGCCAATCAGGAACATGGCATCATTACCGTTCGTCCCGGATCGGACGGCCAGCTGCCCCCGCTTCGCATCGGTGACCGGGTGCGCGTGCTGCCCAACCATGCCTGTTCGACCGGCGCGCAGCATCCCGCCTATCACGTCGTCCATGGCGACGATCCGGCGATCGCGGCGACCTGGCCACGTTTCGGAGGGTGGTGAGATGCGCGATCTGATCCAGCCGGTGCTGACCGCTGACGCCCCCGCCCCCGCCGGCCATTATGCGCAGGCGGTGCGTGCGGGCGATCACCTCTACATCTCGGGCCAGCTGCCGATCCGTGCGGACGGCGCGAAGCTCGACGACCTGCCGTTCGAGGCGCAGGCGGCGCAGGCGATCGACAATATGCTGGCGATCCTGACCGCGGCCGGGGGCAGCCCCGCCCACCTCGCGCGCGTCACCGCCTATATCGTCGGCGTCGACAACTGGCCGCGCTTCAACGGCGTCTATGCCGAAAAGCTGGGGCAGGCACGTCCGGCGCGTACCGTCGTGCCGGTGCCCAAACTGCATTACGGCTTTCTGGTCGAAATCGACGCCGTCGCGCTGCTACCGCGCGACTGACCCTTTCATCGGTGGAGTTTTCCATGGCGAGCATCCCGACCGACCGAGCCTTTTCCGGGCGAACCGCACCGCCCCCGGCGGCGGCGAAGCCCGTGGCGGCGGCACGGCTCATCAGCATCGATGCGTTGCGCGGCTTCGTGATGGTGCTGATGCTGCTCGACCATGTGCGCGAAGGGTTCTTCCTGTGGGTGTCGATCGGCGATCCGGTTGATGCCCTGACCGTCTCGCCCGCCAGTTTCTTCAGCCGCCTGACCAGCCAGATCTGCGCGCCGGTCTTCGTCGCGCTCACCGGGCTCGGTGCCTATCTCTATGCGCAGAAGCACAGCATGTCGGAGACGACCGCCTTCCTGCTCAAGCGCGGCATCTTCCTCATCCTGCTCGAACTGACCGTGGTCAATTTCCAGTGGTACGCGCAATTCCCGCCGACGATCGTCTATCTGCAGGTCATCTGGGCGATCGGCCTCAGCATGATCGTGCTGGCCGGGCTGATCCGCCTGCCGCATGTCGTGATCGCCGCGATCGGCGTGGTGATCGTCGCCGGGCACAACCTGCTCGATCCGATCGTGCTGCCGCCCGAACATCCCTTCTACGCCATCTGGTCGCTGCTGCACGAACGCGGCACGATCACCATCGGCGGGCTGCCGATCCGGTTCAGCTATCCGGTGCTGCCGTGGATCGGCGTCATCTGCCTCGGCTGGGCCGCCGGGCCATGGTTCGCGCGCGGCGACGTCGCGGCGCGGGGGCGGACGCTGGTGCGGGCCGGGCTGGCGATGCTGGTGGCCTGCGTCGTGCTGCGCTTCGCCAATGTCTATGGCGACACGCCGTGGTTCGTGGTGCCCGGTTCGTCGCTGCGCACGGTGATGAGCTTCCTCGCGCTGACCAAATATCCGCCGTCGCTGCTGTACGTGCTGGCGACGCTCGGCGTCGGGCTGTTGCTGCTCGCGCTGTTCGACCGGATCGCCGACGCGCGGGTGACCGGATGGCTGGCGGTGCTGGGCGGCGCGCCGATGTTCTTCTATCTGTTCCACCTGTATCTCCTGCGCACGCTGTACCTGATCGCGCTGGCGATCTGGGGCACCAACCATGGCGAGGTGTTCGGCCTGCCCTCGATCGGCTGGGTCTGGCTGATGTGGCTGTTGCTGATCGTGCCGCTCTATTTCCCAACGCGGTGGTTTTCGAACCTGAAAAAGCGCCGCAAGGACATCCGCTGGCTCAAATATCTCTGAGCGCCCCGACCCGATCTACTGGAGCCCGTCCGCATGCCCGCACCGCTGACGTTCGTCGATTCGACCCCCGACCTGCCCGATTCCGCCGATGTGGTGGTGATCGGCGGGGGCATCGTCGGCAGCTTCACCGCCTATTACCTCGCCAAACGCGGTTTGAAGGTCGCATTGATCGAAAAAGGCCGCATCGGCGCCGAACAGTCGAGCCGCAACTGGGGCTGGTGCCGGCAGCAGAACCGCGATGCGCGCGAACTGCCGATGGCGACCAAGGCGCTGGATCTGTGGGAACAATTCGCGATCGACACTGGCGAGGATACCGGCTTCAGCCGCTGCGGCCTGTTGTATCTGAGCGATAATGAGTCGGAAATCGCCGCCTGGTCCCGCTGGCGCGATTTTGCGAAGTCCGCAGGCGTCACGACCCATATGCTGTCGGCCGCCGAAGCGAGCGAACGCGGCCGGTTCAGCAACAAGGCGTGGAAGGGCGGCGTCTTTTCCCCCACCGACGGCACCGCCGACCCGTCACGCGCAGCCCCGGCCGTCGCGCGGGCGATCATGGCGCTGGGTGGGACCGTGCACCAGCAATGTGCCGTCCGCGGGCTGGAAACCGAAGGCGGCCGGCTGTCGGGCGTCGTTACCGAACACGGCGTGATCCGCACCAGCATCGCGGTCCTGTCCGCCGGGGCATGGGCATCGTCCTTCTGCTACCAATATGGCATCCGCTTTCCGCAGGCGACGATCCGCCAGACGGTCGTGTCGGTCGGGCCGGGCGAGGACGTCTTTCCGCCGGCGATGCACAGCGAATTCATCTCGATGACCCGGCGCGGCGACGGCGGCTACACCCTGTCGATCAGCGGCAGCGGCAAGGTCGATCCGACCCCGCAATTCCTGCGCTTCTCCACCCAGTTCCTGCCGATGTTCGCGCGGCGCTGGCGCAAGCTGTCCCCCGGCGGGCTGGAAGGGGTGCAGTCGGGCCATGAGAGCGTGAAGCGATGGAAGCTCGATCGGCCGACGCCGATGGAGCGGATGCGTATCCTCGATCCCACGCCGGACGCCGCGACCGTGAAACGCACCCGTGCCCGCGCGCTGGAGATGATGCCGCGCCTGAACGAACGGGCGGTGACCGGGGCATGGGCGGGTTATGTCGACAGCACCCCCGACGGCGTACCCGGCATCGGCGAAATGGCGGCCCTGCCCGGGCTGGTCCTCGCCTCCGGCTTCAGCGGGCATGGCTTCGGCATCGGACCGGGTGCCGGCCATCTGATCGCCGATATCGTCAGCGGTGCCGAACCGATCGTCGACCCCAAACCCTATCACCCCGACCGCTTTGCCCAGTCGGCATGGGGCAAGGTCGCCGAATTCTGATCGCGGCGGTCGTCCCAAGGGAGGATCGCCACCCCGTTGCCTGACGAAGCCGACGCGCTACACCCGTCGCCGTAGTGGAAGGGGACAGGGATGATCGTCGGTATCGATCTGGGGACGACCAACAGCGCGTGCGCGATCTGGCAGGGCGATGCGCCGGTGATGGTGCCCAATGCGCTGGGCGACTATCTGACACCGTCGGCGGTCAGCATCGGCGAGGACGACGCGGTGCTGGTCGGGCGTGCGGCGCGCGACCGGATGGCGACCCATCCCGACCGCACCGTCACCAGCTTCAAACGCCGCATCGGCACGCGCGAGACGGTGAAGCTCGCCAAACGCGATTTCGACAGCGAGGCGTTGTCGGCCCTCCTCCTCGCCAGCCTGAAGCGCGATGCCGAAGCCTTTACCGGTGAAAGCGTGACCGCAGCCGTCGTCACCGTTCCCGCCTATTTCAACGATCGCCAGCGCAAGGCGACCCGGCGTGCCGGCGAACTCGCCGGGCTGCCGATCCGCCGGCTCATCAACGAACCGACCGCCGCCGCGCTCGCCTTCGGCATTGCCGACCGCGCCGATCACGAACCGTTTCTCGTCTTCGATCTGGGCGGCGGCACGTTCGACGTGTCGATCGTCGAGATGTTCGACGGGGTGATCGAGGTGCGCGCATCGGCCGGCGACAACCGGCTGGGCGGTGACGATTTCAACGACTGCCTGATCGCACTGGTCCGCGCCTCGCTCGATCCGCAGGGGCTGCTGGCGACGCTCCCGCCCGACCGCGCCACCGCCTTGCTGGCGCAGGCCGCCGAACGCTGCCGCCGGGCGCTGAGCGACGGCGACAGCGCCGATTTCGGCGTCACGGTGGGCGATACGGCGCTGACCGTCCCCGTCACCGCCAGCGCGTTTGAGGAAGCGGCGGCGGGCCTGCTCCAGCGCATCCGCGAGCCGGTGCTGCGCTCGCTGCGCGACAGCAGCATCGCCGCCGCGACCCTGTCCGAAGTCGTGCTGGTCGGCGGGGCGACGCGGATGCCGATCGTGCGCCGGGCGGTCACGCGAATGTTCGGCCGGTTCCCGGCGACGACGGTCCATCCCGACCATGCGGTGGCGATGGGCGCGGCCGTGCAGGCCGGGCTGCTGGCGCGCGATGCGGGTCTCGACGAAATCCGGCTGACCGATGTCTGCCCGTTCACGCTGGGCGTCGATACCAGCGAGCCGGACGGGCGCGGCGGGTTTCGCACCGGGCTGTTCTCGCCGATCATCGAACGGAATTCGGCGGTGCCGGTCAGCCGCGTCTCGACCTTCTCGACGCTGTCGAACCAGCAGACCAAGGTGCAGTTCGGCGTCTATCAGGGCGAGGCGCGCGAGGTATCGGGCAACGTCAAGCTGGGCGAGATCACCGTGCCCGTCCCCCCGCGCCGCGCGGGCGAGGTCACCGTCGAATGCCGCTTCAGCTACGACACGTCGGGGCTGCTCGAAATCGACGTCAGCGTGCCGGAGACGGGCATGACCCGCAATCTGGTGATCGTCGATGACGAGGACGCACCCGACCCCGCAGAACTGGAGAAGCGCCGCGCGGCGCTGGCCGCGTTGAAGGTCCATCCGCGCGACGATGCGGTCAATGCGGCGCTGCTGGCGCGGGCGCGGCGGGCGTATGAATCCTTCCTCGGCGACACCCGCGCCGCGATCGGTCATATGCTCGGCCAGTTCGAAACCGCGCTGGCAACGCAGGACGAGCGGATCATCGCTCAGGCGCGCGAGGCGTTCGGCGCGGTGCTCGACCAGATCGAAGGCGAGCGATTCCTGTGAGGCACGGCATCTGGGCGACGCTCGACCTCGATCCGACGACCGACCGCAGCGCCATCCGCAAGGCCTATGCCGCACGGTTGAAGGCGATGGACGTCAATGCCGATCCGGCCGGCTTCGCAGCCCTGCGCGCGGCGCGGGATGCGGCGTTGGCGGGGGTGGAGGAGGCGGTGACGGAGGAGGCACCGGCGTTCGAGACGGAAACCCTATCCCCCGACATGGCGGAGGCCGGACCGCAGCCAGACGCCGGGATCGATCCGGAACTCACCGCCTTTCACGAAGCGATCAACGCCCACTTTCAGGCGCTCGAGTCGTTGCTGTTCCCCGGCCACGATGCGCCCCCGACCGCCGAAGAACTAACGGCGATCGAGCATCACGGTCACGCGCTGCTCGCCGACCCGCGGCTCGAACAGATCGATTTCGCGACCGGTGCGGAACGCTGGTTCGCGGAGATACTGTCGGCAAGCATCCCGCGCTCCGACCCGCTGTTGGAGCCTGCCGCCGCCGCGTTCGGCTGGATCGACCGTCGGAACGACTACGCCTTGTCGCCAGAGGCCGTCGAGATCGTGGAACGGATCGGGACGAAGCGGTTCGTTCATCTGGTATCGCAGCCCGATCACCGACTTCACCGGGCGTGGACCGGTTTGGTCGGGCAAGATCGAGGTCGGATCGGATGGTTCAATCAGAATACGCGGACCAGCGAGTTGCTACAGATCATTCGCGAACGGCATCCTTCTGCGGAACAATGGCTCGACCCCGCCCGGGTCGCTCGATGGGAGCAGCGTCGATCGAAACGGCAATGGGCGGGAACTGCGACATGGCTTATCATTTTCTTGCTCGTCGTCGCCTTCCGCATCGTGAACGCCTGGAATTCATCGGAGGAACGCCAGTCCCCCAAATGGACAGCACCCGCGTCGGTCGGCTACGTTGCCGAACCGAACCAGATTGCCCGCGACCTGACCGGCGAAGGCATCGTCCCGGTGAGCAACCGCAACCCGCAACTGGCTGCCGAAATCCGGGCAACCGTAGCGGCGTTGAGTTCCATTTCGAGTGAACCGAGAGCGCGTCAGATCATCAACGAGCTTGCCGGTCGCCGCATTCTTTCGGGACTGGCCAACGCACCCGATGCGTTGCTTCGGGACGTCACACAGTTCGAGATCGATGGGAAACGGGCATTGCTGAAGGATCAGCCGTTGCTGACAGCGACCCCGGAGCGGTGCAACGAGTTCCAGTTTCCCGCCCGCTACACCGTGGTGTTCCCCGACCAACGTCCGCGGCAGGAGAAGCTGATCCATCGCGCCATCATGGCTTCGGACCAACGGCCTGTGACGACGTCGCAGCAATTCATGATACCGGGTTCCATCGTCGATGAAGTTCGACGCCTCTCCGGTCTGCCCGAAGATCGGCTGCGCGAAGCATTGGCCGGCAAGGGGGAGCCGCGCGAAGTATGTCGCACAGCAATCGCCCTGCGCGAGGTCGCGCTCAATGCTGGCGAATCCGGAATGGTCCTCCTGCGTGCCATGCAACCAACGGTCAGCCCGGCAAAACCGAACCTGTCGAACTGATCGGAGGGGAGAGAGTTCTCCCCCCGGCCGCTGCCGGGGGAGAATGGTGCGGTCGAGAAGACTCGAACTTCCACGGCCTTTCGGCCACAACGACCTCAACGTTGCGCGTCTACCAGTTCCGCCACGACCGCACGTGAACACCTTGGGGTCGCCCCCTTGGCTGGCAGGAGCGTGCCCCTAGCAGCGCGTTTGCGGTCGTGCAAACGCTTTTGTGGATTATTTGCCGCGGGCCGCCGCGCGGGCGATGGCGATGGCTTCGGCGGCGGTCATCACCTCGCCCAGACCGCTGCCCGACAGCGCCGCACGCTCGGCATCGCGGACGCGTTCGAGGGCGCGGGCAAGGCGGGTCGCGTCCCAGCGGCGCAGCGCCGTCGCGGTCGCGACCTGTTCCTTGAAGAACACCCGGTGGCGCTCCATCACCCGGTCGACGCTGTCGCCATCGTCGATATCGGCGCGCATCTCGGCCAGCGACAACAGCCGCCGTGCAACCGCGCGCAGCACCGGGATCGCCCCGCCGGGCATTTCGGGCAGTGCCGCCGCCGCCGCATCGCCCGCGATCATCGCGCTGACGATACCGCCCAGTTCGGCATCGGCGATCGAGGCACCGATCGCATCGAAAGCCTCACCATCGGCGTCGCGCGGGCGCTCGGGTGATGCGTCCAGATACAGTGCCAGCTTCTCGATCTCGCTGGCCAGCACCGCACGGTCGCCCGCCGTCACCGCCGCCAGCCGGTCGGGCACGTCGCCCAGCAGCCGCAAGCCATGGTCGCGGGCCATCGTCACCGCCAGCTTCGCCGCCTGCGCCGCGTCGGGCACGTAGCAGGCGACGGCGACGGCGTTGAGCGAGGCGGTGACCAGCTTCACCAGCTTCGACGTGCCCTTGACGCTCGGCGCGATCGCCGCGACCGGATTCCCGGCACGCTCGGCCGCCAGCAGCAGCGTCACCGCCTCGACCGATTCCTCACCCATGCCGGTCACGCGGATGCAGCGGGCATCGCCGAACAGCGACATCGACGCGGCTTCGTCCGCCAGCAGGCCCGGCCGGCTTTTCAGCATCGCCCCGTCCATGTCGACGCGCTCGGCCCCCTCGCCCACGCCCTTGGCCAGTCGCGCGGCCAGCGCCATCGCCCCCGCCGTGTCAGGTCCGTGGAACAGATAGAGGCGAATATCGGGGCCGGGCCGGTCGAGCTTGGCCGCGACCTGCTCGGGCCGAAGCTTCACGAGCCTGACTTGGGCAGCGTCAGCGCGATCCGCGTCACGATCTGGTCGGCGACGATCAGCGACAGCCGTTCGAGCGCGGTACGCTCCGCCGCGATCGTCGCATATTCGGACCGGACCACGTCGATGCCGGCATCCGATCCGGCCGTTGCGTCGAGCGTCACCGCACCGTTGGTCAGGTCGATCAGCTGATAGCGCGCGCGCAGCGTCCGCCGCTCGCGCGTGATCGAATCGTCGCGCCGCACGCCCAGACCGGTGATATCGTCGTCGAGCCTGATTTCGAGCCGGTAGCGCGTCGGCCCTTCGGCACGCAGCCGGTCGCGCAGCGCGTTGGCGACCAGCCAGCCATTCTGCCCCGCGATCGGCGCGACCTCGACGCCCGCCAGCGTCTGGCGCACCATGCCGCCCTCGCCTCCGCCATACAGCGGCCGCAGCCCGCAGCCGCCAAGCAGCAGGGCAACGCTGAGGACGGCCGCGCGGATCATGCGACGATGTTCACGAGGCGGTCGGGCACGACGATGACCTTGCGCGGGGTCTTGCCCTCCAGCGCGCGGACGACCTTCTCGCTCGCCAACGCGGCGGCTTCGGCGTCTTCCTTGGACGCACCCTTTGCCAGCACGATCGTATCGCGCAACTTGCCGTTCACCTGCACCGCGATCGTCGCTTCGGCGTCGACCAGCATCGCCGGATCGACCACCGGCCACGGCGCATCGGCGATCAGCCCGCTGCGCCCCAGTTGCGACCACGCCTCTTCGGCCAGATGCGGAATCATCGGACTGACCAGCAGCAGCAGCGCGTCCATGTCGGCATCGGACAGCGTCTTGGCCTTCTCCGCCTCGCCCAGCAGCGTATAGAGCTTGGCCACCGCCTTGTTGAACTGCAGCGCGGTGATGTCGTCGGCGACCCCGGCGATGGCGCGATGAACGGTACGGGTCAGCGCTTCCGGGCTGGAACCGCCCGCCTCATGCGCCGCAACCAGCTTCCACACCCGCTTCACGAAGCGTTCGGCACCCTCGATCCCAGCCTCGCTCCACGGCAGATCGCGTTCGGGCGGACTGTCGGACAGCATGAACCAGCGTGCGGCATCGGCACCGTAGCGATCGAGAATAGGCTCGGGATCGACCGTATTCTTCTTCGACTTCGACATCTTCTCGATGCGGCCGACGGTGATCGCGTCGCCGGTCGCGGTTTCGGTGCCATCGGTCACTTCCGATGGCGCAAGCCAGCGACCATCCGCCGACTTGTACGTCTCGTGCGTGACCATCCCTTGCGTGAACAGCCCCGCAAACGGCTCCTTCAGGTCGATCAGCCCGACATGGTTGAGCGCCCGCGTCCAGAAGCGCGCATAGAGCAGGTGGAGGATCGCATGTTCGACGCCGCCGATATACTGCCCGACCGGCAGCCAGCTTTCGGCGACCGCACGGTCGAACGGTTTGTCATCGGGCTGGCTGGCGAAGCGGATGAAATACCATGACGAATCGACGAAGGTGTCGAGCGTGTCGGTCTCGCGCCGCGCCGGGGCACCGCAGGCCGGGCAATCGACGTGTTTCCACGTCGGATGGCGGTCGAGCGGGTTGCCGGGAATGTCGAACGACACGTCCTCGGGCAGCTTGACCGGCAGGTCCGCGGTCGGGACCGGCACCACGCCGCACGCGTCGCAATGCACGATCGGGATCGGCGTGCCCCAGTAACGCTGGCGCGAAACGCCCCAGTCGCGCAGGCGCCACACGGTCGTGCCCTTGCCCCAGCCGCCCGCTTCGGCACGGTCGATCACCGCGCGCTTGGCGGCGGCGACGTCCATGTCGTTCAGGAAGTCGGAATTCACCAGCCGCCCCGGACCGGTATAGGCTTCGGTCCCGTCGAACACCGGGTCGGCCTGTTCGCCATCGGCGACGACACGGCGGACCGTCAGCCCGTATTTCCGCGCGAAATCAAGGTCGCGCTGGTCATGCGCCGGCACGCCCATCACCGAGCCGGTACCATAGTCCATCAGCACGAAGTTGGCGATATAGACCGGCAGGTCGATCGACGCATCGAACGGATGCCGCATCCGATAGCCGGTGTCGAAGCCCAGCTTCTCGGCCGTGTCCAGCTCGGCGGCGGTGGTCCCGCCCTGCTTGCACAGATCGATGAACGCCGCCGCGTCGGGATTCGCATCCGCCAGCGCCCGCGCGATCGGATGATCGGCGGCGATCGCGACGAAGCTCGCGCCGAAGATCGTGTCGGGCCGCGTCGAATATACCTCGATTGCCTGATCGAACGGCGCGACCGGCGCAAAGGCGAATTGCAGCCCTTCCGACTTGCCGATCCAGTTTTCCTGCATCAGCCGGACCTTGTCGGGCCACTGGTCGAGGCTCCCCAGACCATCGAGCAGATCGTCGGCAAAGTCGGTGATCTTCAGGAACCACTGCGACAGCTTGCGCTTCTCGACCACCGCGCCCGACCGCCAGCCGCGCCCGTCGATCACCTGTTCGTTGGCCAGCACGGTCATGTCGACCGGGTCCCAGTTGACCGTCGATTCCTTGCGATAGACCAGACCGCCGTTCAGCAGTTCGAGGAACAGCGCCTGTTCGTGGCCATAATAGTCGGGATCGCAGGTCGCGAACTCGCGGCTCCAGTCGAAGGCGAGGCCCAGCCGCTTCAGTTGCGCCTTCATCGCGGCGATATTGGCATAGGTCCACTGGCCCGGATGGACCTTCTTTTCCATTGCCGCATTCTCGGCGGGCATGCCGAACGCGTCCCACCCCATCGGGTGAAGCACTTCGTGGCCGGTCATCCGCAGGAAACGCGCGAGCACGTCGCCCATCGTATAGTTGCGGACATGGCCCATATGGATGCGTCCCGATGGATAGGGAAACATCTCAAGGACATAGCGCTTCGGCTTGGGCGACGCATCGTCGGCCACGAAGGTGCGGGCATCGTCCCATGCGGCCTGCCAGCGCGCATCGGCCTCGCCGGGCGAAAAACGGGGGGTCATCGATGCGTCGCTCAGCCGGTCACCGCCCCGCGGCGCAGATCGCGTGCGCGCGTCAGGATGATATCCTCCAGCTTCTGCACGGTCGCGGCCTCGACCGGGGCCTCGATCCACTGGCCGCCGCGATTGATCTGGCGCAGCGCGGCGACGCGCAGCGCATCGGCGCGCAGGTCCTGGTCGAGGATGGTGACCGTCACCTTGGTCCGCTCGGTCGGCGTCGCCGGATTGACGTACCAGTCGGTGACGATGACGCCGCCGTTCGAATCGGTCTGGGTCAGCGGCATGAACGACAGCGTGTCGAGGCTGGCGCGCCACAGATAGCTGTTGACGCCGATCGTCGTCACCTTCGACGCGGCGAGATCGCCCGCGACACGCCCCTTGCCACCGCTGCACGCGGCCATCGGCAAGGCGAAAGTTGCCAGCAACGCGATCAGCAGCGGGCGGTTCATTAGCGGTTCCTTGACTACAGGCCATTACGGCAGTTCGCGCCGCTTCTATAGGAGGTGCCGCGGACGCGGCAAGCGGGTTGGTGACACGCGACCGGAACCGGGCGGGCGCGGCGGTGACGGTCCCGGATTGATGCAGGTTCGGATGTGGTCGGACAAATATGTGGGTTCGATGCAACAGGTCGCGGGAAAGCGACCGGGCGCGGTGGTGCGACGCAACCGAATCGTGATAGCGCCATTAGCGGGGAGTGAGGGAAATGATGACGCGTGGCAGGATCTCGGCTGGCATAGGATTGGGGGCGATGATCGCAGCCGGTCTCGGTGCGTCGCCTGCACTTTTCGCGCAGGAACAGCGCGCTCCGCGCGTCCTGAAGCGCGTCAATCCCGACTCGATGCCGCTGGTGGCGTTCGGATCGTTCACCCCCGCCGCTGCCGACCCGCGTCTGACCGCCGCCCTGTCGCGGACCGCGCTCAACGCACCGGGGTTTCAGTTCACGCCGTCCGAAGGGGCGGTGATCGGCAACCGTTCGATCAAGGTCGCGGTACGCGGCCGCTCGCTCCAGCCGAATCGCCTGCCCGAACGCGTCGCCGCGGCGGCACCGGTGCAGACGCTCAACCCGGTCGCCTATAATCTCGGCGTGTCGGTCGGCTGGAAGCGGCTGGCGGTATCGGGCGACGTGACGCGCCTCGATCTTGCCGGACAGCCGGGCAGCCGCGAGCAGATGGGCGTCGGCGTCAGCTTTTCGGGCCGCAAGTTCACCGGGCGCGTCGGCGCGATCAGCGACCGTCCGCTCGCCGATCAGCCGGCGCTGATCGCCGATGCACCGGCCTATTCGCTCGACATGGGCGGATCGTACAAGCTGACCCGCAACCTCGATGTCACCGCCGGCGTCCGCTACCGGTCGGAGCGCGAACGCATGCTGCGCATAGCTCGCGACAATCGCGACAGCCAGGCGATCTACGTCGGAACCGCCTTCCGCTTCTGATCCAACCTAACGCCTCCCCGCCCGCGGGGAGGGGGACCGTCCGCGCAGCGGATGGTGGAGGGGATTTCCGCACAAGCTGTCCTAGCGATGGGCATGCCCCTTCCAGCTTTACTGGTCGCCCTCCCCGTACCGGGGAGGATTTTGCCCGCTCCATGCCGGGACTTCCGCAACCGCCGCTACCACACCCAAGGTTGCACCGCCCGCCGATGCGCGTAAGCCGCTGTAACAAACGGGAGAGATCATGGCGGCGGTCGATATTGCAGGACTTGGGAAACGCTACGGCGACACCGTGGCACTGGCCCCCAGCGACCTGACCATCGCCGATGGCGAATTCGTCGTGCTGGTCGGCCCGTCGGGCTGCGGCAAATCGACGCTGCTGCGGATGATCGCCGGGCTGGAAACCGCCAGCGAAGGCCGCATCCTGATCGGCGGGCGCGATGTGACCGACTCGCCACCCGCCGAACGGGGCGTGGCGATGGTGTTCCAGTCCTATGCGCTTTACCCGCATCTGACCGTCGCCGGGAACATCGCCTTTCCGTTGAAGGTCGCCGGCCTGCCGAAAACCGAGATCGCCGAACGCGTCGCCGAAGCGGCGGCGATGCTCGACCTGACCGGGCTGCTCGACCGCCGCCCGCGGGCATTGTCGGGCGGGCAGCGGCAGCGCGTGTCGATCGCCCGCGCGATCGTCCGCCGGCCGCAGGTGCTGTTGCTCGACGAACCACTCTCCAACCTCGACACGTCGCTACGCGCGCGGATGCGGCACGAATTCGCGCGCCTGCACCAGCAATTGGGCGCGACGATGATCTATGTGACGCACGACCAGCTGGAGGCGATGACGCTCGCCAACCGCATCGTCGTGATGAGCGCGGGGCGGATCGAACAGATCGGCGCGCCGATCGACGTCTATCGCCGCCCGGCCAGCATCGCGGTGGCCGCCGCGATCGGATCACCGGGCATGAACCTGTTGCCGGCCACGCTGGCCGCCATGACGCCCGACGGGGCGACGCTGCGCCTGACCGACGGCGCGCTGGTCGCGACGGCGGCGCGTGCCGGCGTCGACGATATCGGCACATCGGTGACACTCGGCGTGCGCCCGGAACATCTGGTGCCCGATGACGACGGGCCGTTCGTCGGCGCGGTCGAGCTGTTCGAACGGCTGGGGCCGTTGTCGTTCGCGCATCTCGGCGCGCGCGGCGATGTCGACACGATCGTCGCCCAGCTGCCGGGCGACCGCTCGGTGACGCTCGGCGAGACGCTGCAATTCTCGATTCCCCCGGCCGACGCCCATGTCTTTGCCGCCGATGGCCGCGCCTATCCCTTGACCCCGCCGCCCAGCAGCCCGGTCAGATAATAACGCTGGAGCATCAGGAAGATCACCAGCACGGGCAGCGTCGTCACCACCGATGCCGCCATCATCAGTTCGCCGTCGGCGGCATGTTCGCGGGCGATCGCCGCGACCGCGACCGGCAGGGTATAGCGTTGCTGATCGGCCAGGATCACCAGCGGCCACATGAAATCGTTCCAGCTCGCCAGGAAGGTGAACAGCGCCAGCGTGACGACGACCGGCGTCAGCAGCGGCAGGACGATCGCGCGAAAGATGCGCATCTCGCTCGCCCCGTCCATCCGCGCCGCATCGATCAGTTCGTCGGGGATCGCCAGCGTCGCCTGCCGCACGAACAGCACGCCGAATATCCCGGCCAGCCCCGGTAGGATCACCCCGGCATAGCTGTTGACCAGCCCCAGATGGCGGAAGATCAGGAATAGCGGCAGCATCGCGACCTGCCCCGGTACGACCAGCGCGGCGATCAGCAGTTTCAGCAACCGTTCGCGCCCGCGAAACCGCAGCTTTGCAAAGGCATAGCCCGCCGGCACCGTCAGCAGCAGCCCGAGCAGCGTCGACAGCATGGCGATGCCGATACTGTTGCGCAGCGCCGGCAGGATCCGGTAATCGAACCACGCCCCGTCGATCTGCCGCCGGACCAGCAGTTCGTGATAATTCTCCAGCGACCAGCGCGACGGCCATAGCGGGATCGGCAGCGTGCCCGATTCCCCGCGCGGCATGAACGACACGATGACCATATAGAAAAGCGGCGCGACGGTCAGCGCGACCAGTGCGAAGACCGCGGCATTGGCGACGACCGGGCGCATTTTGCTCACAGCCATTCGTTGCGCCTGCCGATGCGGGTCTGGACCCAGGTGATGGCGAGGATCATGACGAACAGGACGAAGGCGACCGCACTCGCCTGTCCGAGGTTCCACCATTTGAACCCCTCCTCGAACATGAAATACAGCACCGTCGTCGTGCTTTGCGCCGGTCCGCCCAGCGTCATGACATAGGGTTCGGCAAAGATCTGCAGGAACCCCGCGACGCTCATCACCGCTGCCAATAGCAGCGTCGGCCCGATCGCCGGCAACGTCACGTGGCGGAACCGCAACCACCGCCCCGCCCCGTCGAGCCGCGCCGCCTCCATCAGGTCCTGCGGCACCGCCGCCAGCGCGGCCGTGAACACGATCATGTTGTATCCAAAGATCTTCCACGTGACGAAGATCAGGATGGCGGGGATCGAGCTGTTCGGATTGCCCAGCCAGTCGATCGGCGCGATGCCGATCAGCGCCAGCCCCCGATTGAGCAGGCCGAAGCGTTCGTTGAACAGGAACCGCCACACGACGGCGGTGGCGACCACGCTGGTGACATAGGGCGCGAACAGCGCGACGCGCCACAACGGCTTCCACCGGACCGTCGCGTCGTTCAACAGCAAGGCGGCGAGCAGCGAGGTGCCGATCGCCATCGGCACGCCCAGCACCGCAAAGATCAGCGTGTTCTTCAGCGACCGCCAGAATAACGGCGTCGCCAGCAGCTCGATGAAATTGTCGATGCCGATGAAATGCAGATTGCCCGGATCGGCCAGCGCATAGACCGAATAATCGGTGACCGACAGCGCCATCGCCGCGATCGTCGGGATCACCAGCACGATCAGGATGATGGTCAGCACCGGCGCGGTGAACAACCATGCGGCGCGCGACTGGCGGGTCATGCGATCTTCCCCGCATCGACCAGCGCCCGGCGTCGCGCCAGCAGCTGATCGACGCGTTCGTCCAGTGCGGTCAGCGCCTGACCGATCGTTTGCAGTCCGCGCACCACCCGTTCGGCGGCCAGCTGGATCTCGCCCTGCATGCGTTCCCACTCGACGACCGGCGGGATCGGTGCCGGCTGCGCCATCTGTTCGCGAAACGCGCGCAGTACCGGCAGCGCCAGTTGCGGCGAATCCCACGCATCCAGACGGGCGGGCAGATTGCCGATCATCCGCTGGAAGGTCAGCTCGCTGGTGCGCGACGTCATGTGCCGGACCAGCGCCCATGCCTCGGCCGGACGGTCGGTCGTGGTCGACACGCACAAGACGCTGCTGTCCCCCGACACCGGCCCCGGCCCGTTCGGCCCGGCCAGCCGCGCGGTGCCCCAGCGATCGGGCGCGATATCGGCGGCGCGGCGACGCAGGTCGAGCAAGGTCGTCGGCGCGCTCGGCCAGATCGCGAAAAACCCCTGCGCAAATGCGGCCAGCGGGTCCTGCACCTCGGTCGACGCCGCGCGCGGGGCCAGCCCCTCGGCGAACAGATTGGCGTAATAGGCAAAGGCTTCGCGCACCGGTTCGGACCGGAAATTGCCGCGCGTCGCCTGATCGCGCAGCATCGTCGCGCCCGCCTGCGTCATCATCGTCAGCAGCGCGCCGGGCCAGTTGAGCAGCATCAGGAACACGTAATCGTCGGACCGCCGCCGCTTGATCGCCCGCGCCATCGTCAGCCACCCGGCCCAGTCGAGCGGCGGCGTCGCATAGCCGGCCTCGGCGACGATGTCGGTGCGATAATATTGGACCTGCG
Organism: Sphingomonas sp. Leaf22; assembly: GCF_001421715.1. Taxonomy (GTDB): domain Bacteria; phylum Pseudomonadota; class Alphaproteobacteria; order Sphingomonadales; family Sphingomonadaceae; genus Sphingomonas. The sequence continues at coordinate 51,195 of NZ_LMKP01000005.1, forward strand.
GCGCGACCGACCACGGCACCGCATGATCGACCCCGTTAATGCGCAGTGCGTCGCGGATGCCGGGGAACAATCCGGCGGTCAGCGCGGGCGACGGGACCGGTGCCACCGCGCCGATCATCGCGAATTCGCGTACCCAGCCGTTGAACAACATCAACACGTCGGGCAACGCCCCCCCCGCATACGCCGTCAGCAGCTTTTCGTGCGACGCGGTGGTCGGCAGCGACTGGACCTCGACCGGTATGCCGGTGGCGGCGGTGAAGCCGGGCATCAGGAACGGCGAATAATCGCCCTCATAGCTCATCGCCCAGACGCGCAGCGGCGGCGGTCCGGTCGTCTTGCCGCAGCCGGCGATCGCGAGCGCGGGGAACAGGCCGAGCATCGTCCTGCGCGTCGGTCCGCCATGATCGTCGCCGCTCTGCACCCGTCGACCTGTGCCGGATCGCGGAGTCGGACGCCAGCCGACGTGACATCTAAACCACAAGAAACGCACTGATATTCCGGTCCGCCGCGTACCGAACCGAACCCTTTTCGGCCGTATGATGTTCTGCATTTCGACCAGTTTCGACGCCAAGGGGTGCGATGGTCGGGGGAAGTACACCATGTCGATCGTCACACGCCGTCGCCTGCTCGCCGGGGCGGCGCTGCTCGCCGCAGCATCCGCACAGGCCCAGACCGTAGCCGTGGCACCGCAACCCCCCGAAGCGACGACAGGCAATGACGACCGCGGCGAAATCGTCGTCACCGGATCGCGGATCGCCCGTCCCGACTATGCCGCGCCCAACCCGGTCGTATCGCTGGGGGCCGAGGAGCTTCGGCGATCGGGGACGACCAACGTCACCAGTTTCCTGCAACGCGTGCCCGCGCTCACCAACTCGCTCGACAGCACGCGCACCGCCGGCCGCAACCAGGCCGATGGCGCACTGGGACAGGTCGGGCTGAACCTGCTCGACCTGCGCGGCCTCGGCCCGAACCGGACGCTGGTGCTGGTCAATGGCCGTCGCCACGTCGCGGGACAGCCCGACACCGCCGCCGTCGATATCAACGCGATCCCGACCGACCTGATCGAACGGGTCGACGTGCTGACCGGTGCCGCCTCAGCCGTCTATGGCGCCGATGGCGTGTCGGGCGTCGTCAACTTCGTCCTGCGACGCGATTTCGACGGCATCGCCGCGCGGGCGCAGGCGGGCATTTCCGAACGCGGCGATGCCGGCAACCGCTTCGCCTCGCTGATCGCCGGACGCAATTTCGCCGACGGGCGCGGCAATCTGACGCTGGCCTATGAATATAACGCCGACGATCCGCTGGCGAACGACGACCGCGACTATCTGGCGCTCGCCCAACGCCAGTATTTCGTGAACCTCGACGGCTACGACCCGACCCGCGCCGGCAGCTACAAGATCGGCCCGGTCACCGACCTGCGCTATCCCTATGGATCGAACCAGGGCTATGTCGTGATCGGCGATCAGGTATTTCGCGGCGACGGCGCGATCTACACCCCCGGTCGCTTCCTGCAGAATGACGGTTACTCGATCGGCGGCGACGATACGCCGGTCGCGGGCTATGTCGGCGACATCCTGCCGCGCACCGAACGCCATGCGGTCAACGCGCTCGCCCATTTCGACGTCTCGGACGCGTTCAAGCTGTCGGTAGAGGGCAAGTTCGTCCAGAGCGAGGTGACCAGCTTCAGCGGCTATGGTGGCAATTACCCGGCGACCATCGCGCTCGACAACCCGTTCATCCCGCTGTCGATCCTGACCGCCGCGCGCGCCGCCGGCCTTACCTCGGTCGATATCAGCCGCAACAATTTCGACATTCCCCGCCGCGGCGAGCGCGACCGGCGGCGGACGTGGCGCGGCGTGGTCGATCTTGCCGGGCGGATCAGCGACCATGCCAGCTACGACCTGTCCTATACCTATGGCCGCACCGATGTTCGCGCGACCAAGCTGAACGACCGGCTCAACACCCAATTCCTGAACGCCCTCGACGCGGTGCGCGATGCCGGCGGCGCGATCGTGTGCCGTTCGGCCGACGCGCGGGCGGCGGGGTGCATTCCGGTCAACACCTTTGGCGGCAACACCGTCGATGGCCGCTCGTTCGGCTATTATCTCAGCAACCCGGTCAGCAACGCGCGCATCGAACAGCACGTCGCCAACGCATCGCTGACCGGCGATTTCGGCCAGTTCTTCGCGCTGCCCGGCGGACCCGTAGCCTTCGCCGTTGGCGGCGAATATCGCCGCGAATCGAGCCGCTTTCGCCCGGCACAGGCGCTGATCGACAACGCTTTCTACCAATATGACGAATATATCATCCCGACCCCGTCGGATGGCAGCTTCGACGTCCGGGAAGCCTTTGGCGAGGTCAATGCGCCGTTGCTGAAGGAAGTGCCCTTCGCCCATCTGCTCTCGGTCGGTGCGGCGGGTCGCCTGTCCGATTATTCGACGATCGGATCGACCCGCGCCTGGCAGTTCAACGGAATCTATGCGCCGATCGCAGCGATCAGCGTCCGGGGCTCGTATGGCCGGTCGGTCCGCGCGCCCAATATCGGCGAGATTTTCCGTCCGCAGACCGGGACCAGCAACTTCTTCTCCGACCCCTGCTACGTCGCCAACCGCAGCCTCGGTACGTCGTTCCGGGCAGACAATTGCCGCACGCTGATCGCCGCTGCGGGCGGCGATTTCGCGAACTTCACCGCCGCCAACAATCCCGACGCGACGATCTTCATTCCCGGTACGCAGGAGGGCAACCGCAACCTGCGTCCCGAAGTCGCGACGACATGGACGGCGGGCGTCGTTCTCCGTCCCGATTTCGTGCCCGGCCTGTCGATCGCGGTCGATTGGTACGACATCGAGCTGCGCGATGCGATCAACACGCCGGACGCCAACACCATCGCCCAGTTGTGCGTCGATCAGCCGACGCTCGACAACGCCTATTGCCGGTCGATCAGCCGTCGCACGGGTACGGGCTTCATCAACGGCTTCACCGTGCAGCCGCAGAACGTCGCCGCCTTCCGCACCGCCGGGGCCGAACTGAACGTCACCTATCGCTTTTCGACCGCGCGCATCGGCGATTTCGACCTGCGGCTGGTCGGCGGCTATCTCGACCGGCTCGAACAGGTGGCGACACCGGGCGCGGTGACCGAGGACAATGTCGATCAGCCGTTCCGCCCGCGCTACACGCTCGCCTTCTCGCCGACATGGAACAGCGGCGCGTTGACGCTCAGCTATAACCTGCGCTGGCAGAACGGCGTCCGTCGCTTCTCGCGGATCGATACCGACAGCAACCCCAGCCTCGTCGATCCGCGCTATCTGCGGTACAAGGAATTGTGGAGCCACGACGTGCAGGCGCAGGTCGCGGTCAACGACGATTTCTCCTTCTATGGCGGCGTCAACAATCTGGGTGACCAGCGGCCCGATATCGGCTTCGAAACCAATGTGCCGATCTCGCCGGTCGGCCGCTATGTCTATGCCGGTGCCCGCCTTCGCTACGGCGGGCGCTAAACGTCGGTTCGGAAACTCGCAAAAGGGCGAGTTTCGAGGCGGTTCCGGCCCGCTCCCCCTCGGGTCCCAGCAAAGTAATACTTTGCTGGGCTACCCCCTCCCCGCCACCCATTGAGTGTACCCTGTGGGTGGCGGGGAGGGGGAGCGGGCCGGAACCGCAAAACGCGCAACGGCGCGTTTTCGAACAGGCTTTGAGCGGGTACGGTTGCGACGCTTGATCGTGGGCGTGGTTCTGGCATGGGACGGGGATGCTGCACTCCGCCGATCCGTTCGTCGCGTCGTACGACGTCGTCATCCCGTGTCATAACCGCGCGCACGTCGTCGCCGATGCGGTGGCGAGCGTGCTGGCGCAGGTGCCGGCACCCGAACGCGTGATCGTGGTCGATGACGGGTCGAGCGACGACAGCGCCGCCGTGATCCGCGCCCTTGCCGCTGCCGACCCGCGCGTCGTCGCGATGATCCTGCCGCGCAACGTCGGCGCATCGCAGGCGCGCAACAGCGGCGCGGCGCTGTCCACCGCCGACTGGATCGCGTTCCTCGACAGCGACGATGTGTGGCTGCCCGGCGCGGCGCGCGCCCTGCTCGGCGGCGTGGTGAGTGCCGCCAGCGACATCGTCGTCGGCTGGTTCGCGCGGGTCGAGGGCGATGCCGCGCCCGGCGATCCCGAATGCGGCTGGGACGGCGACTGCATCCGTGCGGGCCTTGCCAGCGGCGGGGTGATCGGGCCGAGCTGGTCGGTGGTCCGCCGCACGCTGGTGGAGCGCGTCGACGGGTTCGATCCCAGCTTCCACAATTGCAACGACTGGGATTTCTACACCCGCGCCGGGGCGGCCGGGGCCCGCTTCGCGCGGATCGACGCCTGTGTCGCGCAGTATCGCACCGTCGCGGGCAGCCGGCTGGTCAACGACACCGCGATCGGCGAACGCAACGCCCGCCGCGTGCTGGCGCATCCCTATCTGGCGGGCTTCGCGCCCGTCGCGGCGGAGCGGGTCGCCGCCGGCTGATCGGGGTACCGTGACATCGGTCCGGGGATGCGATAGGGTCGCGGCCGTGCTGACCCGAGCCTGGTCCTTGTTTCTGATGCTGTTGCTGTCGTCGCTGGTGCTGGCGACGACGGTTCATGCGCGCGAATCGGCCGGGCCGGCGACTGTCGAATGTTCGGGACCGGTCCATAGCGACGGCGACGCCGCCCCCGATGGCGGCGACAACGACAAGGCGGCGCTGCACCATCACGGCAACTGCCACGCCGGTACCTTCAGCGTCCCGCAGCGCGGCGCGCTGAGCCTGTTCGTGCTGACGGCGGTCAATCCCGCGACGCTCGTGCAGGTTCGCGGAGCACCGTCGCGGGCGATCGACCCGGCGTTGCGGCCCCCCGCCGCCTGACGAACGCCACCGGCCGGTCGCGATCGGCCCGACGCAGTTCGTTGGGATATTTCCATCATGCAAATCTGGTTCGCGGCCATCTTGGTCGCGGCGTCATGCGCCGGTCCGGCCATGGCGCAAACCGCCCCCGCCGATGCGGAGCCGGTCTATACGCTCGATCGGGCGGTCGCGGCGGCGGGCGGTAGCGCACCGTCGATCGACGTCGCCACCGCCGCGATCGATGCCGCCGAACAGGCGCGCGCCGTCGCGGCGCTTCGCCCCAACCCGCAGGTGCAGGCACAGGTCGAAAACATCGTCGGATCGGGTGCCTATCAGGGACTCCGCAGCGCCGAGACGACGCTCGGCATCGCCATCCCGATCGAACTGGGCGGCAAGCGCAGCGCGCGCGGCGCGGTCGCCGGGGCGCAAGTGTCGCGCACCCGGATCGAGGCGGCGGTCATCGCCGCCGACCTGCGGCTGCGGATCACGCAGATGTATGTCGGCGCACTGGCCGCCGACCGCCGCGTCGCGACCGCGCGCGAACAAGCCCGGATCGCCACCGAAGCACTCCGCGTCGCCACGATCCGGGTCGAGGCCGGCCGCGCCTCACCGCTGGAACGGCAGCGGGCAGAGGTCGCGCGCATCAATGCCGAGGCCGGGGTCGAACGCGTCGAGCGACTGGCGGCGGCGGCGCGCACCAATCTGGCGCGGCGGACGGGGCAACCGGTGGCCGGGCCGCTCGACGACCGCTTGCTCGATCGCCTGCCCGCCGACACGCAGGGTCCCGTCGCGCCCGTCCTGCCCGACGGCACGCTCGCGCTGGCGGCGGCGCGGGCCGATATCGCCGTCGCCGATGCCGGCATTCGCCTCGCCCGCGCGGCCCGCGTCCCCGACCTCAATATCGGTCCGGCGCTCCGGCGACTGGAGGCGACCAACGACACCGCCGCGGTCGTCGCCCTGTCGCTGCCGATCCCGCTGTTCGACCGCGGTCGCGCCGCGATCGCGCAGGCCAGCGCCGAACGCACCCGTGCCGAGGCGCAGGCCCGCGTCACCGCGCTCGACGTGGCCCAGGCGATCACCGATGCGCAGGTGCAGGCCGCCAATGCCGCGACCACCGCGCGCACCGCCGCCGGCCCGGCACTGGCAGCGGCGCAGGAGGCCGCGCGCATCGCCCGTATCGGCTATCGCGAGGGCAAGTTCGGCCAGACCGAATTGCTCGACGTCGAACGCACCCTCGCCGAAACCCGGATCGCCGCGATCGACGCGCTGGCCGAGTATCAGAATGCCCGCGCGCAGTTGGAGCGTCTGACCGCCCCTGCGCCGCTTGCGGAGAAACCGTGATGAAATCGCACATGACCCTGGCGCTCGCCTTCTGCCTGTCCGCCTGCAACGCCGCCGACATGCCCGTCAACGAAGCCGCGCAGGCCGAACGTGGCGAGAAGCATGGCGGCGAGCATGACGACGCGACCGTCACCCTGACCGCCGAACAGATCGCGCTGGCCGGCGTCGAACTGGCCCGTCCGACCAACGACGGCGCGGCGACGATCGAAATCCCGGCGATCGTCGAGGGCGATCCGCAGGCGACGCAGGTCGTCTCTGCCGCGATCGGCGGACGGATCGTCGCGCTCAACCACAATCTCGGCGAAGCCGTCGCGCGCGGCCAGACCCTCGCCGTGATCGAAAGCCGTGAGGCGGCGCAGATCAAGGGCGAGGTACAGGCCGCCCGCGCCCGCCTGACGCTCGCCAACAGCAATCTCGCCCGCGAACAGCGGCTGTTTGCGCAAAAGGTCACGCCCGAACAGGATCTGATCGCCGCCCGCACCGCCGCGACCGAGGCGCGCATCGCGTTGACGCAGGCGAGCGCCATGATGGCCGCGACCGGCGGCGGGGGCGGCAGCCTCAACCGCATCGGCATCGTCGCCCCGATCGGCGGACAGGTGATCGCCCGCCCGGTGGTACTGGGTCAGACCGTCGCGGCGGACGCCGAACTGTTCCGCGTCGCCAACCTGTCGCGAGTCGCGCTGTCGCTCAGCCTGAAGCCCGAAGATGCCAGCCGTATTGCGCCGGGTAATGTCGTCACCGTCACCGCGCCGGGCCGCGAAACGACCGCCCGCATCCGCTTCGTCTCGCCCGCGCTCGACCCCGAAACGCGGCTGGTTCCCGCCATCGCCACGCTCGACAACCGCGGCGGGCAGTGGCGGCTGGGCGAACCGGTGACCGCCGCGATCCGCCTGACCGGCAGCGAAGGCACCGGCGCGATCCGCGTGCCGACCACGGCGGTGCAGACCGTCGAGAATCGCTCGGTCGTGTTCGTCCGCACGCCCACCGGGTTCAGGGCGGTTCCCGTCGAACTCGGCACCGCATCGGGCGGCGCGGTGGTCGTTCGCACGGGGCTGTCGGGCGACGAACAGATCGCCACCACCGGCAGCTTCACGCTCAAGGCCGAACTCGGCAAGGGTGAAGCCACCCATGCGGATCACTGATCGATGATCGCCCGTATCGTCGCATGGTCGGTCGCGCAGCGTTGGCTGGTGCTGCTGCTGACCCTCATCGCCACCGCCATCGGCGCATGGTCGCTCTATCGCCTGCCGATCGACGCCGTGCCCGACATCACCAACAATCAGGTGCAGATCAACGTCCGCGCCCCCGCCCTCTCGCCCGAACTGGTCGAGAAACAGGTCTCGTTCCCGATCGAGACCGCGCTCGCCGGCACGCCGGGCCTCGACTATACCCGCTCCTTGAGCCGCAACGGCTTCGCGCAGATCACCGCCGTCTTTTCGGAGGACACCGACACTTATTTCGCGCGGCAACAGGTCGGCGAACGGTTGCAGGGGGTGCAGGAAAGCCTGCCACCCGGCGTCACCCCGGAAATGGGGCCGATCGCGACGGGCCTTGGCGAGGTGTATATGTACACCGTCCGGCTGCAGCACCGCGGCGACGACCTGCACAAACCCGGCGAGCCCGGCCAGCAACCCGATGGCAGCTATATCACGCCCGAGGGCGAACGGCTGGTCAGCGAAGAGGACAAGGCGACCTATCTGCGCACCGCGCAGGACTGGATCGTCACCCCGCTGCTCAAGACCGTGCCGGGCCTCGCCGGGGTCGATTCGATCGGCGGCTATGCGAAACAGTTCCTCGTCGTCCCCGATATCCAGCGGCTGGCGGCGCTGAACCTGACGCTGACCGAGCTCGGCACCGCGCTGGAACGCAACAACAGCAGCGTCGGCGGCGGCTTCGTCGATCGCGGTGGCGAGGGGCTGGCGGTACGCTCCGACGCGCTGGTGCGCAGCGCCGCCGACCTGTCGCGCATGGTCATCGCCACCCGCGAAGGCGTGCCGATCACGCTCGATCAGGTCGCGACCGTGCGGACCGGGCAGGCGGTGCGGATGGGATCGGCGTCCGAAAACGGCACCGAAGTCGTCGTCGGCACCGCGATCATGCGCATCGGCGAGAACAGCCGGACCGTCGCTACCGCCGTCGCCGACAAGCTCCAATCGATCAACGCCTCGCTGCCACCCGACGTGGTGGTGCAGCCGGTGCTCGACCGTACCGCACTGGTCAACGCGACCATCGCCACCGTCGGGAAAAATCTTTCCGAAGGCGCGGTGCTGGTCATCGTCGTGCTGTTCCTGCTGCTCGGCAATTTCCGCGCGGCGGTGATCGCGGCATTGGTCATCCCGATCACGATGCTGCTGACCGGGTTCGGCATGTTGCACGCGGGCGTGTCGGCCAATCTGATGAGCCTCGGCGCGCTCGATTTCGGGCTGATCGTCGACGGCGCGGTCATCATCGTCGAGAACGCGATGCGGCGTCTGGCCGACCGGCAACATCACGAAGGCCGGCTGCTGACCACCGACGAACGGCTCGACACCGTGACGGCGGCGGCGCGCGAGATGATCCGGCCATCTGTTTACGGACAGGCGATCATCATCCTCGTCTACCTGCCCTTGCTGACGCTGTCGGGGGTCGAGGGGCGGACGTTCGTGCCGATGGCGCTGACCGTCATCATCGCGCTCGCCTTCGCCTTCGTGCTGTCGCTGACCTTCGTCCCCGCCATGATCGCGCTGTTGCTGTCGCGCCGGATCGAGGAAAAGGACGGCCGGATCGTCACGTGGCTCAAGGCGCGCTACGAACCCGGACTCGACCGCGCGATGAAGCGCCCGTCGCTGACGATCGGTGCGGGCATCGCCAGCCTGATCGTTGCGCTGCTCGCCTTCACCGGGCTGGGGCAGGTATTCCTGCCGCAACTCGACGAAGGCGATCTGCTGATCCAGGCGCTGCGCATCCCCGCGACCTCGGTCCAGCAGAGCCAGGCGATGCAGGTCCCGATCGAACGGATGATGTCGCGACAGCCCGAGGTGCGCTTCGTCTATTCGAAGACCGGCACCGCCGAACTCGCGTCGGACCCGATGCCGCCCAACGCGACCGACATGTTCGTGATCCTGAAACCCCGGTCCGAATGGCCCGACTCCCGTCTGCCCAAGGCCGAACTGGTCGAGCGGATCGAACACGAGCTGTCGAAGATCCCCGGCAATGCCTATGAGATCACCCAGCCGATCCAGATGCGCTTCAACGAACTGATCGCGGGGGTGCGCGGCGACATCGCGGTAAAGGTCTTCGGCGACGATTTCGACGCGATGAACCGCACCGCCGAACAGATCGCCGGCGTCCTGCGCCAGACGAAGGGCGCGGCGGACGTGAAGGTCGAACAGACGACGGGTTTACCGATGCTCGACATCCGCGTCGACCGCATGGCGATGGCGCAGCGCGGCGTCACCGCGCAGGACGTGCAGGACGTCATCACCGCCACCATCGGCGGGCGGCCATCGGGCGTGATCTTCGAAGGTGACCGGCGGGTGCCGATCGTCATCCGCCTGTCCGACAGCCAGCGCGCCGACCTGCAACTGCTGGAGCGCGTGCCGGTGCCGATCGCGGGCGGCGGCAGCGTACCGCTGTCGAGCGTGGCCGAGATCCGCGTCGTCGATGGACCGAACCAGATCAGCCGCGAAAACGGCAAGCGCCGCGTCGTGGTGCAGGCCAATGTCCGCGGCCGCGACGTCGCCTCGGTCGTCGCCGATGCGCAGGAGGCGATCGCAGCAAAGGTCCGGCTGCCTTCGGGCAGTTATCTGGAATGGGGCGGTCAGTTCGAAAACCTCGCTTCCGCCACCGCCCGGCTGAAACTGATCGTCCCCGCCTGTTTCGTGCTGATCCTGTTGCTGTTGTACGGCGCGCTGCGCTCGGTCCGTGACGCGGCGATCGTGTTCACCGGCGTTCCCTTCGCGATGGTCGGTGGCGTGCTGCTGCTCTACGCGCGCGGCATCGATTTCTCGGTGTCGGCGGCGGTCGGTTTCATCGCGCTGTCGGGGATCGCGGTGCTCAACGGGCTGGTGATGGTCAATTCGATCCAGCACCTCGCCGCCGGCGGCCTGGCGCGGGCGGAGGCGGCGCGGACCGGGGCGATGCTCCGCCTGCGGCCGGTCGCGATGACCGCGCTGGTCGCCAGCCTCGGCTTCGTGCCGATGGCCCTTGGATCGGGGGCGGGGGCGGAGGTGCAGAAACCGCTCGCCACCGTCGTCATCGGCGGGCTGATCTCCGCCACGCTGCTGACGCTGTTCGTTCTGCCGACGCTCTATGCCCGGTTCGGCGAACGGCGTGGCATGGCAAATCCCTGACCATTTTCGGCGCGCCGGCACCCCCCGGCGCGCCGATTAGTCGGAGCAGAACGAAAAATAATGGAACCAACATGCCAGTAGCAGTTGGCAACCGAATATAATGTTGCGAGTTTGCTCGCCATGACGACGCAATCCCCTGATATCGCCGACGTATCCTTTACGTCGCGCCTGCTCCCTCTGGTTTGCGCCTGCGCACAAATCCTCACCCCCCTGCTGCCGATGATCGGCATCGGCCGGACGATCGGCGAACAGTCGAACGCCGTCCGCACGCTGGTCACGCCGGCCGGATGGGCGTTCGCGATCTGGGGGGCCCTCTACACCGGCACCCTGGTGTTCGCGCTGTATCAGGCGCTGCCCGCCCAGCGCGACAATGCGCTGATCGCCCGGTTGCGCGGCCCCGCCGCCGGCGCGTTCTTCGGCAACGCGCTATGGGCCGCCTATGTGCAGGTCGCCGGCCTGGGCGTGCCATCGGTCGCGATCATCCTGTTCACGCTGCTGTGCCTGCTCAAAAGCTATCGCATCCTCGCCGCATGGCCATCGGGCTTCACCACCGGGGAGCGGTGGTGCGCGGTCCTGCCGCTGACCGCACTGGCCAGCTGGCTGACCGTCGCGTCGATCGTCAACATCACCGCGACGTTGCGCGCGCACGGCGTCTATTTCGGCGGCGAAACGCCGTTCATCGCTGCGGCGGTGGTGGTCGTCGGTGGCGCGATCGCCTCGGCGGCACTGGTCGCCGGCCGGGGTTGCCCGCCCTATGCGCTGGTCTTCTTCTGGGCGCTGTCGGCGATCTGGGGATCGGGCGGCCAGCGATCGGCGCTGGTCGCGATCGGCGTGGTGATCGCCACGCTGCTGGTGCTGATCGGCACCATCACCGGCCTGCGCAATGGCGGCTTCGCCCATTGGCTGGGCCGCGGGGTGCCGCGCGCGACGGACGAAATCCGGAACCGGGCCCGCGTGTGAATCGCGACCGCTCCCGCACCGGCGGGGGTAGCCGCCGGCCCGTACCGCCGATGGCATGACGACCCGGCATCTGGCACCCGTGCCGCTACGCCGCCGTCACCCCGCGCGCAGCGGTCCCAGATCGCCCAGCCCCACCGTGCCGCTGGCCATCGCCAGCATCCGGTCGAGCGATACCTTGGCCCGCTGGCGCAAGCCCTCCTCGATCTCGATCCGCGGCGACAGGTCGCGCAGCGCGATATAGAGCTTCTCCAGCGTGTTGAGCGCCATATACGGACAGATATTGCAGTTGCAGTTCCCGTCGGCACCCGGCGCGCCGATGAATTGCTTGTTCGGCAACGCCTTTTCCATCTGGTGGATGATGTGCGGCTCGGTCGCGACGATCAGCGTGTCGCCGGGGAAGTCGGCGGCATAGGCGAGGATGCCGCTGGTCGACCCGACATAATCGGCATGGTCGAGGATGATCGCCGGGCATTCGGGATGCGCCGCGACCGGCGCGCCGGGATGCTGCGCCTTGAGCTTCAGCAGCTCGGTCTCGCTGAACGCCTCGTGCACGATGCAGACGCCCGGCCAGAGCAGCATGTCGCGCCCGGTCTTGCGCATCAGATACCCGCCCAGATTGCGGTCGGGACCGAAGATCACCTTCTGATCGGCCGGCAACTGCGCCAGAATCTTTTCGGCCGACGACGACGTCACGATGATGTCGGACAGCGCCTTCACCTCGGTCGAACAGTTGATGTACGTCAGCGCGATATGGTCGGGATGCTTGGCCCGGAACGCCGCGAACTGGTCGGGCGGGCAGCTGTCCTCCAGCGAACAGCCGGCATCCATGTCGGGCAGGATCACCGTCTTGTCGGGCGACAGGATCTTGGCCGTTTCCGCCATGAAGCGCACGCCGCAAAATGCGATGACATCGGCATCGGTCGCCGCCGCCTTGCGGCTGAGGTCGAGGCTGTCGCCAACGAAATCGGCGAGGTCCTGAATCTCGGGACGCTGGTAATAATGGCCGAGGATGACGGCATTGCGCTCACGGCGCAGCCGGTCGATCTCGGCCAGCAGGTCGGTGCCGGTGGGCATTTCGGTGCGCGCGTTCATTGTCGTCTCCTGTGAACCTGCCCGTAGGTCGGTCCCGACCGCACCGCAAGCGGCACGTCCTCCCCTCCCTGACAAGGGAGGGGTCGGGGGTGGGTCGGCCCGCGAGGGAACGGAAAAGCTCTACAACCGGTCTACCCACCCCCAACCCTCCCTTGTCAGGGAGGGGAGCAAACGTCACCGAAGATTGGCGACGACCTCGGCCGGGTCCGCCGAAACATCCCAACGCTCGTTGTTCCGAACCGCCCGTTCGGCCGGAAAGGTCACCACGACCCGCACATTCCGCTCGCCCGCCGCCGCCAGCGGCGCGGCCAGCAACCGGGCCAGCCCGGCGCGGGCCATTTCACGCGCCTGCGCCAGCCGCTCGGGACTGCGCGCCTCGCGTTCGGCGCGCGTTTGTGCCACCGACGACACGCGCTGCGACAGCGCCGCCGCCGCCTCGCGCGTGACGTACAACCCGTTGGTCTGAATCAGCGTCCGGGCCGCTTCGTCGACGTTCGGCCGCGCGACTGTTAGCTCGGGCGCATCGACCACCAGCGTCCGGGTATCGGCCGACCAGCTCAACTGCCCGTCCCCGATCCCGCCGACATCGACGAAATAATCGACCGAATATGGCATCTTGACCACCTGATCGGATCGCAGCCAGCCAAAGCCGCGCACGTCGCTCGCCGTCGCCTGCAACGTGCCCGACAGCGACGCGACCTTCAGTGCACTCGCCCCCGACAACCGCGCGGTGATGATCCGCGTCACCGCCTGTCCGCTGTCCGGCTCGGTCGTGACGGTATAGCGCTCTTCATAACGTTGCCACAGCAGCCAGCCGCCGACCGCCAGTGCCAGCAGCACGACGACTGCGACGACCAGCCGCAGCGCCTGCGGCCTTACCTGCGATGCCATGCCTCGCCCTCCTGCCGCACCATTCCCCGCCGCTCCATATCGATCAGATGCGCCAGCACCGACCGCTGCGCCGCACCGACCAGCCCCGGTGCCAGTCCGACATACATGCCCGCGACCATCGCCGGCACGTCCTGCGTACCGCGCTCGATCGCACGCAAAATCTGTCCCTCGCGCTGCTTACGATGGCCGAGCATACTGCGCACCAGCCGCTGCGGCGTCGCGACCATGTCACCGTGCGCCGGGTAATAGACGCGGTCGTCGCGGTCGAGCAGCTTGGCAAGGCTCGCCATGTAATCGCCCATGTCGCCATCGGGCGGCGACACGATCGTCGTCGACCAGCCCATGACGTGGTCGCCACTGAACAGCGCACCGCTTTCGGGCAAGGCAAAGGCGAGGTGGTTCGACGTATGGCCCGGCGTCGCCACCGCGACCAGCGTCCACCCGTCGCCCGCCACCGCCTCGCCATCGGCCAGCACCCGGTCGGGGCGATAATCGATGTCGAACGCCGCATCCGAACGCGGCCCTGCATCGTCCATCGTCAGCGGCGCGCAGCCGATGATCGCCGCGCCGGTCCGCTCGGCCAGCGGTGCCGCGCCCGGACTGTGATCGCGGTGGGTATGGGTACACAGGATCGCGGCGACCTCTCGCTTGCCGACCGCCGACAGGATCGCGTCGAGATGGACGTCGTCGACCGGTCCCGGATCGATCACCGCCACCACCCCCGTGCCGCCGACCACGAAGCTCTGCGTGCCGCTATGGGTGTAGGGCGAAGCATTGCGCGCCAGCACGCGCGTCACCAGCGGTTCGAGCGGCTGGGCGATACCGGGGGGAAAGTCGGCCATTGCTTCGGCAGATGGCGGTGCCCCCCCGGTTATGCAACCGCTGCAGACGATATGGGGACCGGCCCACGGTAAAGCGGCCGGTCCCCTTTCCACCGAACGAACGGGGCAGGACGTTCGGGGAAGCGGTTAATCCTTGTCATCCATCTCGGCCTGCAATTCGGTCATGCCTTCACGAATGCCAGCCACGGCTTCCCGGCGCTGCTCGGCCGAGAGGCTCAGGTCGGCATCGATCGACACGAGCGCCGCCTTCAACCCCGCCATTGCCGCGCGCAGGCCGGAGGCGGCCGCCACTGCCGCCTGGCGCTCGGCATCCGCACCCTGTACCTCGGCACGGATGCCGGCGGTCGCCGCCCGGCGACTGGCGGCTTCGGCCTGACGCTCGGCAAAGGCGGCGGAGCGCTCGGCAAACGCTGCGTCGCGGGCGGCGAAGGTCGCGATCTGCCGCACCCGGTCCTTGCAGACGATGATTTTGGTCCGCCCGTTCTCGGTACGGGTGATCGTGGTCTCGCGGTTGCCGCCGGGCGTGGCGCCGATGCCGCAATTGGCATTGGCGATCTCGGGAATCTCGGTCAGGCTCTCGCTCAGCACCTTGTCGTCCTCGCCGATCTGACGGATCACGATCTTGCGGACCTGCCCGTCGCGAACCGGGGAGACGGGCGGCACCGCGACTGGCCCAGCCGGCCCAGCCGGAAGCGCAGGCTGCGCCGGGGCCGCCTGTGCCGGCACGATCGCCGCGACCGGGGCGAGCACCGCCGCCGCCTTCTCCTCGACTGCTGCGATCTCGACGCCGGTCGCATCCTCCATCTTGCCGCGCAGCGTCTCGGCCGCCTGCGTCCCCGACGCGGTGATCCCCAGCCCCAGCACGGCCAGCGCCAGCGTCGCGCCCCCGGCGATCCGCCTGGTGGCGGGCGACATCACCCGATGCTTCGACAACATGACAAGCCTCCCTTTCAGTTCATGGACGCCGTGCAGGTGGCAGGCAGCCGACAACCCCTGCCCATGCGCGGACTTGACGATGGCGGTGGCATAGGCGTGGCGGACGCCGGGCGTGGCGCGGGCCAGCACCATCGCGTCGCACGCCATCTCCTGATCGGCGCGGAAGGCGCGAAAGGCGCGCCACGCGACCGGATTGAACCAGTGGCATCCCAGCACGACCAGCGCGACCCAGTTGGCGAGCAGGTCGCCGCGCGCATGATGGCCCAGCTCGTGCGCCAGCGCCAACGCCTGTTCGCGCTCGTCATAGCGTTCGCGGAAATCGACCGGCATCGCGACGTAGCGGTGCACCACGCCGAAGGCGAGCGGCCCGGCGGCATGGCGCGTCTCGATCATCTTGACGTGGCCGTTCGCCAGCCCTTTGGCCCGCCCCGACGCCAGCACCTTCGCACAGAAGCGGCGATGCTGGACGACATGCCACGTGACGAACGCGATGGCGCCCAGCAGCCACAGCGCGACCACCGCCAGCGGCACGTCGGCCATGCCCCAGCCCTGCGGCGCCGCCGGGATTTCGGCGACCGGTACGCCCAGCATCACCACCCCCGGCTCGGTCGCGGCCCCGATCGGCGCGATATCGACCGGCCGCCACGCATCGGGAATCGGCGGCAGGATCATGCGCAGCGCCGGCAGCGCCCACAGCGCATAAGCCGCCTGCGGACCGAACCGCCGCGCGACCGGACCGCGCAGCATCAGCACCAGCAACATCAGCAGCGTCGCCGCCGCGATCGTCTCCACCGCCCATCCGATCATTGTTTCAGCGCCTTCAACAGAGCCTCGATCTCGTCGATTTCCTTCGCGCTTAACTGGTCGCGTTCGGCCAGATGCGCGACGAGCGGGGTCAGGCTGCCACCGAACAACCGGTCGATGAACTTCTGCGATTCCCCCGCGACATATTCCTCACGCGCGACCAGCGGGCGATAGCGGTAGCGCCGCCCATCCTCCTCCGCGCCGATCACGTCCTTGGCGAGCAGCCGGCCGAGTAGCGTCTTGACGGTGTTCGCGCTCCAGTCGCGCAGCGGGGCGACGCGTTCGACCACCTCCTGCGCGGTGAGCGGGTTCTTGTCCCAGAGCACTTCCATCACGGCATGCTCGGCATCGCTGATTCGTTCGGCCATGAACGATGACTACACCCGTGGTCATAACGTTTACAAGTGTAATTTACATGCGGTCCCAGCCCTGTCGAAACGGCTTACACGTTGCACCCGTGGTGAAGCCCGATTAACCGCACCGCCCGGCCGAAATCGGCATTTTCCGGAACTGGCACGCGACCTGCATGGTTACCGGCACCCGACGCGTTCGCGCTTCAATCGGGCGGGCCGGCCCCTGCCGGTCCGCCCACCCGGGTCCGGCGATACCGTACCGAACCGCGTCGCACCCGCCGCTTTCCGGCA
Source organism: Sphingomonas sp. Leaf22 (assembly GCF_001421715.1). GTDB lineage: Bacteria > Pseudomonadota > Alphaproteobacteria > Sphingomonadales > Sphingomonadaceae > Sphingomonas. Next base: position 67,895 of record NZ_LMKP01000005.1, read on the forward strand.
CAAAAACCGCAATATTCCGCCAGTTTTCCCGAAGTACTTGGTACTATGGTGCATATATACCTGGGATACATCCAAGTTCAGCATGGTTAATTCCGCTTCTAAAGGGGAAATATCATGCGGATCGCAAGCATTGTCGTGGCTTCCACGGCAATAGGATTGTCGCTGTCGGGTTGCGTGAACCCGTCGGCGCGGATCGCGTCGTCACTGGAAGGCTATGGGTTTCAACCCGATCAGTCGCAATGCGTCGGCGACCGGCTCGAAGCCAATTTGTCGCTCGGCCAGTTGCAGCAACTGGGGCGCGCCGCCCGTGCCGCCCGCGAAGGCGACACCACGCCCGGCCGGCTGACCGTCAGCGACTTCGTCCGCGCCGCCGCTGCGGTCAAGGACCCGAAAGTCCCGCTGGAAGTCGCCCGCGCCGCTGCCGGGTGCGGCGTCCTCACCAATCCGCCGGCGCTCTGACGCCCTACCATATTGGAAATCGTCATGAACGACGTAACCTATGCGGGCGGCACCGTCGTGTCGCACGGCCGCGAATTCGGCTCGCAACTGCTTTTCTACGCTGAACAATGGGGTCCGCGCATCCTTGCCGCGCTGGTCATCCTCGGTATCGGCTGGCTGATCGCGCGCGGCATCAAATGGGGTGTCGCCAAGCTGGTGAACCGCACCCCGCTGGCGCGTCACGCCAACGAACCGGGCCATGTCGAACGCCATCCCGACAGCATCGGCGCACAGGTCGGCGACGCCGCCTATTGGGTCGTGCTGCTGGTCACGCTGTTCCTCGCCGTCCAGCCGCTGGGCCTGACCGGCGCGACCGGCCCGCTCGGCGACATGCTGCGCGGCTTTGGCCAGGCGGTACCGCACATCATCGGGGCCAGCCTGATCTTCTTCCTCGGCTATGTCCTTGCAAAGGTCGCGCGCAAGGCCGTGGAGGCGATCGTGACCGCCAGCCATGTCGAACGGCTGTCGTCGCGCCTTGGCGACGCGACGCCCGCCGATCCGGCGATGCTCGCCCGGACGCTGGGTGCGATCGTCTTCGCGCTCATCATCATTCCGGTGGCGATCGCCGCGCTCGATACGCTGAACATCGCCGCGATCTCGCAACCGGCGACGGCGATGCTGCGCATCATCCTCGACGCCATCCCGCATGTCATCGCCGCCGCACTGATCCTCGCCGTCGCCTATGCGATCGGCAAGTTCGCCCAGCGCCTGCTGACCCAGTTCCTTGGCACCACCGGCTTCGACCGCGCGATCGGCGCGACCGGGCTGTGGCAGCAGGCGACCAGCGAGTCGGCGGGCAGCACTGCCGGGTTCCGGCCATCGAAGCTGGTCGGCAACGGCGTCTTCGTCGCCGTGCTGATCTTCGGGTTGATGGAGGCGTTCCGCCAGCTCAGCTTCGACTATGGTTCGCAGATCATGGCCGAAGTGCTGACGCTGTTCGGACAGGTCGTGTTCGGATCGGTCATCATCTTTGCCGCGGTCGTCATCGCCCGTCTGATCGGCCATGCGATCGAACGCAGCGGCGACGGGGGCGCGCGTGCCGCTGCTCCGGTCGTCCGGGTCGCGATCATCGTGCTGGGCACCGCGATCGGCCTGCGCTTCATGGGGCTGGCCGACGACATCATCAACATGGCGTTCGGCCTGCTGTTCGGTGCGGTCGCGGTCGCCTTCGCCCTCGCCTTCGGTCTCGGCGGACGCGAACCGGCCCGCCGCGCCGTCGCCCGGCTGCTCGACCGGGACGACAAATCCGCCCGCGACACCGCCCGTCCGGCCGATCCGGCCGCGACCGGCGAGCGCCCGGACTATTCCAACCGCTTCAATCAAGGAGACGACCTATGAACACCGACACCCTGACCGGAACCGCGACCGACCTTGGCGGCAAGCTGAAGGAAGGCATCGGCGCCGCCACCGGCGACAAGACGTTGCAGAGCCAGGGCAAGGCCGACCAGCTCGGCGGCAAGGTCCAGCAGACCTATGGCGAAGCGAAGGACGTGGTCGAGGATACGATCCGCCCGGTGATCGACTATGTCCGCCAGTTCGTCCGCGAACGCCCGTTCGCCTCGGCGGCACTGGGCGGCGTGCTCGGCATCGCGCTCATCAACACCCTGCGCGGCAAATAACCGGGAAGGGCGGGGGGTCGCAGCGACACCCCGCCCGCCTGCCATCGCCATCATCGCACTGTAAGGACACATGACATGACCGACGATATCGGCATCCGTCCCCGTCCTGTCGCCGCCGCCCGGCGGCTCGCCGCCGAAGCGTTCGGCACCTTCTGGCTGGTCGTCGGCGGCTGCGGTGCCGCCGTCCTCGCCGCGGGCAGCAACGTGCCCGGATCGATCGGACTGCTCGGCGTCTCGCTCGCGTTCGGCCTGACCGTCTTCACCATGGCGTTTGCGGTCGGCTTCATTTCCGGCGGCCATTTCAATCCGGCGGTCAGCGTCGGGCTCGCCGTTGCCGGCCGCTTCCCGGCGCGCGACCTGCCGCTCTACATCGTCGCGCAGCTGATCGGTGCGACGCTGGGGGCCGGCGTCGTGGCGCTGATCGCGGCGGGGCAGCCCGGCTTCGACCTCGTGTCCAGCGGTCTTGCGGCCAATGGCTATGGCGCGCACTCGCCCGGCAGTTATTCGATGACCAGCGCGTTCGTCATCGAAGCGTTGCTGACCGCCGGCTTCCTGCTGGTCATCATCGGCGCGACCGACGCGCGATCGGCGGCCCCGTTCGCTCCCTTGGCGATCGGTCTGGCGCTGACGCTGATCCACCTGATTTCGATTCCCGTGACCAATACCTCGGTCAATCCGGCGCGCAGCACCGGTCCGGCACTGTTCGTCGGCGGCTGGGCCCTGTCGCAGCTCTGGCTGTTCTGGGTCGCCCCGCTGGCCGGTTCGGTCGTCGCCGGTATCGCCGGTCGCTGGCTCTTCGCCCATCAGCCGCGCGACCAGTCGCCCGGCCCGATCGGCGACATGCCGATCGAACGGATGGTCGAACGCGACCGCGCCGAACGATAAGCCAACTCGACACGAACAGGCCCGACCGCATCGCCATGCGGCCGGGCCTGTTTGTTCATGCGGCACCACGCGAAGCCGCGCTACTGCCCGGAACCGGAAGGCGTCGCTTAAGCCGCCTTGTCGCCGCCCAGCAATTCGGCCAGCTCGCCGCTCTCGTACATCTCCATCATGATGTCCGACCCGCCGACAAACTCGCCATTGACGTACAACTGCGGGATGGTCGGCCAGTCCGAATAGGCCTTGATGCCCTGCCGGATGCCCTGATCCTGCAACACGTCGACGCTTTCGAACTGGGTGTTCAGGTGGTTCAGGATCGCCACGGCCCGGCTCGAAAAGCCGCACTGCGGGAACAGCGGGCTACCCTTCATGAACAGCACCACCGGGTTGCTCTGCACCACCGCATCGATGCGGGCGTTGGTATCGTCGGTCATCGTCATATCCTTCTCGTCGCCCGGCGGGCGCGTCATGCCTGTGGAGTGGGGACGCCGGTCGTCAGTTGCAATGCGTGCAGTTCGCCGCCCATCCGCTCGCCCAGCGCGGCATAGACCGCGCGTTGCTGTGCGATACGCGGTTTCCCACGGAAACTCTCCGACACGACCCGTGCCGCATAATGGTCGCCATCGCCTGCCAGATCGGTGATCTCGACCACCGCATCGGGGATGGCGGCGACGATCAGCGCCTCGATCGCCTGTGCCTCCATCGGCATTACATGCTCTCCAGCAGCTGCCGGCGGGCTTCGACCGCGCAATCGGCCATCGCCTGGCGAATGTCCGACTCGCCGCAATCGACTCCGGCGGCGGCCAGATCGGATATCAGCTTGCGGATCACGTCCTCGTCGCCGACTTCCTCGAAATCGGCCTGCACCACCGACGTCGCATACGCATCGGTTTCGGCCGGGGTCAGTTCCATGCGTTCGGCGGCCCATTGGCCGACCAGCTTGTTACGCCGCGCGGTCACGCGAAACGCCATTTCCCCGTCACGGGCGAATTTGGCTTCGAAAGCGCGCTCCCGGTCGTCGAACGTCGTCATGGCAATCCCCTAATGGTCCCTCCCTCGCGAGATAGGACGCAGCCGGGTTCCGCGCAACGGCGTCGCGTTTCGGGGCGCTGCTCGGTGAACAGAAGGGATTCACGCGGAGGCGCGGAGGAAGGAGATCAATGCGCGCAGAGGCGCAAAGGACGCAAAGGGATGGCCATTGTCGCGATCACCCGCCGCGCCAGCGGCCTTTGGCTTTCAGGGCAACAGGGCGAGAGGCCTCGCCAGACATGCTGCGATCATCGCGCCCCCAACCCCTCTGCGCCTTTGCGCCTCTGCGCGAAAAAACACCTTCTTCTACTCCGCGCCGCCGCGTGAACCCAATCTACGGCACCACCACGAGCTTCCCGACGACCCGACGCGCCGCCAGTGCAGCGATCGCCTCACCCCCGCGCTCCAGCGGAAACACGCCCGTAACCTTCGGTGCGATCGCCCCCTCGTCCCATAACCGGAACAGCGTCGCCACATGCGCCGCATTCGCCGCCGGATCGCGCATCGCGAACGCGCCCCAGAAGACGCCGCATACATCGCAACTCTTCAGCAGCGTGAGATTGAGCGGCAGCCTCGGTATCCCCGCCGGGAACCCGACGACCAGATAGCGCCCTTCCCACCCGACGCTCCGCAGCGCCGGTTCGGCATAGTCGCCGCCGACCGGATCGAACACGATGTCCGCGCCCTGCCCGCCGACCGCTACCTTGAACGCGTCAGCCAGCGCCTTCGACGCAGCCTTGTCGAGCGGTGCGTGAGGATAGACGACGACCTCGTCCGCCCCCGCGCTGCGCGCCGCCGCCGCCTTCTCCTCCGAAGACACCGCCGCGACCACCCGCGCGCCGAACGCCTTGCCCAGCTCGATCGTCGCCAGCCCGACCCCGCCCGCAGCCCCCAGCACCAGCAACGTCTGCCCCGCGGCGATCCGCCCGCGATCGACCAGCGCGTGGATCGCGGTGGCATAGGTCAGCAACAGCGCCGCGCCGTCTTCGAAACTGCGGTCCGGTGGCAAGCGGTGAAGCGCGGAGGCGGGCAGCGCCAGTTTCCCGACCATCCCGCCATGGCCGGTGACCGCGATCACCCGGTCGCCGACCGCCCAACCCGCGACACCCTCGCCGACGCTCTCGATCACACCCGCCACCTCGCCCCCCGGCGCGAACGGGCGCGGCGGGCGGAATTGGTAGCGATCCTCGATGATCAGGACGTCGGGATAGTTGACGGCACAGGCGCGGACGGCGACGACGACCTGCCCCTTGCCCGCCACCGGCTCCGGCAATTCGCCGATCGCAAGCGTATCAGGCCCGCCCGGCTCCTTCGACAGCAACGCCCGCATCACCGCTTCTCCCATTGAGCCACGGTCGGGCATTCGCCACGCCGGACTCATATTTCGAAATCGCGGTATCTTGTGCCAGCGTCATGCCGATCTCGTCCAGCCCTTCCATCAGGCACCGGCGACGAAACGGATCGAGGTCGAAGGCGAAGCGATCCTGATACGGCGTGGTGACGGTCATCGTCTCCAGATCGACCGCGATCGGCTGATCCTTCGCCACGTCGACCAGCCGGTCGATCGCCGCTTGCGGCAGCACGACGGTGACGATCCCGTTCTTGATCGCGTTCCCGGAAAAAATGTCGGAAAAGCTCGGCGCGATCACCGCCTTGACGCCCATGTCGCCCAACGCCCATGCGGCGTGTTCACGGCTCGAACCACAACCGAAATTCTCGCCCGCGATCAGGATCGGGCTGCCGGCATAGCGCGGATCGTCGAAGATATTGCCGGCTTCCGCCCGCACGCTCTCGAACGCGCCCTTGCCCAGCCCCTCACGCGTCGTGGTCTTCAGCCAGTGCGCCGGAATGATGATGTCGGTGTCGATATTCTTGGCACCCCATGGATAGGCGCCGCCCTCGACCTGCGTGATCGCTTCCATCCTATGCTCCGTCGCGCGGCACGACCAGCTTGGCCACCACCGGCCGCACGCTCGATGCATAGGCCGCCGCGACTCCGCTCAGCACCGCGCCCGCGATCAGCGCCATCAACACCTTCTTCATACGCTTTACTCCGTCACCAGTTCGCGGACATCGGCCAGCCGCCCGGTCACCGCCGCCGCCGCCGCCATCGCCGGGGACAACAGATGCGTCCGTGCGCCCGGTCCCTGCCGCCCTACGAAATTGCGGTTGCTGGTGGAAGCGCAGCGTTCGCCCGGCGGCACCTTGTCCGGGTTCATCGCCAGGCACATCGAACAGCCCGGTTCGCGCCATTCGAAGCCCGCTTCGGTAAAGATCCGGTCCAGCCCCTCGGCCTCCGCCTGTCGCTTGACCAGCCCCGACCCCGGCACGACCAGCGCCTGCTTGATCCCGCCCGCGACATGGCGACCCTTCACGACGCTGGCGGCGGCGCGCAGATCCTCGATCCGGCTGTTGGTGCAGCTGCCGATGAAGATGTAGCTGACCGGAACGTCCTGCATCCGCGTGCCCGGCGTCAGCCCCATATAGTCGAGCGATTTCTGCGCCGCGACGCGCTTGCTGGCATCGGCGAAGCTGTCGGGCGACGGCACCACGCCGGTGATCGGCACGACATCCTCGGGGCTCGTGCCCCAGGTCAGCGACGGTGCGATATCGCTGGCGTGCAACTGGACAACGCGATCGTACCGGGCATCGGCGTCGGTCGGCAGCGTCCGCCAGTAATCGACCGCCCGGTCCCAATCGGCCCCGGCCGGGGCCATCGGCCGCCCCTTCAGATACGCGAAGGTCGTCTCGTCGGGCGCGATCAGCCCGGCGCGCGCCCCGCCCTCGATCGACATGTTGCTGATCGTCAGCCGCCCCTCGACCGACAGGCCGCGAATGACCTCGCCGGTATATTCGACGACATAGCCGGTGCCGCCCGCCGCGCCGATCTTGCCGATGATCGCCAGCACGACGTCCTTGGCCGACACGCCATAGCCCAGCGTCCCGTCGACGCGGATTTCCATCGTCTTCGATTGCTGCAGCAACAGCGTCTGCGTCGCCAGCACATGTTCGACCTCGCTGGTGCCGATCCCGAACGCCAGCGCGCCCAGCGCCCCGTGCGCGCTGGTATGGCTGTCGCCGCACACCAGCGTCGTTCCCGGCAGGGTAAAGCCCTGTTCCGGCCCGACGACATGGACGATGCCCTGCGCCGCCGCCGTCGCGTCGATATAGCGGATGCCGTATTCGGGCGCGTTCTTCTCCAGCGCCGCCAGCTGGCTGGCACTGGCCGGATCGGCGATCGGCAGGCGGTTGCCCTGTGCGTCGACCCGTGCCGTCGTCGGCAGGTTGTGATCGGGCACCGCCAGCGTCAGGTCGGGCCGCCGCACCCGCCGTCCGGCGGCGCGCAGGCCCGCAAACGCCTGCGGACTGGTGACTTCATGGACGAGATGCCGGTCGATATAGATCAGGCAAGTGCCGTCATCGCGGCGTTCAACGACATGGTCGTCCCAGATCTTCTCGTACAGGGTTTGCGGACGGTTGCTCATGGCCGCGCGTTAACCGAAAATAGTCGTCAACAAAAGGCCGCACGACATTTTATTACCGATATCCCCGGACTGCATAAGGGCGCATCGAGCCTGTGGAACAGTAGGAAAAGGTTGGTTCACGCGAAGGCGCGAAGACGCGAAGGGAGAAAAGAGAATTCGCGCAAAGGCGCAGAGGACGCAGAGAGGTTGGGGACGTGGCGGTCACCACCTGTCCGGCGAAGCCTCTCTTCCTTTTGCCGCAAGCACCGAACGCCGTTGTCGCGGCGGACTTTATCGCAAACGCAGTGCTTTGCGCCCTTCGCGCTTCTGCGCGAACGAATTCTGCTACTTCTTCCTCCGCGTCTCCGCGCCTCCGCGTGAAACCCCTCTTCTTACCCAGCGCCCACCGCGAACGTCACCCCAGCCTTCCCGCAAAGGACGTCCGTGGCGAGGCGAGGCTACCCCTCGTACGCGGCCGTCGTCTTCGCCCGAACCTCGTCCGCGCTCACCCCCGGTGCACATTCGATCAGCCGGAACGGGCTGTCATGGTCGGCCCGCTGGAACACCGCCAGATCGGTGACGATCATGTCCACCACGTTGCGCCCGGTCAGCGGCAGGGTGCATTCGGGGATGAACTTCGGATCGCCGTTCTTGGACGTGTGTTCCATCACGACGATGATCTTCTTGACCCCGGCGACCAGATCCATGGCCCCGCCCATGCCCTTCACCATCTTGCCCGGAATCATCCAGTTGGCGATGTCGCCGGCTTCCGACACCTCCATCGCGCCCAGCACGGTCAGGTCGATATGCCCGCCGCGGATCATCGCGAAGCTGTCGGCGCTGCTGAAATAGGCCGATTGCGGCAATTCGCTGATCGTCTGCTTGCCGGCGTTGATCAGGTCGGGGTCCTCCTCGCCGGCATAGGGGAACGGGCCGATGCCCAGCATGCCGTTTTCCGACTGCAACGTCACCTCGACGCCATCCGGGATGTGATTCGCGACCAGCGTCGGGATGCCGATCCCCAGATTGACGTAGAATCCGTCCTTCAGCTCGCGCGCGGCACGCGCCGCCATTTCATCGCGGGTCCAGGCCATGCGGTTACTCCTTGCGCGCGCCGGGATCGGTCCAGCGCAGATCATTGGGGAAAACATCGTCGAAATCACCGGCCAGCGCGGTGCCATAGACCGGGTTGGGCAGCACGAACCAGCCATTGCCCCATAGCGGGGCGATGGCCGGCGAATCGGCGGCGGCGCGACGCTCGACCGGTTTCAGCCCGGTGTTGAACAGGTCGCTAAAATCGCCCAGCTGATCGCCGACCAGCGCCACGACGCAGTATCGGCTGGCGATCAGCGCCCGCCGCGCATCCTTGCCCGACCCGCCCGGCGCGTCCCCCTTCAGGAACAGCGTCTCGCCGTGCTTGGCGGGGCCGAGGCCCGCGCGGTTCAGCACGCCTTCGGTGAACTCGGCGGTCGCGGCGTTGCGGTTGGTGTTGAACACCACGGTCACCCCCGCCGCGCGCAGTGCCGCCAGCCCTTCGACCGCGCCCGGCACGGCGCGGGTCGCGCGCCCGTCCGATCGCTCCCACCGTTCCCAGCGCGCGGCATCATAGCCAAGGCCGCCGCGCGCATCCGAATATTCATACCCGGTGTTCAGCAGCACGGTTTCGTCGACATCGAACACGACCGCCGGCTTGCCGGTGCAGGGCCACTGCGCCGGCTGCGCGAGCGTCGCATTGGCGGCAAGGACCGCCGACAACGGCATCCGCCGGAGCGTCGTCCGGTCGCGCAGATACTGGTTCACATAGCGGACCAGCCCGGCATAGGCCTGCCGGCTAGCCGCCGCCGCCTCCCCCGACCCATAGAGATACTGCATCCCCGCCGGCACGCCCGACACGGTCGCCAGCGCGACCGGCGCGGCGGACTGGTTGCCCACCGCAACGACGCAGCCCGACAGCGCGAAGGCAGCGAAACCGAGGGTAAGCGCGCGGCTCACCACACTCGTCACCCCGGACTTGATCCGGGGTCCCGCTTCTTCTTCCACAGCGGGAGAGTAGCGGGACCCCGGATCAAGTCCGGGGTGACGCAGTGAGAGGGCGAGTGCCCCGCCCCCACCCGTATCCCCGCGGAGGCGGGGATCCAGAGCCAAAGGTACCGCCGGCAGTGACCCGCAATCCTGGATTCCCACCTTCGCGGGAATACGGAAAGACCACAACCCCATCAGACCCGCTCCCGCACCGTGCGGAATTCGATCTGCTTGTCATAGGGCGCGCCGACGATCATCCGCTTCACATAGATGCCCGGCAAATGGATCGCATCGGGGTCGAGCGACCCGACCGGCACGACTTCCTCGACTTCGGCCACGCAGAAATTGGCGGCGGTCGCCATCGGCTGGTTGAAATTGCGCGCGGTCTTGCGAAAGATCAGGTTGCCGGCCTCGTCGGCTTTCCACCCCTTGATGATCGACAGGTCGGCGCGAATACCGCGTTCGAGGATATAATCCTCGCCGTCGAACTGCTTCACTTCCTTGCCTTCGGCGATCAGCGTGCCGACCCCGGTCTTGGTATAAAATCCCGGAATACCCGCCCCGCCCGCGCGACAACGTTCGGCCAGCGTCCCCTGCGGACAGAATTCGACCTCCAGCTCGCCCGACAGATACTGCCGTTCGAACTCCTTGTTCTCACCGACATAGCTCGAAATCATCTTGGCGACCTGCCGGCTGCGCAACAGCTTGCCCAGACCCTGTCCGTCGATTCCGGCATTGTTGCTGGCGATGGTCAGCTTCTGGACGCCCGACGCCTGAATCGCGTCGATCAGCCGTTCGGGAATGCCGCACAGGCCGAACCCGCCCGCGCAGATCGTCATCCCGTCGTGGAGCAATCCCTCCAGCGCCGCCTCGGCACTCGGGTACAGCTTGTTCACTCGCTCTCTCCCAACTGGTCGCGTCGCCGATGTCGCAGGGTCGACCGGGCGGGTCAAGAACCTGAACCGCCCTTCAACTTCGCCGCCCGCTCTGGCGTCGACCGGTGGCCCGCGATAGCGTGGGGCCATGACAACTCCACGACCCGGCGGCCGCATCCTCGTCGATGCCCTTGTCACTTATGGCTGCGACCGCATCTTCCACGTCCCCGGCGAAAGTTTCCTCGCGGTCCTCGACGCGCTGCACGACACGCCCGCGATCGATCTGGTCACCTGCCGGCAGGAGGGCGGGGTCGGCTTCATGGCCTGTGCCGATGCGGTGCTGACCGGCCGGCCGGGCGTCGCGTTCGTCACGCGCGGCCCCGGTGCCACCAACGCGTCGATCGGCGTGCATGTCGCGATGCAGGATTCGATTCCGATGCTGCTGTTCATCGGCGACGTCGATCGCGGAATGCGCGACCGCGAAGGATTTCAGGAGGTCGATTTCCTGACGATGTTCGCCCCGCTCGCCAAGCTGGTGCTGCGCATCGACGATCCCGCGCGCATCCCCGAATATATCGCCCGCGCGTGGCGCACCGCCACTTCCGGCCGTCCGGGGCCCGTGGTGATCGCGCTGCCCGAAGACATGCTGGTCGAGGAAGCGGTGGCGGTCGACCGCCCGCCGCTAGCGAAACTCGAAACGATGCTCGACCCCGCCAACTTCGGTGACCTGCTCGACCGATTGCGCCGGGCCGAACGTCCGGTCGCGATCGTCGGCGGTGCCGGCTGGGACAAGGCGACCGGTGCCGCCTTTGCCGCCTTCGCCAAGCAATGGGGCATCCCCGTCGCCGGCGCCTTCCGCCGACAGGACGCCATCGCCAACGACACCCGCGCATGGGCCGGCAATCTCGGCTACGGCCCCTCGCCCAAGCTGGTCCAGCGCATCAAATCCGCCGACCTGCTGCTGGTCGTCGGTGCCCGCCTCGGCGAAGCCACCACCGACGGCTATACGCTGGTGACCCCCGACCATCCCGGCCAGACGCTGATTCACGTCCACCCCGACCCGGCCGAGCTCGACCGTGTCTACCGCGCCGACCTCGCCATCGTCGCCGACCCGTTCGCCTTCGCCGACATGCTGACCCAAGCCGAACCGCCGGCGCAACCCGCGCCCGCCGCTGCCGAAGCCCATGCCGAATGGCTGGCATGGTCGACCCCCGCCCCCCGCGACGTGACCCTCGACCTCGGCCAATGCGTCGCGGCGATGCGCGAGCGCCTCTCCGGCCACGACACGATCATCTGCAACGGCGCAGGCAATTTCTCGGGCTGGTGGCATCGCTACTGGCACTATGGCTGGTCGGGCACGCAGCTCGCCCCGACCTGCGGCGCGATGGGCTATGGCGTCCCCGCCGCCGTCGCCGCCGCCTTGCGCGAACCCGACAAACTGGCGGTCGCGATTGCCGGCGACGGCGACTTCCTGATGAACGGACAGGAACTCGCCACCGCCGTCCAGACGCAAGCAAACCTGCTCGTCATCCTCGTCGACAATGGCGGCTACGGCACGATCCGCATGCATCAGGAACGCGAATATCCCGCACGCCTCAGCGGCACCGCGCTTCACAACCCCGACTTCGCGGCGCTGGCCCGTGCCTATGGCGCGTGGTCCGAAACCGTCGAGACGACCGACCAATTCGCCCCCGCCCTCGACCGCGCGCTGGCGCGGACCGGTGTCCGCCTGCTCCACTGCAAGACCGAGATCGAGATCATCACCCACAGCACGACGATCGCCGCCATCCGCAATCGTTAACCTCGCCCGCTGCGGTACCCCGGACCATGCGGGATCGACATTCAGTTCGCTGCGCGTAAGGAATAGCGTTCCATCCCCTTTCGTCACTCCCGCGCAGGCGGGAGTCCATATACGCCAGCGTCGCGGATCGAGCCGAACCGTTGGCGTTTATGGATTCCCGCCTGCGCGGGAATGACGAAATTCCGTGGTTATCGCTGAAGGTCGATCGGCCCTAGTTCGAGACCTCTGCAACCGTCGCGCGTCGAGGCGCCCCCCCCCGTACCCCCGCGCAGGCGGGGGTCCAGAGCCAAGCGAAACAACCACTTGCGCTTGTGACACTGGCCCCCCGCCTGCGCGAGGGTACGCTGATGGATCAGCGATCGCGACCTTTGCAGGGATCGCGAACACATCCGGCCTGACGGTCATGAACCTCTGTCGGCCCACCCGGACCCGCGTCGGGCAGCAATTCCGATCGAACCGTTCGATCACACCGCCCCGGCGCTACTCCACATCCGCCGCCAGCCGGTCCAGCCACGCCTGCGCCTGCTTGCGCTCGCCCACCGCCTGCGGCCCGACGGGCCCGCGCGATTTCAGGAATGCGTGGTACAAGGCGAAGGGCGGCATCCCCAACTGCTCGCGCATCGCGTCGATCTCCTCGCCGATCTGGACCAGTTCGTCGACGACCGGGGCGATCGCCGCGCGGGTACGGCGATCGCGGTTGTGATCGAACAGCCCCTGCCTGCCCAACGCCGCCGCCGTCAGCGCCGCGATCAGCGCATCGCGATAGTCGCTCTCGCGCTCGACGCGCAACGTTTCGGTACGGGCAAGTCGATCCGCTCTGGCCATCCCCGTTCCTATCGCGTCCGCGGCCGACCCGCAACGCGCGGCCTGCCGCAACCCGACGCCTCCGAAAACGAAAAGAGCCGCCCCGGTTTCCCGGAGCGGCCCTGTCGCACCATCCGCCAACTACCCGGCGGTACGCAGTGCGGATCGGCTCAGATCTTGTCGCCGAGCGCGCCCTTGACGCTGCCCTTGACGTCCTGTCCGGTGCCCTTGGCCTGCTGGGCCTCGCCTTCGGCTTCCAGACGCTCGTTGTCGGTCGCCTTGCCTACGGCTTCCTTGACGTTCCCGGCGATCTTGTTGCCGGCGGCGGCCAGCTTGTCGGTGAGTTCACCCATGAAAGGCTCCTGTAGGTTGGCGAGGTTTCCCTCGTTGGATTGCGATTATACAAAGCGCAACCGCACCCACCGGTTCCATTAAACTTACTTCATATCAGGCCCGCCAGCGGGCTCGACGGATCGGCATAGCGCCGCCGCTGCATCCGGCCCGCCAGATAACCCATGCGCCCCGCCTCGACCGCGGCCTTCATCGCGCGGGCCATCAGCACCGGGTCCCTGGCCTCGGCGATGGCGGTGTTCATCAGCACACCGTCGCAGCCCAGCTCCATCGCCACCGCCGCATCGGACGCCTGTCCGACACCGGCATCGACCAGCACCGGCACCTTCGCCCCCTCGACGATCAGGCGGATCGTCACGAGGTTCTGGATGCCCAGCCCCGACCCGATCGGCGCGCCCAGCGGCATGATCGCGACCGCGCCCGCATCCTCCAGCCGCTTGGCCGCGATCGGATCGTCGACGCAATAGACCATCGGCAGGAAACCCTCCTTGGCCAGCACCTCGGTCGCGCGCAGCGTCTCGACCATGTCGGGATACAGCGTCCGTGCCTCGCCCAGCACCTCCAGCTTGACCAGGTCCCAGCCGCCCGCCTCGCGCGCCAGCCGCAGCGTACGGATCGCGCTGTCGGCGTCGAAGCAGCCGGCGGTGTTGGGCAGGTACGTGACCTTTTTCGGATCGATATAATCGGTCAGCATCGGTGCCTTGGGGTCGCTGACGTTCACCCGGCGCACCGCGACCGTGACGATCTCCGCGCCCGATGCCGCGACGGCGGCGGCATTCTGTTCGAAATCCTTGTACTTGCCGGTGCCGACGATCAACCGCGACCGGAACGTCCGCCCCGCCACGCTCCACGTATCGGCATCCTTCCGCGCGACATGATCGCCGCCGCCGACGAAATGCACGATCTCCAGCTCGTCGCCATCCTCGACCTTCACGTCCTTCAGCGTCGAACGCGGCACGACCTCCAGATTGCGCTCGACCGCCACCTTTTCGGCGACCAGCCCGATCTGCGCGGCCAGCTCGGCGATGGTCAGCCCGTCGCGAACCCGCATGTGATCGCCGTTGACCGTGATGCTGATGGTGCCGTCGCTATGCATGTCGTCTCCTGCGGGCGCGCCGTTCTCTCGACTTACCGGGCCCGGTCCGGCTATGGTGCGCTGCATATAGGGAGGGCGGACAAGCCCCCGCAACCGAAAGCACCGCCTTGTCTGCCACCGTCTTCGTCCTCAACGGCCCGAACCTGAACCTGCTGGGCCTGCGCGAACCCGACATCTACGGGTCGGACACGCTCGACGACATCGCCGGGATGCTCGAGGATCGCGCCCGCGAACTGGGGTTGCAGATCGACCTGCGCCAGTCGAACCACGAAGGGCATCTGGTCGACTGGCTGCACGAGGCACAGGCGGAGGGTGCCAAGGCGGTGCTGCTCAACGCCGGTGCCTATACCCATAGTTCGATCGCGCTCCACGACGCGATCAAGGCGGTGAAGACCCCGGTGATCGAGGTCCATCTGTCCAATCCGCATAGCCGCGAGGATTTTCGCCACGTCAGCTTCGTCGGCCGTGCCGCACGCGGCACGGTGGCCGGGTTCGGCGCGCTGTCCTATCTGGTCGCGCTTGAAGCGGCCGCCCGCATCTGACAAGGGCGCGGTTTCTATAAGAATACACCATTGGGGGTTACCATGGCAGACGACAATCAGGGCGAAGGAACGCCGTTCACCAGCCACGCGATGCGCGTCGACATCGACCTCGTCCGCGCGCTGGCGCAGGTGCTCGACGAAACCGACCTGACCGAGGTCGAGGTGGAGGACGGCGCGCGCAAGGTCCGCGTGGTGCGCAAGCCCGCGCCGGTCGCACAGGCGACCTATGCCCCGGCCTATGCACCGCAACCCGCGCCGCAGCTTGCCAGCGCCGCGACGACCACGATCGAGGCCGGCGCCGCCGCCCAACCGATCAGCGCCGTGCCGCCGGTCACCTCGCCGATGGTCGGCACCGTCTATCTCGCCGCCAATCCCGATGCGAAGCCGTTCATCGCGGTCGGGCAAAAGGTCGCGGCCGGCGATACGCTGGTCATCATCGAAGCGATGAAGGTCATGAACCCGATCGTCGCCCCCGCCGCCGGCACCGTGACGCAGGTCCTCGTGTCGAACGGCCAGCCGGTCGAATTCGACCAGCCGCTGGTGGTCGTGGAATAACATGCCCGAAATCAAGAAACTGCTGATCGCCAACCGCGGCGAGATCGCGCTCCGCATCCACCGCGCGTGCCATGAAATGGGCATCAGGACGGTCGCGGTCCATTCGACCGCCGATGCCGATGCGATGCATGTCCGCCTCGCCGACGAAGCCATCTGCATCGGACCGCCGGCGGCGACCGACAGCTATCTCAACATCCCCAACATCATCTCGGCCGCCGAGATCAGCGGCGCGGACGCGATCCATCCGGGCTATGGCTTCCTGTCGGAAAACGCCAAGTTCGCCGAGATCGTCGAGCTGCACAACCTGATCTTCGTGGGGCCGAAGCCCGAACATATCCGGGTGATGGGCGACAAGGTCGAGGCGAAGCGGACCGCCGGCAAGCTCGGCCTGCCCCTCGTCCCCGGCTCCGACGGCCCGATCGCGGACGTCGACGAGGCCAAGGCGATCGCCGCGTCGATCGGCTATCCGGTCATCATCAAGGCCGCATCGGGCGGCGGCGGGCGCGGCATGAAGGTCTGCGCCAGCGAGGACAGCCTCGAAACGCTGATGCAGCAGGCGGGCAGCGAAGCGAAGGCGGCATTCGGCGACGCCACCGTCTATATGGAGAAATATCTCGGCAACCCGCGCCATATCGAGTTCCAGGTGTTCGGCGACGGCAACGGCCATGCCATCCATCTGGGCGAGCGCGACTGCTCGCTGCAACGCCGTCACCAGAAGGTGCTGGAGGAAGCGCCCTCGCCCGTCCTCGGACAGGCCGACCGCGACCGGATGGGGAATATCTGCGCGAAGGCGATGGCCGATATGGGTTATCGCGGCGCGGGTACGATCGAATTCCTGTGGGAAGACGGCGAGTTCTATTTCATCGAAATGAACACCCGCCTGCAGGTCGAACATCCGGTGACCGAGATGATTACCGGCCTCGACCTGGTTCGCGAACAGATTCGCGTCGCCGAAGGCCATGGTCTGACCTGCCACCAGGAACAGATCCGCTTCACCGGCCACGCGATCGAATGCCGCATCAATGCCGAGGACCCGCGCACCTTCGCGCCGTCGCCCGGCACGGTGAAGCATTTCCACGCCCCCGGCGGCATGCACGTCCGCGTCGATAGTGGGCTGTATGCGGGCTACAAGGTACCGCCTTATTACGACAGCATGATCGCCAAGCTGATCGTCTATGGCACCACCCGCGAACGCTGCCTGATGCGCCTGCGCCGCGCGCTGGAGGAATTCGTGATCGAGGGGATGAAGACCACCATCCCGCTACATCAGGCGCTGCTCGACGACCCCGAATTCCAGCAGGGCGACTATACGATCAAGTGGCTCGAAGAATGGCTGGCAAAGAACGACTGACGTAAAATCCTCCCCGCCCGCGGGGAGGATGACGCCAAAATCCTCCCCGGCACGGGGAGGGGGACCATGCGCAGCATGGTGGAGGGGGGTGTCCACGGACGCAACCGTGGTGAAGCGGGCCAGCCCCCTCCGCCACCGGCTACACTGACGCCCCCCTCCCCACCATCTGGGGAGGAAAGCATGAAAGCCACGATCTACCACAACCCCCGCTGCTCGAAGTCCCGCGCAGCCCTGACGTTCCTGACCGAAGCCGGCACCGACGTCACCGTCATCGAATATCTGAAAACCCCGCCGACGCGCGCGCAACTGGCCGACCTGTTCCACCGCGCCAACCTTACCCCCCGCCAAACCCTGCGCACCGGCGAACCCGAAGCCGGACCGCTGAAGAACGCCACCGACACCGCCATTCTCGACGCGATGGCCGAGCACCCCATCCTGATCGAACGCCCGATCGTCGAAACGTCCAAGGGCGTCGTCATCGCCCGTCCGCCGGAGCGGGTGCACGACATCCTGTAACCACCTCCCCACCGCCTCACCCGAGACCTCTGCGAAAGCCGCGCGCCAAACCAAACCGAGCCGTACCCCGGCGAAGGCCGGAGTCCAGTTGGGAAGGTTTTTCCGTAATGTACGAACGTCCCCCAACTAGGCCCCGGCCTTCGCCGGGGTACGGTCAGAGGAGTTTCGCTAAGGTCTCGGCTTGACCCGGAGTGACGACAGATCGACGCCCCCCATCGTCCTTCCCGCGAAGGCGGTAATCCATAAACGCAACCCTAGCGCCTCCAGCTCGAACCCAAGCGTATAGGAGCCCTCACCCTCACGGGAACGAAGGCAAGCGCACCAACATCCGCCCTTTCCTACATGCCCCCGCCCTGCCAGCATCGCTCTCCCGCTCTTTCCCATCGTCCGCCCGCCGCCCGCTCCAACCCGCGTCCGCCCCCGCGCGCCACGAACCGCGCACGAGTGTGACCTTTGTGACCTTTGGCCGTGTCCCACCGCACGAACCGCCGCTAACGCTTGGAACCGTCACGATAGGATGCCATGGCGGGCGCATGGCTCTTCACACCCCTCCGCTCGAACCCGGCCGCAATTGCTGGCGGATCGAGCGCGCGACCCGCGCGACCGTGCTGGTCGATGCCGACAATTATTTCACCCACGCCCGCGACGCGATGCTGAAGGCAAAGAAGCAGATCCTGCTGATCGGCTGGGACTTCGACGCGCGCATCCGGTTCAAGACCGATCCCGACA
Organism: Sphingomonas sp. Leaf22; assembly: GCF_001421715.1. Classification (GTDB taxonomy): domain Bacteria; phylum Pseudomonadota; class Alphaproteobacteria; order Sphingomonadales; family Sphingomonadaceae; genus Sphingomonas. The sequence goes on from NZ_LMKP01000005.1 coordinate 86,029, forward strand.
GCGAAGGCCCGGAAAAGGTCGGCGAATTCATCAGCTGGCTGGTCCGCCGGACGCCGGGGCTGCAAATCCATATTCTGCGCTGGGACACCGGCGCGATCAAGACGCTGTTCCATGGTCGCACTCTGGTGCGCATTGCCAAATGGATCGCCGATCCGCAGGTCCATATGCGCCTCGACGGGCATCACCCGATCGCCGGATCGCATCATCAAAAGGTCGTGGTGATCGACGACAGCGTCGCCTTTTGCGGCGGCATCGACATGACCGTCGACCGGTGGGACACGCGCGAGCACCTCGACAACGATCCCCGCCGCCTCGAACCCGACGGCACCCCCTATCAGCCATGGCACGACGTCACGACGGCGCTCGAAGGGCCGATCGCCGCCGCGCTGGGCGACATGTGCCGGCACCGCTGGGCGGTGTCGGGGGGCGATGCCCTGCCCGCGCCGACCGGCACCGGCGATTGCTGGCCGACCGGGCTCGACGCCGACTTCAGCGAAATCGACGTCGCCATCGCCCGCACCATTCCCGAAATGGCCGAACAGGAACCGGTGCACGAGATCGAGACGCTCTATCTCGACCTGATCGCCCGCGCCGAACGGTTCTTCTACGCCGAAAGCCAGTATTTCGCCTCGCGCAAGGTCGCGGAAGCGATCGCCCGGCGGCTGGAAGAAGCCGATGGTCCCGAGGTCGTGATCGTTAACCCGACCACCGCCGAAGGCTGGCTCGAACCCGTCGCGATGGATTCGGCGCGCGCCCGGCTGTTTCAGGCATTGAAGGAACGCGACCGCCACGACCGGCTGCGCATCTACCACCCCTTCACCGCCGGCGGCACCGCCATATATGTCCATGCCAAGGTGACGGTGATCGACGACCAGCTACTGCGCGTCGGCTCGTCCAACTTCAACAACCGCTCGCTGCGCCTCGACACCGAATGCGACGTCACCGTCGATGCCACCCGCCACGTCAACGCCAACGAACGCCGCACCATCGCCGGCATCCGCGACTCCTTGCTCGCCGAACATCTCGGCACCGATTGCAAGACGATCGAGGCCACGCTGGAGCGCACCGGTTCGCTGATCGCGACGATCGAGGAACTGCGCGGCGAAGGCCGCTCGCTGCGCCCCTATGAAGTGCCGGACCTGAGTGCGGTCACCGAATGGCTGGCGGACAACAAGATCCTCGATCCCGAAGGTCCGGGCGAGATGTTCGAGGGGCTGTCACAGCGTACACCGCTGCTCAAAAAGCTGAAGAAGCACCGCCCGCATCTCCACCGCGCCGACCATACGCTGTCGCCGGTCATGACGGCGGTCGCGGTCGGCGGCACCGTTGCCGGCGGCACGCTGATCGGTATGATGCTGTGGCAGGCGTGGAAGAAGCGGGGGGACTAGCCGCTCGTCTTCCGGTCAGGAGACCGCGTGATGCTTTGGGTGCTCGCCGGATCGACATGGGCGATCGCGCTGCTGTCGCTCATCGCGCTTCGCTACGAGGTTCCGATCCGCTTACGGCAAGCGGTAGGGATCGTCGCGCTTGTTCCGCTAGCGATCTTGGCGTGGCGCTGGTGGTCGGGAACGGCATCGCCGGATCTCGGCCCCCGCCTTCTTCGTCATGTTGGGCGGACTGTTCTGCGACGACCTTGTTACCAAAATCGGGGAACGTCGGTGGGCCGCGCCGGACTACGCTACCGGGCAAGGTACGAACTGAAAACCGAAGCGGGGACCGAACCGGCCCCCGCCCCGCAACCGGACTTAGTTGCTGTCCGAATTGTCGTCGGTGGCGATGATGACGCCGCCGGCAACGATCGCGGCTGCCAACAGTGCGAACACGATGCCGCCACCGGCCAGCTTCTGGCCACCCTTGGTCGGGGCCGACGCACGGACCGACTTCGCAACCGACAGCGACTGTGCGTTCGATGCGGCGTTGGCGGCGACCGGGGCTGCGACCAGCGTGGTTGCGGCGATTGCCGTCAGAAACTTCGAAACCATTCAAATTCTCCCTTGCTCGGCATCACGCCCTGCTACGCCAGCGACCGGCGATGCGGATCACCGACGTCTAGCGCCATGCAAGGTTCCCACAGCAAAGGGGTTAACCGAAGCGGATTTACATCCAGCGGCGCATAATTGTTCTGGCGCTGTACCTATTTTGCAACGCAACAGAACCGGCGGAAACACGGCAGCAACGATCACAAACCGGCTGGCACCGCCCGCGCGCGCACGCTAGAGGCACGCCCATGACCCAGATCACGCCCGAGATCGTCGCCGAACACGGCCTGAGCCCCGAAGAATATGAGCGTGTCCTGCACGCGATGGGCCGTGCGCCGAACCTCACCGAACTCGGCATCTTTTCGGTCATGTGGTCGGAACATTGCAGCTATAAATCCAGCCGCATCCACCTGAAGAAGCTGCCGACGACCGGGCGTCAGGTCATCTGCGGCCCGGGCGAGAATGCCGGCGTCATCGACATCGGCGACGGACAGGCGGCGATCTTCAAGATGGAGAGCCACAACCACCCGTCGTACATCGAACCCTATCAGGGGGCGGCGACCGGGGTCGGCGGCATCCTGCGCGACGTGTTCACCATGGGCGCGCGCCCGATCGCGAACCTCAACGCGCTGCGCTTCGGCCGGCCCGATCACCCGAAGATGCGCCACCTGATCTCCGGCGTCGTCCACGGCATTGGCGGCTATGGCAATTGCGTCGGCGTGCCGACGGTGGGTGGCGAGGTGAATTTCCACCCGGCCTATGACGGCAACATCCTCGTCAACGCGATGACCGTCGGCGTCGCCGATACCGACAAGATCTTCTATTCGGCCGCCAGCGGCGTCGGCAATCCGATCGTCTATGTCGGCTCCAAGACCGGCCGCGACGGCATCCATGGCGCGACGATGGCCTCGGCCGATTTCGGCGAGGATGCCGAGGAAAAGCGCCCGACCGTGCAGGTCGGCGACCCCTTCACCGAAAAGCTGCTGATCGAGGCCTGCCTCGAACTGATGGCGTCGGACGCGATCGTCGCGATCCAGGACATGGGCGCGGCAGGCCTCACCTCCTCCTCGGTCGAGATGGCGTCGAAGGGCGGGGTCGGCATCGAACTGGTCATGGACGACGTGCCGCAGCGCGAGCGCGGCATGACCCCGTACGAGATGATGCTGTCGGAAAGCCAGGAGCGGATGCTCATGGTCTTGAAGCCCGGCCGCGAGGATTTCGCCCGCGCGATTTTCGACAAATGGGAGCTCGACTTCGCCGTCATCGGCCATGTCACCGACACCGGCCGGATGGTGTTGAAGTGGCAGGGTGAGGTCGTGGCGGACATTCCGCTCGCCCCGCTCGCCGACGATGCGCCGCTCTACGACCGGCCGCACGTGCCGACGCCCAGGCCCGCCGAACTGACGAACGTGCCCGAATGCACCGATCCGGCCGCCGATCTCGTGAAGCTGATGGGATCGCCCGACATCGCCAGCCGCCGCTGGATCTGGGAACAGTACGACCATATGGTCGGTGCCGACACGGTGCAGCGTCCCGGCGGCGACGCGGCGGTGGTGCGGGTGCACGGCACGCGCAAGGCGCTGGCGATGACCACCGACTGCACCCCGCGCTATTGCTTCGCCGATCCGGTCGAGGGCGGGAAACAGGCGATCGCCGAGGCGTATCGCAACCTGACCGCCGTCGGTGCGACGCCGCTGGCCGTCACCAACTGCCTCAACTTCGCCAACCCGCAGCGCCCGGAGATCATGGGCCAGATCGTCGGCTGTCTCGACGGCATGAGCGAGGCGTGCCGCGCGCTCGACTTCCCGATCGTATCGGGCAACGTGTCGCTCTATAATGAATCGAAGGCGACCGGCGGCGGTTCGGCGATCCTGCCGACCCCGGCGATCGGCGGCGTCGGCCTGCTGGCCGATTGGGAAAAGTCGGCGACGATCGCGTTCAAGCAGACCGGCGACATCATCCTGCGCGTCGGCGACCGCACCGGGCCGCTCGGTCAGTCGCTCTGGCTGCGCGAACTGCACGGCCGCGAGGAAGGTCCGCCGCCGCCGGTCGATCTCGACGCCGAACGCAGCACCGGCGGCTACATCCGTCAGGCGATCCTGTCGGGCAAGATCACCGCCTGTCACGACGTCAGCGATGGCGGCGTCGCGGTGACGGTGGCGGAGATGGCGCTGGCCGGCAATATCGGCGCGATCCTCGACCGCAAGCTGCCCTTCGACGACATCGCCCGCTCGCTCTTCGCCGAAGATCAGGGCGTCTATATCGTCACCGTCCATGACCATGCCCTGCTCGAATTCCTGCAGGGCGCGGAAAAGGCCGGGGTCGATGCCGAACCGATCGGCCGGACGATCGGCAGCCGCATCATCTTCGAACTGACCGATGGCGATTTCGCCGTGTCGCTCGACGACCTGCGCAAGGCGCATGAAGGCTTTTTCCCGGCACTGATGAACGGCGACGCCGCCCTTGCCTGACCCGGCGCCCATGGGCCGTATCGCGACGATCGATACGGTCCGGGGCGTCGCGGTCATGGGAATATTGTTCCTCAACATCCTCGCCTTCGCCCTGCCCGAGGCGGCCTATATCAGCCCGCGCGCCTATGGCCTGAACGGCGCGGCCGACCGCGTCGCCTATTATGCCGTGCTGATCCTGTTCGACGGCAAGATGCGCGGGCTGTTCTCGTTCCTGTTCGGCGCGTCGCTGCTGCTGGTCACCGACCGGGCAGAGGCGGCCGGGCGCGATGCGGCGGCGGTCCATTACGCCCGGATGGGCTGGCTGTTCGTGCTCGGCCTCGCCCATGCCGCGCTGTTGTGGCGCGGCGACATCCTCGCCCATTATGCGCTGATCGGATCGGTTGCCTATGCGTTCCGCGCGCTCGGCCCCGGACGGCTGCTGGCATTCGGCATCGCCTTCGCGGCTGTCGATGCGCTGCTGATGGGCTCGATCCCGCTCGCCTATCTGTCGATGCAGGCGAGCGACGGCGCGACGGCCGTGCAGAATCTGCGCGATTTCCGGAACGCGTTCGGCGTCCCCGCTCCCGCCGTCCTTGCCCAGGAGCTTGCCCTGTATCGGGGCAGCTACGCCGGCATCCTCGCGCACAATCTGGCGGAGATCGGCGAAAGCCTCGGCAACACGCTCATCATCGGCTTCGAAACCCTCGCCTATATGCTGTTCGGCATGGCCGCGCTGCGCAGCGGGATGCTCGACGGCCGCTGGTCGCGTCGCCGGCTATGGCGATGGGCGATCGGCGGGATGGGGATCGGCCTGCTCGGCTATGGGGCGATCGCGGTCTGGATCGCATCGCGCGACCTCGACGTGCTGGCCATCGTCGCCGGGCCGATCGCGCTCGCCACCCCGGTTCGCGCGATCATGATCCCCGGCTGGGCGGCGACGATCGTGCTGCTGGCCGCCGGCAGCGGCCCCGTCGCACGTCGATTCGCCGCTGCCGGGCGGATGGCGCTCAGCAACTATCTCGCCACCAGCATCGTCATGTGCTTCCTCTTCTACGGCTGGGGCCTCGGCCAGTTCGGTCACTGGTCGCGCGCGTCGCTCTATCTGCCGGTGTTCGCGATGTGCGCGGCGATGCTGCTCTGGTCGCCATGGTGGCTGGCCCGCTTTCGCTACGGCCCATTCGAATGGCTGTGGCGCTCGCTGGCGCGGCGGCAATGGCAACCGATGCGCAGTTCGTCGACGACCCCGACACGATGAATTGATGCGAATGATCCGCAATAATTGTTGCGAACGATTTTCACTACCAGTATGACCGACCCAACGGAGCGAGGGTCGAACATGGTCGTATGCGTCTGTAATGCCATTCGGGAACGCGATGTGCGGGAGGCCGCGCGCGGTGGCGCGAACAGCGCCTGCCAGGCATATCGCGCGCTGGGATGTCAGGCGAAATGCGGTCAATGCGTGCCGTTCGCGCGAGCCATTATCGATGCGGAACGCGCGGCTGCGTAGCGTTCGCACCTGCGCAAACCCTCGGAAATCAGCCATTTTGATGCTGTCCCTGTTGCACCAAACCGCGTAAGTCCCGTCCATCACAGGATAAGGACGAACGACGTGAAGGGCGACGCAAAGGTCATCGAATTTCTGAACGAGGCACTCCGGAACGAGCTGACCGCGGTCAACCAATATTGGCTGCACTATCGCCTGCTCGACCATTGGGGCGTCTACAAGCTCGCCCAGTTCGAACGCCACGAATCCATCGACGAGATGAAGCACGCCGACCGTCTGGCGGAGCGCATCCTGTTCCTCGACGGCCTGCCCAACTTCCAGCTGCTCGGTCGCCTGCGCGTCGGTGAAACGGTCGAGGAAATCCTCAAGGCCGATCTCGCGATCGAAGTCGAAGCGGTCGCGCAGCTGCGCGAGGCGGTCGCCTATTGCGAGAGCATCCGCGATTTCGTCAGCCGCGATCTGTTCGCGGAAATCCTGATGAACGAGGAAGAGCATGTCGACACGCTCGAAACCCAGTTCGAGATGATCGAGCGGATGGGCATCCAGAATTACATCCAGCTCAACGCCAAGTCGGAATACGACAAGCACGGGCTCTGATACGGACGGTCGCCCGCGGCGTGCGGGCGACCTTACGCCCCCTTCGGCACCCCGGTTTCACGCCGGGGTGGCGCTCTTTCGGTGCCGGACGGCAGGGCCTCGGATCAGGTCCGCAGCACTACAGGCCGATCACCCACGTTGAAGCGAACGTCATCCCAGCGCAGGCTGGGATCGCCCGGTGATAGTACGCGGCAGGAGCCCCGCGAGGCCCCAGCCTCCGCTGAGGCGACGTTTTCGATAGGGTGAGTCAGACTCCAACGGGACAGCCGACCCCCGCCCCTACAGCGCGACCGGCCGCTTGCCGAACCCGGTCGACTTGCGCTGCGCCAGCGGGTTGCTGTCGCGGTCGAGCGACGCCAGCGTCGCCTGAAACGTCGGGCGCAGCCGCGCGACATGTTCCAGCGCCTCGGTCGGCTCGTCATGCGTCTCGACGCATTTGCGGGCGATCAGCTCGATCCCCTCCGCCATATCGGCCAGCGTCTCCGCGCCGAACTGCCGCGATTCACCCTTTAGCGTATGCGCGGGCAGGACCATCGCCACCGCATTCTGTTCGCGCATCGCCTGTTCGATCGCCAGCAGCGACTTCAGCCCATCCTCGCGGAAATATCCGAGAATGCGGATGAAATTCGCGCCCAGTTCTGCCCGCGTCTGCGTCAGTACCCGCTGATCGATCAGCCCGTCGTTCATGACCATCCCCGTCACCCAATCCGCACGCCGTGTCCGGCATGGACGAGCACCCGTATTGAAATGGCGTAAACAGACGGTTGACGCGGCGGGTCACCGCCGCCTTTTCAAGCGAGTAGCAGCCCCGCCAGCGCCGCCGACATCAGATTCGCGAGACTGCCGGCGATCAAGGCGCGGATGCCGAGCCGCGCGATCATCGGCCGCTGATTGGGCGCGAGGCTGCCGGTCACCGCCATCTGGATCGCGATCGACGAGAAATTGGCGAAGCCACACAAAGCGAAGGTGATGATCGCGATCGTCCGCGTCGACAATTGTCCGCCCGCTTCCCCGAGCGAGATATAGGCGACGAATTCGTTCAGCACGACCTTCTGCCCGAACAGGCCGCCCGCGATGCCCGCTTCGTTCCACGGCACGTTCAGCAGGAACATCAGCGGCGCGAAGACATAGCCGAGCAACCGCTGGAAGCTCAGGTCGGCGATCCCGAACCAGTTGCCGACCCCGCCGAGCAGACCGTTGGCCAGCGCCACCAAAGCGACGAACGCCAGCACCATCGCGCCGACCGCCACCGCCAGCTTCACGCCGGTTTGCGCCCCCTGTGCCGCCGCCATGATGATGTTGGCCGGGCGCTCTTCGTCATGCGTCGCCTCTGCCAGCGCGATCGAATCCGCCTCGCGCCCGATCCGGTCGGCATCGCCCAGCGGCAATTCCCCGGCGGGTGGCTCGGGCGTGTCGGGCATGATGATCTTGGCCATCAGGATGCCGCCGGGTGCCGCCATGAAGCTGGCCGCCAGCAGGAAATCGATGCGGATGCCCATCGATGCGTAGGCCGCCAGGATCGTGCCGGCGACGCCCGCCATGCCGCTGGTCATCACCGTGAACAGCTGCGCCGGGGTCAGCCCCGCCAGATAGGGCCGGATGACCAGCGGCGATTCGCTCTGTCCGACGAAGATATTGGCGGCGGCGCACAGCGACTCGACCTTGCTGACGCCGATCACCTTTTCGATGCCGCCGCCGATCCAGCGGACCACCAGCTGCATGATGCCCAGATAATAGAGGATCGACACCAGCGAGGCGAAGAAGATGATGACCGGCAGGGCGGCGATCGCGAAGCTGGTCCCGCCGATTTCCGGCCGCGCCAACGGGCCGAACAGGAACGACGTCCCGGCATTGGCATAGGCGAGCAGGTTGGCGACGCCCCCCGACAGGAACCCCAGCACGCCCTTCCCCCATGGCGTGTAGAGCACCAGCACCGCGATCCCCACCTGCAACGCGAACGCCGCACCGACCACGCGCAACCGGATCGCGCGGCGGTTGGTCGATAACGCAAAGGCGATGCCGAGGATCACGACGATGCCGGCGATGCCGATGAGGAAACGTGTCATGTAAGCGAAGTACCCTGCCCCGCCGCCCGCCCGGACGGCCCCAAACCGTCGCGATATGCCATGCCGGTGTCGCGGGGGCCAGCGGTGACAAACGCTTTTGCCATCGGCAGTTTTCGGGACTAGCAAGGGCCATGACGACACCTGCAACGACGATACCTGCAACGCCAGCGCCGGCGACGATCACCATACCCCGCGCGCTGTTCATCTTTTCGATCTTCTACGGCGGCATGGTCTGCATCGCCGGGGTGCTCGGCAACAAGCAGGTCGCGATCGGCCCGCTGGCGGTGGAGGCGGGCATCTTCGCCTTCCTGCTGCTGGTCGTGGTGTCCAGCGCGGTCGCCGAACTGTACGGCGCGTCGCGCGCGAAGCATCTGGTCTGGTTCGGGTTCCTGCCGCTGCTGGCGTCGATGCTGCTGGTCGCGATCGTCCTCGAACTGCCCGCCGCCCCCAGCATGGAGGCTGACCGGCTCGCCGCCTTCGACCTCGTCATGCGCTCCAACCTGCGCATCTGGATGGCGGGTATCGTCGCGTACGGCGTGTCGCAGACGCTGAACGTCACCATCTTCGGCTGGCTGAAGCGCGGGCGGGGCAAGCTCCTCTGGCTGCGCGCAGCGATCGCCAGCGTCCTGTCGCAAATCGTCGACACGCTGATCTTCATCTCGGTCGCCTTTTACGGCGTGTTCCCGATCGGGCAGCTGGTCGTCGGGCAGATGCTGGCCAAGGTCACGTTGTCGATCGTCCTCGTCCCGCCGCTGATCTACGCGTTCGTCGCATTGGGACGGCGGCTGGATCGGGAGAGGTAAAGGAATTCGGTTTCACGGGAAGGCGCGGAGACGCGAAGAAGTGGTTTTGGTTTCGCGCAGAGGCGCAAAGAACGCAAAGGGTTTGTGGGGCAGGCAGGGTCAGCCTGTCATGCAAAGCGTTGGGGGAGCTACCCGCCACCCGCCTGCTGGTACGACCCAACGACAATCATTGCAGATCGAAACGACCACCCCATCGTCGCCCCGGACCTGATCCGGGGCCCCGCTTCTACTTCTTCAGCGGCAGAATAGAAGCGGGACACCGGATCAAGTCCGGGGTGACGTAGCATCTGGCTGCCACGAGAACGCCAGTTGCCGCCCCTCTGCGCCCTTTGCGCATCTGCGCGAAAACCCACTTCCTTCTCCACCCCTCCGTTCCTCCACGTGAACCCAACTTCTTCCCTCTTCCGCACGACCCCGCTAAAGGCGCGGTCATGACCCACGCTCCCGATCCGAAGATGCTCGCCAAGGCGGAAACGCTGACCGAGGCGCTGCCGTATCTGCAACGATATGCCGGCCGCACCTTCGTGGTGAAATATGGCGGGCACGCGATGGGCGATCCCGAACTGGCGCGCGATTTCGCCGAGGATGTCGTGCTGCTCAAGCAGGTCGGCATCAACCCGGTCGTGGTCCATGGCGGCGGGCCGCAGATCGGGGCGATGCTCAAGCGGCTGGGCGTCGAATCGCGGTTCGTCGATGGCCTGCGGGTCACCGATGCGGCGACGGCCGAGGTCGCGGAAATGGTGCTGGCGGGCAAGATCAACAAGGAAATCGTCGCGTGGATCGCGCAGGCCGGCGGCAAAGCGGTCGGCATTTCCGGCAAGGACGCCCGGCTGGTCACCGCCGAAAAGGTCGGACGCAGCGAACCCGATCGGTCGCAGGGGATCGAACGCCATGTCGATCTGGGCTTCGTCGGCACGCCGGTCGCGGTCGACCCGACCATTCTCCACAGTCTGGCACGCGACGGCTTCATCCCCGTCGTCGCACCGGTGGCGCTGGGGGCCGATGGCGAGACCTACAACATCAACGCCGACACCATGGCCGGGGCCATTGCGGGCGCGATGGGCGCGTCGCGCTTCTTCCTGCTGACCGATGTCGCGGGCGTGCTCGACAAGACCGGCGAATTGCTGAGCGACCTCAACCCCGCCCGCATCGCCGAGCTGAAGGCCGACGGCACGATCAAGGGCGGGATGATCCCGAAGGTCGAGACCTGCGTCAACGCGGTCGCGCAGGGCGTCGATGCCGCCGTCATCCTCGACGGGCGCGTGCCGCACGCCATGCTGCTCGAAATCTTTACCGAACAGGGTGCAGGAACGCTGGTCCGCGCCTGAAACGGGACCGGATCGCGCCGCGATCCGACCGCTGAAGGCTTGGAGCCGGGCGCGCGCGTCCCTATAGTCGAGAACCATTCGCGAAAGGCCAAGCGTTGAACGTCCTGCTCGATATCATTCAGGTGCTGCTGAACGTTCTGTGGTGGATCATCGTCGTGCAGGCGATCCTGTCGATCCTGATCTCGTTCAACGTCATCAACACCCATAACGACTTCATCCGCTCGCTGTATCGCGGGCTGATGACCGCGACCGAGCCGGTCTATCGTCCGATCCGGAAGATCCTTCCCGATTTCGGCGCGCTCGACTTCGCGCCGTTCGTGGTGCTGGTGCTGATCGGCATCCTGCAGGGCATCGTCCTGCCCGCGATCGCGCGCAACACCGGGGCGCTGTTCATCTAACCCTTTGCCGGGCTGACGAAGACCGCCTCGATCGGCAGCCCGAACAGTTCGGCGATGCGAAAGGCCAGCGGCAGCGACGGGTCGTAGCGGCCCGTCTCGATGGCGTTGACGCTTTGCCGCGACACGTCGAGTCGCTCGGCCAGATGCTGCTGCGACCAGCCCCGCTCGGCGCGCAGCGCCTTCAGATGGTTATCCACGCGCGCGTTCCCGGAACGCCGCGATCCCCCGGATGCAGACGGCCAACCCGATCGCGCCGAACCAGATCGTCGCGGCAAAATAGCCCTGCACATGGCCGATCAGCCCGAACCCTTCGAGGAAGCCCATCGCCGTCATGATTGACAGCGTGACCCCGGTCGCGATCAGTTGATCCCGGACCATTTGCGCGCGCAGATATTCGTCGCGCATCTCGACCAGCAACCGACCGATCACCACGAACACCAGCGCGATCGGCACCGCCGGCAGGATCGCGGCGAACCATGCCAGCGCGCCGGTGGGCGGACTGTAGCGGAACCACAGATTCACTCCCACCAGCGCGACACCATAGAGCATCATGACGACGGTCAGGCGGGCGGTGTAGCGCTTGATCTCAGACGGGACAGGCATGTCAGCATCCTCCACTGTTGTGAAGGACGCTTTACATGACAAGCTCGCTTTACGTCAAGCGTCCTTTACCTCGTCGGCACCGGCTCCTCGCCCGAATAATCGTAGAAGCCGCGCTTCACCTTCCGTCCGTACCAGCCGGCTTCGACATATTTGACCAGCAGCGGCGCGGGCCGGAACTTGGGATCGCCGGTCCCCTCGAACAGCACGCGCGTGATTTCAAGACAGGTGTCGAGCCCGATGAAATCGGCCAGCGTGAACGGCCCCATCGGGTGGTTGAGCCCGAGCTGGCACGCCGCATCGATATCCGAAATCGTCGCCACGCCCTCGCCCAGCGCGAAGCACGCTTCGTTCAGCATCGGCATCAGCACGCGGTTGACGATGAAGCCCGGCGCGTCATTGGCATGGACGATCCGCTTGTTCAGGCTCTGGCCGAACGCCTCGACCGCCGCGACCGTCGCGTCGCTGGTGGCAAGGCCGCGGATCAGCTCGATCAGCCCCATGACCGGTACCGGATTGAAGAAATGCACGCCCATGAACCGCGCCGGATCGGGCGCGGCCTGCGCCAGCCGGGTGATCGGGATCGACGAGGTATTGCTCGCAAGGATCGCCGTGTCCGACAGCGCCTTGCCCACGCTCTCGAAAATCTGCCGCTTCACCGCCTCGCGCTCGGTCGCCGCCTCGATCACCAGATCGCACGGACCCATCGCCGCCAGATCGCCTACGGCCTCGATCTGGCCGAGCGCGGCATCGGCATCGCCCTGTGCGATCTTTTCCTTGGCAACCGCCCGCGCCAGTTGCCTGGCGATGCCGTCCTTGCCGGCCTGCGCGCGGTCGACCGATACGTCCGACAGCAGCACGCGATAGCCCGCCTGCGCCGCGACCTGGGCGATCCCCGCCCCCATCTGGCCCGCGCCGATCACGCCAATCGTCTTCATCCTCAACGTCCTCTCGTTACGACTTTCGCGTCCTGAACGCGGGAATAGCGGGTTTCGGTCAGCGGTCCATGCCGGTATCGCACACCCATGCGCCGTTTCCTGCCCCTTGCCCTGCCGCTGCTGCTCCCCGCCTGCAATGCCGGCGCGCCGGTGCCCGAACCGACCGCGTCGCCGGTCGCCGCGCCCATGCCGCCGACCGACACCGCTGCCCGGCCCAGGCCGTTGCCGCTGAAGACCTTCGACGACTGGGCGGCGGGCTGCGACAATGGCGCGACCTGTCAGGCGGGATCGCTGGTCCCCGAAGAGGGCGACCCGCCGGCACTCACGCTGTCGATCGAGCGCGCCGCCGCCCCCGACGGCAGCTTCACGATCCGCCTGCGCGGCGAAGCCCCCGCCCTGCCGCTGACCGCGCAGGTCGATGGCGAAGCGGTCGCGCGCGGCGGGACGACGCACGACGATACGACCGAACTGACCGGCGAACCCGCCCTGGCCCTCGCCCGCAAACTGGCGAATGGCGGCACGGTCACCATCGTCGACGCCGCCGGCCGGGCGCTCGCCACGCTCCCGCTGAAGGGGGCCGCCGCCGCCCTGCGCTGGATCGACGCGCAACAGGGGCGCGACGGCACCACCGGCGCACTGGTCGCCAGGGGGCCACGTCCCGATACCCGCCCCGCCCCCGCGCTCCCGGGCGTCCGCGCGCCGGTGATCCGGGGCGAATCAGCATTGCTTGACCCGTTGCTAGTCACCCAGATGCGCGCGGCGGCGAAGTGCGATACCGACGACCTGCCCGACGCGACGACCAAACCGCTCGGCGACGGGCAGACGCTGGCGATCGTGCCCTGCACGGTCGGTGCCTATAACGTGCTGTCGGCGCTGTCGGTGGTGACGCGCGGGGCAGCGGTCCCGGCGACGTTCGACGCGCCGCCGGCCGGCGACGCGCCCGACGAACAGTCGCTGGTGTTCAATGCCGTCTTTGCCGACGGTATCCTCACCGCCGATGCGCGCGCGCGCGGGCTCGGCGACTGCGGCGTCAAGCAACGTTACGCATGGGACGGCAGCCGTTTCCGCCTGATCGAACAGCGCGAGATGGAGCAATGCCGCGGCAATATCGACTATATCCGCACCTGGACCGCGCGGCTGATCCGCTGACGATGACCCCTCTCCCGGCGGGAGAGGGAGGGAGCGGCGGAGCCGCGAAAGGGTGAGGGTGATGCGCTTCGAACGGAAGCACCCTACCGCGCCAACGTCACCACCACCGGATAATGATCCGAGGGAAACACGTCGCCCCGCCGCGTATCGATCGTCGTCGCCCGCTTCACCGCGAACCCCCGCGTGAAAATCCAGTCGATGCGGCGATCGGGCTTGCCGGTAAAGCCATAGAACGTCGCCTCGGGACCGGTCCGCACCGGTGCCGCGACCCACGCATCGCGCAACGCCTGCGCCATCCGGCGATAGGTCGGGGTGTCGGGCACGGTGTTGAAGTCGCCGGTCACCACCACCGGCAAATCTCCGGCGATCGCCGGGATGCGCGCCGCCAGCAGCGCCGCGCCCTTCTCGCGCGCCGCCTCGTCCTCGGCACGATAGGGCAGATGCGTGTTGAACATCGCGAAGCGTGTGCCGTCCTTCGCGCGAAACACCGCCCATGTCACCATGCGCGGCAGCGGGTGGCCCCAACTGATGCTGCCCGGCACTCCGGGCGTATCGGACAGCCAGAAATTACCCCAGCGTTCGACCTGCAACCGGTCAGCGCGATAGAAGATGCCCATATGCTCGTCATCGGGGCTTCCGGAGCCGCTGCGCCCGACCCCGATCCAGCGATAGCGCGGCAGGCGCGCGACGACGTCGTCCCCCTGCCGTTCGAACAGTTCCTGCGTCCCGATCACGTCCGGGCTGGCGCGGCGGATCGTCGCGGCGGTCAGGTCGCGGCGCAATTCCCATCGGTTCGCGCCGTCGTCGGGGGACGGCAGCCGGATGTTGAGGCTCATGACCGTCAGGTCGCGGGCCGATGCCGGCGCGACGACCGTCAGCATTGCCAGCAATGCCGCGACGATGCGGATCACTATGCGGATCACGGCGCGATCGGCATTGCCCTTGCTTCGGCGAGGATCACGCAGAACGTGCCGTCGCCACACCATTGTTGTACCGGAGTCCATCCGCCGCTGCGTAGCAAAAGCCGGGCGTCGCGGTCGCCATATTTATGGCTGTTCTCGGTGTGGATCGTCTCGCCCGCCTGCATCGCGAACGAACGGCCATCGACGGTGAAGGACACGTCGCGCGTAGCGCGCAGATGCATCTCGATCCGGGCGGCATCGTCGTTCCAGCGGGCTTCGTGCGCGAATGCCTCGACCGGGATCGTTCCCGCCAGCTCGCGGTTGATCCGGTCGAGCAGGTTCAGGTTGAACGCCGCCGTTACCCCCGCCGCGTCGTCATAGGCGGCGACCAGCGTGCCCTGATCCTTGATCCGGTCGATGCCGATCAAGAGCATCGCCCCCTCGCCCAGCCAGTCGCGCATCGCCCGCAGCAACGTGCCGGCGGCGAGCGGCTCCATATTGCCGATCGTCGATCCCGGAAAGAATCCCAGCTTCGGCATGTCCGCCACTTGCGGCGGAAGCGGCACGGGATGCATGAAATCAGCCTCGACCGGCAGCACCGGCAATCCGGGGAATTGGCTGGCAAGCACCGCTGACGACGAACGCAGGAAATCGCCCGAAATATCGATCGGGACATAGGCGGCCGGTTCGATGCAGTTGAGCACGATCGGCGTCTTCACCGACGAACCAGATCCGAACTCGACCACTGCAACGCCTTCGCCGACCGCCCCGACCAGTTCGGGGCAGATCGTCTTCAGTATCGCCGTTTCCGCGCGTGTCGGATAATATTCGGGCAGCGCGGTGATGTCCTCGAACAGTTCCGACCCCTTGCGGTCATAGAACCAGCGCGCCGGAATCGCCTTTTGCCCGAGCGTCAGCCCGGCCAGTACGTCGGCACGAAAGGCGGGATCGGCACGGGTCGCCATCGGCACATCGTCGCTACGCAGCATCACAGGTCCTTTGCGAGCCGGACGCCGGTAAATTGCCAGCGCTGGTGAGGGTAGAAGAAATTGCGGTAGGAGGCGCGCGCATGACCACGCGGCGTGGCGCACGAGCTCCCGCGCAACACGAACTGCCCGCTCATGAACTTACCGTTATATTCGCCGACCGCGCCATCGACCGTGCGAAAGCGCGGATAGGGGCGGTACGCGCTGCCGGTCCATTGCCACACGTCCCCGAAAAAGGCCGGTCCGCCGGTCGACGGGCGCGGTTCGACGGCATGGGCATGGTCCAGCTGGTTGCCGCCCGCCGGGTCATGGCGCGCGGCGGCGACCTCCCATTCGAATTCGGTCGGTAGTCGCGCCCCGGCCCAGGTCGCATAGGCATCGGCTTCGAAAAAGCTGACATGCGTCACCGGCGCGGCCGGATCGATCGCGCGCCGTCCATCGAGGCCGAAGCGGGTCCAGACCTCCCCCTTGCGCTCCCAATATAGCGGTGCCTCGATCCGGTTGGCCTGTACCCATGCCCAGCCATCGGCCAGCCACAGCCGCGCATCGGCATAGCCGCCATCGGCGATGAACGCGGCCCATTCGCCATTGGTGACGGTGCGGTCGGCAATCGCGTGGCGGTGGAGCAGCACGTCGTGGCGCGGCCCTTCGCAATCGAACGCAAAGCCGCTGCCGTCATGCCCGACCTGGGCGATGCCGCCGCCATGCTCGATCCAGCCGGTCGGTGCCGGCATCGCCACCGGGCGCTTCGGCTCGGGCGCGAACATCGCCGGTTCCAGCGGGTTTTCGCTGAAATGATGGAGGATATCGGTCAGCAGCAATTCCTGATGCTGCTCTTCATGGTTGCAGCCGAGCGCCACCAGTTGCTGCGCTTCGTCGGGCAGATCGGGCAGCGCCGCCAGCAGCGCGGCATCGACCGCCGCGCGATAGGCGCGCACTTCGTCGAGGCTGGGGCGCGTCACCATGCCGCGCCGTCCGCGCGCATGACGCCGACCCTCGGCCTCGTAATAGCTGTTGAACAGGAACGGGAAGCGTTCGTCGTGCAGCGTATAGCCCGGCACGTGATCGCGCAGGACGAAGGTTTCGAAGAACCACGTGGTGTGCGCCAGATGCCATTTGGCGGGGGACGCATCGTCCATCGACTGCACGGTCGCATCGGCGTCGGACAGTGGCGAGGTCAGCGCATCGGTGAGCGCACGAACCCTGGCATATCGGGATACGAGCGCCTGGTCGGGCAGGTTGACCGGTGTCGCTCGCATGGAAAGCTCCTATGCCGGCTGGTGATCCCCGCCTGGCACCCACAAAACGTCCCCGCCGCCGCTTTGGTTCACCCATCGGGCGTACACGAACAGCAAATCTGACAAGCGATTGATATAGGCTAATAAATTATGGTTTAGGTCCGCTCCGTACGAAGCGGCCACGACCGCCCGCTCGGCCCGTCGGACGATCGCCCGCGCCAGATGCAGTGCCGCCCCCGCCGCCGTCCCGCCGGGTAGGATGAAACTGGTCAACGGCGACAGATCGGCGTTCATCCGGTCGATCGCCTCTTCCAGCGCCGTCACCTGCCCCGGCACGATGCGCAGCGCGCCAGCAATACCCGGCGGCGTGGCCAGGTCCGCGCCGAAGTCGAACAGGTCGTTCTGCACCCTGCGCAACAGCGCGCCTTCCTGACCGGTGCCCAGCGCGACCGCCGCGACGCCGATTGCCGAATTGGCTTCGTCGACATCGCCGATCGCCTGCATCACCGCCGCGTCCTTGGCGACGCGCGATCCGTCGACCAAGCCGGTGGTCCCGGCATCGCCGGTGCGGGTGTAAATCTTGTTCAGCTTGACCACGGCGTCAGGTGCGCCCGGACATGAACAGCAGAACAACGACGATCAGGATCGCGACCGCCTGAAACAACACCCGCGCCTGCATCATCTTGTTCGATTTCAGCGCCTGTTCGCTCGGCCCCTCGCCGCGCGCGGTGGCGGTTCCTTCGGCAAGGAACGATACGATGCCGCGGATCAGCGCGACGACGACCGCGATCATCGCCGCGATCAGCAACAGGACCAGAAAGGTGTTCATGTATCCAAGCTAAGCATTCGCCAGCGCGAATCCAGTGGGAAGTCGCCCGTCGCGCAGATCGTCGGCCAGCGCCCGCCCGTCGATGCCGCCGTCGCGCAGCGCCGCCAGCGTCGGCGCGCCGTTGCGCTTGGCCAGCCGCTGCCCGTCGGGACCCAGCAGCAGCGGGTGATGCCGCCAAACGGGCACGGGCAGGTCGAGCAGCGCCTGCAACAACCGGTGAACATGCGTCGCCGCGAACAGGTCGATCCCGCGCACGACATGCGTCACGCCCTGCGCGGCGTCATCGACGGTGACCGCCAGATGATAGCTGGTCCCAGCATCCTTGCGCGCCAGCACCACGTCGCCCTGTGCCAGCGGATCGGCGCTTACCCGCCCGGCAAGCTCATCGATCCAGTCGAGCGGCCCGGCCAGCGCCACCGCCTGCGCCATGTCGATCCGCCACGCATGCGGCTCCCCCAGCCGCGCCGCCGCGACGTCCGCAGGGATCGCCCGGCACGTCCCCGGATAGACGACACCATCGACGCCATGCGGTGCCGACGCGCTCGCCGCAACCTCGCGCGCGATATCGGCGCGGGTACAGAAACAGGGATAGACCAGTTCCAGCGCCCGCAACCGGTCGAGCGCGGCGCGATACAGCGCCATCCGCGCCGACTGGAACACCACCTCCCCGTCGCAATGCAGCCCGAGCCATTCGAGATCGGCCAATATCCCCGCAACATGCTCGGGCCGGCTGCGCCCGCCATCGATATCCTCGATCCGCAGCAGCCACCGCCCGCCATCCCGGCGCGCGCGATCGTGCGATTCGATCGCGGCCAGTGCATGGCCGGCATGGAGTGCCCCCGTGGGACTCGGCGCAAAGCGGGTGACGACCCTGCCCGTTTGACTTTCGGCATTGCCCCGTGCTGTCATGTGCCCGTCATCGTTGCCGATCATATCGGCGACGACGTTTACGCGAGGGGGACTTCATGTACCATCCCGATCGCCTCCGCCATCCCGATGGCTGTCCCGCGCTGGTGCTCAACGCGGACTATACGCCGTTGAGCTATTATCCGCTCAGCGTCTGGCCATGGCAGACTGCGGTAAAGGCCGTGTTTCTCGACCGGGTCGACATCGTCGCCCAATATGACCGCGAAGTGTGCAGCCCGACCGCGCGCATCAAATTGCCGTCGGTCATCGCGCTCAAACAATATGTGAAGCCGTCCGAATTTCCGGCCTTCACCCGCTTCAACCTGTTCCTGCGCGACCGGTTCAGCTGCCAATATTGTGGCGCGACGCATGACCTGACCTTCGACCATGTGATTCCCCGCGCACAGGGCGGCCGGACGACGTGGGAGAACGTCGCCACTGCCTGCGCGCCGTGCAACCTGCGCAAGGGCGGGCGCACTCCGAAACAGGCGGCGATGCCGCTGCATGTCCGGCCGACCCGACCGACTAGCTGGCAGTTGCAGGAACAGGGCCGCCGCTTTCCACCCGGCCATCTGCACGAAACATGGCACGACTGGCTCTATTGGGATGTCGAGCTCGACGCGTGACCTTCATCAGCATCACCCGGCTGCGCATCCGCGCCGCGCGGTTTCTGCCGGCGTTCCTGATCGATACATGGCTGTCGATGCGGCAGGTCAAGCGCGCGGCGGGCTATCGCGGCGGCGCGCTGCTCGCCGATCGCGATCGCGCTTATTGGACGATGACCGCTTGGGACGACGCGGCGGCGATGCGCGCCTACATGACCTCGGGCGCGCACCGCCGGGCGATGCCGAAGCTGATGCGCTGGTGCGATCAGGCGAGCATAGCCCACTGGACGCAGGATGACGGTGCGCTGCCCGACTGGCACGAGGCCGATCGCCGGATGCGGGACGAAGGCCGCGTATCGAAGGTGCATCACCCGGCGGCAGGGCATGACCCGATGACGTTCCTGTCCCCACGCGTCACCGCCGGGCTTGACCTCTCACCTCGCCCCCCGTCTCCCCGGACTTGATCCGGGGCCCCGCTACTTCTGGACCGTCGCGAAAAGCGGGCCTCCCGGGTCAAGCCGGCACCGTTGCGCAACTCGTAAGCTTCGCCAAAAACGCACCGTACCCCCGCGCAGGCGGGGACTGTTTACACGAGGCGCGTTTTGGATTCTTCTGTGTTCCTTTGATTTGGACGGCGAGGACAGGATGCGTTGTCCAGCGTGCGAGGGG
>NZ_LMKP01000006.1 GCF_001421715.1 Sphingomonas sp. Leaf22
CGCTTCAACCGCCGAACCAAACGCGCCTCCAAGACCCAACAGATGCTCGAGATCACCCTCGACATCTTCCTCGCCAGAAAACGTCTACAGAGTCCGAAGTGAACATTCCCGCCTTCGCGGGGGTACGGCGAATTCAGGGTTGAGCGGACGGCTCTTGCAGGCATGATCTCGAAAGGAACGGCGGAGCAGTTTCGCCAACGTCCCGACGAACCAACACACGATCCTCCGAACCCACGGGAACCCCCCATGCGCAAACATCTGTTCCTGCCGCTGATCCTCCTCACCAGCGTCGCCGCCGCCCCGGCCGGCAATCCGCAGTTTCAGGGTGCCGATCCGCACGCGATGTTCATCGGCAACGAACTGTGGGTCTTCCCCACCGGCGGCCCCGGCGGAAGCTGGGCCGCCGACCGGTTCGGTGCCTTCTCGACCCACGACCTGAAGAACTGGCGACCGCGCGGCGAACTGATCCGCCGCGACCAGATCGGCTGGATCACGGATGACGGCGCGCCCGAACATTTCCTCTGGGCACCCGGCGTCGCGACGCGAAACGGCAAATATTATCTCTATTTCTCGGTTGGGCCGCAAAACCCCACCCCCAGCCGGATCGGCGTCGCCGTCGCCGACCGGCCGGAGGGACCCTATCGCGACAGCGGCCGCCCGCTGGTGACCGGCGGCAAAGGCTTCGAAGCGATCGACCCGATGGTCTTCAACGATCGGCGGTCGGGAAAGAGCTATCTCTATGCCGGCGGCAGCGCCGGCGCGAAGCTGCGGGTGTGGGAACTGAAACCCGACATGGTGACCATCGCCCGCGAAGTGCCGGTCGCCAACCCGCCGCAATTTACCGAGGGCGCGTTCCTCCACGAACGCGGCGGCACCTATTATCTGTCGTACAGCCATGGCCGGTTCAACGGACCCGACTATTCGGTGCATTACGCGACCGCGCCGTCCCCGGTCGGCCCATGGAAATATCGTGGGCCGATCCTGACCAGCGACGCGACGCACAAGGGGCCGGGCCATCACAGCTTCGTGACCGCCCCGAACGGCCAGTCGCTGATCGTATATCACCGCTGGGAAAACCCGCAGGGCGGCGCGCCCTATCGCGGCGAGCGGCAGGTAGCGGTCGACCGGGTCCAATATGCCCGCGACGGCCGCATCCTGCCGATCAGGATGACCGACGGCGCGGCTGCGCCGACGCTGGCGGGCAAGTAGGGCCGATCGACATTCAGTGATAACCAGGGGACTTCGCCATTCCCGCGCAGGCGGGAATCCATAAACGCCGACGTTTTGGCTGGATTCGCGACATTGGCGCATATGGACTCCCGCCTGCGCGGGAGTGACGACAAGCAGTGGAACGGTATTCCTGCGCCCGTTCAATTGAAGGTCGATTGGTCTTGGGAAGACTGATCCGACCGGCCCAAAGCCGCGGCTTGGGTCCCGCAGAACCTTTACCAAAATCCGGACACCTTGCCCCCGACGGTACCCCCGCCTGCGCGGGGGCCCAAGGGTTCCAAGCGCAAGCCGTTGTTCTGCTTGGCTCTGGACCCCCGCCCGCGCCGGGGTACGGCGAGTCATTGCCGCGTTCGGTTCAAACCCGGCGCACCGCGCCTCCAGCCCCGTCAGTCACGGCTTCGCGGCAGGGGCCGGCTCCGCCGCAACCGGGTTGTTCATCGCCTGAACTTCGGCCGCGGTCTTGAAATCGAGCAGCTCGACCTGAAACACCAGATCGGAATTGGCCGGGATCGGCCCCGATTCCCGCACGCCGTAGCCGAGCGTGGCGGGAATACAGAAACGCACGACCGACGTCCTGGTCATCGTCTGCAACGCTTCCGAAAAGCCCGGAATGACCTGATCGATCGGCAGCGGCGATTGCATGCCCTGATCGAACATCCTGCCGCTGGCCGCCAGATAGCCGATATAGTTGACCAGCGCGATGTCGTTCGCGGTCGGCCGGGTGCCGGTACCGGGCCGCAGGACGGTATAGCCGAGGCCCGACGCCGTTCTGGTCGAACACAGCCGTTGTCCGGCCGGGATGGTCGGGTTGAGCGGTAGCGGGATGATCGCATTGTCGGGCTTCACCACCGCGACGGGCTTTTGCGCGACGGCCGGTACGGTCGATAGCAGCGCCAGCAGGGGCAGGGCGGACAGGCGGGCGGCGCGGAACAATTGGCTCATGCGGCGCGCGTATAGGCCGGACCGCCCCGCCGCGCCATGCGTTTCCGCTGGACATATGCCGCCGCCTGCCTAGCGTCGGTCGACCTGACAAGGCCGGTCGCGACGTCATCGCTATCCGTGCGTCCCATCCAAAGGCCGATTGTGTCCGACCGTCTGAAGATCCTGATTCAACATCTCTTGCCCAAACGGCACCTCACCGGCCTCGCCGGCCGGGTCGCGCGTGCGGAATCCGCGCTGCTCACGCCGCGACTGATCCGGTGGTTCGCGCGGCATTATGGTGTCGACATGCGCGAAGCCGCGAATTCGGACCTTGGCAGCTACAAATCGTTCAACGACTTCTTCACGCGCCCGCTGCGCGACGGCGTCCGGCCGCTCGCCGGTGTCAACTTCGTCTGCCCGGTCGATGGCGCGATCAGCCAGTTCGGCGCGATCGACGACGGCCGGATCTTCCAGGCCAAGGGGCATCGATTCACCGCTACCGAACTGGTCGGCGGCGACGCGACCCTCGCGGAACCGTTCCTGCGTGGCACCTTCGCCAACTTGTATTTGTCGCCCAAGGACTATCATCGCCTGCACATGCCGTGCGACGGCGTATTGTCGCGCATGATCTATGTGCCGGGCGCGCTCTATTCGGTGAACCCGGTTACCGCGCGCGGCGTGCCGAATCTGTTCGCCCGCAACGAACGCGTCGTCTGCGTCTTCGATTCACCGGAACATGGCCGCTTCGTGATGATATTGGTCGGCGCGACGATCGTCGGCAGCATGGCGACCGTCTGGCACGGTGTCGTCAACCCGAAACGGACCGGACAGATCGTCGAATGGTCATACGGCCCAGGCGACGTCGCTCTGAAACAGGGCGAGGAAATGGGACGGTTTCTGCTGGGATCGACCATCGTCATGCTGTTCGAACCCGGCCGGATCGCGTTCAATCCGGACTGGGCACCGGAACGACCGGTCCGGCTGGGCGAGGCGATGGGCGTCGTGCCGGCCTAACGACGGTTCAACGCCGCAGTCTCCGGCACCGGCGTCCGTGCCGGATCGCCATCGAACCACGCGATCAGATTGTCGACGACCAGCTGCCCCATCGCCGCCCGTGTCGCGACCGACGCCGATCCGATATGCGGCAGCAACACTACATTCTCCATGGCCAGCAGGGCATCGGGCACGTTCGGCTCATCCTCGAACACGTCCAGCCCCGCGCCCCCGATCGTGCCGGCCCGCAACGCCTGCACCAGCGCCTGTTCGTCGACCACGCTGCCGCGCGCGACATTGATCAGCACGCCGTCGGGGCCGAGCGCCGCAAGCACCTCCGCATCGATCAGGTGCCGGGTTCCGCTATTGCCGGGGACGATCACGATGACGACGTCCGATGCCGCCGCTAGTGCCGCCGGTGTGTCGAAATAGCGATAGGAAATGCCATCCTGCCGGGACCGCCCGTGATAGGCGATCGGCACGCCGAACGCCTCGATCCGTTTCGCAATCGCCTTGCCGATCGCTCCCAGCCCGACGATGCCGACCCGGCGTCCGCGCAGCGTCGGCGAAAGCGGGAACGTCCCGGACGACCAGCGCCCATCGCGCACGAACCGATCGGCTTGTGGAATGCGCCGCAGCGTCGCCAGCAGCAGCCCGACGGCGAGGTCGGCGACTTCATCGTCAAGGACGCCGGGCGTGTTGGTGACCATCACGCCCCGCGCTGCGGCGGCATCGGCATCGATATTGTCGTAACCGACGCCGAAGCTGGCGATGATCTCCAGCGCGGGCAACCGGTCGAGCCAGCTTGCATCGATCCTTCCGGCAAGCGTGGTCACCGCCATGCCGACGACGTCGGGTCCGACCTCCGCGAGAAAGGCGTCACGGTCGTCCTGTTCCCACAGCCGGTGCAGCGTGAAACGTTCTTCGAGCGCGGCGATGACATCGGGCGTCAGCGCAGCGGGCATCAGGATCTGGGGATGGGTCATCATGCGATGATAACACGCGAACGGCGGTGCCGGTTCGAAAACTGGTGGACGCACTTGGGCTCGAACCAAGGACCCGCTGATTAAGAGTCAGCTGCTCTACCAACTGAGCTATGCGTCCATTCGGACAGGTGGTGGACGCACTTGGGCTCGAACCAAGGACCCGCTGATTAAGAGTCAGCTGCTCTACCAACTGAGCTATGCGTCCGTCGCCTGCGCGATGGGGCGGATCGGTTTGGGGCCGTTCCGCCGTTGGAGCGGGGCCTTTAGCGAACCTTGCCGGCGATGCAAACCCTATTTCTCGCCAGCCTGAAAATTAGCGTCAGAAGCGGACGCGTTCGCGGTTCTCGCGGTCGATCGCCATCAGGATGCCGATACAGCCGAGCACCGTCATCTGCGCCGATCCGCCATAGCTGACCAGTGGCAGGGGGATGCCGACCACGGGTGCCAGCCCCATCACCATCATCAGGTTGATGGCGACATAGAAGAAGATCGTCGTCGCCAGCCCGCCCGCGACCAGCTTCGAAAACCGCCCCTCCGCCCGCACGCCGACGCCGACACCCCATCGGACCAGCAGGATGAACGCCGTGATCAGAAACACACCGCCGACCAGCCCCCATTCCTCCGCCATCGTCGCGAACACGAAATCGGTATGCCCTTCGGGCAGATAGTCGAGATGGCTTTGCGTGCCGTTCAGGAACCCCTTGCCGAAGATGCCGCCCGATCCGATCGCGATCTTCGACTGGCTGATATGATAGCCGGTGCCCAGCGGGTCGCTTTCGGGGTCGAGGAAGATCAGCACGCGATTGCGCTGATATTCATGCAGCAGGAAATGGAAGGCGAGCGGGGCCGCGATCGCCAGCCCCAGCGCACCGCCGACGAACAACCGGATCGGCAGCCCGGCGAGGAACATGACGGTGAGGCCGCCGGCAGTAATCATCAGCGCGGTGCCCAGATCGGGTTGCAGCATCACCAGCACCACCGGGATGCCCAGCATCGCCGCCGCCGGCCACACCGCGCTGAACCGCCGTATCTCGCCCGCCGGCAGCAATTCGTAGAAACGCGCCAGCGCCAGCACGATCGCCGGCTTCATGAATTCGGACGGCTGAACCCGGATGAAGCCGAGATCGAGCCAGCGCTGCGATCCGCCACGCACCGCCCCGGCCAGTTCCACCAGGATCAACATGACCGTGATGACGGCATAGGCCGGCAGCGCGAGGTCGCGCCAGAAGGTCAGGCGGATGCGCGAGATACCGATCGCGAGCAGCAGGAAGATGGCGAAGGCGATCCCCTGTCGCGACGCCCAAGGCTGGACGCTGCCGCCGGCCGCCGAGAACAGCACGACCAGTCCGAAGCCGCCGATCGCCAACAGCAGGAACAGCACCCGCCACGGCAATTGCGCGAGCGGGGCGGGGACGAAGCCCAGCCCGTGCGAAGTCGTTTGGTTGAGGCGTTTCATTCTGTACGTCGGGTTTCGTTCGATTGGGCGACGGCGGGGTCGGGTTCGATCTGGTTGGCGACAGCGGAATCAACGACGTTGGTCGTCGCCCCCTCGACATCCGCCGGCGTCGCAGGGACGCTCAGCACCGGCACGCGTTGTGCGGCTTCGAAACTCCGCCACTGGGTCGCCATGCGGGCGTTGATGTCGCCACCCCATTCGCGTTCGAGCGGTTCGAGGCGGGCCATCGCCTTGTCCCGGTCGAACAGCCACGACAGGATGTCGCTGGCGATCGGCGCGGCGGTATAGACGTGGCCGGAATGTTCGAGCACGACCGACACCGCATAGCGCGGCGCGTTGGCGGGAGCGTAGCCGATAAACAGCGAGTGGTCGCGCATCTTGAACGGCAGGGCACCATCCCCCAGCACGCCGGTGCGCCGTTCGGCCATGGTGATGCGGCGAACCTGCGCCGTGCCGGTCTTTCCCGCCAGTTCGATGCCGGGCAATCCCTGAAACCGCGAACGCCCGCCGGTACCACCGCCGTTGATGACCGCCCATGTCGCCTTGTGCACCGTCTCCAGCATGGCCGGATCGATGTTCATCGACGGTGCGGGCCGGTGCGGGGTGTCGAGCAGCAGGCGGGGCACGACCTGTCGCCCCTGCGCGATGCGGGCGGCCATCACCGCCAGTTGCAGCGGATTGGTCAGCACATAGCCCTGCCCGATCGACGCGTTGACCGAGTCCGCCACGGTCCATTTCTGCTTGTATTTGCGCAACTTCCACGCACTATCCGGCACGGTGCCATAGCGTTGCGACTGAAAGGGCAGATCATATTCCTGCCCCAACCCCATCGCGCGCACGGTCGGCGCGAAATTGTCGTACCCCAGCTCGCGCGCCATCGTGTAGAAATAGATGTCGCAGCTCTGCGCGACCGCGCCGACCATGTCGAGCGGGCCGTGGCCGCCGCGCTTGTGGCAGTGGAATCGACCGGTGCCGACCTGCAACACGCCCGAGCAGTTCACCCGGCGATGCGGATCGATCCCCGCGCGCAGGATCGCCAGCGCGTGCATCGGCTTCACCGTCGACCCCGGCGGATACAGGCCCTGCAACGTCTTGTTCATCAACGGAATATGGTCGTCGCTCGACAGCATCTTCCATTCCAGCCGCCCGATGCCGTCGGAAAAGCTGTTGGGGTCATAGGCCGGCATCGATACCATCGCCAGCACGTCGCCGGTCACCGCGTCCATCACCACCGCCGATCCGGAGTTGGGACCCAGCCGCCGCGCCGCATATTCCTGCAGCCCCAGATCGATGGTCAGCCGGACGTTCTTGCCCTGCTTGTCGGGGCGGGTTTCGAGTTCGCGGACGATCTGGCCGCGCGCCGTGACCTCGACCCGCTTGGCTCCGGCGGCACCGCGCAGGTCGGGTTCGAGCGTCTTTTCAAGGCCATCCTTGCCGAGCTTGAACCCCGGCGTCACCATCAGCGGATCGCGCGTCTGCTTGAATTGTTCGGCGGTCGCGGCACCGACATAGCCGGTCAGATGCGCCACCGCCGCCCCCGGCGGATAGCTGCGCGAAAACCCCCGCGTCGGCTGCACGCCCGGCAGTTCGGGCAGGCGGACGCTGACCGCCGCGAACCGTTCCCAGTCGAGATTCTCGGCGACCTGCACCGGCGTGAAATTGCCGGCGCGCTTCAGGTCGGTCTGGATGCGCGCCATATCCTCGACGGTCAGCGCCAGCAATTGCTGCAACTCGCCGAGCACGCGGTCGCCATCCTCCATCCGGTCGGGGATCAGGTCGACGCGGAAATCGGTGCGGTTGTTGGCGATCGGCGCACCATGTCGGTCGATGATCCAGCCGCGGCGCGGCGGGATCATGGTCAGGTTGACGCGGTTGCTTTCGGCGAGGAGGTTATACCGCTCGTTCTCGGCGACCGACAGCCATGCCATCCGCCCGGCCAGCACGACGCCGACCGCCGCCTGCGCGCCGCCCAGCACCATCGCCCGCCGGGAGAAGCTGAACGCCTGTGCGGCTTCGGTGACGATCCTGCTCATTCATCCTCACGGCCCGCAAGTGCCGTACATAGCCGCGTGGCCAGCGGAAACAACGCCACCGACACCACGATCTGAAATACCAACGCCATATCGACCTGCGCCGAAAGCCGGCTGGCGAAGATCCGCCCCGCCATCAGGCACAGCGCGATCGATCCGCCCGCCAGCAGCCAGTCCTGCCAGAAATCCCGCGTCACCAGCCGTGTATCGACCAGATCGAGCATCAGCGAACATATCTGCCACATCAGCGCGGCGCTGCCCAGCGGCTGTCCGCTGACCAGATCGTCGAACAGGCCAAGCGGTGCCGCTGCCCAGACCGGCAGAGCACCGGGCCGGAACAGTCGCCAGCCAAGGAACATCAACAGCCCGAACGGCGGCAGGAACGGCACCGATGCCACCACCGGGATCAGCGTCATCAACGATCCGGCGAGAATGCTGATGACCGCCTTGCGCGTCAGGACGCGATCGTTGCGATCGTCGTCGGGCCCCAGCAGCTTCATTCGGCGGCGGGCTCGGGACTGGGCGTGGGCGTCGGGGTCGGGCGCGGCACCGGCGGTTGCAGGAACGCCCGCTCGACCAGCGCGAAGTCGAGCGCGTCCGGTTCGGCGAACACCCGCGCCGGGGCGACGTCGCGCTGGCTGCGCGAAATCCGGGCGACGGGAATGCCGGGCGGATAGAGGCCGCCGGTCCCCGAGGTGACGAAGACATCGCCCGCCAGCAACGGCGCATTGACCACGCCGGCGGTGCGAACCTCGACCTGACCATTACCCAGACCGGCGACGATTGCCGACAGCCCGTCGCGGGTCCGGCGGACCGGCACGATGCTTTCGGGGTCGAGGATCAACAGGACGCTGGCGGTGTTCGGGCTGGTTTCGACGATTCGACCGATCAGTCCGTCGGGCCCGCGCACCGGCTGCCCACGCAATACGCCCTGCGACGATCCGGCGTTCAGCGTCGCATAGCGCCGGGTGCTGCCGGCCGAACTGTTGACCAGCCGCGCCGCGATTACCGGCGATGCCGACCGGTCGCGCAGCGCCAGCAACGTCCGCAACCGCGCATTTTCGCGGTTCAGCGACCGTGCCTGCATCAGATAGCGTCGCGTCGCCGCCTCGCGGGCGCGCAACTGCCGGTTTTCATCGACCGCACCGAAATAATCGCCGATCCCGCGCGGCACCGACGACACCCCGTCCCAGACCCAGTCGAGCCCGGCCGAGACCGGCGTCGTCGCTTCGCGTACCGCCCCGCGGAACACGGCAAAGGCGCGCGGATCGATGATCGAAATCAGGAGCAGAATGGCACCGACCAATGCGCCGCTCGCCGCCAGCACATAGCCCGCGAACACGGTATACTGCGCCCGCCGCGAGAACCCCGGACGGTGGTTGCGTGGCGGTGCCATGCTCCCCGACCCCTATATCAAACGGCGAGCAGGACGCCCTTGTAGATCGGATCCTCAAGCGCACGCCCGGTGCCGAGCGCGACGCAGGTCAGCGGGTCCTCGGCGACCGTCACCGGCAGGCCGGTCTCGTCGCGCAGCACCTCGTCGATCCCCTGCAACAACGCGCCACCGCCGGTCAGCACGATGCCCTGATCGACGATATCGGCGGCCAGTTCGGGCGCGGTGTTTTCCAGCGCGATCCGCACGCCTTCGACGATTGCGGCGACCGGTTCGGACAGCGCCTCGGCGATCTGGCCCTGATTGATCTGGATTTCCTTGGGGACCCCGTTCACCAGGTCGCGGCCCTTGATGTAGATCAGCGTACCGATGCCGTCCGCCGGCGGCTTGGCGGTGCCGACTTCCTGCTTGATCCGTTCGGCGGTGGCTTCACCGATCAGCAGATTGTGGTTGCGGCGGACATAGCTGACGATCGCTTCGTCCATCTTGTCGCCGCCGACGCGAACCGACGTGGAATAAGCGAGCCCGCGCAGCGACAGAACGGCGACTTCGGTGGTGCCGCCGCCGATGTCGACGACCATCGACCCGATCGGCTCGGTCACCGGCATGTCGGCACCGATCGCGGCGGCCATCGGCTCCTCGATCAGCCATACCTGCGAAGCGCCTGCGTTCGACGCGGCATCGCGGATCGCGCGGCGTTCGACGCTGGTCGATCCCGACGGCACGCAGATCACGATCTGCGGCCAGCGGATGAAGCGGCGCTGGCCATGCACCTTCTGGATGAAATGCTTGATCATCTGTTCGGCGACGTCGATGTCGGCGATCACGCCGTCGCGCAGCGGACGAATCGCCTCGATCGATCCCGGCGTCTTGCCCATCATCAGCTTGGCGTCGTCGCCGACCGCCTTCACCCGCTTGACGCCGTTCAGCGTTTCGACCGCCACCACCGACGGTTCGTTCAGCACGACCCCGCGACCGCGCAGATATACCACCGTATTGGCGGTACCCAGGTCGATCGCCATGTCGTGCGACATGAACTTGAAGAAACGCGAGAAGAAGGCCATCGATACTTCCGTCTTTGCCCGCGTGTCCCGACGCGGCGGTTCGCAGCTTGTACCTCGACCCGTCCGATCGGCTATCCGATCGGTTGCACGATGGCAGTTCCAGGTCGCGGGATGAGGCCGCTTGGGCTAGAGCGATCTCCATGTCAATACGCCGTCTCCCCGAGCATCTCGTCAACCGCATCGCCGCCGGGGAAGTGGTGGAACGCCCTGCTTCCGCGCTGAAAGAACTGGTCGAGAACGCGATCGACGCGGGAGCGACCCGGATATCGGTTCGCCTGGCCAGTGGCGGCATCGACCTGATCGAGGTTGCCGACGACGGCTGTGGCATGGGACCGGCCGATATGGCGCTGGCGCTCGAACGCCATGCCACCTCGAAACTGCCCGACGACCGGATCGAAGCGGTCACGACCCTCGGGTTTAGGGGGGAGGCGTTGCCGTCGATCGCCAGCGTAGCCCGCCTGTCGATCGAGAGCAGACCGGCGGGGGCGGAGGGCTGGCTGCGCACCGTCGACAATGGCGAGGTGGTCGACGATCGCCCCGCCGCCGTGCCGCCGGGCACCCGCATCCGGGTGGAAGGGCTGTTCGCCCGCGTGCCGGCGCGGCGCAAGTTTCTGCGCTCGGCCCGGTCGGAATTCGCCGCATGCGTCGATCAGGTGCGGCGACTGGCGATGGCACGCCCCGACATCGCCTTCACCCTCGAACATGACGGCCGGCGGGTGCTGGGCGTGCAGGCCGGCGAGTCGCGGCCCGAGCGCGTCGCGGCGCTGACCGACCGGGCGCTCGCCGCCAATTCGGTCGGGCTGGACTGGGCGCGTGAGGGGATGCGGCTGGGCGGCGTCGCCGGGCTGCCGACCTTCCACCGCGGCGTGGCCGATCATCAATATCTGTTCGTCAACGGCCGCCCGGTAAAGGATCGGCTGCTGTCGGGGGCGGTGCGCGGTGCCTATGCCGAGATGCTGGCGCGCGATCGGCATGCGGTGGTGGCGTTGTTCCTCGACGTCGATCCCGATCTGATCGACGTGAACGTCCATCCTGCCAAGACCGAGGTGCGCTTTCGCGACCCGGCGGCCGCGCGCGGCCTGATCGTCGGCGGCCTGCGCCGGGCGCTCGACGAGGCCGGCTTTCGCGCGGCGCAGCGCCCTGCCGAGGAAGCGATGGCGGCATGGACGTCGGAACCGGTCGCACCGGCCATCCCGTCCGCGCTGCCGCTGCCTCCGTTGGCGGAGGCGACCATAAAGTCGGGGTTTGCCTTCAACGAACGTCGCCCGACCTTCTTCGCCCCGCCGCCGCAGGCACGCGCCGAAGTCGCCAGCGAACCGCCGCCCGCCGTTACGCAATTCCCGCTGGGTGCCGCCCGCGGACAGGTTGCGCGGACCTATATCGTTGCCGAGGCCGAGGACGGGCTGGTGCTGGTCGATCAGCATGCCGCGCATGAACGGCTGGTGCTGGAACGGATGCGCGCGGCGTTGGCGACGGGCGGGGTCGCGCGACAGGCGCTGCTGATCCCCGAAGTGGTCGAACTGGACGAAGTCGCCTGCGACGCGCTGGAGGACAAGGCCGACGAGCTGGCGGAATTCGGCTTGGAGCTCGAACGGTTCGGGCCGCGCGCGATGCTGGTGCGTGCCGTCCCGGCGGTGCTGGGGCAGGGCGATGTCATCGGCCTCGTCACCGATCTGGCCGACGAGATCCGCGCGCATGACGCGGCGCTGTCGCTCAAGGAACGCATCGACCATGTCGCGGCGACCATGGCCTGCCATGGATCGGTGCGGGCCGGGCGGGTGTTGTCGGTCGTCGAGATGAACGCGCTGTTGCGCGAAATGGAAGTCACGCCACATTCGGGCCAGTGCAACCATGGTCGCCCGACCTGGATCAAGCTGGCGCATGGCGATATCGAAAAGCTGTTCGGCCGGAAATAGGAAGCAAGCCATGAAGTTCACCCAAGCCGCCGGACCGAACCCGACCGATACCATGCGGGTTCTGGGCCGCCCGACCGACCGGATCGAAGGGCCGCTGAAGGTCACTGGCCGTGCGACTTATGCCGCCGAATTCGCGCCTACCGACATGGCCTATGGCATGATCGTCACGACGACGATCGCCAGCGGACGGATCGTGGCGATCGACGCCGCCGCTGCGCTGTCCGCGCCCGGCGTGCTGGCGGTGGTGACGCACGAGAATGCCGGGCCGCTGGCGCGCGGCGACGATCACAAGGTGCCGATGCTCGCCGGTCCGCAGGTCGATCAGTTCGGGCAGGCGGCGGCGCTGGTCGTGGCCGACAGCTTCGAAACGGCGCGCGCCGCCGCCCGGCTGGTCCGGATCGACTATGCTGCCGACGACGGGGTGTTCGACCTTGCCGGGGCAAAGGACGCCGCCACGCGGCATTCGTCGCACGATCATGGCGATTTCGACCGCGCCTTCGCCGATGCCGCGGTGCAGGTCGATGCGACCTACACCACCCCCGATCACGCCCATGCGATGATGGAGCCGCATGCGACGATCGCGGCGTGGGACGGCGACGAACTGACGCTGTGGACCGCGAACCAGATGGTCGACTGGGCGGCGCGCGACATGGCCAAGGTGCTCGCCATGCCGAAGGAGAAGGTGCGGATCGTCGCCCACCATATCGGCGGCGGGTTCGGCGGCAAGCTGTGGGTCCGCGCCGATGCGGTGCTGGCCGCGGTTGCGGCGCGGCGGGTGGGGCGGCCGGTGAAGGTGGTGCTGACCCGGCCGCAGATGTTCAACAATACCCCGCACCGGTCGGCGACGATCCAGCGTTTGCGGCTGGGTGCGACGCGGGAGGGGCGGCTGACCGCGATCGGGCACGAAAGCTGGTCGGGCGACGTCGCTGGCGGCAGTCCCGAAGGGGCGGGGGCGCAGACCCGGCAGCTCTATGCCGCGCCGAACCGCCGCGTCGACGAATGGCTGGCGACGCTCAACCTGCCCGAATCCAACGCGATGCGCGCGCCCGGCGAAGCGGTGGGCATGATGGCGATCGAAGCGGCGATGGACGAACTGGCGGAAAAGCTCGGCATCGATCCCGTCGAATTGCGCATCCTGAACGATACGCAGGTCGATCCCGAAAATCCCGAACGCCGCTTCTCGCACCGCGACCTGGTCGGGTGTCTGCGCGGAGGGGCCGATCGTTTCGGCTGGAGCGCGCGGGTGGCAACGCCGGGCGCGCGGCGCGATGGCCGCTGGCAAATCGGCATGGGCATGGCGGCGGCCTATCGCGGCAATATCGTGCTGAAATCGGCCGCCCGCGTGGGTATGAATGTTTCCGGACACGTGACCGTCACCACCGACATGACCGACATCGGCACCGGCAGCTACACCATCCTCGCCCAGACCGCCGCCGAGATGCTGGGCGTCGACCTCGAACAGGTGACCGTCCGGCTGGGAGAATCGAGCTTTCCGATCTCCGCCGGATCGGGCGGACAGTTCGGCGCGAACAGCTCGACCGCCGGCGTCTATGCTGCCTGTGTCGGCCTGCGCGACCGGATCGCCGGAGCGGCCGGTTTCGAAGCCGCCACCGCGCGCTTTGCCGATGGCCGGGTGTGGTCGGGCAACAAGTCGGTGGCGCTGGGCGAGGCCGCGGGCGGGCAGGGGATCGAGGTCGAGGACCGGATTGAATTCGGCAGCCTGACCAGGAAGTACGTCCAGGCGACGTTCGGCGCGCATTTCGTCGAAGTCGCGGTCGACGCCGATACCGCCGAGATCCGGGTGCGGCGGATGCTGGGCGTGTTCGGCGCCGGACGCATCCTCAACCCCAAATCGGCGCGCAGCCAGATACTGGGCGCAATGACGATGGGCGTCGGCGCGGCTTTGACCGAGGAACTGGTGGTCGACGCCCGGCTCGGTGGGTTCATCAATCACGATATGGCGGAATATCATTTGCCGACCCATGCCGATATCCCGCATCAGGAAATCATCTTCCTCAACGAAGAGGACCCGCTGTCGTCGCCGATGAAGGCGAAGGGGGTAGGCGAGCTCGGCATCTGCGGCGTCGGCGCGGCGGTGGCAAATGCTGTCTACAATGCGTGCGGCGTCCGGGTGCGCGACTATCCGATCACCATCGACAAGCTGTTGGCCGGAATGTAGATTTTCAGCGACCGGCACTCGGATTTCACGGGCTGCGCCAAAGGTAGTGCGCCGCCGAATGGGGGCCGCCGCTGTTGTCCGTCATCATCTGTCGGCTTGTACGTCGGACCGATCAAGTCGTCGGTATGGCAAAGCGGGCCATTGGTCTGGCGATTTTCCCCGGAACGGTTGCGACGACCACGCTTTGTCGCGGTCTGACCGGGTCGCCCCGAATTTCAAAGACAGGTTTTGCCGATGACCAGACCGCCCAAGCTGTTGATGACCTATCTCGCTATCGCCACGACCGTGGCGATATCGTTGCTGGCATTATTCTTCCAGATCGGACCCCATTGACCGGATAGCCTCGACTGGAAACCGCAGGAAAAAGAATGCTGTCCATCAGCGAAATAGTTAAGAAGATCAACCCCGACGACGTTTACAATGCGATATCGACAACGGTTAATATTTCGCTAACACCCCAGCATATTGTAAAAATATTGTTTTCCTGGAACCGCTTGGCACGAACCGGGTTGTCGGTTTCGCGCATCGTCGCAGCCGGATCGTCGCGTTGACGGACCCGGTCTTCCGCCAGCCGTTCGGGAACCGCGGGGGCATGGCCGGGAGGATTTTTCAAGAGGGGGCATCATGCCAAGCAACAATTCGCTCATCACTACCGCTGCGTCGACCGTTCTGGTCGCGAACGGCACCAATGACGTCGTCTTCGGCCACGAAATCGCGACCGCCTATATCGTGAGCAACGGCGATGTCGGCGACGACACGATCCTGACCTTCCGCAAGAACGACTCGCTCATCAACTATCGGTCGATCGGCGATACGGTCGACGCTGGCGAGAATGGCGTGATTGCGGTCGATGGTGCCGGTGGCGCCGACCAACTGACGCTGGTCGCCGCCGATGGCGGCGCAGTGAACCTGCGCTATCTGGGATCGAAGGACGGCGGCCATGCCTATGCCGACGCCTCGGTCCGGCTGGCGGGGTTCACCGAAGGCAAGGTCACCAACGACAATTTCGACGCGTCGTCGGGCAGCTACAAATTCTTCTACGACAACGCGCTGGGTCTGAACCTCGGTTTCGACACGATCAACGGCTTCGGTGGCGACGATCAGATCGTCACCACCCGGCAGATTTTCGACAATGACGATAACGCCACCATCGGCTTCGGCGGCAACGACGTCCTCGACCTGTCGGGCGAAGGCGGTCCCAAGTCCAGCGACGGCTTCAAGCATCCGGGCGGGCAGATCGACCTGAATGGCGTCGGCCATAATCTGGTCTCGATCGATTTCCTGTATCAGGAGACGATCAACGGCGTGACCTATTTCCACTACGGTATCGACGGCTGATCGAAGGGGCCGGGCAGGGTTCGCCCCGCCCGGCACCGTTCCCGCGCTGATCGGCATTCGGCGGTGAGGTCGGCAACTGCTGGGGGTGGGTCGGCTCGCGAGGGTAATGTCACGCTCGCCAACGGACCAACCCACCCCCGACCCCTCCCTTCCAGGGAGGGGAGAAGTCTGCCTGGTCTTTGAATGGCGATCGGCGCTGAACCGACCCGGCGCCGTGCGTGATGCTCTACGCCTCAGCCCGCTCTACCCGGTCGATCGGCAGGACGATCTCGAACCGGGCACCGGCGATCGCCGTCCCCAAGGTCAGCGTCCCACCATAAGCCTCGACCAGCGACCGCGCGATCGGCAGGCCGAGGCCGGTGCCCCCCGCCTCGCGCTTGGTCGTGAAGAACGCCTCGAAGATGCGGTCGCGATCGGCAGGCGCGATCCCCCGACCATCGTCGGCGACGGCGATCAGGGCGGTGCCGTCCTCAACCGCCGCGGTAACCACCACGACCGATGCCGCCGCCTGTCGGGCATTATCGACCAGCGTGGTCAACACCGCCTCCAGCGTCCGCGCATCGATCGCCAGCCGGGGCAGTTGCTCGGGCAGCATGATCGACACGGTGAACCCGGCGGTCGCCAATCCGTCGGCAACGATCGCCAGTACCGGTGGCAACGCCGCACCGGGTTTCCCGCCCGGCCGGTGCAGATCGGCCTTGGCCAGCTCCATCAATCGCCGCACCAGTCGCGACAGGCGTTCGGCATCGATCGCCATGTTGTGGAGGAATTGCCGCCGATCGGCGGGCGTCATGTCCGCCTCATGATCCTGCAACAGCTCGATCGCGCCGCTGATGCCCGCCAGCGGCGTCTTGAATTCGTGACTGACCGACGATGCGAAGTCGCGGAGATAGCGCGACCGTTTGTCGATGCTGTCGGCCATCACCGCGAAGTCGCGAAACAGGTCGCGGATCTCGACGACCTGTAGCGAGGGCAGGTCGGTCGCCGCCGGCTGGCCCGATGCCAGCGTCCGCGTCGATCGGCTGAGCCGCTCGATCGGCCGCACGATCGCGCGCGACAGGATCGCGGTCAGCACGATCAGCGCACCGAAGATCAGCACGATGCCGAGCACGATCTTGCCGCGATCCTCGTACATCCCCTTGAACAACGGGCGGGGCGAGCGCGATACCAGCAACACGCCACGAACCCGGCCATCGACCATGATCGGCCGCGTATGGTGCAGCCGGAGATTCGACGCGCGACTGAGCCATTCGAACGGATAGCGGGAGACATAGTCGCCATTCTCGCGCAGCACGGTCGCCGGTCGCCCGGCCAACGCCGACCGGATTTCCGGCAATTGCCGCAGCGAACGTCCCGCCTCGCCCCCGTTCAGCAGGATGCCCCTGCCGTCGAGCATCAGGATCGACGACAGCGTGGTGCGGCTGGTCTCCTCGATCGCGGGCAGCAGCCGCCGCGCGGTCGCCAGCGCATCGGGTTGCGGTGCATCGGCTGTCGCGCGCGCAGCGGGGCGGGGCGGCAGGATCGGCGAGGCGCGCAGATCGACTTCGCTCTGCGGATCATAGGGGTTGCGCGATGCGGGGCGGGGCCGCGCCACCGCCGGCCGCGGTCCGGCCCACAGGATCGCCGCGCTCGCCGCCAGCGCCGCACTTTGCGCGATCAGTTCGCCCTCGGTCCGGCGCACCAGGGTGTTCTCATACACTCGCAGGAACAGCGCGCCGAAGCCGGGCAGGGCCGCGACCAGCAACAGCGTGCTGAACAGGATCGTGCGCAGCCGCAGCACCGGCCAATGCCGTGCAACGGCCGCCTTTGCCCACGCGATCATGGCGTCGCGACCGGTTCCTTGCAGTTGCCCAGCCGATAGCCGACCCCGGCCCGCGTCTCGATCAGGTCGGCACAGCCCGCATCGGCGAATTTGCGGCGCAGGTTGCGGACATGGCTGTCGATCGTCCGGTCGGTGATCGCAAAGCCCGGTCCGTGCAGCCGGTCGATGATCTGGTCGCGCGAAAAGATGCGCGACGGCATCGATGCCAGCGTCCGCAGGATCGTGAACTCGGTCACCGTCAGCGCGACCTCTTGCCCCATCCAGTGCGCGGCCCACCCCTCGCCATCGATACTCAGCCCGCCATAGCGAAAGCCCGCAACCGTTTCGGCCCGCGGCGGATGCGCGGCGGTCCGGCGCAGGATCGCCATCGACCGGGCAACCACCTCTCGTGGGGAAAAGGGTTTCACGACATAGTCGTCACCGCCCAGTTCGATGCCGAGCACCCGGTCGATCTCGTCGTCGCGCGACGACAGGAACAGGATCGGGATATCGCCGGCGGCCCGCAGCCGGCGACATACCTCCAGCCCGTCCATGCGCGGCATGTTGATGTCGAGGACGATCAGGTCCGGCGGGTCGCGCGTCGCGCTGGCCAATGCGTCCTCGCCATCGCCGGCCTCGCGGGTGTTCAGCCCCGCCTTGCCAAAGGCGAAGACCAGCAACTGGCGGATGTGCGGATCGTCATCGACGATCAGGATCGAACGCGGCATGGGGCACAGGATCATGGCCGCGCCTCGACTGTCAATGTGGAGATGACCGTGGCGGGCGGGGCAGGGGGCGGCTTGATGCGTCCGTCGCACTGGCGGGTCGCGTCGGGCATCGGCAGCTTTCCGGCAAGTCCGGGCAGGCGCGCCCGTGCCGCTGCCAACCGCCGTTCGTCCTGCCACGTCCAGCCGCCATTGCCGATCCGCCGGTCCATGGCGAACATCACCGCGCTGCGGACGTAGCGGACCCGGTCGCGCAGGGCCGGAGCGAGGTCCGGTCGCGTCTCCAGTTCGATCAGGGCCGGCAGCGCCGATCCGCCGAGCCCGTGGAGGTAACAGAGATCGAGCGCCGCGCCGCGTCCCCCCGTATCCCCGGCATGGCGCGCGTTCCACGATGCGACGATCGCGGCGGTATCGTTCAGCGCGAAACTGCTCAGCACCAGCCCGGCGACGGCAAGATTGGCGTTGATGAGCCAGCCGGCGCTGCGTCCGGTCAGCAACCGCCAGACGATGAACACCAGCCCGCATCCGACCAGCAGCATCCACGCCAGTGCCGCCAGTCGCAGCCCGGTCAGCGAATAGGCTTCGACATAATCGACCGTGCGGACGATCGACGACGCGACCAGGATCAGGTTCTGGACGATCCACAGCACGACCAGCCGGCGGATCGTCGGTACCGCCGCGCTCTGCGATCCCGGCCGCAACGTCACCAGCACGAACAGCGCGGCGAGCAACGCGGTCGCGATCAATGGATAGGCACCGCGATGGGCATAGTCGGCCAGCGTGATCCCGGCCGGCATCGGCGCAAGTCCGCCCAGATAGGCGACATCCATCGCATTCTGGACGAGGAACAGCAGGTTGAATGCGATCAGCGACCGGCGCACCGATGCGATCGTCACGCCGGGCAGCGGCAGGTCGCCGCTACCGTCGAAGGTGCCGAGGAACGGCCGGATCGCGCGGGGGTGCAGCAGGCTCCATGCCCCGATCAGCAGCACGATCCACAGCAGCATGCGCCCGACGTCCGGTTCCCACCGTGCCGGGCCGGTCAGCGCGTCGATCCACTGCATCAGCACCGGATTGGCGCTGGCGAACAGCGACACGATGATCGCGCTGCCGATCGCGGGCAAGGCGATGCTGCGCAGGCCGTCGGCCATCCCGAACCTGCGGTGCGACCGGGCGCGGCACACCCTGCGCCACCGGACGACATCGATTGCCGGAGCGACGATCGATCCCGCCGCATGGGCCGATAGTCGCTGGAACCAGCGCCAGCCATCGTCGAACCGGCCGGTCGTCGGCAGCAGCACCATCATGCCCGCCGCGATCCAGAACAGGCTCCACGCCAGCGGGCCTGGACCTCGCACCATCTGTGCGGCGAACACCGCCGCGGCCCCGCCCGCGACCCAAGCCCGCCGGTCGCGCCAGATCGCCGGACGGCAGGCAATCGCCAGCAGCAGCAGCGCCGCCAGGGCGAACCCGATCTGTCCGCCATAGGCGCCTTGCTGGTAGAACAATATGTCGCCGGCCGTGACCATGATCAGAGCGGCGACGATGCACCAGACGACGCGGCGGCGTTTGCAGGCGGTGGCGATATCCATAGGTGTCTCCGGTTGGTCCGGGACATCGATGCATCTGCCCGCTGCATATTGTGCGGTCGCTGCGGTCCGGAACCCGGCTGGAAACGGTGCAGATTTCGTGCAGGCCGGCGGTTGCCTTTTGGGGCGAGCCTCGGCAACCGGGGCGGATGGACGATGCCGCCGATCTGGAAACGAACCTGCTCGGCCCGGTGCTGTCGCATCGGTCATGTGGCGACTGCACCGCCTGCTGCACGGTGTTGCCGGTCAATTCGCCCGACTTCGCCAAGCCGGCGGGCATCCCCTGTACCCATCTGATCGCGAACGGCTGCGGCATTCATGCGGTGCGGCCGCATATCTGCCGGACGTGGTTCTGTGTCTGGCGGCGCGAGGAGGACCTGCCCGACGCCGCGCGACCCGACCGCTCCGGGCTGCTGATTTCGGTCAATTTCGTCGCCGAACCGCAAAATTGTTTCGAAGGGGTGGCGATCAACGTCCGCCTGCTCCCCGGCAGCGACGCGATCGCAAACGGCATGGCCGCGCGGGTTCTGGACGTTTTGTGCGACCGGCTGATCCCCGTCTGGTTCAGTGACGGCGACAAGAAGATGCTGATGCACCCCGAACCCGACATCGCCGGCCTCGTCCTGTCGGGCGCGCTGGCCCCCGCGGCGCTCCGTGACGAAGTGGCGGCATG
This sequence comes from Sphingomonas sp. Leaf22, assembly GCF_001421715.1. GTDB lineage: Bacteria > Pseudomonadota > Alphaproteobacteria > Sphingomonadales > Sphingomonadaceae > Sphingomonas. The sequence continues at coordinate 20,295 of NZ_LMKP01000006.1, forward strand.
GCGCGAGCAATATGGGATGTTCGCGTCGGACGGATGAAAAGGGTTCGGAACCGCGGGCAGCGCATCGGATCGACGCTGCCCATGGTCGCAGAGGTTACCGGCCTGCCAATCCCTCCAGCACTGCCTGTGCTCTGGCGCGCTCCGGTGAGTCATAGCCCCCTTTTGCCACCGGCATCAGCGTGCTGCGCGCCACTGGCAGCACACCGCGCGAGGCCAGTTCGCTGCCGAGCGCCAGCCGGGTTCCCGGCGCATTCGGGACTGCGGTCAGCGCCTTGGTAAGCCCGTCGACGGCGATGGCCGGTGCCGGATCGCCAGCATCCGCGAAACTGCGGTAATAGGCGATCAGCGGGCCGGGCGCTTCGGTATCGGCGCGGTTTGCCTTTCCGATCGTCGCGCGCGCCTGACGCAGCATCTCGGTGCGGGCAGTTCCCGTCAGCGCCGTTGCGGCCTGCGCCATCGCCACGCCGCGCCACGTCAGCGCGGCGCTGCCGGTCGGCGACAAGGCGAGCGCGCGATCGGCCGCCGCCCGGCACTCCGACGCATGGCCGCTGCGGCACTCCGCCTCGGCGAGCAGGACCTGTGCGCCTTCGTCGCCCGGAAACATCGCCGCCTGGTCGCGCAGCCGTCGCAGCCACGCATCGCGTTGCGGTCCCCCGACCTCGACCCGCGACCCCAGTTCCAGCCGCCCTTTCACGAAAGCGGCTTCCCCCAGCGACAACCGGCGGACGATCGGCCCGTCCGCGCGGTCCGCCGGATAGGTCATCCGCTCGAACGGTTTCTTGGCGAAGAAATAGCTGCGCAATTCCCTGGCAAGGACGTCGGGGTCGCCGAACACCGCCGCAGCGTCCGACGCGGGCGTCCCGTTGGCGATCGCTTTGAGATAGCTGCGGAACTGGCCGCTACGGGTCGGCGAAAAGAACAGGAAGTGGGTCAGCATCCACGCATGGACGGGCGTCCAGCGGGTCTTGTCCGGCGATTGGGTCAGATAGGCACCGCTCAACACGTCGGCGAGGCGGAAATTGCCGAACCGGTGCAGCACCGCGGTCGTGCCGGCCGGCGCACGGCCATATTCCATCATCGTGTCGCCGCGGACCACCAGCGTCGAGAATAGCTGGCCGAAGCCGTCGAGATACCAGCGCGGATAGGCGGCGGGGAAGAAGGTCGTCAGGTAATGCTGCGCAAAGCCCGCATAGATCATGCCTTCCGCGGTGAGCGGGACCGATTCCTCGTTGACCGGTCGGATCAGGTCGGCGCTGCTCTGAAGACCGAACAGCCCCGCCTGACCGCCGATCGCACCGGTGCCGGCCGTGCCGGGCGGAGCTCCGGGATCGCCACGCCCGCCAAGCTGGACGCCCTGCAAGGCATCGACGACCGCCACGCCGCGCTGCAGGACGACGCGCTGGTCGATCCGCGTCGTCGCCAATACCGCGCCGTCCTGCCGTGGGTCGTAGTAGCGGCGGATGTCGAACGCGCTGTTGAACGGCCCTTGCTGCCAGCGCAGGTTCCGCAAATCCATCGCCTGGAATTCGGCGGCATCCCCGATCAGCGTCACGCGCAGCTTGACCGTATCATCGGTCTGTGCGGTGCGGTTGAGCAAGACCGACAGCAGGAAGTACAGCCGTTCCAGATTGTGCGCGATCTGCGTCACCTCCTGTTCGCGACCATTGCTCAGCACGATGACGTGCTGCGTCTCCGCCTCGCGCCAATTGCTTGGTCGGGCGCGCTGACCCTGCACTACGATATCATTGTTCGGTGGCGGGGCCGGGGCGGTTTGCGCGGTCGCAATCGCGCTGTTCGCTCCGAGCGCGATCAAGAGCAGTCCACTCACCCAATTCATCCGAACCATCGCGCCGCTCTCCCCTTATGCGGTGCAAAGAACCACGGAAGCGTCGCCGATCAAAGCGGGAAACGCACTGGCCGTCGGTGGTCCAGACCGACGATTGGCGAAAATCGGGAAGCAGAAGAACGCTTCAGGCGGGACACCACAGGATCCTTATCGAAGCGGCATTCCGTAATAATCCGGTGCTCCGTCGAGGCGAACCTCGATCCGATCGAGCAGCAGTCCCGGGGAGGCGGCGAACAGTTCGACCGTGTGGCGACCGGCGGCAAGTTGTGCGAAGGAGAGCGACCGGACCGCCGTGTTGCTGAGCATGTTACGTTTCCATTCGTCGCTGCGTCCGAACGTTGCATAGTCGAGCGTCTGAGGCGCACCGCCATCGATGCGAACGTTCAGGCGCAGGTCGTCGGTGGCGGTCAGGGGATGGGTCGGCAACGATAGGATGCGGATCTCGGCAGCCCCCATGGTGCCGGTGTCGAAGCGATAGGTGAGCGGCGTCGCCGCCGTCTTCCCGGGCGAGAATGTCAGGCGGCTGCGCAGCGCGCCGACGAATCCCGGCACGCTTTCCCAATCGGGGCTGGTCGCACTGGCGGGCCGCAGCGTGATGATCTGGTTGATGACCGGCGGTGCGCCCTTTGCCGGTGTTGCAATGCGTATCGGCAGGGTCAGCGTCCTGCCGCCGCAGGTCAGCTTCACGGCATTCGAACCGCTGCCGTCATGGGTCAGCGCGATCCGGGTGCGATAGCCGTTGCCGGCGTGTAGCCGGCCACTCGTGGCCGACGCCGCGAAGCCCGGCGGCGGCGCGAGCGACCAATCGGCATCGGCTCCGCCCGAATAGAGCGTGAAGCCGCGCGTTACCGCCGCGCCCTCAACATAGGCCAGATCGCTGCCCTCGATCCCGCACGCATCCTGCCGCGGCAAGGCGACCTGCGGGAAGGTCGGGGCAAGGAAGACCGGCAGGGTACGCGGTGCCGCGTTCATCATCCCCCGCCATTTGCCGCCGTTCAGCGCGTTGTACGCCCCGGTATCGTCGACGATGCGTTGCTGTCCGGCGCGCGCCTGTTCGGACAATACGTTCATGTCGGCGCGCACGACGTTGCCGGCGCGATTGATCGCCTCTGACGTGCTGCCCGGAACGACCGGTGCCCGCAGCGCCTTGGCATGTTCCTGCGCGAGATCGAGTTTCAGGACGCGTTCGTTCAGGCTCGCCGCGCCGCGCACCGGATAGAGGACGAGCTGGAAGAACGCGTCGCGCCGGTCGGTGGGCAGCAGTGCGCCGATCGCTTCGGCCTCCGCCACCAGCGCCGCATAGCGATCGAGCCGCCGCTCGGCTTCGTCGCCGCCGGTGCGCAGATAGTCGCTGGTGCGGACCGGGGTGACCGGTTCGACCTGACCGAACCCCATGAATTCGGGGCGTCGTTCGAAGGCGAGGTCGTAATAAGTAAGCATCACCGCGGTGACCCGATCGGCGACGGCCGCGCCGAACTGCCGGGCGGACCAGTCGCGCAGATGGGTGCGCGGCGCGTGTGCAAAGATGCGATGGTCGAAGGCGAGATCGAGGAAATACTGGGTCAGATACTCGCCCGGCTTGATGTCGCCGACATTGACGACCCACAGCTTGCGGGCCTCTAACTGCCATGCGCGGTCCATCTGTTCGCGGATCAGCGCCGGGTGCGTCGTCGCCAGCCACAGATAGTCGTGCGGCCGGCCCCAGTAGGAGAGGTGGTAGTAGATCCCCGACCCGCCGCGGCGCACCTGTTCGGCCGGCGTCGGAAGCTGCGCGATATAGCTGTAATTGTCGTCGGGCCAGACGAGCGTCACATCGTCCGGGACCGGCAATCCGGCGGTATAGGTGTCGAGCACTTCCTTGTAGAGCGTCAGTGCCTGCGGAACCTGCGCGGCGGGCTTGCCCTGCGCCTTCGCCAGCAGGTCGCGTTGTACCGCAATGGCCTGCATCGTCGCGTCGCGCGCCTGTTCGGGGGTGTCCGCGCCTTCCATCGCCGAGTCATGCTTGCCGCGCAGGCCGATCGAATAGACGTGCTCACCATCCTTCACGGCCTCGACGCGTTCGCGCCAATACTCGACCATCGCCCGACGGTTGGTGAAGAAGTTGAAGGGGCCACGCGCCCGCTCATCCCATTCGCGGACATTGTTGCGCAGCATCGGTTCGGCATGCGACGTGCCGACGACGATGTCATGGGCGCGCGCTGCCGCCGCATTGCCCTGCATCTGGTAGAAAGGCGTGGTGCTGTCGTGCATCGCCGGCCAGATCAGATTGGCCTTCAGCCGCCACATCAGTTCGAAGATGCGGGCATAGGTCCTGGGGCCGATATCACCGGCTTCGGGCTCGTAGGTCCTGGCCGCCCACGGCTGTAGCCCCCAATCCTCGTCGTTCAGGAAGATGCCGCGATACTGGACCGATGGCGCTTCCGACAGCCGCCGCGCGCCATCGACCCGCAGCCGATCGACGCGACGCGGGGTCACGTCGGCCCACCACTCCCATGCCGATACGCCCAGTTCGCGCGTCAGGTCGATCACGCCCCAGACGCTTCCCCGGCGGTCCGATCCGGCGATCAGCAGATAGCGCCGCGACGGATCGCGCGTCGAGCGGACCAGAATCCGGCCATAACGCTCCCATGTCCCCCGGATCGCGGAGAAATCGACGCCGGTATCCGCCGCGACCGCGCGAACCAGTGCCGAATCCAGCGTACCGATCACCACGCATAGTCGGGCACAGCCGGACACGTCATCGACCACCACCGCCGCGCGACCGGTCAGTTGCTGAAGGTCGCGGGCGAGTAACCCGCCGGCAAGTTGGGCGGAAGACGAACCGTCATGGACGACCCCCGCCACCTCTCGCCCGTCGAACAGCACCGCGTCCTCGGCAGCGGCAGCCGCCGGCATCGCCAGCGCGGCAGCCGCACTCAGCCAGCGCCACATGCCGTTACCGCGGCCCATGGAAATCGGCCTCGACGATCGCCAGACGCCACCCGGCGGGTACCGCGTCGGCACCGGTGTCGCCCGCCTGCCGTGCGGTCGCGAGTTCGACGATCTTGCCGAACGCGTCGCGATCCTCGGTCGGCGCGACCTGCGTGATCCGCACCACCTGCCCGGTGGTGACGGGCAAGGGGATCGAGGCATAACCCAGCTGCCGCTCGCTTTCGCCGCGCCACACCTCGCGCCCGTCGATGCGGATGGTCAGCGGATAGGCGCGCGATCGCCATCCGACCAGCTTCAGTTCGACCTCGTTCAGCGTCACCGGCCGTGCGAAGCGATATTCGATCCACGCATTTGCCGGCGTCCCGTCGCTCACCCAGCGGGACAGTTCGTTGTCGTCGAAGGTTCTGGCCGCATCACTCTGGTCCGATCCGGCAGTGACGGTGATCGGTGTCTGCGTCGAGCGCGTGATCCTGATCGAATCCCCGGCCGGGGTCGGGCCGCGCGTCAACCGGCCGGGCTGTGCCGCCTCGGCAAAGTCGCGCGAAAGTCCCCCCGAAGCCCCGCTGGCGGCGACGGTCGGGATCGACAGCGTCACTGTCCGCAACCCCGGCGCGGTCGCCGTCAGCCGAACGGTGCCACGCGCCTTGCCAGCCCGCAACAGCACGCGGTTCACGCCGGCTTCGACCGGCAGCGCGCGCGACAGGATATGATTGTCCTCGCCACGCGCGGTGCCGGCGGTGGGGGTGGTGCCGGGCACGACCTCGCCCGGCACGGCCTGCGCGGGGCGCAATTTGCCCGAACTGTCGCCCTGCGCGATGGCGCCGCGCCATTCGGCCGGACCGGTCAGGGCAAAGGCGACCTTGTCGTTCGCGGTCGGTACGCGGCGGCCCTGCGCATCGACGACTTCGACATCGACCAGCGCGATGTCCGCACCGTCCATCACGAACCCGCGCGGTCCGGTCCGCGGGGTGAGCCGAAGCGCGACCGGCGCACCGACCGTCTCGACGACATGCTCCGACCGTTGTCCGTCGCTGCCGGTCGCGACCGCGCGCAGCGTGCCGGGTTGCCACGCCACCGCCGGCCAGGTGAACAGGAAGCCGCTCGACCGCGTGCCGTTGCCCAGCGACCGACCGTTCAGGAACAGCTCGACCGCGTCACCGTTCGACACCACGCTGACCGGCTTGGTCGTACCGGGTGCATAGTTCCAATGGCCGATGATGTGCGTCGCGGGCGTTTCCGGATCGACCCAGCCATTCCACATCACCTTGTGCGCGAAATAGCCTTGCTTGGGCAGGCGGACCGCGTCGACCTCGCCCGAACGGCGGTAGTTGTTGTCGCCGCGATAATGGGTGTTGCTGTCCGACCAGATGATGTTGACCCCGCCCGAACTGACCCTGCGCCCGGTGCCGGGCCGGATGCGGTAGTAATCATACCAGCGACGGACATCCTCGATCGCGTGGCTGTCCTGATTGCGATTATAGTCGGGTGCATCCCTGTGGAACGGCGCGGTATATTCGTCCTGATACAGCCGCGCCCCTTCGTCGCGGCTATATTCCATCGCCCACATCGGGTGTCTGGCGCTCTTGTTCAGATACAGCATCTCTCCGCCATATTCGGCGATCTTGCTGTCGAGCATTTCGCGCGATCCGATCGCCCGGCCGCCATGCGGGTCGTACCGATCGCGAATGGCCTTCATCTCAGCCATGTGCGGCTCGCTGATGCTCTCGTTGCCGCTTTCGTAGAACAGGATCGAGGGATTGTTGCGGTTGTAGACGATCGCGTCGCGCATCAATGCCGTGCGCTGCTCCCAGCGGCGACCCTCGACGTCATGCTCGGCATCGCCCGCCGGCATCGCTTGCGGCAGTCCGACGCGGTCGGCGCTTTCGATGTCCTGTTTCGACGGCGTGATGTGCATCCAACGGACCAGGTTGCCGCCGCTTTCCACCATCAGCGCGTTCGAAAAATCGCTGATCCAGGGCGGGATCGATACCCCGACCGCCGGCCATTCGTTCGACGTCCGCTGCGCATAGCCATGCACCTGCATCACCCGCCCGTTCAGCCGGACCATGCCGTCCCCGAACCGGGTCGAACGGAACCCGGTCAGCGTATCGACCGCGTCGATCACCTTGCCCGCCTCGGTCAGGCTGGTGGTGACGCGGTAGAGATAGCCATATCCCCAGCTCCAGAAGTTCAGGCCGGCGAGGCGCTTGGCCGCGGTCAGCGTCCGGGTATCGCCGGGTGCCAGCGTCGCACTGCCGCCATCGATCCGCGCGACGACGCGTCCGGCGATGTCGCGTATGTCGACCCGGTACCCGAGCGTGCGGGGGCGGCGGTCTTCGTTGCGGACCTGCGTCTCGGCATGGATCGTCGCACTGCGCGCCGCGATATCGAAGGCGTCGGCCCACACATATTGCCCGGTCGTGCCGAGCGCGGAATAGAGCGGCAATGTCTGATAGGTCCGGGGCGTCAGATGCAGCCGGACGTTCTTCGTGATGCCGCCATAGTTCACGTTGAAGTTGCGGTCGTTCCATTGGAAACCGCTGCCGGTCGCGCGTTCCTTGTACCGCCAGTTGCTGTCGACCCGCACGGCGATGACATTCTCACCGGCCTTGAGCGCGGCGGTAATGTCCGCGCCGAACGCCATCGCGCCATGTTCGGACAGGGCGACCGGGGTGCCGTTGATCCAGACTTCGGCAGCCTGTCGAACACCCTCGAATTCGAGAAACGCCTTGCCGGCCTTCGCGCCCCTGGGAAGGGTGATGCGCTTGCGGTACCAGTTGATCCCGGCCGACAGGTCCTTGATGTCACGGGCAAAGGCTTCACGTTCGTTGAACGCATGCGGTAGCGTTGCGGGGTTCCAGTCCCGGTCGTCGAACGTGGACGCCTGTGCGCCGGCCGGGTCGCCGGTGATCGTCCGCCAGTCCGCGTTCAGATTATACGTCGCACGGGACGATCGAACGACGCTGGAAGCATCGTGCGCCCAAGCGGGTGCTGCCAGTGTGGCAACCGCTGATGCGATAAGACCTGAACGCACCACTTACTCCCACATTATGGAATTTAAGTTCATAATGTGTGTAGTCGAAGTGTATATCAAGCGGGTTCAGCGGAATTGGTCAGGCAAATATCGATTGCTGGCGCGGGTGCCGGTTCTGCTCGCCCGCTGGCGAAGATCAATGCAGCCATTGTCGGAGCAAGCCACAAACCTTTCTGTCCGAACGAGGCGATCGACTTCATCGCAGCCAGATCAAGCTGGCGGCGAGACGGACGAAGCTGCAGTGTTGGATGGCCCGCCGGTCCTGGCGAGGGGCACGTCACCGACCTATTCCCGACCATCCGGTCGATCCGGCTGGCATGCCGAAACCGGTCTTTCCATCAACCCGAAGCCGCCCGTTTCTTCATGACGTCGGGTGCTGCCGGTCGTGCGGGGCGGTAACATCCTTGACCGTTTTGCGCGGGGCATTTGGCGGAAGAGGTGGGATTCGAACCCACGGACGGGTTGCCCCGTCGCTGGTTTTCAAGACCAGTTCCTTAAACCACTCGGACACTCTTCCCCGTACCCGCTGCGCCTAATGCGGGTCGGCGTCGTTGTGCAAGCCTTTGTCGCAGGAGGGGGTTCATCCGCCTGACGCGCTGTGCCACAAGATGGCCGTAGCGGGAGGCTGTGTGATGCGTATTGCAAAGGCGGGGTTGGCGGCCCTTCTGACCCTGATGGCCGGCGGGTCGGCGGCGGCGCAGGATGCCGACGGGTTTCAATGCTATCTGGGCGAGGTCGCGGTGCGCGCGCGGGCGCAGGGGGTGCAGCAGCAGACGATCGATTCCGTCCTGCCGACGCTGACCTATAATCCGCGCGTCGTCGAACTTGACCGGCAACAGCCCGGATCGTCGACGACGACCACCGTGTCGCGCTTTGCCCCCTATCGCATCCGCCATGTCGATGCGGCGCGGATCGATCGCGGCCGCACCGCCTATCAGGCGCAGCGCGGGCGGCTGGCGGCGATCGAGCAGCAGACCGGCGTGCCGGAATCGGTCATGGTCGCGATCTGGGGCCATGAGACCAATTACGGCAGCTATACCGGCGACTTCGACCTGCCGCGCAGCCTTGCCACCCTGGCCTATGAAGGGCGTCGCCGCAGCCTTTTCGAACCCGAATTCATCGCGACGCTGAAGATGATCGATCGCGGCGTTCCCCGCGAACGGTTGAAGGGCAGTTGGGCCGGCGCGTTCGGCTATCCGCAGTTCCTGCCGTCGATCTATCTGCGGTTGGCGCGCGACGGCGATGGCGATGGCGTCGCCAATATCTGGTCGAACCCCGCCGATACGCTCGCCTCGATCGCCAATTATTTCGTCGATGCCGGCTGGCGCCCCGGCCAGCCATGGGGATTTGCGGTGCAGGTCCCGCCCGGCTTCGACCGATCGATCCTCACCCCGCGCACGCTGTCGCCCCGCTGCCCGCGTGTCTTCGCCCGGCACAGCCAGTGGCGCTCGCTCGCCGAGTGGCAGGCGCTGGGCGTCGTCGCCAGCGACGGCCGCCGCCTCGACCCGACGATGCAGGCGACGTTGATCGAGCCGGACGGCCCGGGCGAGACTGCCTATCTGCTGACCGGCAATTACCGGGTGATTCTCGACTATAACTGCTCGAATTTCTACGCGCTGTCGGTCGGGCTGCTGGCGGACGCGGTCGCGCAATGAGCCTCGCCGTGCTGCTGCTGATCGCTGGCGGGCAGGTAGCGGCACCGGACGCGCCGCCGGTCGTCCACGAACAGCGCCTCGACGAGGTCGGCCGCGCCGGTCTCTCGAACCGGACGGGGCAGGCCATGACCGTGCAGCACCGCACGCTTCCCGGCGGCAGCTATGCCGAAGTCACCGCGCTCGACAGCGGCCGGACGATCATCGTACTGGTCGAACACGACCCGTCGCTGTCACCCGACACGATCGCGCTGCTGTCGCCTTCCGCAGCGACAGCAATCGGCTTGGGCGACCGGACGGACCTGCAGATCCGCATCCGTCCCGCCGCGCCATCGCCCGCCGAACAGGCCGCGATCCGCGCCGGCAGCGAAGTGCCGCGCCTCGCCGCGCCGCCGTCATTGCTCGCGGCGCTGCGTCGGCGGCTGCCGTCGGCCCAGCCAGTGGCGCTTCAGCCGGTTGCGGTCCCGCGTCCGGTCTTGCCCAAAGTCGCCGCACCACAGGCCGCTGCCCCGAAACCAGCGCCCCGCCCGAACCAGCCCGTCACCGCCATAGCCCAACCCGCCGCCGCCGGCCGCTGGCTGGTACAGGTCGCGGCGCTGTCGGACCCCACCCGCGCCGCCACCCTCGCAAAAACCATCGACGGCGTTGTACGTTCGGCGGGCAGGCTGTACCGGGTACAGGCAGGCCCATTTACCACCCGAGCCGCCGCCGAAACCGCCCGTGCCGCCATCGCGCGTCGTGGCTTCGCCGACGCCCGGATCATCGCCCAGGACTGAACGGAACCAAGTGCCCCATGCGTAAGATCGCCCTTTCGAGCATCGCCGCCATCGCCATCGCCACCCCCGGCATCGCCGCCGCGCCCGCGTTCGATACGCCGGCACCGGTCGCGTTCATGACCGACCTGTCGTCGGGTGCGACGCTCTTTGCCAAGGACGCCGATCGCCGGATGCCGCCGGCATCGATGGCGAAGATGATGACCGCCTATGTCGCGTTCGACCTGATCAAGAAGGGCGATCTGAAGCTTAGCGACACGGCGACCGTGTCGCCCGAAACGTGGAAGAAATGGCACGGGCCGCAGGCGGGCTCGACCATGTTCCTGTCGGTGAACGAGAATGTCAGCGTCGAAAACCTGCTCTACGGGATCATCGTCCTGTCGGGGAACGATGCCTGCGTCGTGCTCGCCGAAAAGATCGCCGGTTCGGAAGAGGCGTTCACCAATCTGATGAACCAGCGGGCCAAGGAACTGGGCCTGACCAACAGCCATTTCGGCACGTCGAACGGCTGGCCCGATGAAGGTCGCACCTATGTCACGGCGCGTGATCTGGCAAAGCTTGCCTCGGCGACGATCCAGAACCATCCGCAACTCTACAAGAAATTCTACTCGAAGACCGATTTCACCTGGGGCAAGACGCTGGGCGAGGGGGCCGCGATCACGCAGGCGAACCGCGACCCGTTGCTGGGCCGGGTGCGCGGTGCCGATGGTCTGAAGACCGGCCATACCGAGGAAGCCGGCTATGGCTTCACCGGGTCGGCCGAACAGGACGGCCGGCGACTGGTGATGGTGCTGGCCGGTCTGACCAGCGCGAACCAGCGTATCGCCGAATCGGTCAAATTCATGAACTGGGGCTTCGGCGCATGGCGCGCACGCCCGATCGTCGCGGCGGGCAAGAAGGTCGAGACGGCCGAGGTCCAGCTGGGCGATTCCTCGACCGTCGGTCTCGTCGCACCGAAGGCGCTGTCCGTCACGATGCCCGCCGGCACCAACAGCCCGATCACGGCAAAGGTCGTCTATACCGGCCCGATCAAGGCACCGATCGCCAAGGGGCAGCATATCGCCGACCTCCTGATCTCGTCCCCCGACACCGGGGAACAGCGTATGCCGCTGGTCGCCGACAAGGATGTGGCCGAGGCCGGCTTCTTCGGTCGGATCTGGGCAAGCCTGACCTCGCTGTTCGCTTGAGCGCCGGGCGGTTCCTGACGCTGGAGGGCGGGGAAGGGGTCGGTAAATCGACCCAGGCCCGCGCGCTGGTTGCCGCGCTGGAGGCGCGCGGCATCCATGCGGTGCTGACCCGCGAGCCGGGCGGCAGCGAAGGGGCCGAGGCGATCCGCGACCTGCTGATGCAGGGCGAAGTGCGCCGCTGGAGCGCGCATAGCGAGGCATTGCTGTTCGCCGCCGCGCGCGCGGATCATGTCGAAAAGCACATCAACCCGCTGGTCGCGGCGGGCAGCTGGGTGATTTGCGACCGGTTCATCGACAGCACCCGCGCCTATCAGGGGGCGCAGGGGATCGACGATGCCGCGATCCTCGCGCTCCACGCCTTCGGATCGCGCGGGCTGCTGCCCGACCGCACGCTGCTGCTGACGCTCCCGGATGGCGAAGGCGACAGCCGTGCCCGCGCGCGCGATGGGGAGGCGGCGGACCGGTTCGCGGCTCGCGGTGACGATTTCCATCGCTCGGTCGCGGCAACGTTCGATCGGATCGCCGCGACCGAAAGCGACCGGGTGCGCCGCATCGATGCCTCGGGCGAGGTATCGGCGGTGACCGCGCGTCTGATCGAAGCGATCGCCGACCTGTTGCCATGACGCCGATCGGCAATGACGCCGCGCGGCAGGCGTTCATCGCCGCTGCCGAAGGGGAATCGCTGCACCATGCGTGGCTGCTGAGCGGACCCGAGGGGGTCGGCAAGGGCAGCTTTGCCCGCGACATGGCGCTGCGCCTGCTCGCGACCGCGATCGACGGGCGCAGCCGGATGCGCGGCGACATCGCCGACGACCACCGCGCCGCCGCACTGATCGCCGCCGGCGCGCATCCCGACTATCGCGAACTGGTCCGGTTGCCGAAGGACCCCGACAAGCCCGATCAGGATATCGCGCGCGGTATCAAGATCGATCAGGTCCGTACGTTGCAACCGCTGTTCGCGACCAAACCTGCGCTGTCGTCGCGCCGCGTGATCGTGATCGATGCGATCGACGATCTCGAACGGCCGGGTGCCAACGCTCTGCTCAAGAACCTCGAAGAACCGCCGGTCGGCACGATCTTCCTGCTGGTCAGCCATTCGCCGGGACGGTTGCTGCCGACGATCAGGTCGCGTTGCCGGCAATTGCGCTTCGATCCCCTGACCGACGCAGAGGTCGCGACGGTGGTCCGCGCGGAATTGCCCGAAACCGAAGCGGCGGAGGTCTCCGCGCTCGTCGCCGCGGCGGACGGATCGCCCGGCCGCGCGCTGGCCTATGCCGGCCTCTCGGTCGCGGCGCTCGACCGCGACCTGTCGGAGATTGCCGAGACCGGCGACCTCGATAACCGCATCCGCTCGCGCCTTGCCAAATCGCTCGCCGGCAAGACCGCCCAGCCACGCTATGCGGTGTTTCTGGACCGGGCCCCGGCCCTGATCGCCGCGACCGCGCGGACGCGGAACGGACCAGCCTTGCGCGACGCGCTCGACGCCTATGACAAGGCGCGGGCGCTGGCATCGATGGCTCCGGCGCTGTCACTGGTGGCGGAGACGACGGTTTTCGAAATGGCGGGGCTGATCGCGCGCCTGGCACCGGCCGTTACACGGTAGCCAAGGTTCAACAGTGCCGAAGGTCACCCCGGACTTGATCGAGACCCCTGCGAAAGCCGCGAGCTTTGCCTAAAACTCGCCGTACCCCCGCGCAGGCGGGGGTCCAGAGCCAAGCAAAACAACGGCTTGCGCCTGGAACCCTGGACCCCCGCCTGCGCGGGGGTACGGCAAGGGGGGCGGGATCACTACTTCCGCAGAGATCTTAATCAATCCGGGCCCCGCTGCTCTCGCGCGTCGCTCGCAATCCCCGACCTTGTTCTGACCCGCTTTGAACCGTAGAGCCTCGGACCATGTCCGATCCTTTCTACATCACCACCGCGATCCATTACCCGAACGGCCGGCCGCATATCGGCCACGCCTATGAAATGATCGCCGCCGACGCCATTGCCCGCTTTCATCGGCAGGCCGGACGCGACGTGTTCTTTCAGACCGGCACCGACGAACACGGCCTGAAAATGGTCAAGACTGCGCGCGAGCGCGGCGTGGAGGTCCGCGCGCTTGCCGATGAAATGTCGGGCTATTTTCATGACATGGCGGGCGAACTGAACATCTCCTGCGATCGGTTCATTCGCACCGTCGAACCGCAGCATTATGCCGCGTCGCAGGCGATCTGGACCGCGATGCGCGATGCCGACGACCTGTATCTCGACCGCTATGAAGGCTGGTATTCGGTCCGCGACGAAGCCTTTTACGAGGAAAAGGAACTGGTCGACGGGGAGGGGGGCGTCCGCCTTTCGCCGCAGGGCACGCCGGTTGAATGGACCGCCGAGGAGACGTGGTTCTTCCGTCTGTCGAAATATCAGCAGCCGCTGCTCGACTTCTACGCCGCCAATCCAGACTTCATCCAGCCCGAAAGCCGCCGCAACGAAGTGCTGCGCTTCGTCGAGGGTGGGCTGACCGACCTGTCGGTGTCGCGCACCAGCTTCGACTGGGGGGTGCCGGTGCCCGACAGTCCCGGCCACGTCATGTATGTCTGGGTCGACGCGCTGACCAATTATCTGACCGGCGCGGGCTATCCCGACGCGCCCAACCGCTACTGGCCGGCCGCACTGCATCTGATCGGCAAGGACATTGTCCGCTTCCACGCGGTCTATTGGCCCGCCTTCCTGATGTCGGCGAAACTGGCGCTGCCGAAAACGGTGTTCGGGCACGGCCATGTGCTGGCCCGCGACGGGACCAAGATGTCGAAATCGGCTGGAAATGTCGCCGATCCGATGGAGCTTGCCCGGCTCTACGGCGTCGACTCGCTGCGCTACTTTCTGATGCGCGATGTCAGCTTCGGTCAGGATGGCAGCTTTTCCGACGAAGCGATCGTGACCCGCGCGAACAGCGACCTCGCCAACAGCTTCGGCAACCTCGCCCAGCGAACCCTTTCGTTTATCGCGAAAAATCTGGAAGGCGCGCTGCCCGAACCGGGCCGCAGCGACCCCGCCGACGCCGATCTGCTCGCCACGATCGCCGAAGCAACCACCACCTTCCGTGGCAACTTCACCAACTTACAACTCAGCCAGGCACTCGAAGCATGGATGCGCGGCGTCTTCGCCTGCAACCAGTATATCGACGTGCAGGCCCCCTGGGCGCTCCGCAAAACCGATCCCGAACGCATGCATGCCGTGCTCGGCACGCTGGTCCGTGCGATCCGCGATCTTGCCGTCACGATCGTGCCGGTCGTGCCGGCCTCGGCCGAAGCACTGCTCAACCAACTGCGACAGGCGGGGCAGGGGCATGACGCGCTGGGCGACGACCGTTGGTACGAAGAAGCACGCGCCGCGGGCTTCCGGATCGCTCCACCGACCCCCATCTTTCCACGACTGACCATTGCGGAGCCGGAGCCGGCATGAAACTGGCCGACAGCCATTGCCATCTGAACTACAAGGGCGTCGCCGAGGTGCAGGCCGACGTCCTGGATCGCGCCCGCGGCACCGGCGTCGTGGCGATGCTGAACATTTCGACCCGCGAAAGCGAATGGGACGCGGTCATCGCCACCGCCGAACGCGAAGCTGACGTCTGGGCAACGGTCGGCATCCATCCGCACGAAGCCGACCAGCACCCGCATGTCGACACGGCGCGACTGGTGGCGGCCGCCATGCATCCGCGGGTCGTCGGCATCGGCGAAAGCGGACTCGATTATTATTACGACCATAGCGATCGCGGTGCGCAGCAGGTCAGTTTTCGGTCGCACCTCGCCGCATGTCGCGAAACCGGCTTGCCGATCGTGGTGCATACCCGCGACGCCGAAGACGATACCGCAACGATCCTGCGCGACGAGTTGGGGAAGGGGCCCTTTCCCGGCGTTCTGCATTGCTTCACCGGCTCAGCGGAACTGGCGCGGATCGCGCTCGATCTCGGTTTCTACATCTCGATTTCCGGCATCGTGACGTTCAAAAGCGCACAGACGTTGCAAGCAGTCGCCAAAGACCTGCCGCAAGATCGGCTGCTCATCGAAACAGATGCACCGTTTCTGGCACCCGTGCCGCATCGTGGCAAACAGGGCGAGCCCGCTTTCGTCGCCGACACTTGCCGCTTCCTCGCGCAGTTGCGCGGCGAGGATCCGGATGCATTGGCCGACACGACGCGAGTGAATTTCCACACGCTGTTCGCGAAGACGCTCGCGTGAAAATCCGCATCCTTGGCTCCGGTACGTCGTCGGGCGTGCCGCGGATCGGTAACGACTGGGGCGTTTGCGACCCAAACGAGCCGCGCAATCGCCGTACCCGCGTGTCTGCGCTCGTCGAGCATGACGGTACGCGCATTCTGATCGACACCGGCCCGGATATGCGCGAGCAACTGCTGGCAGCCGACATCTCGACTGTCGACGCGGTGCTATGGACTCACGATCACGCCGACCATTGTCACGGCATCGACGATCTGCGGCAATTGTTCCACAATCAGGGATCGACGGTTCGTGGCTTTGCCCGATCGGATACGCTGGCCAGCCTGAAGTCGCGGTTCGATTATGTCTTTGCCGGGCGACAGGGTTACCGCGCAACCGTCGCGGCCGATGTCCTGCCGGACCGAATGGCCATCGGTCCGATCGATGTAAGCTGTACCGATCAGCCGCACGGTTCGATTATTTCCGCTGGCTTGCGGTTCGACGCCAATGGTAAATCGATCGGCTATGCGACTGATTTCAGCATGGTAACGCCGGCGATGACTGAACTCTATCACGGCGTCGACATTCTCGTGGTGGATGCGCTGCGGGTTGCGCCGCACCCGACGCATCCGTCCCTCGACGAAGCTCTGGCTTTCGCGAAGACATGCCAGGCTGGGCGCACCGTGTTGATCCATATGGACCATTCGATGGATTATGCCACGTTATGCGCGACACTTCCGCAAGGGGTCGAACCGGGATTTGACGGGTTGGAATTGACGCTGTGAGCGATGATCGCGGCATCTATATCCTGTTGGGACTGCTCGCGCTTACGCTGCCATTGTCGTCGCTGCTGTTGCGGCGTCCGCCGGCCCGAGCGGTAATACGCGCTGTCGTCGGCTGGGCGATCATCGCCGGTGTTTTGTTCTTGGGCTTCAGCAACCGCGCGCGTCTGACGGAAGTCGCAACGGGTCTCGGCGAAAGGCTCGGTCTGGCCGAGCAGATGGTCGAGGGCGATACCGTCCGCATTCGTCAGTCGCCCGACGGGCATTTTTACGCAACGGCGAGGTTGAACGGTATTGAGCGGCGGATGCTGATCGACAGCGGGGCGACGACGACGGCGATTTCCGAAGCAACGGCCAGGGCGATCGGCGTCACGCCGCGACGGGTGCCGCCAGTGGTGATCACGACCGCAAACGGAATGGTCGAGGCGGCGCGCGGCCGGATCGAGACCGTGCGGATCGGATCACTGGAAACCCGCGACCTGCCGATCGTGGTGTCGCCGGCGTTCGGCGATTTCGACGTCATCGGCATGAACTTCCTATCAAGGTTGCGAAGTTGGCGCGTTGAAGGGGGTACGTTGGTCCTAGATACCGGAAACACCGCCTGATTTTACATAATGTTTATTATCGGATTTGCGTTGGAGTGCTGATGGAGGTGGATATGCGACCCCCTGAACTGGAACATGGTACCGGCGTCACCACTCCCGCCAACTGCAACCCGTCCGCTCCGCCGGCAATTGCGGAACAGGATACCGTCGGTCGGATCGTGGCGATCATGGCACGGCTCCGCGATCCGGAACATGGCTGTGAATGGGATTGCGCACAGACGTTTGCGACGATCGCGTCCTATACCATCGAGGAAGCCTATGAGGTCGCCGACGCGATCGAACGTGGCGATATCGGCGATCTGAAAGACGAACTGGGCGACTTGCTGCTGCAAGTCGTGTTCCACAGCCGCATTGCCGAGGAAGCGGGTCATTTCGACTTGCGCGACGTTGTCGACGCCATCAGCGACAAGATGGAACGTCGTCATCCGCATATCTTTGGTGACGCCGAAGTTGGCGGTCATCACCTGTGGGAACAGGTCAAGGCCACCGAACGACGCCAGAAGCCGGGGCAAGATGGCGCGCTGGCGGGCGTCGCATTGGGTCTGCCCGCACTGGCCCGGGCGGAAGAACTGCAGAAACGTGCGGGCCGCGTCGGCTTCGATTGGCCCGACGCCACCGGGCCGCGCAACAAGATCGACGAAGAGCTTGTCGAGATCGCGCAAGCGACGACCGACGCCGAGCGGTTCGACGAAGTCGGCGACCTGTTATTCTCGGTCGTCAACTGGGCGCGGCATCTGGGGGTCGATGCCGAAGCCGCGTTACGCTCGGCGAACGGCAAATTCGAGCGCCGCTTCAGTGCCATGGAGGCTGAAGATGCCACCTTCGCCGACCGGACGCTGATCGAACAGGAAGCAGCGTGGCGGCGGGCAAAGGCGGCCGAGTAACGCTAACGCCAGGTTAACGATACTCGGCTGCAATCAACGCGTCAGGAACCGATCGTAATCGGCCGGCGACATACGGACATCGTACAAGGCGCGCCCTTCGTCGATCCAGTGATCGGTAACCTCGCCATGCGCATGCAGCCACGCAGCACTTGCGCCGTCCTCCGGTGCCAGTGCGATCCGATAGCGGCGATGCCCCTGCGTCAACCGATCCCCGACGGTCCGAACGAGACGTTCGACCCCCTCCCCGGTCAGCGCCGACAGCGCGACGACGTCGTCGCGATGCGCCGCTTCGCCGAGCAGTTCGGTTCGATCTTCCTCGCTCAACAGGTCGAGCTTGTTCCATGCTTCGATTCGTGGAGTCGTTTCATCCACACCGATTTCGGCGAGGACGGCTTCGACGTCGGCGGCCTGTGCTTCGGTATCGGGATGCGCAACATCGCGCACGTGAACCAGCAGGTCGGCCGACACGACCTCTTCCAGGGTCGCCTTGAACGCGGCGACCAATTGCGTCGGCAGGTCGGACACGAACCCCACGGTATCGGACAGGATCGCCTTGTCGACACCCGGCAGCGACACTTGTCGCAGGGTCGGGTCCAGCGTCGCGAACAGCAGGTTTTCGGCCATGACGTCGGCACCGGTCAGCCGGTTGAACAGCGTCGATTTGCCCGCATTGGTATAGCCGACCAAGGCAACCACCGGCCACGGCGCGCGCTGACGCCGGTCGCGATGGAGTGTCCGGGTCCGCGATACGCCCTCCAGCTCACGCCGCAGCCGCGCCATCCGATCGCGGATCAGGCGTCGGTCGGCCTCGATCTGGGTTTCCCCCGGCCCGCCGAGAAACCCGAAACCGCCGCGCTGCCGTTCGAGGTGGGTCCAGCTCCGGACCAGTCGACCGGCCTGATAATCGAGATGGGCCAGTTCGACCTGCAACCGCCCCTCGGCGGTGCGGGCGCGTTCGCCGAAGATTTCGAGGATCAGCCCGGTGCGATCGATCACCTTGCAGGCCAGCGCGGTTTCGAGATTGCGCTGCTGCACCGGCGTCAGCGCGGCATCGAACACCGCCAACTGGATGTCGTCGTCGCGGACGATGGCCGCCAGTTGATCGACCTGCCCGCTGCCGAGCAACGTCGCCGGCTTCGGCGCACGGACGCGGAAAGGTACGCGGTGGCGGACGTCCACGCCGATCGCCAACGCCAGCCCGGCGGTTTCCTCCAACCGGGCATCCGCGTCGCGCGCCGACCCGCCCATATCGGGCAGGACGACCATTGCCGCTGCGCCGCGCGTGAATTCCTGCGCGTCGCGATCGAAACCAGTGCTCAAACTTCGTCCGCTCCCGATGCCTGTTCCTCCGCAAGGTTCAGCGGATTGGCCGGCTGAATCGTCGAAACGGCGTGCTTGTATACCAGTTGCGACATGCCCTCACGCTGCAGCAGCATGCAGAACAGGTCGAACGCTGCGATCTGTCCCTGCAGCATCACGCCGTTCACGAGGAACATGGTGACGTTTTCCTGCGCCTTGCGCACAGCGTTCAGGAAGATTTCCTGTAGCGGCGCATTCTTCGTCGAATGCTCCGCCGCCGCCTCGATCACCGACGACAGGTCGGCCGGCCCGGCGGGCATGATCGTCGAAATGGCATGTTTGTAGATCAGTTGCGATTGTCCGTCGCGACGCAACAACACCGAAAAATTGTCGAACCACGTCACGATACCCTGAAGCTTCACGCCCTTGACCAGGAACATCGTGACCGGTGTCTTCGACCGGCGGAGTGAGTTGAGAAACAGGTCCTGAAGCGACCCGTGCCTATCGGCCATGGTTTGCCCTTGTTTTTGGCGGAGAATTTTCCGCGTGAGTGTCTTTGACCGGCACCCGGTTGCCGTGCCCCAGCGGCACGAATATATAATCTAGGTCGCTTGGCCGATGCCCGCAATGGGACCTTCCGGCTATTCGTCGCCGCGCGTCTCGGTAATCCCCAGCAGCTTGAGTTTGCGATGCAGTGCCGAGCGTTCCATGCCGATGAACGTCGCGGTCCGCGAAATATTGCCCGAAAAACGCCGAATCTGCACGCGCAGATACTCGCGTTCGAACGATTCGCGCGCCTCGCGCAGCGGCGAACCCATGATCGCGCTGGCCGACGCACCCCCTGCCCCATCACCCGCCGACCCCAGCACCTCTGGCGGCAGCAGGTCGATATCGATGCGGGCAATACGATTGCCCGGCGCAAGAATGACCGTACGCTCGACGACGTTGCGCAGCTGCCGGACATTGCCCGGCCATTCATAGCTTTGCAGCGCGATCATCGCATCGGGTGCGACCTCGGGCGTCGATACCCGACGTTCATTGGCGTAATGCGCGACGAAGTGTTCCACCAGCGGCGGGATATCCTCGCGCCGTTCGGCCAGTGACGGGATCTGTACCGGTACGACGTTGAGCCGGTAATACAGGTCCTCGCGGAACGTGCCGTCGACGATCTCCTGCTGAAGATCGCGCGCGGTCGCGGAGACGACGCGAACATCGACCTTCACCACCCGCGTACCGCCGACCCGCGTGAAGCTCTGGTCGGTCAGGACGCGCAGAATGCGGGCCTGCGTCGCGATCGGCATGTCGGCGATTTCGTCGAGGAACAACGTACCGCCATGCGCCTGTTCGAGCAGGCCGGGGCGGACGAGATTGCCGCCCTCCTCCACGCCGAACAGTTCCTCGTCGACCCGTTCCGGGGTCATGCGCGCGGCGCTGACGATCACGAACGGTGCGCGGGCGCGCTGGCTCCAGCCATGCAGCAGGCGGGCGGCGACTTCCTTGCCGACCCCTGCCCCGCCGGTGATGAGCACGCGGCTGCCGGTGCCGGCGACGCGCTTCAGCGTCGCACGGACGCTGTTGATCGCGGTCGAACTGCCGGTGAGATCGTCTTCACGACCGACCGACGCCCGCAGCGACGCCACTTCCCGGCGCAACCGTTCGGTTTCGGTCGCGCGCTGGACCAGAAACAGCAGCCGTTCTGCCTCGAACGGCTTTTCGATGAAGTCGACCGCACCACGGCGGATCGCCGCCACGGCGGTGTCGATATTGCCATGGCCCGAGATGACGAGGACCGGCAGCGACGGATCGCGCGCCTTCAGTTCGTCGAGCAACTCCAGCCCGTCGAGCCGTGATCCCTGTAGCCAGACATCGAGCAGGACCAGCGACGGTCGACGTTGTGCGACCGCCTCCAGCGCGGCATCGCTGTCGGCGGCGCCACGCGTGTCATAACCTTCGTCCTCAAGGACGCCGGCGACCAGTTCGCGGATGTCGGTTTCGTCGTCGACGACGAGAATGTCGAGCTTCATGCGGGCGTTCCGGTCCGGGTAAGCATGGGATGGCGCGTCATAACCTCCTGTGGGGCATCATCTTCCGTCGCTCCGGTACCGGCGAGGGCGGCAAGGACCGACGGGTCGAATATGATCGATACGATCGTCCCTCCTCCGGGACGGTCGGCGAACGATATGGTTCCGAAATGTTCCTCGACGATCTTGCGCACGATGGCGAGGCCGAGGCCGGTGCCGCCCTTGCGCGTCGTCATGTACGGTTCGGCGATACGGTCGCGCTCGACCGGCAAGCCGATACCGTTGTCGCTGGTGTCGATATGCATCCGCCCCTGCGCGTCGTAGCGAACGTCGATTTCGATGCGGCCGCGTTCGGCCGTCTCCGGGCGAGCGGCAACGGCTTCTGTCGCGTTCTTGACGATGTTGGTTAGCGCCTGCCCCAGTTGTCGGCGGTCGCAGACCAGCGGTGCGGGGCCGGCGGCTTCGAGGACGAAATCGATATCGGGGTGGGCGACTTCGTGCAGGAACAGGCTTTGCCGCGCCAGTTCGGCGAGCGATTCGTGACGGAATACCGGTTTCGGCATCCGCGCGAACGACGAGAATTCGTCGACCATACGCCGCAGGTCGCCGACCTGCCGCACGATCGTTTCGGTCAACCGCGCGAAGGTGCCGTCATCCTCGTGCAGCTTGCTGCCATAACGGCGTTGCAGACGCTCGGCGGCGAGTTGAATCGGGGTCAGCGGATTCTTGATTTCATGGGCGATGCGGCGGGCGACGTCGGACCATGCCGCGCGCCGCTGATCCAGCAATTGCTGGGTGATGTCGTCGAAGGTCAGGATGTGCTGGCCATCGTCGCGGGTGATGCGCACCGCCAGCGTCTTGGCCTCGCCGCCGGCGGCCAACTGGATGATCGCGTCCTGGGTATCGCTGCTGAGCAAGGGGTCGAGTTCGGGGGCCACGTCGGCAAGCGGCCGCCCGACGAGCGGGGTCGTGCCGGTCTTGAGCAATGCGGTCGCCGAGCTGTTGGCGAGGCGGATGATCCGATCGGACCCGACCGATACCACGCCCGCGCTGACGCCCGACATCACCGCTTCGATCAGCGCGCGGCGGCTGTCGATCTGGGCGTTCGCGGCGACCAGTTCGCCGGTCTGTTCCTGCAACCGCTCGGTCATGCTGTTGAACGCGCTGGCCAGCGTGCCGATCTCGTCCTTGGTCCGGGTATGGGTCGGTTCGGGAACGCGCGCCGACAGATCGCCATCGGCGATGCGCCGCGCGGCCCCGACGAGCGCGCCGACGGGCCTGACGAGGCGGTCGGCGACGGCGAGCGCCACGAACACCGCGAGGCCGACGATCAGAAGCGAGACGATGAACAGCGCGATGTTCAGGCGGAGCTGTACGCTGCGCGACCGGTTCAAGAGCGCGTTATAGTCGGACAGGATCGCGCGCGTACGGTTCAGTCGTTCGAGATAGGTTTGAAGATTCAGTTCGCGAGCGGAATAAAGATAATAGGGAGTTCCGGGTACCCGCGTCACCGATTGAACCTGCCGATCCCGCACGCTGACATAGCTTGTCTTGCCCGCGCGCAGAGCGGCGATCGATTTCGGGTCGAGACTCCAACGAAGCGGGCCCTCGTAAATCGACGTCGATGCGATCGATTTCGGCCGTCCATCGGGCGGTATCTCGAACAGAACCGAGTCTCCGAGGTTCCTTACGATGATGCTGGACTGATACAGCGTCTGGAACGGGACGCTATCGACCGGGTACCGATTTACCAGAAGCATGCGTTGGATATCGACGGCGACCGCAATATTCTGTCCGTCTACGGCGGTCAGAAATTCGTTGTAAGACGACTGAGCAATCGACTGCGCGTTCTCGAAAATTCCCCGCGCGCGCGGCGAAGACCAGAATTCCACCCCGTACTGGAACAGAAACGACGCCAGGACCGTCACCAGCAGCATCGGCACGCTGGCGAGGATCGAGAACAGCGCAACCAGACGCACGTGCAGCGTGCCCGTGCCACCGATCTCCGACCGTGCCGCGCGACGCTTGGCAATGCGGCGACCCATCAGCACGAGCAGCGCCATGGCCGGGATCAGGTTGGCGACCAGTACCACCGCCATCAGCGACGGCGATGGCAATCGTCCGCGTGCTGCCTGACTGCCGTCGAACAGGAAATAGCTGCCGATGCCGACCGCGATCGCAAGGAGCAGGACCGCGGCCTCGATCGCCGGGAACCACCGCGCGGGGATCGAAGAGGCCCGAGCCGGTTCCGTCAACGCTGCACCCATGTTGCGGTTTTACAACATTCCCGCGGCAACGCACGTCAAATCGCAACCTGGGTGCGAACCGAACCGATCAGCGTTCCTTGTCAGCATGATAGGCCCGCAGCGCCGGATCGATGCCCAGATCGTCGAGCCGTTTGCGCAGCGTGTTGCGGTTCAACCCCATGGCTTTTGCGGCACGCAACTGATTGTTGGCGTGGCGATCGAGCATCGCTTCGATCAGCGGGCGTTCGACGTCGGAGATGAGCCGGTCGTAGAGTGTGCCGTTGTCGAGCGCGGCAGGTTCTTCGCGAGCGATGCGGCGGACCCAGGCGCGCACTGCTTCGTCGAGATCGGTGTCGGGTAGCGCGCTCGGCCGGCCGGTCGCTTCGCCCAGCGCGCCGCGCAGTTCGCTCGCCTCGATCGCGGCGTCGCGGCCGAGCACGGCCATGCGACGCATCAGATTCTCTAGCTCGCGGACGTTGCCGGGCCAGTCATGCCCCTCCAGCAGTGCCAACGCCTCCGCCGTCAGCGATTTGCGCGGCAGGCCCTCGCGGGCAGCCTGATCGAGAAAATGGCGCGCCAGCAGCGGAATGTCCTGCCGCCGTTCACGCAGCGGCGGCAGCGCGATCGGTACGACGTTGAGGCGGTAGAACAGGTCCTCGCGAAACTGGCCCGACTGGACTTGCGCGGCCAGCGTCTTGTTCGTTGCGGCGACGATGCGGACGTTGGCCCGGATCAGGCGGGCACCGCCGACGCTGGTAAATTCCCCCGATTGCAGGACCCGCAGCAGTCGGGTCTGCGCCTCCATGGGCATGTCGCCGATCTCGTCAAGGAACAACGTGCCCCCGGCGGCCTGTTCGAATTTACCCGCCGAACGCTGTGCCGCGCCGGTAAAGGCACCGCGTTCGTGGCCGAACAGTTCGGCCTCGATCAGTTCACGCGGGATCGCCGCCATATTTAGCGCAATGAACGGCGCGCGCTGCCGCCGGCCGAGGTCGTGGAGCGCGCGGGCGACCAGTTCCTTGCCGGTCCCCGATTCGCCGGTGACCAGCACGGTCAGGTCGGTCGCGACGACGCGGGCGATCACGCGGTACACGTCCTGCATCGCCGGCGAGCGACCGATCAGCGGCAGCGACGAATCGAGCGCGTCGACCGGCTGTTCCTCGACCACCCCGGCACGCCGCGCCAGCGCGCCGCGCACCGACAGCGCGAGCGTGTCGAGATCGAACGGCTTGGGCAGATAATCGAACGCCCCCGCCTCCGCTGCCCGGACGGCAGTCGTCAGCGTGTTGCGGGCCGATAGCACGATGATCGGCAGATCGGGATATTCGGTGGCGAGCGACGCCGCCATTTCGAGGCCGTCGCCATCAGGCAGGACGACGTCGGTGACCAGCACGCCCGGCAACCCCCCACGCAGTTCGGCGCGCAACTGGCCGAGGGTCGCGACGCTGTGCACGTCATACCCCTCCCGCCGCAACGCCTGTGCAACGACCGTGCGGATCGCGGCGTCGTCGTCGACCAGGAGGATGCGGGCGGGGCCGGTCATGCGCGCGGCAGGTGCATGCGAAACACGGTCATCGCGGGAAATCCTTCACGGGCATAGCGGACCAGACCGCCCATCTCGCCGACCAGCTTCTCGACCATCGGCAGGCCGAACCCCCGCCCCTCGCGCTTGCCCGAGACGAAGGGTTCGAACAGGTGGCCGGCAATGTCGGCTGGCGCGCCGGGGCCGTTGTCGGTGACGGTCAGCTCGATCGGTACGGCACGTCGGCTGCCGTCATGGATGCCGTGCGACAGCCCGTGGCGATAAGCGGTGCCGAGAATGATGCGGGGTTTCTCCACTTTTTCCAACGCTTCCGCCGCGTTCTTCAGCAGATTTACCATGACCTGAACAAATGCGTCGCGGTCGATGCGGACCGGCGGTAACGACGGATCAAACCGCTCCTCGATCGTAATCCCGCGGGCGAACCCGGCCGACGCGAGTTGCACCGCATGCGCCAGGACCGGATAAATGTTCTGTGCCACCAATTCGCGTGGCCGATCGTCGGTGAAATCCTGCATCCGGTCGATCAGCGCGGCGATGCGATCGACCTCGGCGATGATCAGATCGGTCAGGACGGGGCGATCGTCGACGTCACCCGCCAGCAACTGCGCGGCACCGCGAATGCCCGACAGCGGGTTCTTGATCTCATGCCCCAGCATCGCCGCCGCACCGATCGCGGCCCGCGCGCCGGCGGCCTGCGACATCGTGTGGCCACCGCGCCGGCCGTACAGCATGACGATCCGCCATGCCGAGCCGTGCGCCGCCGGGCTGTCGTGAAAGTCGAGGCGAAGCCGCCCGCCGCGCTTCAACTGCAATTCGCAGTCGTAGCTGGCAAAGGCCCGGCCATCGCGCTGTTCGGCATAGCCCGGTGGCAGCGAGATGATCTGTTCGAGTGACAGGCCGCGCATCGCCCGGTCCGACAGGTTCAGCAGCAGTTCGGCGGCACCATTGGCATGGGCGATACACCCCGCCTCATCGAGCACCAGCGCGGCGACCGGAAGCCCTGCGAACAGGTCGGCAAATGCCGGCATCGCCATAGCGGAGGTCACGCTGCGGCGCGCGAGCACCATGGTGCGTAGAAGTCGTCGAGCATCGCCAGCACCGTCTTGGCGCTCGCTTCCTGATTGACCTTGTTCCGGAAATCGGCGGAGCCGTGCAGCCCCTTGGTGTACCAACCGATATGCTTGCGCATCATGTTGACGCCGGTTTCGGTGCCATAATGGTCGAGCATCATATGATAATGTTCGAGGATCAGGCGATATTGTTCCTCGACCGAGGGATCGTCCCGAACATGCTCGCCCGACAGGGCCTGCATAACCTGCGCCAGCAGCCACGGGCGGCCATAGGCACCACGACCGATCATCACGCCATCGGCACCCGACTGGTCCAGCGCGGTCCGGGCATCGTCGACCGAGCAGATATCGCCGTTGACGATCACCGGCACCTTCACGGCGTCCTTCACCCGGCGGACGAACCCCCAGTCGGCATGGTCGCGGTACATCTGGTTGCGGGTGCGGCCATGGACGGTCACCATCTGTGCCCCCAGATCCTCGGCGATATGCGCCAGTTCGGGAGCGTTGAGGCTGGCATGGTCCCAGCCCATCCGCATCTTCACGGTGACCGGCACGTCCACCGCCTTCACCACCGCCGCGATGAGCTCGGCGGCGAGCGGCAGATCGCGCATCAGCGCCGATCCGGCATCGCCGTTCGTCACCTTGCGCACCGGACAGCCCATGTTGATGTCGACGATCGCTGCGCCCTTGTCCTCGGCCAGCTTCGCGGCTTCGCCCATTTCGATAGGTGTGCAGCCGACCAGCTGCATCGACACCGGTTCCTCGACCGGATCCCACATTGCCTTCTGAATCGACTGACGGGTTTCGCGGATCGCGGCCTGGCTGGCGATCATTTCGGTAACGTTCAGCCCCGATCCGTGCCGCCGCACCATCTTGCGGAACGGCAGGTCGGTGACGCCGGTCATCGGCGCGAGGATTACGGGCGTGTCGATGACGACATCGCCGATACGGATGGGAACTATGGTCATCAATTGTGCCTGAAAATCAGGCACGCCCTAGCGCAACCCGCCGCGCAGGGCAAGGCTGGCGGGCGCACGCGCCTTGCGCTAGGCGGACGGCCATGCAGACCGGACCAACAGTCGTGCTGATCGTCGCCGCCGGTAACGGCACGCGATCGGGCAGCGCCACCCCGAAGCAATTTGCGACCATCGCCGGACGGCCGATGGTCGCGCACGCCTATGCCGCGCTGTCGTCGCATCCCGGCATCGACCGGGTCGTCGTCGTGATCGGGGATGGACAGGCCGACGCCCTGCGCGCTGCCATCGGCGACGTGGAGTATGTCGTCGGCGGCGCGACGCGGCGCGAAAGCGTCGCCGCCGGCCTTGCCCTCGTCGCCGATGCCGCACGCATTTTGATCCATGACGCAGCACGGCCATTCGTCCCGGCCGACACGATCGACCGCTTGCTCGCCGCGCTCGACCACGCCGCGGGCGTGGTGCCCGTACTCCCCGTTGCCGATACGCTCGCGCAAGGGGACGCGGCATTGGGCGATATCGTGCCACGGGCGACGCTGGTGCGGGTGCAGACGCCGCAGGCGTTCGCGCTGGCGGCAATTCGCGATGCCCATGCCGCGTGGGACCCGGATGCCGAGGCGACCGACGATGCGCAGATGCTGCGCGCGATCGGGCTGGACGTGGCGATGGTCGAAGGGGACGCTATGCTCGACAAGATCACCTATCCGACCGATTTCGCGCTGGCCGAGGCGCGCGCCTTGCCCGCGCTCGTGTCGCGCAGCGCCACCGGTTACGACGTCCATCGCCTCGAAACCGGGGAGGAATTGTGGCTGGGCGGGGTGCTGATCCCGCATGACCGCGGTCTGTCGGGACATAGCGATGCCGATGTCGCGCTGCACGCCATTACCGACGCCCTGCTCGGCACGATCGGTGCCGGCGATATCGGAACGCATTTTCCGCCGAGCGATCCGCAATGGCGCGGTGCCGAATCGGGACAGTTTCTGGCGCACGCTGGCAAGCTCGTCCGTGCCGAGGGCGGGGTCATCGATTTTGTCGACCTGACGTTGATCTGCGAAGCGCCCAAGATCGGGCCGCACCGTGCCGCGATGCGCAGCCGGATCGCCGAAATCCTGACGATCGAGGAACGACAGGT
Organism: Sphingomonas sp. Leaf22; assembly: GCF_001421715.1. Taxonomy (GTDB): domain Bacteria; phylum Pseudomonadota; class Alphaproteobacteria; order Sphingomonadales; family Sphingomonadaceae; genus Sphingomonas. The sequence continues at coordinate 48,470 of NZ_LMKP01000006.1, forward strand.
CAGCATCAAGGCGACGACCAGCGAGCGACTGGGCTTCACCGGGCGACAGGAAGGGATCGCCGCACAGGCGATCGCGACGATCCGGGTGCCGGCATGAAGCGCTTTGCCGCCTTGCTCGCACTGATCGCCTGCGGTTCGGCATCCGCACAGACCCCGCCGTCATGCGTCACGCCGGCGGAAGCCGAGGCGCTGGTGCTGTTCGTCGCGCCCGAACTGATCCGACAGGCGGGCGCGCGCTGTGCCAATGCCCTGCCCGCCACCGCCTTGCTCCGGCGGACCGGCGGGCCGTTCCTTGCCCGCTACGAAGCCGAGACCGATGCCGCATGGCCGCAGGCAAAGGCGGCCCTCGCGCGGCTGACCGCGCCGCAGGCGATCCAGTTGCTCGATTCGTCCTTCGCCGCGCCGCTGGTCGCATCGCTGATCGCGCCGATGGTCGTCGGCAATATCGATCCCGCCGATTGTCCGCGGATCGAGCGTGCCGCGAACCTGGTGCAGCCATTGCCACCGCGCAACGTCGCCGGTCTGGTCGTGTTGTTCGCACAGATTGATGCCGACCGGCCCCAACCCCAAATGCGTCTGCCGCTCTGCGGACAACGCGCCCGGAATTGATGTGATGGATAGTATCTTGCCCCCCGAATTGATCGCGGCCGCGCGCCGGGTCGTCGAGACGAACCGTGCCGCGGGACGGCGCATCACGCTGGCCGAAAGCTGCACCGGCGGGCTGGTTTCGGCGGCGATCACCGAAATTCCGGGCTGTTCGGAGGTGTTCGGCGCAGGCTTCGTAACCTATTCGAACGATGCCAAGGTCGATCTGGTAAAGGTCAGTTCCGACGTGCTCGAAACGTTCGGTGCGGTATCGATCGCGACCGCGTGGAGCATGGCGCAGGGTGCGCTGGAAGTGACGCAGGCCGATGTCGCGGTTGCGATCACCGGCGTCGCCGGTCCGGGTGGCGGTACCGAAAAGAAGCCGGTCGGCACGGTCGTGTTCGCGCGCGCGGAAAAGGGCGGCGATCCGGCGAAGATCGTTGCCGACCTGCGCCAGTTCGGCGATCTGGGGCGTGGCGGGGTCCGCCTTCAGGCGGCGCTATGTGCGCTCGAACTGCTGCTGCCGCCCGACGTCGCGCCCGAGGAACCGGTGCCCGAATCGCCGTAAAGATCGGCGGCGCGATCCTCGAACGCGCCGATCATCTTGCGGAGCGCCCGGTCGAACACCTGTCCGGCCAGCATCTCGAACATGCGGCTCTTGAACTGAAAATCGACGCCGAAATCGACGTAGCAGCCGCCCTGGCCATCGGGGCGGAAGCGCCAGTCGTTGTTCAGATATTTGAGCGGCCCGTCGAGATAATCGACGCGGATATGGTCGGGGCGTTCCTTCTGCACCTTCGACGTGAAGCTTTCCCGCAGCCCCTTAAAGCCGACGATCATGTCGGCGACCATTTCGGTATCGCTGCTCGACCGGACCCGGATCGCGCTGACCCATGGCAGGAACTCGCCATAGCGCGCGACGTCGCCGACCAGATCGAACATCTGCTCGGGGGAATAGGGCAGATGGCGGGTTTCGCTATGCTTTGGCATCAGCCGCGGACAACGCCCAGCTTGGCATCCCGGTTCGCCCGCATCCGTTCGAAATCGTCACCGGCATGGTAGCTCGACCGGGTGAGCGGCGACGACGCCACCAGCAGGAAGCCCTTGGCCCGCGCGATCGCCGCAAACCCGTCGAACGCCTTGGGGGTCACGAAGTCGATGACTTTCGCATGGCGGGGCGTCGGTTGCAGATACTGGCCCATGGTCAGGAAATCGATGTCGGCCGATCGCATGTCGTCCATCACCTGATGCACTTCCAGCCGTTCTTCGCCCAAGCCGAGCATGATACCCGATTTGGTGAAGATCGACGGGTCGAGCTTCTTGACGCTCTCCAGCAGCCGCAGCGATGCGTAATAGCGCGCACCCGGGCGGATGGTCGGATAGAGACGCGGCACGGTTTCGAGGTTGTGGTTGTAGACGTCCGGCCGCGCCGCGACGATCATCTCGACCGCCGCCTCGTGCTTGTTGCGGAAATCGGGGGTCAGGATTTCGATCGTCGTAGTCGGGTTCGCGGCGCGGATCGCCTCGATCACCTTCACGAACTGCTTGGCACCGCCATCGGGCAGGTCGTCGCGATCGACTGAGGTGATGACGATATGGTTTAGTCCCATCGCCGCCGCCGCTTCGGCGACATGCTGCGGCTCCATCGGATCGACCGCGCGCGGCATGCCGGTCTTCACGTTGCAGAACGCGCAGGCGCGGGTGCAGGTGTCGCCGAGGATCATGACGGTCGCATGCTTCTTCGACCAGCATTCGCCGATGTTCGGACAGGCCGCCTCCTCGCAAACCGTCGTCAGGCTTTTCGAGCGCATCAGCGCGCGGGTTTCCTGCACCACCTTGCCGGTCGGTGCCTTGACCCGAATCCAGTCGGGCTTGCGGATCCGCTCGGGGCGGGGCAGCGGCGTCATCTCGTTCATGCGTGTCAGATAGCGATACACGGCGAAACGAACAACCGCCTGCAACGTTCGCGCGCGCCGTGCGTCTACCGAACGAGGGAAGGTTTATACCTTATGACGGAGAATCATTGATGCACTTCAGCGACCTCAAAGAGGGCTATTATCGCTTCCGCGGCACCGAATGGCAGCAGGAACGCGAACGCTGGAGCGAACTGGCCAGTGGCCAGAGCCCCAAGGTGATGGTGATCGCCTGTTCCGACAGCCGCGTCGATCCGGCGACCATTTTCGGCGCACGTCCGGGCGAAATCTTCGTGGTGCGCAACGTCGCCAATCTCGTGCCGCCGTTCGAGGATGATGGCGGGCGGCACGGCGTGTCGGCGGCGCTGGAATTTGCGGTGACGAAGCTGGAGGTCGAGGAAGTCCTCGTCCTTGGCCATGGTGCGTGCGGCGGCGTCAACGCTTGCCTGACGCAGGCGCTGGCGAATACCAAGCCGGGCGAAGGCGGCTTCGTCGCCCACTGGATCGACCTGCTCGACGGCGCACGCGAAAAGGTCGTGGCCGAGCATGGCACCGGTCCAGAGGGTCAGAAGGCACTTGAGCAGGAAGGCGTGAAAGTCTCACTCAACAACCTGATGACCTTCCCGTTCGTCAAGGAACGGGTCGAGGCCGGCACGCTCAAGCTGCACGGCGCGGTCTTCGCAATCGAGGACGGGCGCCTGCGCGTGCTCGAGGGCGATACGTTCGAAAACGCGTGAATAGGACGCGGGGCGGGAATACTCCCCCGCCCCACAACTCTTCTTACCCTTCCTTCGGACCGTCGACGGTCACGCGGATATTGAGTTCGCGAAGCTGCTTGGGCGTCGCATAGTTCGGCGCACCCATCATCAGATCTTCCGCCTTCTGCGTCATCGGGAATGTGATGACCTCGCGAATATTCGGCTCGTCCGCCAGCAGCATGACGATCCGGTCGACACCCGGTGCCGAGCCCCCGTGCGGCGGTGCGCCGAACTTGAACGCGTTGATCATCCCCGCGAAGTTCGTGTCGACGTCTTCCTGGCTGTAGCCGGCGATTTCGAACGCCTTGTACATGATTTCGGGACGATGGTTCCGGATCGCGCCCGACGACAGCTCCACGCCGTTGCAGACGATGTCGTACTGATAGGCGAGGATGTCGAGCGGGTTCATCGTCTCCAGCGCTTCCATCTCGCCCTGCGGCATCGAGAAGGGGTTGTGGCTGAAATCGACCTTCTTCGCGTCCTCGTCATATTCGAACATCGGGAAATCGACGATCCAGCAGAATTCGAACCGCTTGTCGTCGATCAGGCCGAGCGTTTCGGCAACGCGGGTTCGCGCGAGGCCGGCGAGCTTGGCGGCCTGCGCTTCCTTGCCGGCGGCGAAGAACACGCCGTCGTCGGGACCGAGGCCAAGGGCTTCGGCGATTTTGGCCATGCCTTCCTCGCCATGGTTCTTGGCGATCGGGCCGCCCCATTCGCCGCCCTTGCGCGTGGCATAGCCGAGGCCGGCAAACCCTTCCGACTGCGCCCACGCGTTCATGTCGTCGAAGAATTTGCGGCTCTTGTCGGCGGTCTTGGGGGCCGGCACGGCGCGAACCACGTCGCCTGCCTCGACGATCGAGGCGAAACGGCCGAAGCCCGAACCGACGAACAGTTCGGACACGTCGGTGATGATCAGCGGGTTGCGCAGGTCGGGCTTGTCGTTGCCGTATTTCAGCATCGATTCGCGGTAGGGGATGCGCTGGAACGGCAGCGGGCTGACCGTGCGGCCCTTGCCCTGCCAGTTTGCATATTCCTCGAACACGCCGTGCAGTACGGGTTCGATCGCAGCGAACACGTCTTCCTGCGTGACGAAGCTCATCTCGAAATCGAGCTGGTAGAATTCGCCCGGGCTACGGTCGGCGCGCGCGTCTTCGTCGCGGAAGCATGGCGCGATCTGAAAATACCGGTCGAAACCGGCGACCATCAGCAGCTGCTTGAACATCTGCGGCGCCTGCGGCAACGCATAGAATTTGCCTGGATGGACCCGGCTGGGGACCAGATAATCGCGTGCCCCTTCCGGCGACGATGCGGTAAGGATCGGGGTCTGGAATTCGGTGAAGCCCTGATCGATCATCCGGCGGCGCAGCGACGCGATGACGTTCGAGCGCAGCAGGATGTTCGCGTGCAGCCGTTCACGACGCAGGTCGAGGAAGCGATAGCGCAGACGGATGTCTTCGGGATATTCGGCTTCGCCCGCGACCGGCATCGGCAGTTCCTGCGCCGCCGACTGGAGCGTCGCGGCGCGCGCGTAGATTTCGATCGCGCCGGTGGCGAGGTTGGGGTTCTTCGTCGCCTCGCTGCGCAGCTTTACGTTGCCGTCGATCGTCAGGACCGACTCGGTCCGCGCCGATTCGAGCAGCGCGAGCGCCGGCGAATCGCTGTCCGCGACGATCTGGGTAATGCCGTAATGGTCGCGAAGGTCGATGAACAACACGCCGCCATGGTCGCGCTTGCGATGCACCCAGCCCGACAGGCGGACGGTCTCGCCATCGTTCGCGTCGGTCAACTGGCCGCAGTTATGAGTGCGATAGGCGTGCATCGGTAAGACCTTTGGCGGTGTTTCACTAAAATAGTGATTTCTGAACGTGGGGCGCTTCTCTCTCCCACCCCCTTTTGTCAAGGCGCGCGGCCCTTGCTATGCGGACGCGATGCATATCCATCCGTTGATCGCGGACAGCGCGACGCTCGCTGCCCTCTGTACCCGCCTCGCCACGTCCGACTTCGTTGCCGTCGACACCGAATTCATGCGCGAGAACAGCTATTGGCCCGAACTGTGCCTGATCCAGATCGCCAATACCGAGGAAGCCGCCGCGATCGACCCGATGGCACCGGGGATCGACCTGACCCCCCTGCTCAACCTGTTGACCGATAATGACGACGTGCTGAAGGTCTTCCATGCCGGTGGGCAGGATATCGAGATCGTCTATAACCTGACCGGCAAGACCCCCTTCCCCATGTTCGACACGCAGGTGGCGGCGATGGCGCTGGGTCAGGGGGAGCAGGTCGGCTATTCCAATCTGGTCGATGCCTATCTGGGGATCACGGTCGACAAGGGGGCGCGCTTCACCGACTGGTCGCGGCGGCCGCTTGACGATCGGCAGATCGATTATGCGATCGCCGACGTGACGCATCTGTCGGTCATTTTTCCCAAGATGCTGGGCAAGCTGCGCAAGACCGGGCGCGGATTATGGCTGGATGAAGAAATGGAGCGGATCGGCGATCCGTCCAATTATTTCAACGATCCGGAAACGGTGTGGCAGCGCGTTCGCGTCAACAGCCGCAAGCCCGACGTGCTGGGGCGGTTGAAGGCGCTGGGCAAATGGCGCGAGCTGGAGGCGCAGGGCAAGGATTTGCCGCGCGGGCGGATCGTCAAGGACGAGACGATCGCCGATCTGGCGGGCAATCCGCCGCGCAAACAGGCCGATCTCGCCAAGGTGCGCGGGTTGTCGGCGGCATGGGCGCACAACGATATCGGCGCGCGGATGATGACCGCGCTGGCCGAAGCCAAGCCGCTGCCCGCCGACGAGATGCCGGGCCGCGACGAACGCAAGCCGGCATTGGGCAAGGAAGGGGCGCTGGTCGCCGACCTGTTGAAACTGCTGCTGAAAATCCGGGCCAACGAGATCAAGGTCGCGTCGCGCCTGCTGGCGCGGTCGGACGATCTGGAGGCATTGGCGGCCGGGCAGCGCGAGGGGCTGTCGATCCTGACCGGCTGGCGGTTCGAACAGTTCGGTCGCGACGCCCTGGCGCTGGTCGAGGGTCAGCTTGGGTTCACCGTATTGGGTGGACGATTGAAGATGACGCGGGCGGAGGTAGTGGAATGAAGCAGTTGGCGCTGATGGCGATGGCGGTGGCCGGGTGTACCGAACCGCAACCCCGGACTCCGCCGCCGGGGGCGACGACGCCGCCCGCGATGGGCGGGCGTCCGGCCGGAACCGGGATGGTCGGACAGATCGAGGATTGCGGGATCGGTTCGATCGACGATCTGGTCGGCAAGGCGGTGACGGCAACGATGGAAGACGATGCCCGCAAGCGGTCCGGCGCGCGGGCGGTCCGGGTGATCCGGCCGGGGGCAATGGTCACGATGGACTTCCGGCCCGACCGGCTGAACATTCATGTCGACGACAAGGGCGTCGTGACGCGGCTGCGCTGCGGATAAGGTTGCGGAAGTTGACGAAGGTTACGGTACGTTCGTTGATGAAACTTACCAAAGTCTCACTATTTCAATCAGTTAATTGCCGTGGGGGACGCGGAAGTTGACACAGTGTGTTCTGGCTTCCGCGCCGAGCGACTGGTGCAGGCGGGTTCGTGATTCGGGCGGTCGAAAGAGCGGCCGGAGGTCGCAAATCGGGAGCGTGTAGGAAAGCGCTTCAGGTCGTGACCAGCGCGGCCTCCATACCGAGCGCGGTCGCCAGCGCCTTGTGCCGCTTCTGCACGGCTTCCCCATAGAGCGCGGTGTCGCGGGCGGGCACGACCAGTTCGACCTGACCCCGGCCGCGCCGCAGGTCGGTGCGCTGGAGCGGCGCGGCGACGCCACCGCTCAGGCGTTGACCGAGACGCATGGCGAGTCCCCAGCGATGGGCGGCGGACAGTGCTGCGGCCGGGGCAAGCCGGGGCAGCGGGTCGGGTGCGGCATCCCCGCCGCCGCCAAGGCAGCTGTACAGCGCCTGCGCAACGATCGCGCGGCCGGCGGCGTCGATCGCGACCCAATTGCCGTGCAAGGCGATTTCGACACCGCGCTCGGCGCGAAATTCGGGATTCGCATGCCAGCCCACATCGGCGAGCAGGCAGGCGGCATGGCGCAGCCGGACCATCGCCGGATCGTCCTGCGGAAACAGCGGCGCGATCCATTTGTGCAGCAGGTCGCCATGTTCGGCGAAGCGGCCCTGCCGGGCACCCTCGTCATGCGCGGCGATCAGCAACGGGTCCTGCGCGCGGACGTCGGCGGGCAAGGCGGCGTAGAGCAACCCCTCGCGCAAGCCATAGGCGGACACCATCGTCGTCGCCGATCCGAGATGCTTCGTCATCGCGGCAAGAACCGAGGTGGCATTGTCGAGCGTCGGCACACGCCCCCCCGACAGGTTCGGCACCGCCTTCAGATCGGTACGAGGAACTTCGGCAAGAATCTTCCGCAACACATTGATACGGGCTAATGAAATCGAATAGCCGTGCGCGATCGGCAGCGGATAGCCGGTATGATGCATGTCGAGCCGGGCGAGCGCGCGCCAGGACCCGCCGACCATGTAGAAGGGCAACCCCTGCCCCCGCCCGGTCCACCCGGCGTCGCGCACCATCCGCTGCACCGTGCGATCGAGTTCGCCCGCGCGACGTTCGCGGATCGCGCCGATGCGCAACACGCCCAGCGGAAACGACACCCGGTCGCCGAGCTTGCCGCCCTTCACCCGAACCAGTTCGAGACTGCCGCCGCCAAGGTCGCCGACGATGCCGTCGGCATCGGGGATCGCGGACAATACGCCGTGACCGGCGGCCTGCGCCTCTTCCTCGCCCGACAGGGTCTCGACGGTCAGACCGTATCGTTCAGCCAGCGCGATCAGGTCGGGGCCGTTGCTGGCGTCGCGGACGGCAGCAGTCGCGACGGTGCGGACGACATCGACCTGCATCTCGCGGGCCAGCCATGCGAAGCGGGCGAGTGCCGCCCCGGCGACGCGAAACGCATCGGCGTCGATCGTCCCCGTTTCGGCGAGCGACCGGCCGAGACCGGCCAGCACCTTTTCATTGAACAGCGTTGCCGGAATGCGGTCCGGCCCGCCATAGACGACCAGGCGGATCGAGTTCGACCCGATGTCGATGATCGCACTGTGCGCGATGGTGGCGGGGCGGCTCCACGGCAATCGGATCACGTCGTTCCTTCCCGGGCCGCCCGCCATGCACGCAGCGACAGTTTTTGCGGTACGGTGGCAGCACCGCTCTCGATCGCCGCGCCGCGCCCGGACAGCGACGGATTGGTCATGAAATAACGGTGCAAATTGAACGGCTTGTCGCCCTTCGCCATCCGGCGATAGCTGCCATCGGGGCCAAGGTCCCAGCTCTGTTCGGTATCGAGCAGATTGGCGACCATGACCTGATCGAGAACCTGATCGTGGACGGTCGGGTTGGTGATCGGCAGCAGATATTCGACGCGGCGGTCGAAGTTGCGCGGCATCCAGTCGGCGGACGACACATAGATCAGCGCGTCGTCGTTCGGCAGCGCCTGCCCATTGCCGAAGCAATAGATGCGACTGTGTTCAAGGAACCGGCCAACGACCGATTTGACGCGGATGTTGTCCGACATGCCCGGCACGCCTGGCCGCAGGCAGCAGATGCCGCGGACGATCAGGTCGATCTGCACGCCTGCCGCCGATGCCTCGTACAGCTTGTCGATCAGTGCCGGGTCGACCAGCGAGTTCATCTTCAGCCAGATCGAACCGTCGCCACCGGCGCGGGCGGTCTGTATCTCGCCCTCGATCAGCGCCTCCAGCCGGTCGCGAAGGTCGCGTGGGGAAATGGCAAGCTGTTGCAGCGCCTGCGGTTCGACATAGCCGGTGATGTAGTTGAACACCTGCGCCGCATCGCGCCCGATCACCGGATCGGCGGTGAAGAAGCTGAGGTCGGTGTAGATGCGCGCGGTGATCGGATGATAATTGCCGGTGCCGAAGTGGCAATAGGTGCGATAGCCCTGTTCCTCGCGCCGGACGACCATCGAGATCTTGGCGTGGGTCTTCCACTCGATGAAGCCATAGACGACCTGCACGCCGGCGCGTTCGAGGACCGAGGCGAGGTTGAGATTCTGTTCCTCGTCGAACCGGGCCTTGAGTTCGACGACGGCGGTCACCGACTTGCCGGCCTCGGCGGCGGCGACCAACGCCGCGACGACGGCGGATTGCTTGCCCGCGCGGTACAGCGTCTGCTTGATCGCGACGACATCGGGGTCCGCGGCGGCTTGCTTGAGGAAGGCGAGTACCACGTCGAAGGTTTCATACGGGTGGTGGACGACGATGTCTTTCGCGCGGATCGCCGCGAAACAATCGCCGCCATATTCGCGGATGCGTTCGGGGAAGCGCGGGCTGAACGGCGGAAATTTCAGGTCGGGCCGATCTTCGGCGACCAGCATCGCGAGGTCGCCGATGCCAAGGAACCCGCCGGTTTCGGTGATGAGCGCATCGCTGCCGCCCATTTCGTCCCGCAGCAGCTGGACCAGTTCGTCGGAAATACCGGATTCGATTTCCAACCGGATGATCCGGCCGCGACGACGGCGTTTGATCGCGGTGCGGAAATAGAGGACCAGATCCTCGGCCTCTTCCTCGAGTTCGATATCGCTGTCGCGGATGACGCGGAAGGCGGCGGATGCGCGCACCGTGTAACCGGGGAAGAACAGGCCCGAGAAATGGCGCAGCACGGTTTCGATCGCGACATAGCGCGCGGTCTTGCCCGGCAGGCGGACGAAGCGTGGCATCGCCGGGGGCAGCAGCACGACCTCGCGCACCTCGACATCGTCCGACCGGCGGATCAGGTCGAACAGCATCGCCGAACCGAGGTTCGGGATGAACGGGAACGGGTGTGCCGGATCGAGCGCCTGCGGGGTCAGCACCGGAAACACCTGTTCCCGGAAATAGCGGGCGAGCCATTCCTCGGTCTCGCCATGGATTTCGTCGGCACCGAGCACGAGGATGTCGGCATCGGCCAATCGTGCGGCGATATCGCGCCAGATGCGCTGCTGGCTGTCGACCAGCCCGGCGGCGTCGACGGTGATCGCCGCCAGTTGCTGCGACGGGGTCAGGCCGTCGACCGATTCGTGGCCGACCTCCTGCATCTGCTGCCCTTTCAGACCCGCAACGCGGACCATGAAGAATTCATCGATATTGGTCGCCGAAATCGACAGGAAGCGCAGCCGTTCGAGCAGCGGGTGATCGGGATTGCACGCTTCGTCCAGCACGCGGCGGTTGAACGCCAGCCACGACAGTTCGCGGTTGAAATAGCGGGCCTCGGGCGCGGCGGCGACGGTGGTGCGGGCGGAGGGGACGGGATCGTTCACAGCAGTCGGTCCAGCAGCAGCGGGTTACCGGTCAGCGCGACGCGCGCGGCGGGAACGGTCAGACGGCGCGTCGAGCGCAACATGGCATCTTCCTCCAAAGCCTCGACGATGCGAAGCACCGCAAGGTGGCTTCGTTCGACGCGGCGGGCAAGCCAGCGCACCAGATCGGGCGCGGCGACGAGTTCCTTCCTGTCGAAGAGATATTGCAGCAGTGTTTCGATCAGCACATCGTCGGGTGCTTCGAGCCGCAGTACCGGCGTCGCATTGATCCGCGAGCGCAGGTCGGGCAGGCCGATCCGCCAGATCGGCGGCGCGGCGTCGGCGACGATCAGCAGCGGGCGCGCCTCGCCCTGCGCCCGGTTCCATGCGTGGAACAGATCGGCCTCGCTCCATCGGTCGGCATCGTCGGCGATCGTGCCGCCGCTCTTGGCTGCGAACAGCCGCGCCAGCAGCGTGCGTCCCGATTTGCGCGGGCCGACCAGCAGTGCGGCATGGACCGGCCAGGTCGCGAAATGGTCGAGATGATGGACGGCGGCTTCGTTCGACGGCCCGACGAGGAACAGGTCCTGCCGGGCACCGACTGGCAGTTCCAATGGCAGGGTAAGCTGAACCGTACCGCGAGACAGCGTCGTCATCCCTGCGGCGCACTCGGCAGAGTGGGCGCGGTGGCGGCGGCGCGGCGGCGGATGCGCAGTGCCCCCTCCCCCTGCTGGACCTGCCAGCCGCGCGATTCGAGCGCGGCGGTGAGGATGGCGACATCGCCGTCGAAGGTCACGCGCAGCACCGATACGCCGCCGAGCGCGAGGCTGGAGGTTGCTGCCGAGCGGACGCCGGGGACCGATCGCAGCGCGGCTTCGGTCGATTCGACGGCGGCGACGGTCGGGGTATCCGCCTGGATCGACAGGGTGACGCTCTCACCGGTCGGCAGCGGCGTCGGACCGATGCCGGGTTCGGTGATCGTCGGATCGATCAGGTCGACTTCGTCGGGCAAGACCATGCTGCCCGGCGGCGGTGCCGCCAGCACCAGATCGGGGCGCAGCATCCCGCTGCGCAGACCCTGTTGATACAGCGCGTCGAGCCGGCGGACCCCTTCGTCCAGCAAGGCCGGCACCGCATCCCCCTGATTGACGCGCAGCGAGAAGCTGCCGAGCAGGCGGTTGTCGGGGCCAAAGCCGGCGGTGAAGGTGCCGATCACCGGGCCGCCGGGCCATTGGCGATAGAGGCGCACCTGCGGGATCAGCACGTCGGACGCGCCATATTGGTTGAGCACGGTGCGCCACCAGCCGCGCCCGCGGCGCGTGACCTGTCCGGCGTTGAGCAGCAGGCCATCGGCACCGGTGCCGCTGGGGCGGACATAGTCCATGACGCTGCCGCCGGTGCGGAAGCGCGCCCATGCCGCCTGCCACGGCGTCGCCCGTTCGAATACGGTACCGGTGCCGCCGTCCCACATCAGCGGCACGACCAGCATCGCCGGGCTGCGTTCGGACACGCCGGCGATGCCGAGGATCGATGCGGCGCGGCCGCGATTGAACAGCACGCCCAGCCGGGCGATGTAGCGGTTCGGACCGATCTGTTCGCTTTCGACGACGATGCTGGTGACGAGCGAATCGAGCGTGCCGTCGGGCAGCGAGCGCGCCTGTCCGGTCAGCCGCTGCGACAGCATCTGCCAGCCCTTGCGCTGGGCCAGCCGCCAGCCGGCGGTGCGCGCGGCGTCTGCCGAGGTACCGGCGACGTCGACGCGGACGCCGTTCACCTCGAAACTGCCCGATCCGTCGACCGCCGCGACGCCGCCCTGCTGCGCCACGACCGCCCCGGTCGCGACCACGCCCAATGCGAGGGCGGCAAGGATGCGGCGGGGCTGAACCAAAGTCATGCGCGCCTTTTGACGAAGCAGGCGTGGAAATCCAAGCGCGATGTGGCTAACCGGGCGTCATGAGCAACGAAGCGGACCGCGGCGGCGGCTATACCTACGCACAGGCAGGCGTCTCGATCGCGGCGGGCAATGCCCTGGTGCGCGCCATCGGGCCGCTGGCGAAGTCGACGCGGCGGCCGGGGGCCGATGCCGAACTGGGCGGCTTCGGCGGGGTGTTCGACCCCAAGGCAGCCGGGTTCAAGGACCCGCTGCTGGTCGCGGCCAATGACGGCGTGGGGACCAAGCTGAAGCTGGCGATCGAACACGACGCGCATGACGGGGTCGGCATCGATCTGGTCGCGATGTGCGCCAACGACCTGATCGTACAGGGTGCCGAGCCGCTGTTCTTCCTCGATTATTACGCTTGCGCCAAGCTGGTCGCCGATACCGCCGAGCGGGTCGTCGCGTCGATCGCGGAAGGGTGCCGGCAGGCGGGGTGCGCGCTGATCGGGGGCGAGACGGCGGAAATGCCGGGCATGTATGCCGATGGCGATTACGATCTGGCGGGCTTCTGCGTCGGTGCGGTCGAGCGTGAGCAGTTGCTGACCGGCGACAAGGTCGCGGTCGGCGACGTCATTCTCGGGCTGGCATCGTCGGGCGTGCATTCGAACGGTTTTTCGCTGGTCCGGCGGCTGGCGGCGGACAAGGGGTGGAAGCTCGACCGCCCTGCCCTGTTCGATCAGGACGTGCTGCTGATCGACGCGCTGATGGCACCGACCAGGATTTACGTGCAGTCGCTGCTGCCGCTGCTGCGCGCGGGGCGCATCCATGGGCTGGCGCATATTACCGGCGGCGGGTTGCTGGAGAATATTCCGCGCGTGCTGCCCGAGGGCGCGCACGCGACGGTCGATGCCGATGCGTGGGAACAGTCGCGGCTGATGGCGTTCCTGCAAGCGCAGGGCAATATCGAGCCGGGCGAGATGGCGCGGACGTTCAACTGCGGGATTGGCATGGCGGTGCTGGTGTCGGCCGAGGACGCCGATGCGGTTGCGGCGGCGCTGGCGGATGCGGGCGAGACGGTCGTGCGGATCGGTACGGTCGATGCGGGTGACCAAGGTTGCACCGTCAAGGGTAGCGCGGGGACGTGGAGCGCCCGTGCCGACTGGAGCGCGACGCACCTTGGCTAAACACCGCGTCGGCGTCCTGATTTCGGGGCGGGGATCGAATATGGCGGCGCTGATCGCGGCGGCACGCGCGGAGGACTGTCCGTACGAAATCGTTCTTGTGGCGTCGGACAAGCCCGATGCCGCCGGCCTGACCCACGCCGCCGAACAGGGTATCGCGACCTTCGCCCATTCGCCGCGCGGCATCCCCAAGGCGGACTATGAAGCGGCGATCGACGGCGCGCTGCGGGCGGCGGGGGTCGAGACCATCGCGCTGGCGGGCTATATGCGGCTGTTGTCGGGCGCGTTCGTTGCGGCGTGGCGCGACCGGATCGTCAATATCCATCCGTCGTTGCTGCCCGCGTACAAGGGGCTCGACACCCATGCGCGTGCGATCGCGGCCGGCGAGACACACGCGGGATGTTCGGTCCATGTCGTGAACGAAGAGCTGGATGCCGGGAGCGTATTGGCGCAGGCGCGCGTTCCCATCCTGCCCGACGATACGCCCGATACCCTTGCGGCGCGGGTGCTGGTGGAGGAACACCGCCTCTACCCATCAACCTTGGCGGAGTTTGTGACGCGATGACCGAGATGCTCGACCGTATCCGTGAAGCCGTGAAGGTGTTGCCCGCCACCGAAGAGCGCGACGCGGGTGAGGCGACGGTCTTCTCGGTCGAAGGCAATGATTTCGTGCGGATCGTGGGCGACAGCACGACCGTGCGCGGCGACGATGGCTGGACGGAGATCGACGCCGATAGCGATCCAGTCGCGGTCGAGGATGCCGTTGCCCATGCGTGGGAACTGGCAGCACCGCGTGGATTGCTGGAAGCGGGCGGGCGGTGAGCGACGCCGAAGAAGCGCGAGCCGAACGGAGGCGCTGGATCACGCTTGCCGAGGGTGTAGCAGTGGCTGGCGTGGTCATCGGCGGACTGACGCTGTGGAACAATGTATCGGAGCGCCGCTCGGCCGAGGCGGAGCGGACAGCCGAACGGGCGTCGTCGGTGAAGGCGCGGGCTGCCCTCGCCCTGACTGCGACACCGGAGAATGACGGCGAACGACTTGCCCTGAGCGCGGCAGACCGACGGATCGAGAGGATAGAGGTGCGCTTTCCGCCGGCGCTGAAGGTGGCACCGAAGTCGGCGGTCGGCGACGTGGCGATTGCGGCAGACTGGGTGCGCGCGCCGCTGCTGGCAATCACCGACGGCGGCACCGACGCGCTGGAGGGCCGGTTGCCCGTCGCGGTAACGGCGGTCTGGTGGGACGGCGATACGCAGCACCGTTCGAGTGCGATCTATGACCTGGTGTTCGCCACGCACGGACGGGTAGTTGGTGGCCGGTCGCTGAAGCTGGTAGCCCTCGCACGGTTGGAAGGCGCTACCGCGGGGGTTGGCCGGCGGCTGGATACGCTGTGGGCGCAGGAATTGGGGCGGTTGGCGGTTTAGGCTGTTCAGCCCCTTTATTCCTCCACTCCCGTTCGCTTCGAGCCTGCCGAGAACCGTAGTCGAGAAGGCGGTGCCCCAAGCAAGCCGTTCTCGACGGACGCTTCTCGACAAGCTCGAAGCTGCTCGAACCGAACGGGATGGGAGAATGGGGCGGTTTTGTCCCCATCCGTTCGTGCTGGGCAGGTATTGCAGCCGCGCCTTAGCGACAAAAAAAGGCCCGCCTCCTCATCGGAAGCGGGCCTTTCCCGTCAATCAGCCGATCAATCAGCCGACGATCTCTTCGGGCTTGAAGAAGAAGTCGATTTCGATCTTCGCATTCTCTTCGGAATCCGACCCATGGACCGAATTGGCTTCGATCGATTCGGCCAGTTCCTTGCGGATCGTGCCGGCGTCGGCGTTCGCCGGGTTGGTCGCGCCCATGATGTCGCGGTTCTTCTGGACGGCGTTTTCGCCTTCGAGAACCTGCACGACGACCGGACCCGAAATCATGAACGACACCAGGTCGTTGAAGAACGGACGCTCGCGGTGCACGCCGTAAAAGCCTTCGGCCTGTTCACGGGTCATCTGGATGCGCTTCGAAGCGACGACGCGCAGGCCGGCTTCCTCCAGCATCTTGGTGACGGCACCGGTCAGGTTGCGGCGGGTCGCATCGGGCTTGATGATCGAAAAGGTACGGGTGGCGGCCATGGTGGTCGCAGCTCCTGCGTTGCTGGTTGGAAGTTGACGGTCCCCCTAGTCGGGCACCGCGCGGCAGGCAAGCGTTACGCCGCCTGCTCCCAACCATTGTCGCCTTGCCGCCAGTACCGGCGTTCGACGCCATCGCGCTCGGCCAAGGCTTTCCATGCGCTGCGGGCAGAAGCGATATGGTCTTCGCCGAAGAAGTGAAACGCGCGGTCGAAGGTCAGCGCCGCGTCGCGCCACTGCCCGTCGACGATCGCGATGTTGCGCGCGGCGTTGGCGGGGGTGACGTCGGCGGCGATCAGGACCGCTTGCCGGCTGTCGTCCCCTGCCCCGGCCTGCGCGTGCGGCAGGAAGCTGTCGGGCGCATAGGTCCATAGCAGCATGTCGAGATCGCGGCGCTGGTTGGCATCGTCGGACACCAGCAGCAGCCGCTCGCCGTCACCGTGGAGCCGGGCGGCGATGCGCGGGAGCACGCGATCGAGCGGGCTGCGGGTCAGGTGGTAGAAGTCGACTTTCATGTCCGCGTCCACGCGTCGTTCCCGCGCAGGCGGGAACCCATATTCGCTGACGATTACGATAGAGCCGCAACCTCAGCGTGTATGGATTCCCGCCTCCGCGGGAATGACGTTACTGTTCGAAGTGATCCGTAACGAACCGGTCGAGCAGGCGCACGCCGAAGCCGGTCGCGCCCTTGTCGTGGTGGTTGCCGGGCTTGTCCGCCCATACCATCCCGGCGATATCGAGATGCGCCCAGCGCACGCCGTCGTCGATATACCGCTTCAGGAACTGCGCGGCGGTGATCGACCCGGCACCGCGCGGCCCGATATTCTTCATGTCGGCGATCGGGCTGTCGATCAGCTTGTCATAGGCAGGCGACAGCGGGAAGCGCCACAACAGGTCGCCCGATTCGCGCGATGCGGCCAGCAGCTGGTCGGCCAGCGAATCGTCATTGGCGAACATTCCGCCATGTTCGCTGCCGAGCGAGACGATCATCGCGCCGGTCAGCGTGGCGAGATCGACGATCGTCTTTGGCGAATGCGTCTTCTGGACCCAGGTCAGCACGTCGCACAGAACGAGGCGTCCTTCGGCATCGGTGTTGAGTACCTCGATCGTCTGGCCCGACATGCTGGTGATGACGTCGCCGGGGCGCATTGCCTTGCCATCGGGCATGTTCTCGACCAGCCCGACGACGCCGACGACATTGGCCTTTGCCTTGCGCGTGGCCAGCACCTTCATCGTTCCGGCGACGGCACCCGCGCCGCCCATATCCCACTTCATGTCCTCCATGCCGGGTCCGGGCTTGAGCGAGATACCGCCGGTGTCGAAGGTCACACCCTTGCCGACCAGCGCGAGGTCGACATCGCCCTCACCCTTTCCGTTCCAGCGCATCGCCAGCAGGCGTGCTTCCTTTTCCGAGCCAAGGCTGACACCGAGCAGCGCGCCCATGCCGAGTTCGGCCATCTGCCGTTCGTCGAGGATGGTCAGTTCGATGCCCAGTTCGGCCAGTTCGCGGCATTTTTCGACGAAGCTGACGGGGTAGAGGATATTCGGCGGATCGGTGACCAGCGTGCGGGTCAAGTCCATCCCCTGCGTGATCGCATCGGCGGCGACGAACGCATCGTCGATCCCCTCGGGCGCGTTGGCGATGGTGATCGTCGTCAGCGTCGGCTTCGATTTTTCGGGTTGCCTGGTGCGATAGCCGTCCTGCCGCCAGCCGCGCTGGGCAGCCGTCGCCGCGAAGCGCGCGACCGATGCCACTGATGCTTCGGTACCCGCGAAATCGACGGTCAGGTCGGTCAGCCCCGACAGCAGGAACCGCCCGGTCAGCGCGCCGCCCGCCTTTTCCAGCGCCGCGCCGTCACCGGCACCGATGCCGAGCAGGATGACGCGGTTGGCGCTGTCGCCTTCGCCGGGGACGAAGATTTCGGCCATCGAACCGGCTTCCCCCTCGAACCGGCCGGCACGGGCGGCACCGGCGACCAAGGTGGCGGTCGCATCGTCCAACCCGGCCACGGCTATCCGGTCGAGCCCTCCCGTAGCGACGGGCAGGACGAGGGCGGCGGCGGTTCCCCGGTCGGGGGCGAACTGGATCGAGATCGACATGCACTTCCTTCTACGCTGGCGCATCGGCGCTGATCGCTTCTAGGCCGCGGGGCGTGGGCAGGTAAAGCGGGTGGACGGCGATTGCGGTTCCGGCTGCACGATGCGATAGGCACGGGCGACAGGCTCGCCATGGGGCGGCGACGGTGCTGGGGAAGCGGGACTAGTGGTGCGTTCGATCGGGTCACTTGCCCTTGGGTTGACGTTGGCGTTCGGAGGGCCGGCCTTTGCGCAGGACCTGCAGGATCGGGCCGCGCCGCCGCCCGCGCCCGAACAGGCGCTGCCGACCCCGCCGACCAGCGACCAGATCGATTTCTCGTCGGACCTGCTGGAATATGACAGCAACGCCGATATCGTCACCGCCAGCGGCGAGGTTCGCCTGCTGCGCGACGGCAACCGGCTGCGTGCCGACCGCGTGACGTGGAACCGCAAGTCCGGCCAGGTCGTGGCGGACGGCAATATCGCGGTGACCAACCCGCAGGGCGACATCGCCTATGGCGACCGGATCGAACTGACCGACACGCTGAAGGACGGCGTGGTCGACAATATGCTGGTCGTGCTCGACGAAGGCGGGCGGATCGCTGCGAAACGCGGCACCCGGTCCGAAAACGGCGTCGTGACGGTCGAGAGTGCGGCCTACACCCCGTGTTCGGTGACCAATTCGGCGGGCTGTCCGAAGGAACCGTCGTGGAAGATCACCGCGATCCGGGTCCGCTACGATCCGGAGCGCAAGCGCATCCGCTATACCGGCGCAGGGCTGACGATCTTCGGCCTGCCGACCATTCCCTTGCCGTCCTTTTCGCATTCGATCGGCGAGGGCAGTGATTCGGGGCTGCTGGCACCGTCGATCCGGCTCGACCGAGTCAACGGGGTCGAGGTCGCGGTCCCCTATTATTTCAACCTCGCGCCCAATCGCGACCTGACGATCACGCCGCACGTCTACACCGCGGTCCTGCCGATGGTGCAGGGCGAGTATCGCGCGCTGACGACGAACGGCGCGTATCGGGTACAGGGCTATGCCACGGTCAGCCGGCGGAGCGACGATCTGGTCCTCGGCATCGTGCCGACCGGCAGCGAACAGTCGTTTCGCGGCTATCTCGACGCGGTCGGGCGGTTCCAGCTCGATCCGAACTGGGCGGTGTCGGGATCGCTGCGCTATACCACCGACCAGACGTTCCTGCGCCGCTACGACATATCGCGCGACGATCGCCTGCGCAACAACGTGACGGTCGAGCGGATCGATCGCGATTCGATGCTGACGATCAGCGGTTGGGCGGTGCAGACGCTGCGGGTCGGCGACGATCAGGGGATGCAGCCGGTCGCATTGCCCGAACTCGATTACCGCCGCCGGTTCAACGGCCTGCTGGGCGGGGTCGCGCAGGTGCAGCTCAACACGCTGGCGATCGGCCGCAGCGAAGGGCAGGATACGCAGCGCGCCTTTGCCGCCGCGCGCTGGGACCTGACGCGCTACACGCCGCTGGGGCAGGAAGTGACGTTTACCGCCTATGCGCGCGGCGACGTGTATAATGCGCATGATACGATCGATACCGCGGTGCTGAGCTATCGCGGCGACGAGGGCCTCACCCCGCGTGGTATCGCGGCGGCGGCGATCGATATTCGCTGGCCGTTCGTCGGGCCGCTCGGGTCGGGTACGCAGCGGATCAGCCCGCGCGTGCAGCTGGTGGCTTCGCCGAAGATCGCGAATCTGGCGGTCCCGAACGAGGATGCCCGCGCCGTCGACCTCGAGGATTCGAACCTGTTCGCGCTGAATCGCTTTGCCGGATATGACCGGTTCGAGGATTCGTCGCGCATCACCTACGGCCTCGACTATGCGCTCGACTTGCCCGGCGTGACGGTGGCGGCGACGGTCGGCCAGAGCTACCGCGCGAGCGAGCGTGCCAGCATCCTGCCGAGCGGCACCGGGCTGGACGATCGCTGGTCCGATATCGTCGGGCGGACCGATATCCGGTTCCGCGAACTGGTCAGCTTCACCCATCGCTACCGGCTCGACAAGGACGGGTTGAAGATTCGCCGCAACGAACTGGACGCGACGGTCGGCAGCCGTCGGACGTACCTTCAGGTCGGCTATCTCCGGCTCAATCGCGATATCGACGAACTCGAAGATTTGCAGGACCGCGAGGAAATCCGCTTTGCGGGTCGCGTCGCGTACGGCCCATTCTGGTCGGCGTTCGGATCGGCGACGGTCGACCTGACCGACAAATCGGAGGATTCGCTATCGCTGTCCGATGGTTATGATCCGATCCGTCACCGGCTGGGCGTCCAGTATGAGGACGACTGTCTGCGGCTGGGGCTGACGTGGAAGCGCGATTACCAGCGGATCGGCGACGCGCGCAGCGGTAGCAGCTATCTGGTAACGCTGGCATTGAAGAACCTTGGGCGATAAGGCCCTGTTCAGGCGCGGCGGGTCATGAATTTGCCCGAATGGTGCGGCACCGCCCTGATTTCGCGCGCATGGGATATGACGACCAAGTGACCAACAACATCGTGAATGTCGGCCGCATCGGCCGTTCGATCGCCGGATTCGTCGCGATCGCCGCCGCCGCCACGCTGGCGGCACAGACCGTCAGCGACGGACAGGAGGTGCCCGGGGCCAACCTGAACCTGCCGGGCAACCCGATCATCTTCGGGAAACTCGACCCGAATATCCGCAAGCCGACCGCGATCGTGAACGATACGGTGCTGACCGGCACCGATGTCGACCAGCGGATGGCGCTGATCGTCGCGCTGAACGATTTCAAGCTCAGCGACGCGGACCGCGAGGTGCTGCGCCAGCAGGTCGTGCGCCAGTTGATCGACGAAACGCTGCAGATCCAGCAGGCGAAGGCGAAGGACATCACCGTCACGCCGGCCGAGCTGGAACAGAGCTTCAACCGGCTGGCCAAGCAGCGCTTCAACCAGACGCCCGAGCAATTGCGCGCCTATCTGCGGACCGTCGGGTCGTCGGATCGTTCGCTCCGGCGGCAGATCGAGGGCGAGCTGGCGTGGAGCCGGTTGCTGCGGCGGCAGGTCGAGCCGTTCGTGAATGTCGGCGAGGAGGAAGTCGCCGCCGTCATCAAGCGCATGGAGGAATCCAAAGGCGCGGAAGAATACAGCCTGCGCGAAATCTATATGAGCGCCACGCCCGACCGCGCCGCCGAGGTGCAGGCGGGCATGACGAAGATGATCGAGCAGATCCGGCAGGGCGCGCCGTTCGAATATTTCGCGCGCAATTTCTCCGAAGCGTCGACCCGTGCGGTCGGTGGCGATCTGGGCTTCGTGCGGCTGAACATGCTGCCCGACCCGTTGCAGCGGGCCGCGCAACAGATGCAGGTCGGGCAGATCGCCGGGCCGATCGAGGTACCGGGCGGCTATTCGATCCTGTATCTGACCGACAAGCGGCAGGTGCTGACCGCCGATCCGCGCGATGCCAAGCTGGCGCTGCGGCAGTTGTTCCTGCCCTTCCCCGCCGGCACGACCGAGGCGCAGGCGAGCGCCAAGGTCGCGGCCTTCACCGAAGCGACCCAGACGATCCGCGGGTGCGGCGACGCGACCAAGATCGCGCAGGCGCAAAAGGCGGAAATCGTCGACAACGACGCGGTGACCGTCCGCAGCCTGCCGCCGGCGCTGCAGGAAATCATCCTGAAGCTGAACGTCGGACAGGCGACCCCGCCCTTCGGTTCGCCCAAGGACGGCGTGCGCGTGCTGGTGCTGTGCGGTCGCGAAGACGCGCGCAACGGCGCCTTGCCGAGTGCGGCGCAGATCCAGCAGGGACTGGAGCAGGAACGCGTCAACCTGCGGGCGCAGCGGATGATGCGCGATCTGCGGCGGGACGCGGTGATCGAGTATCGCTGAGGGAACGGGCGCGATGCGGGGAATTGCTCCTCTGGCGGTATCGATGGGCGATCCCGCCGGGATCGGTCCGGAGGTGATCGCCAAGGCATGGGACCGGCGGGAGGGCGAGACGCTGCCCTGTTTCTTCGCGGTCGGTGACGTCCGCGCGGTATCGGCAGTGTGGAACGGGCCGGTCGCGCGGATCGACGACCCGCGCGATGCCGCCGACGTGTTTCGCCGTGCGCTGCCGGTGATATCGGTGGTCGACGACGACGCGATCGTGCCCGGACGGCCCGATATCGGTGGTGCGCGTTGCGCATTGCAGTCGCTCGAATTGGCGGCGGGGCTGGCGCGATCGGATGCGGCGTCGGCGCTGGTGACGGCCCCGGTGTCCAAGGCCGATCTGTACCGGGTCGGTTTCGATTATCCGGGGCAGACCGAATTTGTCGCCGAACGCTGCGGCGTGGCGCGTGAGAATGCTGTGATGATGCTCGCCGGACCGACCCTGCGCGTGGTGCCGGTGACGATCCACGAACCACTGGCGGCCGTGCCGCAGGTGCTGACAGTGGAGCTGTTGCTCGCGCGGGCGCGGGTCACGGCACGCGGCCTGATCCGCGATTTCGGGATCGAGGCACCACGGCTTGCGCTGGCCGGGCTCAATCCGCATGCCGGCGAAGGCGGCGCGATCGGACGCGAGGAAATCGACGTCATGATGCCCGCGGTGGAGCAGTTGCAGGCCGAAGGAATCGATATCGTCGGCCCGCTGGCCGCCGACACCATGTTCCATCCCCGCGCGCGGGCGCGATATGACGCGGCGCTGTGCGCCTATCATGATCAGGCTTTGATCCCAATCAAGACGTTGCATTTCGACGACGGCGTCAACATCACGCTGGGCCTGCCGATCGTGCGGACCTCGCCCGACCATGGCACCGCCTTCGACATTGCCGGGCGCGACATGGCGGAGCCGGGCGCGATGATCGCCGCGATTCGCATGGCGGGCGAAGCCGCCGCCCGCCGGGCCGCCGCGTGAGCATCGCCCCGGTCGGCGACTTGCCGCCGCTGCGCGAGGTCATCAAGCGGCACGATCTGTCGGCGAACAAGGCACTGGGGCAGAATTTCCTGTTCGATCAGCAATTGCTCGACCGGATCGCGCGCGTGCCCGGCGACCTGCACGATCGGGAAGTGCTGGAGGTCGGACCCGGGCCGGGCGGTCTGACCCGCGGGCTGTTGCTGGCCGGGGCGAAGGTGACCGCGATCGAGCGCGACCGTCGCTGCATTCCGGCGCTCGAGGAACTTGGTACAGCGTTTCCCGGACGCCTGCGCGTGATCGAGGGCGACGCCCTAGAAATCGATGCGCCGTCGTTGTTCGAAGGGCGGCCGCATATCGCGTCCAACCTGCCCTATAATGTCGGAACCGCGCTGTTCGTCGGCTGGCTGTCGGCGGCGTGGGAACCGTGGTGGCAGAGCCTGACGCTGATGTTCCAGCGCGAGGTGGCGGACCGGATCGTCGCCAGTGCCAATGACGACGCGTTCGGGCGGCTGGCCGTCCTGGCGCAGTGGCGCAGTGCGGCGCGAATCGCGATGCCGGTGCATCGCAGCGCCTTCACCCCGCCACCCAAGGTCATGTCGGCAGTGGTGCATGTCGTCCCGACCGAGGCACCCGAAGGCGTTTCGCTCAAGACGCTCGAACGCCTGACCGCTGCGGCATTCGGACAGCGACGCAAGATGTTGCGGCAGAGTTTGAAGGCGGTGCCGGGCGCGATCGACGCGGCCGAAGCGATCGGCATCGATCCGACGCGTCGCGCGGAAACGGTCAGCGTTGCCGAATTCGTGGCGATGGCGCGGGTACTGGACGCGGGCTGAACCGGGTAGCCCGCGATCCTTACTGCCGGATCGCGTACCGGGCATTCACCCGGGCCTGCGTCTCGATCGCCTTGGGAGCGACGGCAATTTCAACCCGGGGACGCGCATTGCCAAGGCTCATCGACCCGATATCGTCCGCCGACATCGCCATATCCATCTGCGCGTTCGGATCGTGCAACGCCAGCAATTCGCCCAGCCGAACGCCTGCACCGGCGGCCATCGCCTCCGCCTTCGCGCGGGCGGCGGCGATCGCGGCGGCAGTTGCGCGGCGTTGTGCTTCCGTCGGATCGCGTAACGAGAACCCCTGTATCCGCGCATCCCGCGCGCCCAGTCGGGCGACGGCACCGACGGCGGTCCCGGCCCGATCGACCGCGCCCGTCCGCGCGGTGCCCTGCAAGGTCGCGATGTACCCGGTCACGGCGCAGTCCCCCTCGCTCAGACGGGGGCGGCTGTTATAGCCCGTGAAATTCTCGCATTTGTCGGATCGGGCTTCGATCACGCTCACCTCACCCGACGACAATCGCGCGCCACGTCCGAGCAGCGCCGTCAACTCGGCGACGATCGCTCGCTGCTTCGTTGCCAAGGCCGCGCTGGCATCATCGGCGGTCCTGCCTTCACCGATGACGGAATAGGAGATGGTCGCCACGTCGGGCGGCGTCGATACGGTGCCGACACCCATCACCTGAATGAGCGGTACCCGTTCGTCGGCAGATTGGGCCATTACCGGAGTCGCGATCAGGCCAAGGAGCAGTATCATCGCCCGTCGCATCGCATCTCTCCCCCGCCTGTTTTGCGATGCTAGGGGTCGCAAACGACCGGGTAAAGGCGGTTACTGCTTCATCGGAGCGACGGTGCCCGGCACCGGTACTGCCGGCGGCGTCTGGAGCGCAGTCGCCGTCACCGGCGGTCCCTTGGCGATGGACGCTGCCAGTTCGTCGCTCGCCGGGCAGGTCGCACCGCAGACGGTCTTCAGCTTCGCCAGCGTTTCGCGCGCTCTGGTGACCGCACCCTTTTGGACCAATGCCTCGCCCTCACCCTTCAGCGCGACGACGTCATTGGGTTCGAGGCTCAGCGCCTCGCGGTACAAGCGGATCGATTTGCCGGGCAATCCTTGCCCACGCGCAATGTCTGCCAAGGCGATGTAGGCAGGACGATTGCGCGGATCGACGACTAGGGCGCTTTCGATAAACCCGACCGCACCCTCGATATTGCCCGATGCCTGTGCGGCGCGGCCCTGTTGCAGCAATGCGGTCGAACGCGGGTCGATCTGGTTATCGGGACGCTGCCCGCTGAGCGAGGTCGACGCGCATACCAGCGCGAGCGCGGCCGCGACCGAAACCGAGGTGAACCGCATCAACTTCTCCGACCGCGACACTGCCTTATCCCCGGCCTAGCCGTGCGACGAAGAAGCCGTCGGTTGAATCGGATGCCGGGGTCAGGCGCATTCCCGGACCGTGGACGCGCCCGCGCGGCAATGCAAGCGGCAGCGCGCGCCATTCGGGATGCCGGGTCAGAAACGCATCGACCTGCCCCGCCCCTTCGGCATCGAGCAGCGAACACACGACATAGGTGATGGTGCCGGTCGGCGCGGTCAGGCCGGCTGCGATGTCGAGCAGCCGCTGCTGTGTCGCGACCACCCGGTCGAGCCGATCGGGGGTCAGCCGCCAGCGCGCCTCCGGGTTGCGCCGCCAGGTGCCGGTACCCGAACACGGCGCATCGACCATCACCCAATCGGCCTGCCCGGCGACATCCGCCAACATCGCCGCTTCCTTGCCCGGATCGAGCAGCCGGGGTTCGGCGACCGACACCCCGGCGCGTGCGGCGCGGGGGGCGAGCCGCGACAGACGCGGGCGATCGGTATCGGTGGCGAGGATGCGCCCCTCCCCCGCCATCTGCGCGGCGATCGCCAGCGTCTTGCCGCCGCCACCGGCGCACAGGTCGATGGCGAAGCCGCCCGGTTCGGCGCAGGCGGCGAGCGCGACGATCTGGCTGCCGAAATCCTGCACCTCGGCACGACCGTCGCGCAGCGCCTCGCTATCCGGCAGCGTGTCGGCGGGCAGCCGGATCGCGTCGGGCAGATCGGCCGCCGGTTCGCCGCCCAGTTCGCCGAGCAGCGCATCGCGATCGGTCCGCAGGCGGTTGACGCGGATATCGAGCGGTGCGCGCTCCAGCAGCGCGGCAAGGTCGGCATCGTCCAGCCCCGAGTGCCGCAACGCATCGACCAGCCATTCCGGCGCGAAACCCGGCTCGGCGCGGGGTTCGCCGGCAGCGATCGGCGCGGGGCCATAGGACGAACCGTCGAACGTCGCGGCGAGATCCTGATCGCTTTCGGCCAGCGCCACGATCGCGGCGCGGGCATTGACCGGTACCGCGCCGAACCGGCGGACCGCATCATAAGCGAGGGTGCGGATCGCGCGGCGATCCTTCGACCCGGCATAGCGGCGGGCGGCGAAAAACCGTTTGGCGACCTGATCGCCCGCCGCCCCACCGGTGCGTGCGGCGTCGAGGATCGCATCGACCAGATCGATCGCCGCCTGGGTACGTGCCGCCGGAGTCATACGCTATTGTCCAGAAAAACCATGCCCGACGCTACCAACATAACCTGGATCAATCCAGTGTCCGAAGCCACACGCGCGGTGCCGTACCGTCGAACGCGCGGTAGCGGGAAAGAGCACGGACGCGTCGAAAAGGCTGCGTGCCGCCGGCGACACGCAGCCGCCGATCGTCAGCGTGTCGGGTAGTTCGGCGCTTCGCGAGTGATCGTCACGTCATGGACGTGACTCTCGCGCAACCCAGCATTTGTGATGCGGACGAAGCGGGCACGCTCCTGCAGATCGGTGATGGTGTTCGATCCGGTATAGCCCATCGCCGCCTTCACCCCGCCGACCAGCTGGTGGATGACGTCCTTGGCCGGCCCCTTGAACGCGACCTGCCCCTCGATCCCCTCGGGTACCAGCTTCAGCTGATCCTTGATATCCTGCTGGAAATAACGGTCGGCCGAACCCTTGGCCATCGCACCGACCGAGCCCATGCCGCGATAGCTCTTATAGGCGCGGCCCTGATACAGGAAGGTTTCGCCGGGTGCCTCTTCGGTACCGGCGAGCAGCGATCCGATCATCACCGCCGATGCGCCGGCGGCCAGCGCCTTGGCGACGTCGCCCGAGGTGCGGATGCCGCCATCGGCGATGACCGGAACGCCGGTTCCCGCCGCTGCCTTTGCCGCGTCCATGACGGCGGTCAGCTGCGGCACGCCGACGCCGGCGACGACGCGGGTCGTGCAGATCGAACCCGGACCGATGCCGACCTTGATCCCGTCCGCACCCGCATCGATCAGCGCGCGGGTCGCTTCGCCGGTGGCGACGTTGCCGGCGATGACCTGCACATGCGGTGCGATCGCCTTTACGCGCTTCACCGCCTCGGCAACCTGCCGGTTGTGGCCGTGCGCAGTGTCGATGACGATCAGGTCGCATTCGGCCGCGATCAGCGCCTCGGTCCGCTCGTAACCCTTGTCGCCGACCGTGGTCGCGGCGGCGACGCGCAGACGGCCGGTCCCGTCCTTGGTCGCGTTGGGATAGGTGACCGCCTTCTCGATATCCTTGACGGTGATGAGGCCGACACAGGCATAGTCGTCGTCGACGACCAGCAGCTTTTCGATACGACGATGGTGCAGCTGGCGACGCGCCTCTTCCTGCGAAACGCCGATGCGGACCGTGGCGAGGTTTTCGTGCGTCATCAGCTCGGCGACGGGCTGGTTCGGATTTTCGGCGAAGCGGACGTCGCGGTTGGTCAGGATGCCGACCAGCTTGCCCGAACCCTCGACGACCGGAATGCCGCTGATCCGGTGCCGTTCCATCAGCGCGCGCGCGGCCGAGAGCGGGGCGTCGGCGGTGATGGTGATCGGGTTGACGACCATGCCGCTTTCGAACCGCTTGACCGCGCGCACCGCCGCGACCTGTTCCTCGACGGTCAGGTTGCGGTGGAGCACGCCGATCCCGCCCAGCTGCGCCATGACGATCGCCATGTCGGCTTCGGTCACCGTGTCCATCGCGGAGGACAGGAACGGGATGTTAAGCGCCAGATCGCGCGCGACGCGGGTGCGCGGGTCGGCCTGGCTGGGCAGTACGTCCGATTCCTGCGGAACCAGCAGTACGTCGTCGAAGGTCAGGCCGAGGGTGATATCCATAACAGGCGTCGTCTCGTCTTCAGTTGGCGGGGTAGCGGATCGGGTCGGCAAGCGCGCGGGCGAGCGCGATATGCAGGTCGGCATCCTCGGCGGCACCCGACATGTCGATATGCGCGAGGTCGTCGTTCGGTTTGTGATAGGGGCCGTCGAGATAGGCGAACAACCGCTTCATGTCGCTGACCGAACCGGTCGCCATGACGGCGGGGATGCCGCGTTTGCCGAACGCCCAGCCGTCCTGCCGCTGCACCATGATGTTCGCTTCGGTATCGGTATCGACCTTACGGCCGATCGCGCGGGCGGTGGCGTCGACGATCGCGTCGATTTTGGGATAATTGCCGCGCCCGACCATCGCCACCGGCATGCCGGTCGGCACGATCGCGGCGGTATCGATATTGAGGTTCGCGACAATCTTCAGCGGGGTTTCGGCGACGGCGACGGCATAGGCGTCGGCACCGATCAGACCCTTCTCCTCCGCCGTCGTCGCGACGAAATAGATGCTGCGTTCGGGACGCGGGCGCTTGGTCAGGACCTTGGCCACTTCGATCAGAATCGCAGTGCCGCTGGCGTTGTCGGCCGCGCCGTTGCAGATGCGGTCGGGTGCGCCTTCGGGACGGCAAATGCCGATATGATCCCAATGCGCCGACAGTAGAACCGCTTCGTTCGGACGCGTCGCGCCGGGGATCATGCCGACGATATTGGCGGTGGTGTAGCGATGGACGCTGCCGGTCGCGGCAATATCGATCGTCGTCGCGGCACGGACCGGACGGAAGTCCGCGGCGATGGCGGCCTTTCGCAGATCGGCGGCCGATCGGCCCAGCAGCGTTTCGGCCAGCGACGCCGGCACGACGCCGCTGAAATCGGGACGCTTTGCGGTGCCGGTGACGGTCGCGCTGGTGAAGCTGTGGGCGACATCGGTCCATGGCGCCTGCGGCGGCGCGATCAGCAGCACGCCGATCGCACCGGCCGCCAGCAACGCCGAGTTACGGTCGGCGGTCGGGACGGGCGGCGCATCGGGCGCGGTACCGCCGATGACGACCGCGATCGCACCGTTCAGCGGCGTACCGCGCATTTGCGCCGGATCGCCGCGACCGACGAAGACGAGCGGCGCGCGCTGGATATCGGTCTTGGCGGACAGACCGAGCCCTGCGATCTGATCGGCGGTCAGTGGCGTGGAACGATCGCCCTGCCGAACGACGGCGGTGATCGTTCCCGCGCGATATTCGGCCAGCGCCACTTCCTGCCGCCAGCGGCCATCGGGCGCGCCGGGCTTCAGGCCGGCGGCGGCGAAGGCCTGCAACACATAGGCTTCGGCCCGGTCACCGCCGGGCGTGCCGGGTTCGCGGCCTTCATAGGCATCGCTGGCCAGCACCGCGACATGGTCGCGCAGCATTTGTGGCGTGATCTGCTGGGCGAGGGCCGACGAGCCGCTGCACAGCAGGGCGGCGAGTCCGAGGATCGGGCGGAGCGACATGCGCCCCACTATCGATCCGAAACGTGACGGGCAAGCGTCAACGCGCGCGTTCGATCAGCCTTCGCGCGGTTTCGACGTGCATATCCTCGATCATCCGGTCGCGAAACCGTTCCGCCCCGCCGGTCGCGGCGGCAATCAGCGCCCGTGCCTCGTCCAGTTCGGCGGGACTGGGCGAGAAGGCGGCATTGGCAGCCGCGATCTGGCCGGGGTGGATCACCGATTTTCCGTCGAAGCCGAGCGCGCGACCCTCCGCACATTCGCGCGCCAGCCCGTCGGCATCGGCGAGCGCGTTGAACACGCCGTCGATCGCCCAGCCGCCCGCCGCCCGCGCCGCGAGCACCACATGCTGCAACGCCAGCGTCATCGCCCCCCGCCCCGCATCCGGTGGCAGGCGCAAGGCGGCGGCAAGATCGTTGGTGCCGATCATCAGCCCGACCACGCCGGGCGATGCGGCGATCTCCGCCGCGGCCAGTACACCGCGCGGCGTTTCGATCATCGCCAGCACCGCGCGCCCGGCAAGCGGGGCGAGTTCCGCGCCGCATTCGACCTTCGGCACTACGATCAGCGGACCGGCAATGTCCCGGATCGCTGCCAGATCGGCGGCGAAATGTGCGCTGTCGGGGGCGTTGACCCGAATGGCGGCACGCGGTCCGAGGCGGTCGATCGCCGCTGGCAACGCCGTGCGCGCCGCCGCCTTTTCATCCGCACGGACCGCATCTTCGAGGTCGAGGACGATCAGGTCGGCGGGCAGGCCGGCAGCCTTTTCGATCATGCCAGAGCGCGCCGCGGGGACGAACAAAAGACTGCGCGGCGCAAGGGGGATGGTGGGTTCCATCCGGGCGCTATGCTAGACCCGTCCCTGTCGAGGCAAGCGGGGATGAACGATGATAGTGGGCGTGATCGCGGCACTGGTCCTGGTGGTGCTGCTCTACCTGTTCGCGAGCGTGAAGATCGTCACGCAAGGGCATCAATACACGATCGAACATTTCGGTCGCTTCACCGCGGTCGCCCGGCCCGGGTTCAACTTCTACCCTGCCTTTTTCTATCGTGTCGGCCGGAAGGTGAACATGATGGAGCAGGTGATCGATATACCGGGACAGGAAATCATTACCCGCGACAATGCGATGGTGTCGACCGACGGAGTCGTGTTCTTCCAGGTGCTTGACCCGGCCAAGGCGGCCTATGAGGTGTCGGACCTGTATGTCGCGCTCCAGCAGATCACGACCACCAATTTGCGCACGGTGATGGGGTCGATGGATCTGGACGAGACGCTGTCGAAGCGCGACGAGATCAACGCCCGGTTGCTGGGGGTCGTCGACCACGCCACCAATCCATGGGGCGTGAAGATCACCCGGGTCGAGATCAAGGACATCCGCCCGCCCGCCGACATCGTCAACGCGATGGGCCGACAGATGAAGGCCGAGCGCGAGAAGCGCGCCAATATTCTGGAAGCGGAAGGCACGCGTGCGTCCGAAATCCTGCGTGCCGAGGGACAGAAACAGGCCCGCATCCTCGAAGCCGAAGGCCGGCGCGAGTCGGCGTATCGCGACTCCGAAGCGCGCGAACGTGCCGCCGAAGCCGAGGCGAAGGCGACGCAGGTGGTGAGCGACGCGATCAAGTCGGGCGGTACGCAGGCGATCAATTATTTCATCGCCCAGAAATATGTCGAGGCGGTCGGCAAGTTCGCGACCAGCCCCAATGCCAAGACGATCCTGTTCCCGGTCGAGGCGACGCAGTTGATCGGGACGCTGGGCGGGATCGGCCAGCTGGCGAAGGAAGCGCTGAGCGAAACCACGGACGGAACGCCGGCACCCGCGCTGCGCGATCGGCCGGTCGGTCCGTTCGAACCGCCCGCGCGATGATCGACAGCGGCTATGGCTGGCTGTTGCTGGCGGCGGCGCTCGGTGCCGCCGAACTGGCGGTGCCGGGCGTATTCGTCGTGTTCGTGGCGATCGCGGCGGCGATCACCGGTCTGCTGGCGCTGTTGTTTCCGGCGCTGACATTGCCGGCCGAACTGGCGGTGTTCGGTGCGTGGAGCGTGGTGACGGTGCTGATCGGACGGCGCTGGTACGCCGAATATCCGGTCGACAGCGACGATCCGTTGCTGAACGATCGCGCGGCGCGGCTGATCGGGCAGCAGGTCGTGGTGGTCGAGGCGATGGTCGGCGGCTGCGGCCGCGTGCGGGTCGGCGACAGCGAATGGATCGCGCGCGGACCCGATCTGCCGGTCGGCCACCGCGTCCGGATCGTCGGGGTCAGCGGATCGACCCTGACGGTCGTGGCGGACGATTGACGCGCAGCGCCGGGGACGGGACAAGGCACCGACACTTCGTTCACCCGATGCTTCGTTTACAAGGGATTGCCGATGGACCTGACCCGCCGCGACTGGATCGCCGGAGCCGCCGCGACGACGCTCGCCACCGCCCTGCCCGCCCGCGCGCAGAACGCGCCGGTGGCCGCCAGCGCCGCGGACACGACAGCCGAGGCGACGCTGTCGCGGATCGCCGAGGCGATGCTGGTCGATTCGCCCGAGTCCGCCAGCGGTCTGGGCATCGATACCGGCGCGCGTGCCGCGCTGAAGGCGCAGCTGGGCGATCGGTCGGCAGCCGGACAGCGCGCCGTTGCCGATCATCTGCGCGCGCATGTCGCGACGCTGAAGACGATCGATGCGGCCAAAGTCTCGGCGGCGACGCGCACCGATATCGATGTCGTGCGGACCGCGTTCGAAACCGCGCTCGACGGGTTTGCCCTGCCGTACGGTGACGTCGCCGTCGGCGGGTGGCGCAACACGCCCTATGTCGTGATCCAGAATGTCGGGGCCTATCTCGACGTGCCGCGCTTCCTCGACAGCGATCACAGCATTGCGACGAAGGCCGATGCCGATGCGTATCTGGCGCGGCTGGAAAGCTATGCGACGCAGCTGGGCGGGGAGACGGCACGGGTGCGCGCCGCGTCGGCACGTGGCGTGGTGCCGCCCGACTTCCTGCTGGACAAGACGCTGAAGCAGATGACGCAGGCGCTGGCGGGCGATCCGGCCGGCTGGGACGTGGTGACGTCGCTCACCCGGCGTACCAAAGACATTCCCGGCGACTGGGGCAATCAGGCGGCCGCCATCACCCGTGACAAGGTCAAGCCGGCGCTGGAACGGCAGCTGGCGGCGATGCAGGACGACCGGAAGAAGGCGACGTCGGATGCCGGCATGTGGGCGCGGCCCGATGGCGATGCGTGGTATCGCTGGGGGCTGCGCGCATCGACGACGACCAATATGACGCCCGACGAGGTCCATGCGATGGGCCGCGACGAACTGGCCCGGTTGCAGTCGCAGATGGACGTGATCCTGAAGGGGCTGGGCTATAGCAAGGGCAGCGTCGGCGCGCGGATGACGGCGCTGGGCAAGGACCCGCGCTTCGTCTTTCCCGAAGGGGATGCCGGACGCGCGCAGATCATGGAACTGGTGCAGAACCGGCTGCGCGATATCCGCGCCCGGATGCCGCGCGCGTTCAACACGCTGGCACCGGGCAATGTCGAGGTCCGCCGCATCCCGCCGGTCGAGGAAGCGGGTGCGCCGGGTGCGTATGGCGGGGCCGGTTCGATCGACGGCAAGGTGCCGGGCAAGATGTGGATCAACCTGCGCACCACCGGCATCTGGACCCGCTATTCGTTGCCCACGCTGGTCTATCACGAAGCGATTCCCGGCCATGTCTGGCAGGGCGAATACAGCTTCCGCCTGCCGCTGATCCGCTCGCTGCTGCAATTCAACGCCTTTTCGGAAGGATGGGCGCTCTATGCCGAGCAGCTGGGCGACGAACTGGGCGCATATGAGGGCGATCCGGTCGGGCGGCTCGGCTATCTCCAGTCGATCGCGTTCCGCGCATGCCGGATGGTGGTCGATACCGGGCTGCACGCGAAACGCTGGACGCGGCAACAGGCGATCGACTGGTTCGCCAGCACCAATGGGTCGAGCGTCGATGAGGTGACCGGCGAGGTCGATCGCTATTGTTCGTGGCCGGGGCAGGCCTGCGGCTACAAGGTCGGCCATTCGGAGATCAACCGGCTGCGTGATCGGGCGAAGGCCGCGCTTGGCGGACGCTACGACTTCAAGGCGTTCAACGATGCGGTCGTGCAGGGCGGCGGGGTGCCGATGACGGTGCTCGGGCGCAATGTCGATGCGTTCGTGGCTGGGCGGAGAAAGTAGGGTTTTCGCTTCCAGCCGCACACGTCACCCCAGCGTAGGCTGGGGTATCTCCCGGCTCCTGTCAGTCCCTACCCGCAGGAGACCCCAGCCTGCGCTGGGGTGACCTTGGTGGAAACGAGTTGCTCCCCTCCCCCATCAACCGCCACCCGCCGGCGCGGCAACGCTTCGGGCATCTCGTCGCGGATATAGGCCAGCATCCCCTCGCGCAGCGAACAGCGCAGGTCGAAGGCGCGGGCGGCGTCGGAGGCGGTGGCGAGGATGCGAACCTCGATCGCGTCGGGCTTGGTATCGGTCACCTGCAACACATAGGCCCGCCCGTCCCAGAGCGGATCGCTCTTCACCAGTTCCTCGAACCGCGCGCGCAGGCGCGGGATGTTGGTCGTGGGGTCGAGCCAGAAGAACGCCGATCCCAGCAGGCCGCTGGTCGTGCGCGTCCAGTTCTGGAAACTCGATTCGAGGAATTTCGATACCGGTACCACCAGTCGACGTTCGTCCCACAGGCGGACGACGACATAGGTCAGGCGGATTTCCTCGATCCGGCCCCATTCATTCTCGATGATGACGACGTCGTCGATGCGGATCGGTTCGGTGAACGCCATCTGCACGCCGGCGATGATGTTCTTGAGCGCGGGCTGCGCGGCGGCACCGACCGCGAGACCGGCAAGGCCCGCCGATGCCATCAGCGTGACCCCGATCGAGCGGATGCTGGGGATCGACAGCAGCATCAGGCAGACGGTGATGAAGCCGATGGCGATGATCGCGATCCGCCCCAATATGGCACTGCGTGTCCGCCGACGCCGGGCGCGCAGATTGTCGGCGACGGTGATGTCGGTCGCGACCTCCACCGCCTTTACCGACGCGCGGATCATCGCGATCGCGAACCATCCCATCAGCAGCGGCACGATCAGCCCCGCCATCTGCGTCCACAGATCGTCCCAGCGATCGGGCAGGCGCAGCGGCTTGCGGACGCTGGCCAGTCCCATCGCCACCAATATCCAGCGCATCGGCCGAAACGCATGGTCGACATAGACGTCGTCGACCGATCCCGGCGTACGTTCGGCAAAACGCAGCAACAGGCGAAAGGCGACGGCGTGCAGCAGCAGCGCCGCCAGCACCGACGCGGCGACCGTGGCGAGATCGGCGGCGGCCGGGGGCAGTGTGTTCAGATACCGTTGTACATCGCGCATGGGCGGGCAACCTTTTGCGCCGCAGCATGTTCCGGGCACCCGCCGAACGAAGCCGCGACGCTTGGCTTTCGCGACCCGACCGGCTAGGTTGTCGCCCAACCGAAACATTCCCCGAAAGCATCGAACTTTGACAGACGCGACGCTGATCGCCGACCCATCCGATATCGCCCCCATCTCGATCGTGGACGAGATGCGGTCGAGCTATCTCGACTATGCGATGAGCGTCATCGTATCGCGCGCGCTACCCGACGTGCGCGACGGGTTGAAGCCGGTCCATCGCCGCATCCTGTTCTCGGCACAGGAAAGCGGCTTCGTTCCCGGCAAGCCGTATCGCAAATCGGCGCGTATCGTCGGTGACGTGATGGGTAAATATCACCCGCACGGCGACACCGCGATCTATGACGCCCTCGCGCGCATGGCACAGCCTTGGTCGATGCGGCTGCCGCTGATCGATGGTCAGGGCAATTTCGGTTCGATGGATCCCGATCCGCCCGCCGCGATGCGCTATACCGAGGCGCGGCTTGCCAAGTCGGCGATGGCGCTGCTCGACGATCTCGACAAGGATACGGTCGATTTCGTGCCGAACTATGACGGGTCGGAGCGTGAGCCTGCTGTCCTGCCGGCGCGCTTTCCGAACCTGCTGGTCAACGGCGCGGGCGGGATCGCGGTCGGCATGGCGACCAACGTCCCGCCGCACAATCTGGGCGAGGTGGTCGACGCCTGCCTCGCCACGATCGACCGCCGGGTCGAGGGCGGCGAGCCGCTGACGCACGAGGAACTGTGCGAGATCGTGCCGGGACCGGATTTCCCGACCGGCGCGCTGATGCTCGGCCGGGCCGGTGCGCGCGCGGCCTATGCCGGCGGGCGCGGGTCGATCATCCTGCGGTCGCGCCACACCGTCGAGGCGCGGGGCGAGCGGCGGTCGATCGTCCTGACCGAAATCCCGTTCCAGGTCGGCAAGTCGGGGCTGGTCGAAAAGATCGCCGAGGCGGCCAAGGACAAAAGGATCGAGGGCGTCAGCGATATTCGCGACGAGTCGAACCGCGAAGGCGTGCGCATCGTCATCGACCTGAAGCGCGATGCGACGCCCGACGTGGTGCTCAACCAGTTGTGGCGGCACACGCCGGCGCAGTCGAGCTTCGCTGCGAACATGCTGGCGATCCGTGGCGGCCGACCCGAACTGCTCAACCTGTCGCAGATCATCGACGCGTTCGTCGGCTTCCGAGAGGAGGTCATCACCCGGCGGTCGAAATACGAGCTGGCCAAGGCGCGCGAGCGGGCGCACCTGTTGCTCGGCCTCGTCATCGCAGTCACCAATCTCGACCAGGTGGTGCGGATCATCCGCGGGTCGGACAGCCCCGCCGCCGCCCGCGCCGCATTGCTGGCACGCGAATGGCCGGTCGCCGAGATCGCGCCCTATCTGAAGCTGGTCGAGGCGGTCGAGGCCGACCTGACCGACGACGTGTACCGGCTGTCCGACCTGCAGGTCCGTGCGATCCTCGATCTGCGCTTGCATCGCCTGACGGCACTCGGCCGCGACGAGATCGGCGATGAACTCAAGACGCTGGCAGCGTCGATCAGCCACCTGCTCGAAATCCTCGGCAACCGGGGCATGCTCTATGCGGTGATGCGGCAGGAACTGGTCGAGATCCGCGCCGAATTCGCGACGCCGCGCCGGACCGAGATCGCCGGTGCCGCCGACGGGATCGACGACGAGGACCTGATCGAGCGCGAGGAGATGGTCGTTACCGTCACGGTGCAGGGCTATATCAAGCGCACGCCGCTCGACGCGTTCCGTGCGCAGAAGCGCGGCGGCAAGGGCCGCGCGGGCATGACGACGAAGGACGAGGATGCGATCACGAACCTGTTTGTGACCAGCACCCACACCCCGGTGCTGTTCTTCTCGACCGCCGGCAAGGTGTATCGCATGAAGGTGTGGCGGCTGCCCGAAGGTGGGCCGGCGACGCGTGGACGGCCGATGGTGAACCTGCTGCCGCTGGCGGCGGGAGAGACGATCTCGACCGTGCTGCCATTGCCCGAGGACGAGGAACGCTGGGCCGACCTGCACGTGATGTTCGCGACCGCGAACGGCACGGTGCGGCGCAATTCGATGGACGCGTTCGCCAACGTGCCCACCGCGGGCAAGATCGCGATGCGCTTCGATGATGACAGCGACGATCGCCTGATCGGCGTGGCGCTGCTGACCGAGACCGACGACGTGCTGCTTGCGACCAAGGCGGGCAAGGCGATCCGTTTCAGCGCGACCGACGTGCGCGAGTTCCAGAGCCGCACCTCGACCGGGGTGCGCGGGATTG
Source organism: Sphingomonas sp. Leaf22 (assembly GCF_001421715.1). GTDB lineage: Bacteria > Pseudomonadota > Alphaproteobacteria > Sphingomonadales > Sphingomonadaceae > Sphingomonas. Next base: position 85,321 of record NZ_LMKP01000006.1, read on the forward strand.
CGCTGGGCAAGGACGACGAGGTCATCTCGCTGTCGATCCTCGGCGGGTTCGAGGCGAGCGCCGACGAGCGCGAGGCGTATCTGAAGGCGGCACCATGGAAGGAAGGCGACCGCGAGGTCACGCTGTCGGCCGAACGCATGGCCGAGTTCGAGGCGGCGGAGGAGTTCATCCTCACCGTTACCGCCAACGGCTTTGGCAAGCGTACCTCGGCCTATGAATATCGCCGGACCAATCGCGGTGGTCAGGGGATCACCAACATCGTCACCTCCGACCGCAACGGCCCGGTCGTGGCGAGCTTCCCGGCGCATAATGGCGAGCAGCTGATGCTCGTGACCGATCAGGCCAAGCTGATCCGCACCACCGTCGGCGATATCCGCGTCGCGGGCCGCAATACGCAGGGGATCACCATCTTCCGTGTCGGCATGGGCGAACAGGTCGTGTCGGCGGCGAAGATCGACGAGGACGAGAACCCCGAGAACGAAGCCGAAGCGATCGTCGCCGAGGAACGCGCCACGATGCCGCCGGCCGAAGGCGATATCGTCCTCGACGACGGCACCGGCCCCGCGACGATCAGCGAGAAGGATATCGAGGAATGACCGCCACGACCGCCTTCAAGGTGCTGACCGCCGCGCAGATGGCGGCGCTGGAGACGGGCAGCTTCGACGGCGCGCCGGTCGATCTGGCCGATGGCTATATCCACCTGTCGACCTTCGAACAGTTGACGGAAACGGTCGACAAGCATTTCGCCGGGCAGGACGATCTGCATGTAGCCGAGGTCGATCTGGAAGCATTGGGCGAGGCGGTGAAGTGGGAGCCGTCGCGCGGCGGGCAGTTGTTCCCGCATGTGTACGGCCCGCTTCCGCTGGAGGTGGTGGTGGCGTACGGGCCGCTGCATCGGGATGATGCGGGGCGGGTTCAGCGGCCGGTAGCGGGCTAACTCCTTCCCGGCACGAGGAGGGAGACCAGCTGCAGGCTGGTTGAGGGGCGTCGCCGCAAACGGTGTCGCTTGGGGCATTGCCCCTCCACCGCCGCTACGCGGCGGTCCCCCTCCCCATCTGTGATGGGGAGGATTTAGGCGTACAACTCCACTACCTCCGCCCCCTGCCCGACCGCTTCTAGCAACAAGGTCCGGTGGCAGTGCGCCGGCTCGCGCTCGAAACAGAGCAACGCCGATGGCATTTCGGCGGCCAGCCCCAGCATGATCGCCGCCTGCGCCTGTGCTTCGGGCAGTTCGAGCTGTTCGTCATACACCGCACGCAGCGTGGCGACGTCGCCCTGCTTCGCTGCGTCGCGCCCGCGCTTGGGCGTGCCGAGCGCCTTCAGATGCACATAGTCGATCGCGTGCGTCGAAAGTTCGGCGGCGAGCGAGGATTTCGAAAAGCCCGGCCGCCGCGACAGGGGCAGCGCGCGCACGTCGATGACCCGCCGCACCCCTGCCGCCTGCAACGCCGCCACGAATTCGGCCATCGTCACCGCCTCATAGCCGATGGTGTAGATTTTCATGCGCCCTCCCTTCGTCGTACGCCACCAACGCGCAACCCGATAAATCGACGGTCCGTTTCGTACGTTCATTGCCGGTTGGGCTTGTCGGGCCTAGACGCCCAGACATGAAATATGACGTTCACATCATCGGCGGCGGCCTCGCCGGGTCCGAGGCTGCGTGGCAACTGGCAGAGGCCGGGGCGAAGGTCCGCCTGTCCGAAATGCGGGGTGGTGGCGACAGCACGCCCGCCCATCAGGGCGACGATCTGGCCGAACTGGTCTGTTCGAACAGCTTCCGGTCCGACGATGCCGAATCGAATGCGGTCGGGCTGCTGCATGCCGAAATGCGGGCGCTCGGCTCGCTCATCATGACCAAGGGCGACGAACACAAGGTGCCGGCCGGGTCCGCGCTGGCGGTCGATCGCGACGGTTTTTCGGCGGGCGTCACGGCTGCGCTGATGGCGCACCCCAACATCACCATCGTCCGCGAACGGATCGATACCCTGCCCGACAGCGGCATGACGATCGTCGCGACCGGTCCGCTGACCGCCGCCGGTCTGGCCGGCGATATCGGGAGCGCGACCGGCGCGGAGGCGCTCGCCTTTTTCGACGCCATCGCGCCGATCGTGCACCGTGATTCGATCGACCTCGATCAGGCATGGTTCCAGAGCCGCTGGAACAAGGGCGACGGCAAGGACTACATCAACTGCGCGATGAACCGCGAGCAGTATGAAGCCTTTCACGCCGGGTTGATGGCGGCGGAAAAAGCCGAGTTCCGCGAATGGGAGAACGTCCCCTATTTCGAAGGCTGCATGCCGATCGAGGTGATGGCCGAACGCGGCTTGGACACGCTGCGCTTCGGGCCGATGAAGCCGGTCGGGCTGGACGATCCGCGCACCGGGCGCTGGCCGCATGCGGTGGTGCAACTGCGGCAGGACAATGCGTCGGGCACGTTGTGGAACATCGTCGGGTTCCAGACCAAGCTGAAACATGGCGAACAGGTCCGGTTGTTCCGCACCATTCCCGGCCTCGAGAATGCCGAGTTCGCCCGGTTGGGCGGGCTGCATCGCAACACGTTCATTCGCTCGCCCGAGCTGCTCGACGAAACGCTGCGACTGAAGGCGCGTCCGCATCTGCGCTTCGCCGGGCAGATGACGGGATGCGAGGGCTATGTCGAAAGCGCCGCGGTCGGGCTGTTGGCCGGGCGCTTCGCCGCCGCCGAGCTGGCCGGGCGCAGCGTCGCGCCGCCGCCGATCGAAACGGCGATGGGCGCGTTGTTGCACCACATCACCGGCGCGGCGGTGGCCGAGACCTATCAGCCGATGAACGTCAATTTCGGACTGATGCCGCCGATCCCCGGCCGCACCAAGAAGGCCGATCGCAAGAAGATGTACACGGCGCGCGCCCGCGACGCGTTCGAACCATGGGCGAGCGCGCTTACGGTCGGGTGAGGTTGAGCGCGAGGAAACTCGCGCCCGCCCCCAGCATCAGCAGGCCGGTCCCGCCGATCGCGCCATAGACCGGCCCCCATGTCGCGAAGGCCGCGACAAAGGTCGCGACGACCAGCGCCCAGCCGCCACGTCGTCGCCAACGCCGGTCGATGCCCTGCCAGCGGTTGCGATGCCGTTCGCTGGCGAGCGCCAGCAGCGCGAAGGCGGCGAGCGCGCTGAACAATGCGATCAGGATCATTCGGCGGGCGCCCAGCTTACGGTGTCGATCGATGGTGTCGTGCGGACGGCCCGCCGCCGCATCGTCGGACGGAAACGGTGTACGCGCCACGCTGCGGAGCCGAAGCCCGCCCCCAGCGCCAGCAAGGTAACATCGGCCCCGGCCAGCACCCAGTCACCGCGCGCGATCGTCGCGGGAAGTCCGGTCGGCAGCGCGATGATGTTGTACAGCGGCAGGGCGAACAGCAGTGCCGCCTGCAACGTCAGCAGTTCGACCCAGGCGCGTGCCGGTTTCCGTGCCAGCACATAGACGAACAGCGCGGCCCAGCCGGCGAACATGACGTTGACCTCGGCATCGGCGCGACCCATCGAACCGACCGGCAGCAACCGGTTGGCCCAAAGATACAGCGTCATCGCGATCGGGAAGCCGGCGACGAACCCGACATTCAGCCGCTCGACCAGCCGGAAGCCGAAATGCGGGCGGGCGGGATCGGGCAGCCGCTCGCGCCGCTTGACGGTCCACAGTACCAGCCCGCTTGCGACCATCAGCGACCCGGTGATTCCGCACAGGAAATACAGCCAGCGCATCGGATAGTCGCCGAACCGTCCGGCATGCAGCCCGACCATCACCCCCTGCGTCTCGACCGCGCCGCCCGCCGGCGGTCCCTGCCACACCAGTCGACCGGTGACGCCGTCATAGGCGATGGCCGGTGTCCGCGCCGACAACATCGACGTGCCCGACCGGGTCAGCGTGATCCGCGCGGCGGCATCGCCGGGATTGAAGACGGTGATATAGCCGATCTCGCCGCCGACCCGCCGCTCGGCATCGCGCAGCACCGTGCCAAGATCGATCAGCGGTGCGGGACGTTCGGTCCGTTCGGCTGCCGCCGCTTCGGGGAAGACGGCGGCATAGAGCTTGGCGGGATCGTCGTAATTGGCGACGATCGCCCATGGCATCAGCATCGCGATCAGCGTGACCAGCCCGGTATAGGTGATCATCAGGTGGAACGGCAGCGCCAGCACCGCGCTGGCGTTATGGCCATCGAGCCACGACCGCTGCCCCTTGCCCCGCCGCAGCGTGAAGAAATCGCGGAAAATCTTCTTGTGGGTGACGATGCCGGTGAAGATCGCGACCAGCATAAACATCGCGGCGATGCCGACCAGCCAGCGCGCCCACAGCACCGGCACATAGTGCAGATCGAAGTGGAACCGGTAGAAGAAGTCGCCGCCACGCGTCTCGCGCGCGGTCCCCTCCTGCCCGTCGCTGCCGATGAAGGCGCGGGTGTCGCGGCGTCCGCGGCGGCGTTCCTCGCCGGGTTTGGCCTGTGGTACCCAGAACACGTCGCCGCCAGCGCTCTGGGCGCTGGGGACGGTAATGAACCAGCTTTGCGCATCGGGCGCGCGGCGGGTCAGAAACGTCACCGCCCCCTCGACCACCCGTTCGCGGCTGGCGATCGGGGCCAGTTCGGGCCGCGCCCAGCGGTTCAGCGCCTCCCGCCAATAGGCCGAGGTACCGGCGACGAAGATCGCGAACAACAACCAGCCGAGCAGCAGGCCGGACCAGGTATGCAGCGTCGATTGCGACTGGCGAAACCCCTTGCTCATACCCGCCCCCACACCGCGATCGATCCCCAGGTGATCGCCCCCGCGATGCCACCCGCCACGACCAGCGTCCACAGCGCCCGCCAGCCACTGCGCGCGGCATAGGCCCACATCGCCGCCAGCGCGCAGAGCAGCAGCGCGATCAGCGCCGCCGCCATCGTCGTCTGTACCGGATCGCCCGGCAGCACCCGGGCAAGCGCCATCGCCCACAGGCTGGCGACGGCATAGCCGACCGGCATCGCCGCGATCAGCCGCAGCGCATTGTCGCCCAGCCGCCGCCAGAGGACATGGCGTGCCTGCCCGGTCGCGGTCATGGCATCGTCACCCGCAGGCTGGCGAACACCGTGCGCGGGCTGCCATAATAATTGCCGCGCCCGGTCGAGGAAATGCGGGCGTAATAGGTACGGTCGAACAGGTTGTTGACGTTCAGTGCCAGTGACAGCTTCTCGTTGATGCGATAGCCCGCGCGCACATCGGCGACCGCATAGCTGCCCTGTCGCACAATCGTCGACGCCGTGCGCAGCGTACCGTTGGCGTTGAAGGCGGGCGGATTGCCGCTCCACGTACTGTCGAACCACGTGACGCCCGCGCCGACGCTGGCACCGGCCAGCGGACCTTCGCCCGCGTCATAGTTGGTGAACAGCTTGACCATATGCTCGGGGATGACCGGCAACAGGCTCAACCCCTCCAGCACCGGGTTGGCATCTTCCAGATATTGGGTCCGGGTGAAGCTATAGCCGCCATTGACACGCCAGCCGGGCAGGATCTCGCCGCTCGCCTCCGCCTCGATCCCGCGCGCGCGAACCCTGCCGATCTGATAGGTCAGCGTCGGTTCGTCGGGATCGTTGAACAGGCGGTTGCGCTGCGTGATCTGATAGACCGCCGCCGACAGCAACAGGCGCTGGTTCATCAGCGACAGCTTCGTCCCCGCCTCATATTGATCGCCGATCAGCGGCTGGATCGCCCCGCCGCCGGGCAGGCTGCGGCCGACCGGCGGTGCTTGCGGCGTGAAGCTGTCGGCATAGCTGGCATAGAGGTTGAGGTCGTCGGTGACGTCCCACACCACCCCGGCATAGGGGGTGAAGCGTTCGTCGAAGCTGTAGCGGGTCGGTAGCGGGATCGCACCGGTCGCGACGCGCGTCGTGGTAATGGTCGTATCCCACCATGTCATGCGCCCGCCGCCGACCAGCGTCAGTCCCTTGGCCGGGCTCAGCCGCATCTGCCCATATAGGCCATATTGCTCGACCTCGGTCGCCGACCCGCCATAGACCTGCGTGACCAGGCCGTTCGGCCCCGAAAATGCCGGCAACGGACCATAGGGGTCGAGCGGCGGTTCGGCGGGCGATACCGGATCGAAGACGTTGATCCGCGCATAGTTGGACAGGCGGGTAAAGTCCGACGTCGCCGAGCTCGCCTGATAATCGGCCCCCACGATCAACGTCTGATCGCGGCCGAACGCGGAAAAGCTGCCGACGCCGTTGAAGTCGAACGATCGCGTCTGCATCGCACTGTCGCCGCGATAGGCGATGTGGTTGGTGGTGCCGCCATTGGCCGGCGTCACCGGCTGGTTGCCGATATAGCTGTAGATATCGATGCGATCGACATCGGTCAGCATCCCCGTCGCGCGCAATGTCCAGCGGTCGCTGATCCGGTGCGCGATTTCGACGAAACCCGACCAGCTTTCCGACCGGAACCGGTTCCAGTCGGCTCCGAGATATGTCGAGCGATCGACGTCGAGCAACCGGCCGTCGCTACCGTCCGCGCCGCCGACCAATCCCGGCAACCCCGACTGGATCGCTGGCTTGAACAGGTCGTAATTGCCGCCGACGGTCAGCGTCGTATCCTCACCGATCTCGGTATCCGCAACCCCGAATGCCGCAAAGCGGTAGCGATGGGCAATGTCGAAGAACTGGTCCTGATCCTGCGCCATCACGCCCAGCCGCAGGCCGGAGCGATCGTCGAGCGGTGTCGACACGTCGACCTCACCCCGGAAATTCTGGAAGCTGCCATAGCCCGCCATCGCGCTGACCGCGAACTGGTCGAGCGGTCGCTTGCGGACCAGATTGATGCTGCCCGCCGGATTGCCCGCGCCACTGAACAGCCCTGCCGGCCCGCGCAACACCTCGACCCGGTCGTACAGGAACAGGTCGGGCACGACCGCGGGAAATGCGAAGGAAAAGGTCGGCACGCCGTCGACCAGATAGTTGCTGATGATGAAGCCGCGCGACAGATAGGACGGGTCCTCGCTGCCGATCCCGGTCACGGTCACGCCGTTGGTGACGGTCAGTGCGTCCTCCAGCGTGAACAGGTTGCGCTGTTGCAACTGCACCTGATCGATCACGGTCACCGTGTTCGGCACGTCCTTCAGCGGCGTGACGGTCTTGCCGACCGCCTGGCCATAGCTTTTGCCGACCACCAGAATGTCATCGCCGCGTTGCGCGTCCTCGTCCGCCGGCAGCACCGGTTCGGCCAGTGCGGGAGCCGTCATCACCAGCGCCAACAGCCCTGCCAACGTCATCGTGCGTACCGGACGCGCCATCATTTCCCCTTTGCGAGTCATTTGCAATATGTGGCGCTCTAAACCCAAGAAACCGACAATGCAACGCTATTGCGACCCACTCTCATTATATCTATGAGGTAGATGGCTGGTGCAGACCGCCAGCGACCGGAGAAAAAGTTATGCGATTGCTGACCCTTGTTCTCGCACTGGCGCTGCCCTCGCTGGCGGGGGCGCATGAAGTGTGGGTCGAACGCGACGGCAGCGGCCCGGCGCGCATCTATCTCGGCGAACCTGGCGAGGCCCTGCCGCCGGGCGGCGATCCGGAGTTCAAACGGCTGGTCACGCCGAAGATCGTCGGACAGGCCAATGCCAGTCTCCAGCGCAAGGCCGGCTTTCTCGAAGCGAAGCTGCCCGCAGGCGATGTCCGCGTGATCGACAATTCGGTGTTCGCGCCATGGGGCGAGGACGGTGCGAAGGAGGGCGTCGCCTATTACGCGCGCGCCGGTCGCACCGATACCAAAACCCGGATGCCCTATGAGATCGCGCCGCTGACTGCCGGTGGCAACCGCTTCGCGCTGATGCAGGGCGGCAAGCCGATCCCCGCCGCCAAGGTCACCGTCATCACGCCGGAGCGCAAGAGCGTCGAACTGACCGCCGACGCCGCCGGCGCGTTCGTGGTACCGGTCGCGGGCAAGGGCCGTTATCTGCTGACCGCTGCGCAGGCCGAAACCGGCAAGCTGCGCGTTGCGGCCGGCCCGGTCGACAAGCTGCATCACATCGCGACGACCAGCTTCGTCGTCGAATGATCGGGCGGGCGGCGGGGCACATCCCCGCCGCCCCGCGCGTATCAGCGCACCGGCAGTTCGAACGGTGCGGCCGGCAGGTCGGCTCCGTCGAACAGGTTGACGAACGGCGCATCGGCCCAGGCGTAGCGGACCGCCGTCACCTCCGGCCGGCCCGCACCGGGCAGTATCACCGTATCGCCCTGTACGCGCCCGTCGACATAGGTGCAGCTCGCGCCGGCGCATTGTTCGAACCCGATCGCCCCTGCCCCGCCATAGCGTTGCAATCCACCGGTCACGTTGCGGAAGCGGACGACGATATCGCTCCCCTGCCGCACCGCGTCGGCCGCTTCGGGGCCGCTGCGCAAGCCCGGCTGGCCATAGGCGACGACCCGCGCCAGCCGTGCCAGCCGTTCGCCAATCACCGTCTTTTGCGCCGGATGAATGTCGAACCGGTCGCCGACATCGATCGTCACGGCGAGGCCGGCATGGCCATCGGCGGCAACCGCCTGCGCCTGCGACTGGCGCAGTGCCGCCCAACCGGACTCACGCGGGGCGGTCGCCGGGGTGCCATAGCCGGTGAGCTGGACGACGAAGAACGGCAGCTGGGGCGATGCGAATGCCCGCCGCCAATCGGCCATCAATGTCGTCATCAATCCGCGATAGGCCGCCGGCTGTCCGGTGTTCGACTCCCCCTGATACCATGCCGCCAGCTTCAGGCCGTAGGGCGCGATCGGGGCGATCATGCCGTTGTACAGCGTGGTGAGACTGTTCGGGACGTCCCATGGCGCCGGGCCGACCGAACCGTCCTTCAGCGCGGTGCCGAGGCGGTACCGCCACGGTCCCGACAGCGGCACCGCACCGCCATCGGCCAGCCCGATCGTGCGGATGCTCATGTCGGTGAACCGCCCGTCCTTCTTCGCGCCGACCGCACGGATGGCGATGACGTTGCGGCCGGGGCGCAGCAATCCGGCGGGTACGCCATAGCTGCGCCATGCCCAATCGACGCTCCCACCGCCGACGAAACGGCCGTTGAGATAGGTTTCGTCATACCGCGCGATCGGCCCCAGCCGCAGCGTCTGCGCCGCCGCAACCTGTGCCGGGGTCAGATCGACGGTCGTGCGCAGCCATACCACCCCGTCCAACCGGTCGCGATCGGCGGCGGGCAACTGTTCATATTGCGCCGGCACCGTGGCCCAGCGGCGATCGTCATACATCGCTGCCTGAAACGCGCGCTCGGTCCTCGCGGCGGGGTCCAGTGCTTCCCACGCCTTTTCACGCCGCACGCCGTCCGCCGCCGTTGCCGCGGCCGGATCGCGATCGAACGTCGCGATGGCGTTCAGTCCGTCGGTAAAGCCCGGCTGCGTCGCCAGCGCCGGGGCGCTGATCCAGCTTTCGATCCGCGTGCCGCCCCATTCGGAGGCGATGAACCCCATCGGCACCTTTTCGGTCCCGCGCAGCGAGCGCGCCATGAAATAACAGACCGCCGATGCGTCGCCGATGGTTTCAGGCGTGACACTGCGCCAGTCGACCCGCTTGGCAAGGTCGCCGACAGGCGCGGTCTTGCTGCTGTCGGGGATCGTCGTGAACCGCAGCGATGCGTCGTTGGCCGACGGGATCACGTCCAGTCCGGTCGCGTGCTTGACCTGAAATTCCATGTTCGACTGTCCGCCGCACAGGAACACGTCGCCGATCATGATGTCGGACAGCCGCTGCGCCGCCGCGTTCCCGCCGCTGACCTCCAGCACATAGGGGCCACCGGCCTTCATCGCCGGCAAGGTCGCCCGCCACTTGCCGTCGCCGCCGGCCTGCGCGGTGACGCTCCGGTCGTTCAGCCTGACCGTGACCGATGCGCCGGGCGCGGCACTGCCCCAGATCGCGATCGGACGGTCACGCTGCAGGACCGCATGATCGGCAAAGATGTTGGCGAGTGTCGGCGACGTCGATTGGGCATGGGCCAATCCGCCCCATGCCAGCGACGCGACCACCGCGCAGATCGCCGAAGTCCGAACCGAACGCATAACCCCTCCCCGAATCATCGTGAACGCTACCATGCCGCAGTGGACAGCGACGCGCTACTGCGGCGTGCCGACGAGGCGCGCGCGCGATTGTACGACTGGGCCTTGCATCACATCGCGGTGCGGGTGTCCTCCAGCGCGAGCGATACCAGCAGGGTCATCGCATCTTCGGCGGCCCTCGCATCGCCGGCGACCACCGCATCGAACACGCGGGAGTGATCGGGTACCGGGTCGCGGGGCAAGGCGCGTTGGCGCTGCTTGAACTGGGTCGTCCAGTTGACCGCCGCGCCGATGCTGGCGCTGAGCGCGACGAACGTCTCGTTATGCGTGGCGTAGATCAGCGCGTCGTGGAAATCGCGATCGGCGGCGCGCCCGGCTTCGGTGGCAAGCGTATGCCGCCGCATACCCCCCAGCGCCGCGCGCAACGCCTTGATATCGTCCTTGTCGCGCCGTTCCGCCGCCAGCCGCGCGACCGCCGGCTCGACGACCGCGCGCAGTTCGAACAGCCCGCGGATGAACGACATGTTCGGTTCGCCCTCGAACGCCCAGGCCAGGACCATCGGGTCGAGGAAGTTCCAGCGCCGACGCGGCAGCACGCGCGTACCGATTTTCGGGCGACTTTCGACCAGTCCCTTGGCGGTCAGGACCTGTACCGCCTCGCGATAGGCGCTGCGCGATACGTCGAGCGCCTCGGCATTGGCGACCTCGCCGGTCAGCAACTCGCCCGGCGCGATCCGGCCGGAGACGATCGCCGTGCCGAGATAATGGGCGACGGCACCGCGCAGCCGCCGGCCCGATCCCTTTCGGGCGGGCACCGCGGGTTCGTCCAACGGCGTTTCGTCCGCGTTCTCGTCGATATCGGCGATGTCGATATCGTGTCCCGGTTCCATGCTCACCGTACTTCCCTCGCCATCGGCGTCGACGTGGCGGCCGCCAGCGCGATGTATAGGTAATGGGCCGCGGATCGATGCCGGATAAGATTTACCGACGATGCTACGGACCCGGACACCCGCCGTCAAATCGCGGCTGAAACCGGCCGCTCCGGCATGCGGCAACCCATATCGCCGAATACGCCAGCAGCGACGTTAACGCTACCACCAACGGCATTGACGCGTCGCCGGCAACTGAATACCCAGACAAAAACGGCCGTAAGTCGCCGGAATGGGAGAGCGATTTTGGCGATCAGATCGATCCGGATGATGATGCTCGCCATCACCGCCATTCTGGGCGGCACCGCGTCCGCACAGGTGTGGCGCGCCGATCAGGGCGATGGCAGCTATCGCAATCCCATTTTCTACGCCGATTATCCCGATCCCGATATCATCCGCGTCGGCAGCGATTACTACTTCGTCACGACCACCTTCGCCAATGCGCCCGGCCTGACCCTGCTCCATTCGAAGGACCTGCTGAACTGGCAGATTATCAGCCATGTCGTACCGCGCCTCGACGATCGACCCGAATATACGCTGACCGACGGCAGGAACGCGTATCGACGCGGACTGTTCGCCGCCAGCCTGCGTCATCATGCCGGCATCTTCTACATCGCCGTGACCCCGGTCGGACAGAATACCCGCATCTATCGCACCCGCGATCCGCGCGGAACGTGGACGATGAACGAACTCGACCGGGCGGCCTTCGACCCGGGAATGTTCATCGAGCCCGACGGCACCGGCTATATCGCTACCGCGATCGGATCGGACGGCACTACCCGCCTGCTCAAGCTGGACCGCGACTTCCGGAGCGTGGTCGACGATCGCAAGATCCATTACAATGCCGGTGCCGAAGGATCGAAGATCATCCGGCGCGGCGAATATTATTACCTGTTCAATGCGATTCCCCGCCAGCTCGGCCTGACGGTCTCCCGCGCGCGCAGCCTGTATGGACCATGGGAAACCCGCCCGCAGATCGACGACAAGAGCGGCGGGCATCAGGGGGCGCTGGTCGATACGCCGGACGGGAACTGGGTCGGCTTCGTGATGATCGATTCCGGATCGATCGGTCGGATGACGAACCTCAGCCCCGTCTTCTGGCGCGAAGACTGGCCTGTATGGGGAACGCCGGAAGCGCCCGACCGCGTACCCGATCGCGCCGAAAAGCCGATCAAGGGCTTCCCCTTCGTCGAGCCCGCCACCTCGGACGATTTCGGCACGTCGAAGCTGGGCTTGCAATGGCAGTGGAACCACAATCCGATCGACGATCGCTGGTCGCTGACCGAGCGCCCCGGCTATCTGCGGCTGCGCCCGACCAAGGCGGATGGGTTCTGGACGGCGCGCAACACGCTGGTGCAAAAGGCACAGGGACCGCGCAGCCGGGCCGAGGTGAAGCTGGATATCGCCAACATCCGTCCCGGTGACCGCTGCGGGTTCGGCACCTTCGGCCAATATAGCGCGACGCTGTCGGTGACACGGGCCGCCAACGGCGCGCCGTCGCTGGCGATGGACGTGCTCGAAAGCACCGAGGCCGGTCCCAAAACCGATAGGCGCGTGGCGGCGCAGTCGATCAGCGGGCGGGCTTTGTGGATGGCGATGGACCTCGACTTCGCCACCGATCGCGGCCGGCTTTCGTTCAGCAGCGACGGCAAACGCTGGCAGCCGATCGGCGGCGACTTCCCGCTGGCGTTCGCATGGCGGACCGGCACGTTTCAGGGGGAGCAGATGGCGATCTCCTGCTACAATCCGACACCGGGCGCCGGCTTCCTCGATGTCGACAGCTTCACGCTGAAGGCTTCGAAATGAAGCGTCGGCTGTTGGGTGCGCTGCCGGTCGCCGCCTGCCCGTGACCTTCCCGGACGGCTGCTCGACAAATGATGACAACAGGCAAGGGGAACGGGGCATGACCATCGACGGGATCACACGGCGCGGACTGATCGGGGCGGCAGGCGCGGTCCCGATCGTCGCCGGCGCGGCACGGGCGACGGCGGCCCCTCGCGGCAGGCCGAGGCTGGCGCAGACCCCGCCGATGGGCTGGAACAGCTGGAACAGCTTCGCCACGACGATCACCGAGGCGCAGGCGATCGAAACCGCGCGCATCATGCGCGAGAAGCTGCTGCCGGTCGGCTATTCGATCTTCACCATCGACATCCAGTGGTACGAACCGGGCGCGACCGGCTATGCCTATCGCGCCGATGCGGTGCCGGTGCTCGACGCCTATGGCCGCTTGCAGCCCGATCCGAAGCGGTTTCCCTCCGCCGCCAACGGCCGGGGTTTTCGCGCCATCGCCGATCAGGTCCATGCGATGGGGCTGCAATTCGGCATCCACCTGATGCGCGGCATCCCGCGCGAAGCGGTGCGCCGCAACCTGCCCGTGCTGGGCACCCGATACCGCGCGCAGGACATCGCCGACACGTCGAGCATTTGTTCGTGGAACAGCGACATGTACGGCGTGGACATGCGGCGTCCCGGTGCGCAGGCCTATTACGACAGCGTGTTCGCGCAATATGCCGATTGGGGCGTCGATCTGGTCAAGATGGACGATATGAGCCGCCCCTATGACGCCCACGCGCCGGAGATCGAGGCGACGAGCGCGGCGATCGCGCGGTCGGGTCGCCCGATCCTCCTTAGCCTGTCGCCCGGCGAGACGCCGGTGGCGAACGGCGATCATGTCCGCGCGCATGCGCAGATGTGGCGGATCAGCGACGATTTCTGGGACGAATGGTCGCTGCTCGACGCGCAGTTCGTCCGGCTGGAAAACTGGCAGCGTTTCGCCGGCCCCGGCGGCTGGCCTGATGCCGACATGCTGCCGCTCGGCCGGCTGGCGCTGGGCCAGCGCGACACCAAATTCACCCCCGCCGAACAGCGTACGCTGATGACTTTATGGTCGATCGCCCGATCGCCGTTGATCATGGGTGGCGACCTCCGCCACCTCGATGCGCCGACGCTGGCGCTGCTCACTAACCCGGAAGTCATTGCCGTCAATCAGGCCAGCACCGCCAACCGCCCGTTGCAGGTACGGGATGGCATGCGCGCATGGACCGCAAAGGCAATGAATGGCGCGACCTATCTCGCCTTGTTCAATCCGGGTGAGAAGCCGCTCCAGCCGGGCGTCGATCTGCGCTGGTTGAACCTGAAAGGCCCTGTCCGGGTACGCGACCTGTGGGCGCGGCGCGATCTCGGCACGGCGGCGACCCGGGTCGAGGCCGACCTGCCGCCGCATGGTGCCGGCCTCTATCGCCTCGACGCCTGACTTTCCCCCTTTCCGACAGGACGAACCGATGCTCCGAACGTTGATGACCGGGTTGGCGCTGGCCGCAAGCACCAGCGCCCTTGCCGAACCGGCGCGCTTCAGCCGCTTTATCTATGAAGGGCGCAGTGTCGAGCGGGCAACGCCCGGCCCCGACCAGTATCGCAACCCGATCCTGTCGGGCTATTATCCCGACCCGTCGATCACCCGCGTCGGCGACGACTATTATCTCGCGCTGTCGTCCTTCGCCCATTATCCGGGGCTGCCGATCTTTCATTCGAAGGATCTGGTCCACTGGACACAGATCGCCAACGCCATCAGCCGGCCCGAACAGCTGGATTTCACCGGTCGCCGCGTGTCGGAGGCCGTGTTCGCGCCCGACATTTCGTATCACGACGGCACCTTCTACATCGTCAACACCTGTGTCGCGTGCAAAGGCAATTTCGTCATCACCGCGAAAGACCCGAAAGGGCCATGGTCGAACCCGATCTGGCTGCCGTTCGAAGGGATCGACCCTTCCATCTATTGGGAAGGCGACCGCGCCTATATCGTCAACAACCGCACCCCGAATGAACCGCCGCGGTACGAGGGGCACCGCGCGATCTGGGTACAGGAATATGACTGGCGCGCCGGCAAGATGATCGGTGAATCGACGCAACTCATCAACGGCGGCGTCGACCTCACCAAGAAACCGGTATGGATCGAAGGGCCGCATATCTTCCGGAAAGACGGCTGGTATTATCTGACCGCGGCAGAGGGCGGCACCAGCGTCAACCATTCGCAGGTGGCGTTCCGCTCGAGAAACCTGCGTGGACCGTTCACCCCATGGAGCGGCAATCCGATCCTGACCCAGCGCGACCTGCCTGCCGACCGCAGCGATCCAGTATCGGCGGCGGGCCATGCCAAGCTGGTGCAGACCCGCGCCGGCGACTGGTGGGCGACGTTCCTCGCCGTGCGTCCCTATGGCGACGATTACTACAATATCGGGCGCGAGACGTTCCTGCTGCCGGTGACATGGAAGGATGGCTGGCCCACGATCCTCCCGCCCGGCCAGCGTGTCCCGTTCGTCGCCACCCGCCCGACGCTGCCGCGCCAGCCAGTGCCCAAACTGCCGACCAGCGGGGATTTCGGCTATGTCGACGAATTCGACGGCAAGGCGCTCGGCCTGCAATGGATCGGTGTCCGCACGCCCAAGACACCGGTGTATCGGCTGGCCGGCGGCGAGCTGCTGATCGACGGCGGCGCGCCGATCGGCGACCTGAACGGGGTGCCGGGCTTCGTCGGGCGGCGTCAGCAGCATCATATCGCGACGATCGCCACGACGGTCGCGTTCACGCCCCGGCAGGACGGCGACCGCGCCGGTCTGGCCGCGATCCAGAATGACGACTATTACCTGTTCTTCGGGCTTACCCGTCTGGCCGGCAAGCGCGTCGTCGCCCTCTACACCCGGGCGAAGGGTGCGGAGCAACTGGTCGCGTCGACACCGGTCGAAGGGACCGCGCCGGTCATGCTGACCATCCGTGCGGACCGGGGCACGATGGCGTTCGATGTCGCGGCGGGGGGCAGGAAACAGACGTTGAAGCGCGATGTCGACGTCCGGTTCCTCAGCACGAAGGTGGCCGGCGGCTTCGTCGGCACGGTCGTCGGCCCCTATGTCTGGCAGGCCAGATAACAGCGAATGGTGACCGGAGCGTCGGTTCGGCGCGCCGGTTTTCGAAGGACCGGTCCGGTATGGCGCACAAAGAAAACCCCGCCGGACCGTTGGTCTGGCGGGGCTTTCCATGGTGCACCCGGAGCGATTCGAACGCCCGGCCCTCAGATTCGTAGTCTGATGCTCTATCCAGCTGAGCTACGGGTGCCCGGTGGAGGCAGCCTGTTAGACGTNTGCACCCGGAGCGATTCGAACGCCCGGCCCTCAGATTCGTAGTCTGATGCTCTATCCAGCTGAGCTACGGGTGCCCGGTGGAGGCAGCCTGTTAGACGCGACGTTTCGGTCTGGCAAGCCCTAGCCCCGTCAAATAACCGTGTCGACGTTTTCGGATATGATCAAACATTCTCGCAGCCGAAACCGAACTTCGGCAACACAGACAAAGAAAACCCCGCCGGACCGTTGGTCTGGCGGGGCTTTCCATGGTGCACCCGGAGCGATTCGAACGCCCGGCCCTCAGATTCGTAGTCTGATGCTCTATCCAGCTGAGCTACGGGTGCCCGGTGGAGGCAGCCTGTTAGACGTGGCTTTTTGGTCTGGCAAGCCTGTCGCGCGATTTTTTTTGGATGCATAGCTGGGGACATGAAAGCCGCTCCGATCCCGCTCGTCCTGTTCGCCGCCCTGCTGTCGGCCTGCGCCGCGCCGCGTGGAGAGTATCCGTCGCTGCTGCCCCGCCCGATCGAAAAGATCAGTCTGGCCGAACCGTCACGCCCGGTGCCGGTCGCAACGCCCGACGCCGGGCTCGATCGAAGGATCGCGACGCTGACCGGTAGCGTCGACAGCGCGACGTCCGCGTTCGACGCGGCGGTAAGCCGCGCCCGACCGCTGGTCCGTGCCGCCGCCGGGACGGCACAGGGCAGCGAACGCTGGCTGGGCGCGCAGGTGGCGTTGGCGGAACTGGACGTCGCCCGCACCGCGATCGATACGCCCCTCGCCGATCTCGAACGGCTGGCGATCGACCGCGCCGCGGCTGGATCGCCACCCTATCCCGCGCTGGACACTGCGCTGGCAAAGGCGACCGAGGCGGCGAAGGCCCAGCGTGCAACCATCGCGACGCTGGGCGCGAGCCTGCGCTAAACCACGGCCGACCGGTGCTCGGACGCCGGACGGACGGCAGCGAAATCCGTTATTGCAATGCCCGCAGCACCGGCAGGATCGACGCATAATCGTCGGTCCACGGCGCGGTATCGGTCACCGGCAGCGGTTCCCACGCACCGCCGCGCGCCAACAACTCGCCCAGCACGCTGGGATCGCGGGTCAAGGCGATCCAGACCGACCCGCTGTCGCCCGCCCCGCCGCCGACTGGTTGATAGGCCAGCTGCGCCGCCATCCATCCCGATGCCGTCCGCGCCACGACCGGGGCCAGATCGAGATAGCGGTTCGACACATGGACCAGCAGCAAGCCGCGCCGCCCCAGCACCCGGCCATAGGTATCGAACGCCTCCCGCGTCATCAGGTGCATCGGCACCGCATCCGACGAGAAGGCGTCGAGCGCCAGCAGGTCGAGGCTCCCCGCCGAAGCCTGCGATATGCTCAAGCGCGCATCGCCCAGCACGATCTGCGCGTCGGGTGCACAGCGGCGCAGGAAGGTGAAGGCTCCCGAATCGCGCGCGATCCGCACCACGACCGGATCGATCTCGTAGAACCGCCATTGCTGGCCCGGCTGCGCATAGCAGGCGAGCGTCCCGGTTCCGAGGCCGACGATGCCGATCCGGGCGTCGCGGCCATATAGCGCGGGGACGGCGCGCAAAGCCTCGCCCACCCCCGAATTGGGCACGTAATAGGTGGTCGGGGTTCGCTCGCGCGCGGGACTGCCGGTCAACTGGATACCGTGCAGGGTGGTGCCGTGCTGCAACTCGTTCACCCCCTCGCCGCGGGTGATCGTATAGACGCCGAAATAGCTCCGCGTCCGTGCCCCCGGTTCCAGCGACAGCTGGATCGCACGATAGCCGCCGAACAGGAACAGCGCGCCGGCCAGCGCAAAGACATAGGGCAGGCGCGATCCGATCGCGAACACCCCGACGATCGTGATCGCCAGGAACGCGATCGGCTCTGGCCTCGGCCCCAATAGCTCACCCGGATTGGCAAGGCCCAGCAGGATGAAGCCGGTAATCGCCACCAGCACACCGATCGTCAGTCGCCTGCCGCCCGCTGCCCATATCCGCTGCGTGACCGGCAGCAGGAACGGCAGCGGTGCCAGCGCCCCCGCGGCGAGGATCAGCAGCGGATATTCGTAACTCCAGTCGAACAGTACCGGTGCGATCAGCCCGGAAAACACCCCGCCCAGCGCTCCGCCGACCGACATCGCCAGATAGAATCCGGTCAGCCGCGCCGGTGCAGGGCGAAGCGCATACATCCGGGTATGCAGCGCCACCGACACCGCGAACAACAGAATCAGCGCCGCCAGCGCGCTCAACAGCGGATAGTCGTGATGCCCGCCGATCATCATCCCGCCAAAGACGAGGATGGTGATCGGCGCATAGCGGGTGATGGCTTCCGCCAGCCCGCGTCGATCCGCAAAGGCGACCGTGAAGCTCAACAGATACAGCCCCAGCGGCAATACCCAGAGCAGCGGCACCGCAACGATATCGGTCGTCAGAAAGGTCGAGGTCGCCAGCATCAACCCCGACGGCACCAGCGCGAGCACGATCCAGTGCAGCACGCGGCGCTTGTCCGGCGCATCGCCCGGATCGAGCGCCGCCACCTGTTCGCGCCGCTGCGGCAACAGCCATCCGCATGCCACGACCAGCAACGTCACCAGCGCATAGCCCGCGCTCCACCCCCAGCTTTGCGACCGGAGCGGCAGCAATGGCTCGACCAGCAGGGGATAGGCGATCAGCCCGGCGAAACTGCCGACATTCGACGCGGCATACAGCGCATAGGGATCACGCCCCGGACAGATGAACGCGAACCAGCGTTGCAGCAACGGTGCCTGTGCCGACACCGCAAAGAATAACGGCCCGATCGACGCCGCCAGCAGCCACGGTGCCCACAGCGCCGGCTCGATCCCGGAGGGCACCTGCGTCGCACTGACCCCGATCGGCAACCACACCGCCGCACACAGCAGCACCATCAGATGCACCGCCGCCTGCGCCTTCGGCATCAGCTTGCCGAGCAGATGGGCATAGGCATAGCCGCCCAGCAGCAGCGCCTGATAGACGAGCATCGCCGAGTTCCACACCGCCGGTGCGCCGCCCAGTTGCGGCAACGCCATCCGCGCGACCATCGGCTGGACGAGGAACAGCAGGAACGACCCGGTCAGGATCGTCGCAACGAAGATCCAGCGGATCGGCCATCCGGTAATACGCTCCGATACGATCACGGGCGGTTCTTCCAATAGGTGACGTGCCGCTTCAGCGGGCTGTCGTCGGACACGGTCGGGTGATCGAAATCCTGATCGACCGCGCGGAGCATGCCCAGTCGCTCCATCAACCCCCAGCTGCGGGTATTGGCGAGGACGGTGATCGCCCCGATCCGCTCGACGGGCAGGTTGGCGAACCCCCAGTCGAGGCTCGCCAACGCCGCTTCGCGCGCGAACCCCCTGCCCCAATGTTCCTTGCCGAAGCGCCAGCCGATCTCGACCTCGCCCTCCAGCGGCGTGCCCTCGGCACCAGGCTTCAATCCGCAAAAGCCCAGCATCTGCCCGCTGGCGCGTTCCTCGACCACCCAGAAGCAATAGCCATGCAGGTCGGCGAACCCATCCTGTCGCGCGATCGACGCATCGACTTCTTCGCAGGTCATCAATGTCGGGAAATAACGCATGACCTCCGGGTCGGAACAATGCGCGTAAAAGGTCGCGCGATCACGCTCCTGCCAGCGCCGCAGCACCAGCCGTTCGGTGTCGATCATGCCCCCAGCAACCGCGCCGCATGCGCCGCATGATAGGTCAGCACGCCCGAACATCCCGCCCGCTTGAACGCGAGCAGCGTTTCCAGCACCAGGGCATCGCGATCCGCCACCCCCGCCGCGACCCCCGCCTCGATCAGCGCATATTCGCCCGACACCTGATAGGCGAAGACCGGCACTTCGAACGCCGCCTTCACCCGCGTGATGATGTCGAGATAGGGCAGACCCGGCTTCACCATCACGCTGTCGGCACCCTCGGCGACGTCGAGCGCGACCTCGCGCAACGCTTCCTCGCTGTTCGCCGGGTCCATCTGATAGGTCTTCTTGTCCCCCTTCAGCAGCCCGCGCGATCCGACCGCGTCGCGGAACGGCCCATAAAAGGCGCTCGCATATTTGGCGGCATAGGCCATGATCTGGACGTTGACGTGCCCCGCCCCCTCCAGCGCGTCGCGGATCGCGCCGACCCGGCCGTCCATCATGTCCGACGGCGCGACGATATCGCTGCCCGCCTCCGCCTGTACGATCGCCTGTCGCACCAGTATGTCGGCGGTCGCGTCGTTCAGCACATAGCCGTTCACGTCGACGATCCCGTCATGGCCGTGCGCGGTATAGGGATCGAGCGCGACATCGGTCAGCACGCCGATATCGGGCACCGCATCCTTGATCGCCCGGATTGCACGACACATCAGATTGTCGGGATTGAGCGCTTCCGCTCCGTCCTCGCTGCGCAACGCCGGCGGCGTGTTCGGGAACAGCGCGACCACCGGTATGCCGAGGTCCCGCGCTTCCCGCGCCCGATCGACGATACCGTTCAGGTTCCAGCGCGATACCCCCGGCAACGCCGCTATCGGCTCGCCCTCTCCCTCGGTCACGAACAGCGGCCAGATCAGGTCGGCGGGGGTCAGGACCGTCTCGGCATGAAGGCGGCGGCTCCAGCCGGAGGCGCGGGTGCGGCGCAGGCGCAGTGCGGGATAAGCAGCGGACATGGCGCGACTTGTGGGCCAACCCTGCCAGTCGATCAACCCAAAGTCGCGTGGGTCCATTTTCGTTACGGAGCGTTACCGACCGCATGACGCAGATCCGCTCCGCCGCCATGATCGTCAATGCCCGGTCACGCAGCGGGCAGGACCAGTTCGCGCAGGCGTGCAGCGCGATGCAGGGCATGCCGTTCGAGGTCGACGCCCATGCGGTCGAAAACCCGGACGACCTCGTGCCGACGCTGGAGCGAGCGCTGGAACGCAAACCCGATCTGGTGATCTTGGGCGGCGGCGACGGTACGATCAGCAGTCTGGTCGACCATCTGCTCGGCCATGACGTTATCTTGGGGGTGCTCCCGTTCGGCACCGCCAACAGTTTTTGCCGCACGCTCGGCATTCCGCTGGACATTCCAGGCGCGGTCGAGGTGCTCAAGACCGGCCGCCCGCGCCGCATCGACCTTGGCATGGTCGACGGCGATTATTTCGCGAATTGTGCCGCGATCGGCCTGTCGCCGCAGATCGCGCAAACCGTCCCGCACGGCGTCAAGAAGCTGTTCGGCCGCGTAGGATATCTGGCGTGGGCGACGCTGCAATTCGTCAAGTTCCAGCCATTCCAGTTGATCGTCGGCGAGGGACCGAACGCCAAGCGGATGACCGCGACCGAGGTCCGCATTTCCAACGGCCGCTTCCATGGCGGCACCGAACTGGTCGAGGAAGCGCGGCTCGACAGCGGCGAGATCATCGTTCAGGTCGTGTGCGGCAAGGGCAAGCGCAGCCTCGTGCGCAACTGGGCCGCCGGCTTCTTCCGCCTCGATTCCCGCCGCGTCGATACGGTGACCTTTCACGGCCAGTCGCTGCGCATCGAAACCGTGCCGCCGCTGCCGATCTCGATCGACGGAGAGGTGCTGGCCAAGACGCCGGTCATGGCCAAGGTCGCGGCGGGGATCATTGAGGTAATGGCGCCGATCGAACCATAACGTCGTTCCCGCGCTGGCGGCGACCCATAAACGCTGACGCCCGCGACATACCCGAAGCGTTGCGTCTATGAATTCCCACCTTCGCAGGAATGACGAAACAGTACCTTAGAAAAACGTCGTCATTCCGGCGAAGGCCGGAATCCATTGTGTCGGGTGCTCACGACAAAAACGGCGCCGTTACCCCATCTATGGATTCCGACCTGCATCGGAAGAACGAAGCGTTACCCCAGCCGCCCCAGCGCCGCATGCAACCGCGCCGCCTCGGCCATCTTGTCATTATGGTCCGCCCGCGCCTTCTCGACCGCTTCGGGCTTGGCGCGCTCGACGAAGCTCGCATTGCCCAGCCGACCGGCCAGCGCATCGCGCTCCTTCTCCGCCGCCGCGATCGCCTTGGTCAGGCGCGCGCGTTCGGCGTCCAGATCGATGACATCGCCCAGCGGCAGGACGAAGGTCGCTTCGTCCACCACGATCTGCAACGCCCCGCCCGCCGGCGCATCGCCGGCCACGGCATCGACCCGCGCCAGCCGCGCCAGCACCGCGCCCTGTCGCGCCAGCCGCTCGACCGTCTCGCCCGACGCATCGCGAACATGCAGCGGCAGCCGCGCCCCCGGCGGCACGTTCAGCTCGGTCCGCGCCGCCCGGATTTCACTGACCAGCCGGATCAGCCAGTCGATCTCCGCCCGCGCCGCCGGATCGATCGCCCGCGCGTCGGCCATCGGCCAGTGCGCGACGATCAGGTCGCTCGAACGCTCGCCGAGCGCATGCCACAGTTCCTCGGTGATGAACGGCATGAACGGGTGCAGCATCACCAAAATCTGGTCGAGCACCCAGCCCGCGACCGCCCGCGTTTCCTCGCCCCCCTCGGCCCCACCCTGCAGCACCGGCTTGATGAGTTCGAGATACCAGTCGCAAAACCGGCTCCACGTGAACTGATAGATGGTGTTCGCCGCCCCGTCGAAGCGCAGATCGGCCAGCGCAAGGTCGAGCGCCTGGACCGTCTCGATCGTCTCGGCGATGATCCAGCGATTGACCGCCAGCTCGGCCTTGGGTGGCTCGATCGTTGCCGACGCCCCGATGCCGTTGGCCTGCGCAAAGCGGGTGGCGTTCCACAGCTTCGTCGCGAAGTTGCGATACCCCTCGACCCGCTTCTCATCCATCTTGATGTCGCGACCCTGGCTCTCCATCGCCGCCATGAAGAAGCGCAACGCATCGGCGCCATAGCGATCGATCAGCCCCAGCGGATCGACCGTATTGCCCTTCGACTTCGACATCTTCGCGCCATCGGCGGCGCGGACGAGGCCATGGAGGTACAGCGTCTTGAACGGCACCTCTTTCATGAAGTGGATGCCCTGCATCAACATCCGCGCGTCCCAGAAGAACAGGATGTCGAAGCCCGAGATCAGCACGTCGTTGCTGTAGCGACCACCCAGCGTCGGATCGCTATTCTCCGGCCAGCCGAGCGTCGCGAAAGGCCACAGCGCCGAGGAGAACCACGTGTCGAGCACGTCGGGGTCCTGCCAAAGTACCGGTTGCGCGGGACGGTCTTCGCTCGGAGCAAGCAAAATTTCGTCGAAAGCATCTTCGGGCGAAGCTCCGATCCGTGCTTCGACTCCGTAATATTCGGCAGCAGCTGCCAGTGCGGCAGCTTCGGATTCCTCTACGAAAACCTTGTAATCGGCTTGAAGATTGGTCGCACCGTTACCCTTGATCTCGACGCCGATACGCCCGTTTTCATGTCGCTTGGGCCCAAACCACGCCGGGATACGATGCCCCCACCACAACTGGCGCGACACGCACCATGGCTGGATATTCTCCATCCAGTTGAAATAGGTCTTTTCCCAAGACTTCGGCACGATCTTGACCGCGCCAGACCGGACCGCCTCGATCGCGGGCTGCGCCAGCGTCTTGGCATCGACATACCATTGGTCGGTCAGCCACGGTTCGATCACCACGCCCGAACGGTCGCCGAACGGCGTCTGGATGGTGCGCGGTTCGGCATCGTGCTCGACACCGTCCTTGTCGACGTGCGGGATCAGGACGCCTTCGTCCTTCAGCCGCGCGACGACCGCCTTGCGGGCATCGGCGCTAGACAGGCCGAGGAAAGCGTCGGGGATCAGCCTGTCGGCGGTTTGCACGATATTCGCCCTGGCATCGAGCATGTTGAGCATGTCGCGCGCCTCGATCCCGGCGCGACGGCCGACCTCGAAATCGTTGAAGTCGTGGCCGGGCGTGATCTTCACCGCGCCCGATCCGAGTTCGGGGTCGGCATGTTCGTCGGCCACGATCGGGATGAGACGCCCGGTAATCGGCAGGCGTACCTGCTTGCCGATCAGCGCGGTATAGCGTGCGTCGTCGGGATGCACCGCGACGGCCATGTCGGCCAGCATCGTTTCGGGCCGCGTCGTCGCCACCTCGATAAAACCCGATCCGTCCGCCAACGGGTAGCGCAAGCGCCAGAAATTGCCCCTGACTTCGCGCGTCTCGACCTCGAGATCGCTGATCGCGGTGCCGAGACCCGGGTCCCAGTTCACCAACCGCTTGTCGCGGTACAGCAGCCCCTCGCGATGCAGCTGCACGAACACCTTCAGGACGGCGGCCGAAAAGCCTTCGTCCATGGTGAAGCGTTCATTGGCCCAGTCCATCGAACAGCCGAGCCGCCGCAACTGCCCGGTGATCTGCCCGCCGCTCTCGGCCTTCCATTCCCAGACCTTGGCGACGAAATCGTCACGCGAAAAATCGGTGCGCTTCTGCTGTTGCTGCGCCATCTGGCGTTCGACGACCATCTGCGTCGCGATGCCGGCATGGTCGGTGCCGACGACCCAGCGGGCATCCTTGCCCTGCAACCGGGCATGGCGGACCAGAATGTCCTGCAATGTGTTGTCGAGCGCGTGGCCGATATGCAGGCTGCCGGTGACGTTGGGCGGCGGATTGACGATCGTCCACGGCGTCGCGTTCGGCCGATCGGGCCGGAACAGGCCGTCCTGTTCCCAGTGGGCATACCAGCGCGCTTCGATGGCGGCGGGATCGAAAGTCTTGGGCAGTTCGCTCATCGCCGTCGCATGGCGCGGATGCGACGGCGTTGCAAGAGA
The DNA here is from genome assembly GCF_001421715.1 of Sphingomonas sp. Leaf22. Classification (GTDB taxonomy): domain Bacteria; phylum Pseudomonadota; class Alphaproteobacteria; order Sphingomonadales; family Sphingomonadaceae; genus Sphingomonas. The sequence goes on from NZ_LMKP01000006.1 coordinate 110,148, forward strand.
GCGGCGCTATTCGCGTCCGCTGATCCGGGCGATCTCCCGCGCCACCATCGCCTCGACGATGCCGGGCAGCTTTGCGTCCAGCCATTCGCGCAGCATCGGGCGCAGCATCTCGCGCACCATCCCTTCGAGCGAATCGGCACCCGGCGTTTCGGGCTTCACCAACATCCGCGACAACTGGTCAAGCGCGCCGCGACTCGCCTCGGCGGCGCGGTCGGATACGATCGATGCGTCGATCTTGCCGGGTGCGGGCGCTGCTGGCATCGGTTCGGGCTCGGCTTCCATGCGAGGTTCGGGGGCGCGCGGCCGTTCGGCGCGCGGTGCGTCGACACGGGGCTGTTCGACCCGTGCCTGTTCCATGCGCGGCGGCGGTGGCGGCGCTGCAACGCTCTGATTCAGTTCGAGAATTTCGTCGCCGTCGTCGAGGTCGCGTGCCTGCGCCGTGCGGATCGACTTGCGACCGCGCAACGCCTGGGCCGATCCTTCGCCCTCTTCGGCGATGATCCGCTTGATCGAGGACAGGATGTCCTCCATCGACGTTTCGTTGCTGATATCGCCCATCGCAACCCTCATTCGTTCCGCCCCTTGAACGCCTAGCCTTCGGGGTTGATCCGCGGCGTGTCAACGCCTTGCGTTCCCCGAGCGGCTCCCCCCTGCCGATTAGGGGCATCGATGCCCTGCGTCGGCGTATAGGGATTGGGCGTCCGCTGCAATGCGGGATCGAGTTCGCGGGTCACCACCGGCGTCTGTGCCGGGGTGTTGACCGTGCTGGGCGCGATCGGCACCGGCGCGGGATCGTCGCTCCAGTCCCAGATGCGGTTGCGCACCCGGTCGTAATTCGCGACCGGATCGTACAGCGCCCCGCCGTCGAGGCCCAGATCGCGTGCCTCCGCCCGACCCATCGCCGCCAGCAATGCGAAGCCGGCGACATAGGCGTCCCGCCGCGCCGAAACCAACTGCACCTGTGAATTGAGCAATTCCTGCTCGGCATTCAGGATGTCGAGGATCGTCCGGGTGCCGACGCTGTTCTCGGCGCGGACACCCTCCAGCGACAGGCGGTTGGCCTGTACCTGCACTTCCGACGATTCGATCACCCGCAGCGCCGATTGCCATGCGGCGAACGCCGATCGCGCATCGGACACGACCGACCGTTCGACCTGCGTCACCTGCTCGATCGCGGCGCCTTCCAACGCCTGCGCGCGACGGATTTGCGCGCTTGGCCGTCCGCTCTGGAACAGCGGCAGGCTGAACTGCACGCCGGCCTGCGCCTGTCCGCCATCCTGTTGCAGGACGATGCCATCCACCGCCTGCGCCGACCCGAGGAAGCTGGTATAGCTCCCCCCGGCAATCGCGCTCACCGTCGGCAGCCGGTTGGCGCGGGCGACGCGCACGTCGAACCCGGCGGCATCGCTGCTGCGCCGTGCCGCGATCAGCGCCGGATTGTTCGATACCGCCACCCCGACCGCACCGTTGGGATCGGCGGGCAGATTGGGCAGCGCGGGCGGCGCGTCGAGCGTTCCCGCCGGCGTGCCGGTGGTCGCGACATAGTTTTCGCGGCTCTGGATCAGCGACGCTTCGGCATTGCGCAGCTGCGCCTGCGCCGATGCCAGCCGCGCCTCGGACTGGGCGACGTCGGTGCGGGTCAGGTCGCCGACCTGGAACCGGTCCTGCGACGCCTGGAGGTTGACTTCGAGCACGCGGACATTCTGCTGGTTCAGCCGGACGATCGCCTCGTCGCGGATCACGTCGTTATACGCGGCGACGACCAGCGTGAAGACATTGGCCTCGGTGCTGCGCAGGTTGGCGCGACCCGCCTCGACCCGGGCATCGGCCGCCCGCACCCCGTTGCGGATCGATCCGCCCGCGTAGAGCGACTGGCTGACGTTCAGCTGGACGTTGCCGGTGCGCGGTGCCTGCGTGAACCCGCGGCTCGCGGGGTTCAGGATATTTTCGATGACCTGACCCTGCGTGACGACCTGCGGCAGCCCCTGCGAACGGGTGATCGGCACCGTTTCGTCGGTCGCCCGCTGGTTGGCGCGCGCCTGCGTCAGCTGCGGATTGGTTGCATAGGCGCGTACCAACGCCTCCCGCAACGTCTCCCCACTCGCAGGGGACGCCAGCAATGCCAGCACCGCAACCCCGCCGATGAACTTCCCCCCCCGCATCTTTTTCCTACCTTGCGAATTGAAACGTCTTGGGCCGAGCGAAGCCCGGCAGCTCGACGCAGTCGAGATCGGCGAAGTCGACAAGCCCGAACCCGCCTTCGCTGCGCCGGCCGAGCGCCAGCCGCGTCACGCCACGATCGACCAGTCCGGTCGTCAGCCGTCCGCCGGGGGCAAGCTGATCGGCGATCGCATCGGGCACCGCATCGACCGCACCGTCGATGATGATGACGTCATAGGGCGCAGCCTCGACCCAGCCGGCATTCAGCGGCCCCTCGACCAGCGTGACCTTCGCATCGGCAATCGCATCGCGGGCCGAACCGGCCAGCCGGGCATCTTCCTCCAGCGCGACGACCGACGCCGCCAGCCGCGCCAGCACCGCCGCCGCATAGCCCATCGCCGCGCCGATCAGCAGCACGTGATCGGTCGGACGGATGTCGGCCGCGACCAGCAACCGGCCGGTAATCAGCGGCGGATTGATCGCGCGGCCGCCCCCCAGCGGCAATGGCGCGTCGCGATAGGCAAGCGCCGCCTGCGAAGCGGGCACGAAGGCTTCGCGCGGCACCTCGCCCATCGCGTCGACGACGCGTGGATCGCTGACGGCGCTGGTGCGAAGCTGGCTGACGACCATCGCATGGCGCATCGCTTCGAAATCGGGGCGGGTCTGGTTCGAATCGGTCATGGTGCAATCCTGTCGCACAACTGTTTTAGCCACGCAATACACATCGCATCGCGACCGCTGTCTATCGCGACGCGGTGCCCTCGCCAAGGACGGGGTGGCGTATAATTTCGGCGCATCCGACTTCTCGCACGGCGAATATAACGCTGCGAACGGAGCCTGTTTCGCCGAACGGTACCAATCAGAACCGCCTGATAGGGTCAGCTGCTTCGTGAGCGGTGCTCAGACAACGTACGCGCGGCGCGTGGCCGGCAACGGTCCTACTTTGGGAGGAGCGAGCAAAAATTTTATGTTATATCTTATGCGGGTAAGATACTGGCCACCGATCGAAGCGGGGGCTTAATGATTAAATATCGTCCGGATATTGATGGACTGCGAACGATTGCCGTTGGCGGCGTCGTGCTGTTTCACGCATTTCCGTGGTTGCTGTCCGGAGGATTCGTCGGTGTCGACGTGTTCTTCGTACTGTCGGGCTACCTGATCACTTCGATCATTTTCGGCGAGGCGCAGCGTGGCGATTTCTCCATCGCGCGCTTTTATGAGCGGCGGTTCCGGCGAATCCTGCCGGCGCTCGTTCTGGTGGCGTTGGCGACCACGGTCGCGGCGATCGTCATTCTTTCTCCTTCCGAACTCGACGATTATGGAAAAAGCCTGTTCGGAGTTGCCACCTTCACCGCCAATTTTGTCTTTTGGTGGGACACGGGATATTTCGCATCCGAGGCATTGGACAGACCGCTCCTACACACGTGGTCGTTGGCGGTCGAAGAACAATTCTATATCTTGTGGCCGCTGATCGTACCGATGCTGGCACGCCGGAAAAGCGCGCGCCCGCTGCGGGCGTTCGTGGTCGCAACCGTCATCGTATCGCTGCTACTGTCTATCGTCGGATTACAACTCTATCCCGAAGCGACCTTCTACATGCTGCCTACCCGCGCATGGGAACTCGGCCTTGGTGCGATGCTCGCGGTGCGCGCGATACCAGCAATTCGGACCGCGATGGTGCGTGAAACGGCCGCAATACTGGGTTTATTGCTGATCCTGGTACCGATGGTGATGTACAGCGAAGCGATGCCGTTCCCGGGGCTTGCTGCATTGCCACCGTGTTTGGGTGCCGTCCTGATCATCCACGCTGGCGATAAATCCTCTACGCTGGCCGGACGAGCATTATCGGTTGGGCCGGTGCTGTACGTCGGACTGATCTCCTACAGCCTATACCTGTGGCACTGGCCGTGGCTTGTACTGCCCCGCATCGCCTTGGGGCGTCCGTTAACGGCGATCGAGACGATCGCCGCAGTCGGCATGGCCTTCGTTCTTGCAATTCTGTCTACGAAGTTCGTCGAAGCACGGTTTCGTGGTCGCGGGGCTTGGCCCGTCAGTCGCGCTAAGGTTCTGGGAGCTAGCGCGGGGATAGCAGGCGTCCTGGCCGTAGCAGGAATGACGCTTGTGAAGACCGATGGCCTGCGGGCAATCAGCGGTCCCGCTGTTCAGGTCGCAGATCGCGCGAATGATGCTTTCAATCCGCGCCGTCCGAACTGCCATATGGAAAGAACGCCGGCTTCGAACGGAACATTGGGCCATGCTGACAAGTGTATCGCGGGCAGACCGGACGCGGTCACCGGGTATGATGTTCTACTCTGGGGAGATTCGCACGCCGATCATTTGATGCCCGGCCTCGCCAGCATGGCGAAGGAAGGCAATTTTGAAATCAGGCAGACCACTGCTTCGGGTTGCAGCCCGATACTGCGGTTTATCGCCTATATTCCAAAGTTGGCCCCTTGCACTGCGTCTTACCAAAACGCGTTGGAAGAAGCTGCCCGCCAGGCTGACATTGATACGGTGGTAGTAAGTTCGAGCTGGTCGGCGGTCCTAGCATCCTTAACCGCGACGACCGCCAACAATGATCCCGAGCTTGCGGAACGGCAGTTCGCAGACGGGTTGCGGTATATTGTACGATGGATTCACAGCGAGATACCGAAAGCGCGGATCGTTTTCGTAGGATCGACGCCCGATTACGACCTTTCGTTGCCGAAATGCTTCGCCCGGGCTGCCAAAGTCGGATTCGGTGACAGCGCGTGTGCGGCGCGCGAACCGAACGACCATATCTGGGGTCCAAAGGCGGACAAGATACTCGCAACTATGCGGGACAACGGCGTCACGGTCGTTCTGCCGCGGTCGGCGTTTTGTAAGGGTGATATTTGCAAGACCCGACAGGATGGCCATATCCTGTATTATGACGATGATCATCTTTCGATAGATGGGTCGAAGATCGTTGCGCGACCTATCATGGCGGCGATACGATCCTAGCTCCGCCACGGTTGCGATGCGACGCTACGATTGGTCCAGAAGCAAAATTACGCGATATTCGCTCAAGTTCATCCATGGCGCTGACCTAGGTAATTGGTATCGGCGCTGTTACGTAGCGCGACTACCTATTGCCGCGCGCCGCGTCATGCCGCCGTCGGGCAACGTTTCCGAAGTGGGCGCGCAAACATCGATCAAATCGGGCGATCGCCGGGTTGACGTGGAATGAAATCCAACGCAAACGGCCGCTCCACCGTATCGAGGCGCGATGGCGGAGTGGTGACGCAGAGGACTGCAAATCCTTGCACCCGGGTTCGATTCCCGGTCGCGCCTCCAGGGTCGGCAATGGCCGGCCCGGTCGGGAAACCCGGTAAATTCGGCATGATCTGCGTTCCGGTCGAGGGTTGACCGGCGATGCTGCGTAGCATTCCTGCGTAAGGGTGGAATGGATGCCATGATCGACGATCTCGACCAATCGCTGCGCCGGCTGTCGGACGTCACCGACGATCCGCGCCTCGACGCGCTCGCCCCGGCCGTGTTCGCGCGGGTGCGGGCGGATGGTGCCGCGCGCGCGGCGGGCTTGCGGCTGGCGGGGGTCGCCGCGATCGGAGCGGTGACCATGGGGCTGATCGCCGCCGATCCGATCCCGCGTCCGCAGCCCGCGGCGACCTTTGCCGACGACCTCGCGCTCGCGCCCTCGACGCTGCTGGCCGGTCGATGAGCCGGACCCGGTGGACGGTGCTGGTCGCCATCGTCGCGTTTCTCGCGGCGCTGGGCGGGGTGCTGGCCGGTCGCTTGATCGGTGATCGTCCTGCGACGGCGCACGGCGGTGAACTTCATGCCCTGCTGCATGACGACATGCAGTTGACGCCCGGGCAGATGCGCCGGCTCGACGCGCTGGAGGCGGAGTATGCGACGCGGCGTGCGGCGTTGCAGGCGCAGATGCGCGCCGACAATGCCCGGCTGGCACAGGCGATCGCCGCCGAGCAGGATGACGGCCCGCGCGTCGCCGCGGCAGTCGATGCGTCGCACCGGACGATGGGGACGTTGCAGAAAGCCACGCTCGCGCATGTCTTCGCGATGCGGCGACTGCTGCGTCCCGATCAGACCCCGGCGTTCGACCGGGCGGTGGCACGCGCGCTCACCCACCCGGCGCAGTGACCGCGGCCGATCCCGGCCCCGATGACGGCGAACTGGCGGCAAAGGCACTGGCCGGCAGCGAAACCGCTTTCGCATCGCTGATGCAGCGTCATCGCAGCCGGGTGTATCGCCTGATCCTGAACAGCGTCGGCGATCCCGACGAGGCGCTCGATCTGGTGCAGGAGACGTTCCTGTCCGCCTATCGCGCGCTCGGTCGCTATGACGGAACGCGCCCGATGGCGGCGTGGCTGGCGACGATCGCGCTGAACAAGTGCCGCGATCTGGCGCGGCGGCGGGCGCTGCGGCGCTTCTTCTTCGGCGCACGATCGGTCGACGAGCTGGCCGATACGATCGCGACGAACGATCCCGATCAGGCGAAGGCCGCCGAACAGCGACAGGAAACCGCCCGGCTGCGCGCGGCGATCGCGATGCTGCCCGCCGCGCTCCGCGAACCGTTGTTGCTGTGTACGGTCGAGGAAATGCGCCAGTCCGACGCCGCCGAGTTGCTCGGCATATCGACCAAGGCGGTCGAGACCCGCATCCGGCGCGCCCGCATCAAGCTGAACGAATTGCTGGCCGGTTGAGGGGGCGGTGCCCGTGCTGCGTATGACCGGATGGATGACGAGGATGTTTGCATGACGACGACGATCGATCGCCGCCGGTTGTTACGCGGCGCGGCGCTGGGCGGCGGCGCGATGACGCTGGGCGCATGGACACCGCTTGGCGCACGACAGGCGACGAACGGCCCGGTGGTGTCTGGCGACCTGATCGAACTGCGGATCGGCCGGATCAACCGCCTGGTCGATGGCCGCCCGTCGCGCAGCATCGGCATCAACGGCATGTCCCCCGCCCCGCTGATCCGCCTGCGCGAGGGGCAGCGCGCGCGGATCCGCGTCGTCAACGACCTCGACGTCGAAACCTCGCTGCACTGGCACGGGCTGCTGGTGCCGTTCCAGTATGACGGCGTGCCCGGTATTTCCTTTCCCGGCATTCCGGCGGGACAGAGCTTTCTGTACGATTTCCCGGTCCGGCAGAACGGGACCTATTGGTATCACAGCCATTCGGGCGGGCAGGAACAGGCCGGACTTTACGGCCCGATCGTCATCGACCCCGCCGCCGCCGATCCCGTCGCCTTCGACCGCGAGCATGTGATCGTCCTGTCCGACCATAGCCGGTCGAGCCCGGCGACGATTTTTCGCCGGATGAAACTGCAACCGGGCTATTATAATTTCCAGCGGCAGACGCTGGCCGGATTGCTCGCGGGTCGCGACCAGCCCGCCAAGGATCGCGCCGAATGGGGCAAGATGCGGATGGACCCCGCCGACATCGCCGACGCGACCGGCGCGACCTATACCTATCTGGTCAACGGCCATGGCCCGGTCGACAACTGGACCGGCGCGTTCACGCCGGGCGAGCGGGTGCGGTTGCGGATCGTCAATGCCTCCGCGATGACGACGTTCAACGTGCGCATCCCCGGCCTGCCGCTGACGATCGTCCAGTCCGACGGGCTGAACGTGGAGCCGGTGACGGTCGACGAGTTCCAGATCGGCGTCGCCGAAACCTATGACGCGATCGTCATCCCCGGCGACGCTGCCTATACGCTGGTCGGGGAAAGCGTCGACCGATCGGGCATGGCCCGCGCGACGCTCACCCCCCGCCCCGGCCTGACAGCGCCGGTCCCGCCGCTGCGAGCCCGCCCGCTTGCAACCATGACCGACATGGGCATGGGCGGCATGGGCCATGAAGACAAAGCCGGTGCCCCCGACCCGACCATCGAAAAGAACGCCTCTGCCCGCCTCGCCACGCAGCAGGGTGCACCCGCATCGGCCGCACCCGCCCCGGATCACGCCGCGATGGGCCATGGCGACGCGATGGGCGGCATGGCGGGAATGGAGGGCATGGGCGAGATGAAGCACGGCATGCGCGACTTCGCGAACGCCCCCGGCGTCGCCAAAACCCCCGGCGTGCAGACCATCTCCCCCATGGCCGCCGACCGCACCGACTATCCGGGACAGGGGCTGGAGGATGTCGGCCACCGCGTGCTGACCTATCGCCAGCTGCGCTCGCTCGACCGCAATCCCGACGTCCGCGCGCCGGGTCGCCAGATCGACATCCACCTGACCGGCAATATGGAACGCTTCATGTGGGGGTTCGACGGCAAGCGCATGGTCGACACCCACGAACCCTTTGCTTTTGCCGAAGGGGAGCGGGTTCGCATCAACCTGATCAACGACACGATGATGGCGCATCCGATCCATCTGCACGGCCATTTCTTCGAGCTTGTCACCGGGCATGGCGACCATAGTCCCCGCAAGCATACGGTGCTGGTGCAACCAGGCGGGATCGTCAGCCTCGACCTGACCGCCGATGCGGTCGGCGACTGGGCGTTCCATTGCCATATGCTCTACCACATGCTCGCCGGCATGATGCGCGTCGTCTCGGTCCGTCCGCAGGGAGCCGCCGCATGATCCGCACCCTAGCCACGCTGCTCGCGCTCGCCGCTGCCACCCCTGCCGTCGCGCAGGACCATAGCCATATGGACCATATGCAGATGCCCCCCGCGGCACCTGCACAACCCAAGGCGCAACCTGCCGAGAAGCCCTCCGAACCCGCCGCCCCCGCCGAAGCGCCCGAACCGACCGGCACCGACCAGTCGCCCGGCAGCGCGCCGCCCCCGCCGGTGCCGATGCCGCATTACGCCGACCGCGTCTGGGGCGGCGACGTCATGGCCCGGTCGCGTGATGCGATGATGGCTGAGGAAGGTGGCGGCCAGCGCTTCGCCCAACTCCTGCTCGACCGTGCCGAGTGGAAGGACGGCGGCTATGCCTGGGAAGGCGAAGGCTGGTATGGCGGCGACATCCACCGCTTGGTCGTAAAAAGCGAGGGCGAAGGCGGCGACCGTCTCGACGCCGCCGAGGTGCAGGCGCTCTATTCGCGCGCGATCAATCCCTATTTCAACCTGCAGGCCGGCATCCGGCAGGACATCCGCCCCACCCCGGCCCGCACCTATGTCACGGTCGGGGTCGAGGGCCTCGCCCCCTATTGGTTCGAACTGAACGCCGCCGTGTTCCTCTCGACCAAAGGCGAATTGCTCGGCCGGATCGAGGGCTATTACGATCAGCGCCTCACCCAGCGGCTGATCCTGCAACCGCGCGCCGAACTGAACCTGTCGGCGCAGGATATCCCCGAGACCGGCACCGGATCGGGGCTGACCAACGCCGAACTCGGCCTGCGCCTGCGGTACGAGATCGCCCGCGAATTCGCACCCTATGTCGGGGTGAACTGGGAACGTCGCTTCGGCGATACCCGGCGTTTCGGCCGGGCGGCGGGCGACGATAGCGGCGGCATCGGTCTGGTCGCCGGCATCCGTGCATGGTTTTAACCACGCGCATTCGTCGCTAGAGCCCCCCGATCAACAGGGGAAAAGTCGATGCCGGTTTCCGACGCCGCGGGGTCGCCCGCCTATGTGCTGACGCTGTCGTGCGCCGACCGCGTCGGGATCGTTGCGGCGGTCAGCGGGCATCTGGCGCGGATCGACGGCTTCATCCTCGACAGCCAGCAATATGCCGATCTGGAGGCCGGACGTTTCTTCATGCGGGTGGAATTCGCCGGCGCCGGCCCCGCCTTTCCCATCGATCCCGATGCGCTGACGCAGGGGTTCGCCACGATAGGCGAAGACTTCGCGCTCGACTGGTCGATCGTCCCCCTTGCCGAGCGGATGCGCGTGCTGATCGCGGTGTCGAAGGGCAGCCATTGCCTCAACGACCTGCTCCATCGGTGGAAGACCGGCGACCTGCCGGTCGAGATCGTCGGCGTCGTTTCCAACCACCAGTCGCTGCGCGCGCTGACCGAATGGCACGGCGTACCGTTCCATCATCTGCCGATCGTCGACGGCGACCGGTTGGCACAGGAAGCGGCAATGCTGCGCGTGTTCGAACACTCCGATGCGCAACTGCTGGTGCTCGCTCGCTACATGCAGGTGTTGGGCAGCGACCTGTCGCAGCGGCTGGCCGGACGCTGCATCAACATCCATCACAGCTTCCTGCCGAGCTTCAAGGGCGCGCGCCCCTATGCCCGCGCGCACGACCGCGGCGTCAAGCTGATCGGCGCGACCGCCCATTACGTCACCGGCGATCTCGACGAAGGCCCGATCATCGAACAGGCGGTCGAACGCGTCGATCACCGCGACACCGAAGCCGACCTGATCCGCATCGGCCGCGATATCGAGGCGCAGGTGCTGGCCCGCGCCGTCCGCTGGGCAGCGGAACGGCGGGTGTTCCTGAACGGACACCGGACGGTGGTGTTTCGCTGATCTACTCCCTTCCCTGGTCAAGGGAAGGACGGGAGATGAGTCGGTTAGCTAGACGGGATCGACATTCAGTTCGCTGGGCCCAGGAATAGCGTTTTATCCTCTTTCGTCACTCCCGCGGAGGCGGGAGTCCATAGACGCCAGCGTCGCGGATCCAGCCAAACCGTCGGCGTCTATGGATTCCCGCCTGCGCGGGAATGACGAAATTTCGCGGATATCGCTGAATGTCTATCGGTCCTACGATGCGTAACCGCGCACCACGAACGGACCCGTCCCAACCCCTCCCTTGAGCAGGAAGGGGCCGAAATCACTCCCCGTCCGGCTTCGCCATGTTCGTGTGCATCTTCGCCAGCACGCTGTCGGGCGTGATATGGCTGATCGCCGCTTGCAGCTTGTTCTTCGCCCCCGACACGACATGCGCCGATCCGGCCATCACCGCGTCCCAGCCATTGCGCGCGGTCTTCGCCGGATCTTCCTTCGAATCGTCCTTGCCGACCGGCGTGTCCAGCATGCCGGCACGTTCGAAGAAGCGCGTATCGGTCGGCCCCGGCATCAGCACGGTGATCGTCACGCCGCTGTCCTTCAACTCCTCGCGCAGCGCATAGGCGAAGCTGTCGAGATACGCCTTGGTCGCGTTATACACCGCCTGATAGCTGCCGGGGATCAGCCCGGCGATCGATCCGGTAATCAGGATGCGCCCCTCGCCCCGCGCTGCCATCTCCCGCGCGACCTTCTGCAACAGGTACGTCGTGCCGGTCACGTTGGTGTCGATCACCCGTCGCCATGCCGACACCTCCTGTTCGATGAACGCATGGCCCAGACCACGCCCGGCATTGGCGATCAGCAGGTCGATCGGCCGCCCGGCCACCTCGTCGAGCAACCGGTCGTTGCCCTCGAACGTCGCCAGATCGGCTTCGACCGCCCGCACTGCGCCTGCGCCGAGGTCGCCGGCCGCCACCGTGATCTGCGGTTCGTCGGCGACGACGATCAGGTCATAGCCTTCGGCCCCGCGATCTTTGCCAGTTCATAGCCGATCCCGGTCGACGCGCCGGTGATGACCGCCAGCTTGTTCGCCATCATGCTTCTCCCGCCGCATCGGCCTTTGCCCAATCGGGCTTCAGCACGACCTTGGTGCAGACATTCTGTTCGTCATGGAATTTCCGGTATCCCTTGGGCGCATCCTCCAGCGCCATCCGGTCGGAGATCAGGAAGGTCGTATCGATCTTGTCCTCCATGATCGCGGTCAGCAGCGCCGGCAGGTACCGCTGGACATGCGTCTGCCCGGTCTTGAGCGTCAGCCCCTTCTCCATCAGCGCGCCGAACGGGAACTTGTCGATCATCCCGCCATAGACGCCGGGCACCGACACGCGACCGCCCTTGCGGCACGCCACGATCGCCTGTCGCAGCGCGTGCGGCCGATCGGTACCGAGGAAGGTCGATGCCTTGATCTGGTCGACGATATTGTCGACGAACAGGCCGTGGCTTTCGAGGCCGACGCTGTCGATCACCGCATCGGGACCGATCCCGCCGGTCATCGTCATCAGCGCATCATAGATATCGGTCTCCTCGAAATTGAGGACCTCCGCCCCCAGCCCCTTGGCGAGTTGCAGCCGGTGCGGAAAATGGTCGATCGCGATCACTCGGTGCGCGCCCATCAGCAATGCCGACTGGATTGCGAACAGCCCGACCGGACCACAGCCCCAGACCGCAACGATATCACCGTCCTCGATATCGGCATTTTCAGCCGCCATCCATCCGGTCGGCAGGATGTCGGACAAGAACAATACCTTGTCGTCCTCGATCCCGTCGGGGATGACGATCGGCCCGACATCGCTAAACGGCACGCGGACATATTCTGCCTGACCGCCGGGATAGCCGCCGGTCATGTGGCTGTAGCCGAACAGGCCGGGGGCGACCTGTCCCCACAGTTCCTGCGCGATATCCTGATTGTCGGCCGGGTTGCCGTTGTCGCAGCCCGAATATTGCTGTTTCGAACAATGATAGCAGCTGCCACAGGCGATCACGAAGGGCACGACGACGCGCTGCCCCTTCTGCAAGGTCGATTTGGGTCCCGTCTCGACCACCTCACCCATGAACTCATGGCCGAGGATATCGCCCGCCTGCATCGTCGGGATGTAGCCGTCATACAAATGCAGGTCGGACCCGCAAATCGCGGTCGACGTGATCTTGATGATCGCGTCGCGCGGGTTGATGATCTCGGGATCGGGGACGGTATCGACGCGGACGTCGTGCTTGCCGTGCCAGGTAAGTGCGCGCATCGCCGGCTCCTTGATTTACGATTTGGGTTCGCGGTTGGGTGGCGTGGTCGTCGCGATCTCGCCGGTTTCCATCAGCTGCTTGAAGCGGCGCAGGTCGCGCCGTGCCTGGATTGCCGGTTCCTGCTGCGTCACCTTGGCGACCAGCTTGCCCAGAATGCCGGCGGGCGGGGAGTAGGCGATCATCGCCGTCACCACCGTGCCGCGCCCCGGTGCCGCCTCATGAAACGATACCCAGCCGCTGTTCGGCACGTCGCTATTCTCCGCGCGCCAACCGATGCGTTCGTTCGCGACATCCTCCGTCACGACCGCGTCCCAGGCATAGCTGCCGTTCGGCCCGGCAGCGGTCCAGTGCGACCGCCGGTCGTCCTGCACCTCGATCGCCTCGACGTTCAGCATGAAGGTCGCGAGGTTCCCGAAGTCGCGCCAATAGGCATAGAGTTCGCTTGCCGGCCGGTTGATCGTCACGGCGACCCCCGATATCGACGACTCACCGTTCGGCGCGGCTTCCGCGCGTTTCGATTTGTCCTTGGCGGTAAAAGCGGGTGCGTCGTCCCGCATGATATCGCCGGGCTGTGGGCTGTCGACCATGGCCATGCTCTCCCGTCCGCCGGACCATCGGGTCCGGCCAGTTGATCCATGTTATGTTATTGATCGAATTACGCTTTTCGATCACGAAGCCACCAACCGCCATCGTCCGGCACTGTTCCGGTCGCCTGTGCTATTTCCCGTTCAACGGTACGGATTTGCAGACGGAGCGCACCGCGCTATGCGCTCGGCCATGCACGGTGCCCCGCTCACGCTTCACAATTCGCTGACCCGCAGCCTACAGCGGTTCGAACCGCTCGACCCGGCAAAGGGGGTGCGCGTCTATTCGTGCGGCCCGACCGTCTACAACTATGCCCATATCGGCAATCTGCGCGCCTATGTCTTCACCGACACGCTGAGCCGGGTGCTCCGGTGGAAGGGCTATCCGCTCACCCATGTCATCAACATCACCGATGTCGGCCATCTGACCTCCGACGCCGATGCCGGCGACGACAAGATGGAGGCGGCGGCGAAAGCCCGCGCCCAGTCGATCTGGGACATCGCCGCGCACTATACGCAAGCGTTCAAGGGCAATCTGCGCGACCTCAACATCGACGACCCGACCCGCTGGTCGGTGGCGACCGATCACATCGCCGAGATGATCGCCTTCGCCGAGCGGATCGCGCCCGAGCATTGCTACGAACTCGACAGCGGCCTCTATTTCGACAGCAGCACCGTGCCGAACTATGGCGCGCTGGCCGGTGGGCATGACGATGCCGGCGAAGGTCGCATCGATCCCGTCGCGGGCAAGCGCCATCCGCAGGACTTCGCCATCTGGCGCAAGACCCCGCCGGGCGAGACGCGCCAGATGGAATGGGACTCTCCCTGGGGCAAAGGCGCACCGGGCTGGCATCTCGAATGCTCGGTGATGAGCCTGAAATATCTGGGCGCACCGTTCGACATCCACACCGGCGGCATCGACCACCGCGAGATCCACCACCCGAACGAGATCGCGCAGAACCAGGCCTATTGCGGGTGCGCCGACAGCGGTGCCGCCTTCTGGATGCACAACAACTTCTTGGTCGAACGCTCTGGCAAAATGTCGAAGTCGAAGGGCGTGTTCACCACGCTCCAGACGCTGATCGACGGTGGCGTCCATCCGCTCGCCTATCGGATGATGTGTCTGTCGGCGCAGTATCGTTCCGAACTGGAATTTTCGGCCGACAATCTGGTCGCGGCGCTGACCCGGCTGAAGCGGCTGGCGATGACCGTCGTCGCCCTGCGCACCCGTGCTTCGGGCGAAGGCGATGTGACGAAGGCGGCGACCTATCGCGAGCGCCTCGATGCAGCGGTGTCCGACGACCTGAACACCCCGCGCGCGCTGCCGGTGCTCGACGAACTGCTCGCCGACAAGAAGCTGACGCCCGCCGACCGGCTGGCGGCGCTCGCCGATTTCGACGCGGTGCTGGGCCTCGGCCTCGCCACCCTCGAACGCGCCGACCTGCGCGTCCGTCCCGCCGGTGCGACCATCGACGCCGATGCGATCGAAGCCCGCCTGTCCGACCGCCGCGAAGCCCGCGCTGCCAAGGACTTCGCGACCAGCGACGCGATCCGCGACGAACTGACCGCTGCGGGCGTGGAGGTCATGGACGGCGACCCGCTGGGCTGGGACTGGCGACCGACGCTGGCGTAACGGCGCCCCAAACGTCATCCCAGCGAAGGCCGGGATCTCCCGGTTGCGAAGCGCCGCTCCTCGCCGCAGGAGGCCCCAGCCTTCGCCGGGGCGACGAAATGGCGTGCGCTAAGCCCTTGCTCCCGGCCCCGCTTCGCATTCATACCCGGCCCGCGAATCATCGGGGGACGATATGCGGGGACAGGTGCTGGGCGTCGATCGGAACGGACGCGAGGGGCGGATCGCCGGCGACGACGGACAGCGTTACTGGTTCGAGCCCGACGACTGGAGCGACCGCGTCGGCCCGGCGGTGGGCGCGCAGGTCGATTTCGAGGTATCGAACGGCCGCGCGCTGCGGATCTATCACGTGCCCGGCACCGTCGCGCCGGTCCCGGCGAACGACGATCGCCGCCGCCGCCCGCGCAAGGACAAGATCGCAGCGGTCCTGTTCGCCTTCTTCCTCGGCACGCTCGGCATCCATCGCTTCTACCTTGGCAAGACCGGGTCGGGCATCGTCATGCTGCTGCTGACCTGCACCGTCGTCGGCCTGGTCGTCACCGGCATCTGGGCGCTGATCGACGCGATCCGCTACCTCGTCATGGACCATGACGAGTTCCACCACCGCTACGGCTGATCGAAGCGGTCGATCGGACCCGCCAACCTTTCCTTCATTGCGCGGCCGACCGGTTTCGCGCATGGGAATTGCCCGAACCGACTTGATGGATACCGCATATGGCCGCCACCTGGGCCCCCGATAGCTGGACGACCGCCGAAGCGCGCCAGCTTCCCAACTATCCCAATGCGCAGGCGCTCGACGCGGCGACGGCACAGCTCGCCAACTATCCGCCGCTCGTCTTCGCCGGCGAAGCGCGCAGCCTGACCGCCGAGCTCGCCGAAGTGGCCGAAGGCCGCGCGTTCCTGTTGCAGGGCGGCGATTGCGCGGAAAGCTTTGCGGAATTCCATCCCAACTATATCCGCGACACGTTCCGCGTCATCCTCCAGATGGCGGTGGTCCTCACCTTCGCATCGAAGCTGCCGACGGTGAAGCTCGGTCGCATGGCCGGTCAGTTCGCCAAGCCGCGCTCGGCCGATACCGAGGTCGTCGACGGCGTCGAACTGCCCAGCTATCGCGGCGACAACATCAACGACATCGCCTTCACCCCCGAAGGCCGCATTCCCGATCCGCAGCGGATGATCCGGGCCTATTCGCAAGCGGCGGCGACGCTCAACCTGCTGCGCGCGTTTGCGACCGGCGGCTATGCCAACCTGCATCAAGTGCACCGCTGGACCCACGACTTCATGGGCCGCAGCCCGTGGGCGAAGAAATATGCCGACGTCGCCGACCGCATCGGCGAGGCACTCGACTTCATGGCCGCCTGCGGCATCGACGCCGACAGCGTGCCGCAATTGAAGGCGACCAGCTTCTACACCAGCCACGAAGCGCTGCTGCTCCCGTACGAACAGGCGCTGACCCGGCAGGATTCGCTGACCGGCGACTGGTACGACACGTCGGCCCACTTCCTGTGGATCGGTGACCGCACCCGTTTCGACGGGTCGGCGCATGTCGAATTCCTGCGCGGCATCGGCAATCCGATCGGCATCAAATGCGGCCCGACGCTCGAGCCCGACGCGCTGCTGCGGATGCTCGACACGCTCAACCCGAACCGCGTCGCGGGCCGGATGACGCTCATCACCCGCTATGGCCATGACAAGATCGAGGCAGGGCTGCCCGGGCTGATCCGCGCCGTTCAGCGCGAAGGGCATCCGGTGGTGTGGTCGTGCGACCCAATGCACGGCAACACGATCAAGGCGACGACCGGCTACAAGACGCGACCGTTCGACCGCATCCTCGCCGAAGTGCGCGGATTCTTCGCCGTCCACCGGGCGGAGGGCAGCCATGCCGGCGGCATCCATGCCGAAATGACCGGGCAGAACGTCACCGAATGCACCGGCGGCGCGATCGCGGTCACCGAACAGAGCCTCGCCGATCGCTACCACACCCACTGCGATCCGCGCCTGAACGCCGGTCAGAGCCTCGAACTCGCGTTCCTGCTTGCCGAGATGCTGAACGAGGAACTGTCCGAACGCCGCCGCGTCGCGGCGTAAGTCGCCCTGCCCGGTACTGCCCCGACCCGTCGCGCCGGACTTCATCGAGATTCCGAAAAAGTAGCAATCTGAGCCGCAAACTGGTCGTACCCTCGCGCAGGCGGGGGTACGGCAGGTGGCAGGAATCAGCGCGTTCGCAGAAGTCGGTCAGGCCCGGGGTGACGACGATTTTGTGCCAGATCGCCGGGCAGCCACGCAAACCGCTCGCTGCCCCCAATTCCCGCACAACCACCCCCTAGCCTCTTGCGCCCACACGCAATACAGCACGTCGGCAACGGGCACGCGCGCCGCCACCATGGCGCGCACGTCACACGACTGGCCCGGGTCGTTCCGCGATTCCGTGCGGGACGGGGCCGAACGCGTTAAGGGAACCGGTAGATGACCGACGAGACACAGATGGTAGAGGCGCTGGACGCACGGACGCGCCGGCGTGAGGAACGCCGCGACTTCTTCCGCGCGTTCGGTGCCGCCGCGGCGATCGGCGGCGGCCTCGCGCTGACCTCGTGCGATAGCGGCGATAACTCGCCGACGCCGACGCCCACCGGAACCGCGACCCCCACGCCGACGCCGACCCCTTCCGCATCGGGAACCGCCGGTGCGTCCGACATCGACGTGCTGAACTTCGCGTTGAACCTCGAATATCTCGAAGCGCAATTCTATGCCTTCGCCGCCAATGGCACCGGCCTTGCCGCCAATCTGCTGACCGGCCCGACCGGCACGACGCCGGGTGCCGTGACCGGCGGTCGCAAGGCGACGCTGAACGACCCGGTCATCGCCAATTTCGCCCGTGAAATCGCGCAGGATGAAATCGCCCACGTCGAATTCATCCGCAACGCGCTCGGCAACTCCGCCGTCGCCATGCCCGCGCTCGACATCGGCGCGACCGCGACCAGCGCGTTTTCGAACGCCGCGCGTGCCGCCGGGCTGATCGGGGCCGGCGAGAGCTTCGATCCGTACGCGAGCGACGATAACTTCCTGCTGGCCGCCTATCTGTTCGAGGATGTCGGCGTCACCGCCTATCGCGGTGCGCTGCCGATCATCGCCAACACGCTGATCCGACAGGCCGCTGCCGGCATCCTCGCCGCCGAAGCCTATCACGCGTCGATGATCCGTTCGGCGCTGTATGTCCGCGGGCTGGCCGCACCGTCGCTCATCAACGCGACCGAATCGATCTCTACCGCGCGCGACAGCCTCGACGGCGCGACCGATATCGATCAGGGCATCCGTCCGATCGGCGACCAGTCGAATATCATGCCGTTCGATACCAACGGCCTGCCCTATGGCCGCACCACCGGACAGGTGCTCAACATCGCCTATCTGAACCGCAATGCCGTCGCGACGGGCGGGTTCTTCCCCGCCGGCGTCAACGGCAACATCAAGACCAGCGCGGCGAACTGAGCCTTTCGGGAGCGAGACCAATGACCAACGAATCGATCCTGATGGACCGCCATGCCGGCGACAGCCGCCGTGACTTCCTGCGCGCCGCCGGTGGCGTCTCCGCCGCCGTCGCCGGGGCCGGGCTGCTCGCCGCCTGCGGTGGCAACAACGGCAATCCTGCGCCGACGCCGACGCCCACCCCGACGCCGACCGCATCGGGCACGCCGACACCGGTGCCGAGCCCCGCGACGGATGCCGACATTCTCAATTTCACGCTGAACTTCGCGTATCTGCAGGCGCAATATTACAGCATCGCCACGACCGGTGCCGGCCTCGACGCCAGCCTGCTCGGCGGCAGCGGCACCGCCGGTGCGGCGACCGGCGGGCGGCAGCGCGTTTTCGAAGACGCGACGATCGGCCGCTATGCCCGCGAACTCGCCGCCGATACCCGCGCGCATGTCGCCTTTCTGCGCGGCGTGATCGGGTCGACCGTGATCGCGCAGCCGGCGATCGACCTCGGCGTTACCGCGACCAGCGCGTTTTCGAACCTCGCGCGCACCGCCGCGCTCATCACCACCGCGATGGCGGCGTATGACGTGTATGAAAGCGACGATCGCTTCCTGCTCGGCGCGTTCGTGTTCGAGGATGTGGTCGTCACCGCCTATCGCGGGATCATCGGCTCGCTCGCTGGTGCCGCGTTCCTCGATGCCGCCGCCGGCATGCAGGGTGCCAAATCTTATCATGCCGGCCTGATCCGCTCGGCGCTCTATCGTCGCGGCATCGCCACCCCGGCCTTGATCGACGCGACCGAAGCGGTGTCGACCGCACGTGACGGGTTCGACGGCGCGGCCGATATCGATCAGGGCGTGCGGCCTGCCAACAACGCGTCGAACATCGTGCCGACCGACGGCAGCGGCATCACCTATGCCCGCGCACCGGCCCAGGTGCTGAACGTCGCGTATCAGACGCGTAGCTCGGTCGCGCTCGGCGGGTTCTTCCCCGCGGGCGTCAACGGGCTGCTGAAGACCAGCGCCGCGATTTGACACGTTTCCGGGGAACGCGACCGACCATGGCACCACCACCGTCCGCCGCCGAACCCGCACCGGAACGTCGACCCAGCCTTCCCGGATCGTTCCGCACCGTGCCCGTTCCGGCCGGTGCGGGACAATTCTGGCGAAAGCTCGGGGCCTTTGCCGGCCCCGGCTATATGGTCGCGGTCGGCTATATGGACCCCGGCAACTGGGCGACCGATATCGCCGGCGGATCGGCGTTCGGCTATACGCTGTTGTCGGTCGTCCTGCTGTCGAACATCATGGCGATGGTGCTGCAATCGCTGTCGGCCAAGCTCGGCATCGTCACCGGCCTCGACCTCGCCCAGGCGTGTCGCGAATATTATCCGGCACCGGTCCGCTGGGTATTGTGGGCGCTATGCGAACTCGCGATCATCGCCTGCGATCTGGCGGAGGTGATCGGCACTGCCATCGCGTTGCAACTCCTGTTCGGCATTCCCCTTGTCTGGGGCGTGTGCATCACCGCGGTCGACGTGATGCTGATCCTGTTGTTGCAGCAATATGGTTTTCGCAAGCTGGAGGCGTTCATCGTCGCCCTGCTGATCGTGATCGCCGGCTGCTTTGCGGTCGAACTGGCGCTTGCCCAACCCTCGCTCGCCGCAATCGCCAACGGGTTGATCCCGCGGACGGAAATCGTCACCAACCCGGTGATGCTGTATATCGCGATCGGCATCCTCGGCGCGACGGTGATGCCGCACAACCTGTATCTACACAGCTCGATCGTGCAGACGCGCAGCTTCGATCGATCGGTCGAGGGCAGGCGCGAGGCGGTGAAGCTCGCCACCATCGACAGCTCGATCGCGCTCATGCTGGCGCTGTTCATCAACGGATCGATCCTGATCCTCGCCGCCGCCACCTTCCACACCGCCGGTCGGACCGACGTGGCGGAAATTCAGGACGCGTATCAGTTGCTGACGCCGATGCTCGGTGCCGGTGCCGCCAGCATCCTGTTCGCCGTCGCGTTGCTCGCATCGGGGCAGAATTCGACGATCACCGGGACGCTCGCCGGACAGATCGTGATGGAAGGGTTCCTGAACATCCGGCTGCCGTCATGGCTGCGGCGGATCGTCACCCGGCTGATCGCGATCGTGCCGGCGGTGGTCGTCGCCAGCCTGTATGGCGAGAGCGGCACCGCGGAGCTGCTGATCGCCAGCCAGGTGGTGTTGAGCCTGCAACTGCCCTTCGCCGTCTATCCGCTGGTCCGCTTCACCGGCGATCGCGGGCGGATGGGCCAGTTCGCCAACCGCCCGGTCCTCGCCATCGCGGCGTGGACGATCTGTGCGGCGGTGATCGTGCTCAATTCGGTGCTGTTGTATCAGGTCGTGACCGGGTGATGCGTATCTAGGCCTGATCGCCCGCGCCGCGCACGAACTTGCCCGACACCCGCGCGCGCACCAGACAGGTCGCGTCGCTCTCGACACAAAGCAGCAGCAGCGCATCGTCGCCGACCCGGTACCAATGCTCGTCGCCCTTCCCAGCATTCAGGCCGAGATCGGTCAGCCCGGTCAGCCGATACGCGGTGGCGATGCAGGGCGCTGGCACCCGGGCGGTCGGCTTCCCGCCGGCATAGTCGCACCCGGCCGGCATCGCGAACGCCGCCGCCACGACCGGCTGGCTCGGATAATGGTGGATGTCGAGCACCCCGTTCGCCGCAAGGCCGAACGCCAGCAACAGCAACAGCGCCGCCGCACCGACCTCGAACAGCACCAGACTACGCTTGCGCGCGACTTCGACCATCGATCATTCCTCTCTCTGTCGCGGTCGACGATAGGACAGCCCGGTTAACAACGCGTTGGCCATGGGTGGCGGCCAAACTTTCCTACATCGCCGGCCCGTGCGACGGTGCGACTGTTCTTTGAAAGCGCCGTTCCGATTTCGGGTTCGCGGTGCAACCGGTGTAAACTTCGGCGCGACGCGAACCGTTCTAACCACCTGCCATTGCTGTATTTAAACGCCAACTGCCCAACACGCCGACATCGACATCGTGTCAACTTCGCCAACTTCCGCCACTGGACAGCGATTATCGTTGCGCTATGAAACTGATATGGCGCTCCCTCCCCTGTTCGACACGCTCGCCCTCCCTGTGATCGGTTCGCCGCTCTTCATCATCTCCGGCCCCGATCTGGTCATCGCGCAGTGCAAGGCGGGGATCGTCGGCTCCTTCCCGGCGCTGAACGCCCGTCCGCAGGCGCAACTCGACGAATGGTTGCACCGCATTACCGAGGAATTGGCCGCGCACGACCGCGCCCATCCCGACCGTCCCGCCGCGCCGTTCGCGGTGAACCAGATCGTCCACCGGTCGAACGATCGGCTGGAGGAGGATCTCACCACCTGTGCCAAATGGAAGGTGCCGATCGTCATCACCTCGCTCGGCGCGCGCGAGGATCTCAATACCGCCGTCCATGGCTGGGGCGGAATCACCCTGCACGACGTGATCGACGACCGCTTCGCGCACAAGGCGGTGGAAAAGGGTGCCGACGGGCTGATCCTCGTCTGTACCGGGGCCGGCGGCCATGCCGGTCGACTCAACCCGTTCGCCTTCACGCAGGAGGTGCGGCAATGGTTCGACGGCCCGCTCGCGCTGTCGGGCGCGATCGCCAATGGCGGCGCGGTCCTGGCGGCGCAGGCCGCGGGTGCCGACCTCGCCTATGTCGGCTCGCCCTTCATCGCGACCACCGAAGCCAATGCCGTCCCGGCCTATAAGCAGGCGGTGGTCGACGGTCGCGCGGACGATATCGTCTACAGCAACCTGTTCACCGGCGTGCACGGCAACTATCTGCGGGGCTCGATCGTCGCCGCGGGCTTAGACCCCGACGCCCTTCCCGAAAGCGACCATTCGGCGATGAATTTCGGTTCGGCGGCAAAGGCATGGAAGGATATCTGGGGTGCCGGTCAGGGCATCGGCGCAATCGACGCGGTCGTCCCCGCCGCCGATCGCATCGCCCGGATGGCCGACGAATATCAGGCCGTCCGTGCCCGGCTGCTATAGCCGGGTCGCCAGCCGTTCGAACATCGCGCGCGCCGGGCTCGCCGCCGGCGGAGCGCTCCGCGACCGCTCCATCCGTTCCGCCCGGCGATACAGGTCGACGCTCGCGCGGATCAGCGTCTGCGTGCCCACCGGCATCGTCACCAGCGTGTCTTCGTCCGTCACCGGACCGTCGGGCAGCGTGCGGATTGGATCGTCCCCCATTTCCGCCGCCATCTCGCCCGCGTCGATCGCCTTTTGCGTCAACAGCCACGCGATGACGTGCATCAACCGGGTCGTGATCTTGAGCGACTCGCACGACAGCACGACCCGCGCCATCGGATCGAGCGTCGCCCGCTCGGCCATCCCGACCTGATCGAAATAGGCCCGCGCCTCATCGGCGAGCAGCATCGCTTCGACATACATCGAATCGATCAGTCGGCGATGCACCATCGCACCGTTTTCGGCTACGTCCATGGCAGCAGAATGCCACGCCCGCCCGACCCGCGAAAGAGGCGGCCGGATCGACGGTCTGCGCCGCGCGTCCCCGAATCTGACGATCAGGCGATGATATCGGGGATCAGCTGGTCCTCGATCGCCGCCATTTCGTCGCGGAGGCGCAATTTGCGGCGTTTCAGCCGAGCCATCTGCAACTGGTCGAGGTGAGTCGCGGTCGCCAGCGCCGCAATCGCGTCGTCCAGATCGCGGTGCTCGATCCGCAACAGTCCCAGCCGCTGCTCAAGGTCCGATTCGTCCATCGGCTGCTACTGTCACCCGCCGTCCCGGCGCTGGCAACGGTCCGTCGGCGATTTTCACACGTCGTGTCGAAAATCCCATCGGATATGGCGACATTCGCCCGATCCTGTGTTTTACTCATTCCCCCAACAGCCAAGCAGGAGGATGCAACGATGCAGTCTGCCCACCTCACCGCACTCGAAGCGAAACACGCGACGCTCGATCGACAGATTTCGGCCGAGACCCATCGCCCCGCGCCGGACCAGTCGCTGCTGTCGTCGCTCAAGAAACGCAAGTTGCAGGTGAAGCAGGAGATATCATCGCTGTGACGCACTGCGCGGGGTCGGCCACCGGCCCCGCGCTTCGCATCGGCATCTATTCCTCGCGCGATACCTTTTCCTGCCGTTCGTGACGGCTTTGCGCCTCGACCGTCATCGTCGCGATCGGGCGGGCTTCCAGCCGACCCAGCGCGATCGGCTCGCCGGTCACTTCACAATAGCCATATTCACCGTCATCGATGCGACGCACCGCCGCCTCGATCTTGGAGATCAGCTTGCGCTGCCGGTCACGGGTCCGCAGTTCGATCGACCAGTCGGTCTCGCTCGACGCACGGTCGGTCAGGTCGGCCTCACGCAGCGATTCGTTCTGCAGGTGCGCCAGCGTATCCTGCGATTCGCGAAGGATCGCTTCCTTCCATGCCAGCAGCTTGGCGCGAAAATATGCCTGTTGCCGCGGATTCATGAACGGTTCGTCCGCATGCGGACGATACCCGTCGTCATTTGCCGGCGGCGGTATGTCGAGAGGTCGTGTCGTATCGCTCAAAACCGTGGCCATCCCAATCTCCACCCCGGAGCTTCCCCTGACGAAGTCCGCGGGGTGCCGCCTCTCGTTTGTCCGCGCGCCTATATCGGGCGGAGGGCAGCACCACAAGCGTCCAGGGCCAGCCGCCGAAAGCGCGGCGGTTCAAAAGGGTTAACCGGATCGGTTCGCTTGTGAACCCACGTCCCTTTACGGTACGTTAACCACCCTCGCCGGCTGGCGTGTCGTGCCGTTCCCGAATAAGGCGGGAAAACGAACCCGGCATGGGTTGAGTTTTACGCTTTGTTTCGTCTTGGTGGGGCAGGTTGATCCCGAGCATCGCGGCGACGCGGTGATCGGTGGTACTTACAGGAAGAATGGTGCGGCATGTCGGTAAAGATGGCCCTGGCGAAACTGTGCGCATGTGCCTGCGGCGGTGCCGTCCTTGGCGGCGGTGCCGTGCATGTCGCCGAATCCGCGCAGAATCGTGAGATCACGAAGCGCGCGATCACCAAACGCGCCATCACCAAACGGGCCGCGCCCCGTCCGGCACCGCGACGGGTCGTCACCCGCGTCGTCACCCGGACAAAGACGGTGTGCCCGCCGACCGTGGTAACCGTCGCCAGCCAGGGAGCACCGGTTCCCCTGCCCCCCGCTTTCACCGGTGCGGACATGTCGCCGATGCAGGGCCGCGGGGGCTTTGGCGGCGGACCGGTACTGGTCGGTGGCACCGGCGGTGGCGGGATCGGTGGCGGCTTCTTTGCCGGCGGCTTCTTCGGCGGCGGCGGTTCTGGCGGTGGGTCGAGCGGGATCATCGTATCCTCGACGTCGAGCACCAGTGGCGGTTCGACCTCTACTTCGTCGGGCGGATCGGGCGGATCGTCTTCCTCGACCTCGTCCGGTGCGTCGTCGACCTCTACCGGCGGGTCTTCGACATCGTCGGGGGCATCGTCGACCTCGACATCGTCGGGCGGATCGTCGACCAGCACCGGCGGCGTATCGAGCACCAGCAGCACCTCGTCCGCCTCGGGCGGCAGCAGCGGCAATGTCTCCTCGTCGTCGAGCGGGAATGTGTCGTCGTCGGCGTCGTCCAGCGGCGACGTCTCGTCCTCCACCTCGTCGTCGTCGAGCGGCAACGTCTCGACCAGCACGTCCTCGGCATCGTCGGGGTCAACCAGCACGTCGACCTCATCCTCATCGAACGGCTCGTCAAGCAAGGGCTGGAGCTCGAACGGCGGGTGGAGTTCGAACGGCAGTTCGAACGGCAAGCCGCCTCCGGGAAATCCGGACGGCCCGACGCCGGTCCCCGCCCCGCCGATGCTGCTGCTGTTCGGCGGCGCGGCGGCGGCGCTGGTCCTGCGCAAGCGGTTGGCGCGCAAGACCGCCGTCGCCGAATAACGGACCGCGCGCGGCAACGCGCGGTCCGCAGGTCTATCAGGCGGCCGAAATCAGCTTTTCGATCTGGTCGACCGGATGGCCGGTCAGGTCCTTGTCGAGTTCACCGGTCAGGCGCTCGCTGACGGTCTTGTGATAATGCTTGCGCATCTCGCCCAGCGTCTTGGGCGGGGCGACGACGATCAGCGCCTCGAACTCGTTGGCCAGCGCGCGCTTGCGGAGCAGTTCGGCTGCTTCGGCGGCGAAGCGATCCTCGGCCTGCTGATGATAGTCGGTCTCGCCCATGCTGCCGCCGCCCTGCGCGAAATTGCCGCCACGGATCGACTGCGCCTGTCCGGCGGCGTCGGTCTTTTGATGACGATCGGCGGGGTTGGCCTGCATCGCCTGATCCTCGACCACCAGGTTCGGCGTATTCGCATCGCCTTCGTTGCGGAAAAACAGCATTTTTCGGCCATCCGCGACCAACACACAGGCGTCATGGGGAATCCGCATTCCATCTCTCCTCTGATTGTACCGACCGCCCAACGCACCGGCGGCGGCGGCGGTTGCGGCTTGCATGGCCGACCGGCGCTCGCCATAGCCCGGCCATGCACGATATCCGCCTGATCCGCGACGATCCCGCCGCCTTCGATGCCGCCCTTGCCCGCCGCGGGATGGCACCCCTGTCGGCCGCGATCGTCGATCTCGACGAACGCCGTCGCGCGCTGCTGACCGAAGTGCAGGTCGCGCAGGCGCGCCGCAACGAAGCGTCGAAAGCGATCGGTGCTGCCAAGGCAAGTCGCGACGAAGCGACCGCCACAGCGCTGATGGCCGAAGTCGCGACTCTCAAGGATCGGATGCCCGCGATCGAGGCGGAGGAAGCGATGCTCGGCGAGGAACTGACGGCCCGTCTCGCCGCGATCCCCAATCTGCCGCTCGCCGACGTCCCGGAGGGCGCGGGGGAGGACGAGAATGTCGTCGAAAAGACGGTCGGCGATCCCACCGCCTTCGCCTTCCCGCCCGCCGAGCATGACGCGATCGGGCCGGCGATCGGCCTCGATTTCGAAACCGGGGCCAAGCTGTCGGGCGCGCGCTTCACGCTGGTGCGCGGAGCCGCCGCCAAACTGCATCGTGCGCTCGGCCAGTTCATGCTCGATACGCTGACCGGCATCCATGGCTATGAAGAGGTCGTGCCGCCGGTGCTGGTGCGCGGCGAGGCGCTGTACGGCACCGGGCAATTGCCGAAATTCGCCGAGGACCTGTTCCGCACGACCGGCGATCACTGGCTGATCCCGACCGCCGAGGTATCGCTGACCAATATCGTCGCCGGGCAGATCCTGCCCGAGCGTGAGTTGCCGCTGCGCTTCACCGCGCTCACCATGTGTTTCCGGTCGGAAGCAGGGGCCGCCGGGCGCGACACCCGCGGCTTCATCCGCCAGCATCAGTTCGAAAAGGCGGAGATGGTATCGATCACCACCCCCGACCAGTCGGACGCCGAGCATGAGCGGATGACGCAGGCGGCGGAGGACATCCTCAACCGCCTCGTGCTGCCGTTCCGGCGGATGAAGCTGTGTACCGGCGACATGGGCTTTGCGGCGGCGCGGACCTATGATCTCGAAGTATGGCTGCCGGGCCAGAACCGGTACCGCGAGATTTCGAGCTGTTCGACCTGCACCGATTTTCAGGCGCGCCGCATGAACGCCCGCTATCGCCCGGAAGGGGCGAAGGCGACGCGCTTCGTCCATAGCCTCAACGGGTCCGGCCTTGCGGTCGGGCGCACGCTGGTGGCAGTGCTGGAGAATTATCAGCAGGCCGACGGCTCGGTCGTCGTGCCCGACGTGCTGCGCCGCTATGTCGGGCAGGACGTCCTGACCCCGGCGGGTTAGGCAACGAACGGGGGCGGTGATGCGGTTCGCGACACGGGGTGCAATAGCGGCGGCGCTGATGATTGGCGCGAGTGGCTGTATCCCGTCCAATCCGGGCCGCATCGCGTCGCGGCCGACCGTCGAACCGGTGCCGACCGCCGCCCCCGGCACCCCGCCCGCCACCGAACCGCAGGGCAGCGGCGTCACGGCCCTGCCGTCGCCGCCGCCTGCATGGGAAGCGAAGCGGGTCATACCCGACGCGCGTAACGTCGCGCCCGGCAGCTATGTGGTCCGCCCCGGCGATACGCTGCGCGGCATCGCCAACCTGACCGGTGCCGGGACCGAGGCGATCGCGCGCGCCAACAACCTGCCGCCCCCGTTCATGATCCGTGCGGGCCAGCGCCTGACCATTCCCGGCGGCCGCTACCACATGGTCGGCAAGGGCGAGAGCGGCATCGCCATCGCCCGCGCGTACGGCGTCGACTGGTCGCGGATCGCCATTACCAATGCCCTGACCGAACCATTCATCCTCCGGGCCGGACAGCGCATTCTGATCCCGGTCGATGCCGTGCCGCGGTCGGCCGCCGAGCGCGCCGCCGCGTTCCAGCTCGACATCGACGATATTCTGACCGGCGGCGAACCGGCGATCGAACCGGACGCACGCCCTGCCCCCGCCGTCACCTCGCCCCGCCGGGTCCTGCCGTCGACCGCTGCCGTCGCCCCGCCCAGCGCCGATCCGGGCACGCTGATCTGGCCGGTCGATGGCCGGGTGTTCAAACGCTTCGGCGCAGGCGACAGCGGAGAGCGCAACAACGGCATCAAGATCGCGGTCCCGATCGACACGCCGATCGGCGCTGCCGCCGCCGGGACCGTCGCCTATGTCGGCACCGGCGTACCGGGGCTTGGCGGGGTGGTCATCATCCGCCACGGCAGCGGCCTCACCACGGTATACGGCCATGCCAGCCAGTTGCTGGTACAGCGTGGGCAGGCGGTGAAGAAAGGGCAGAAGATCGCCTTGTCGGGCGACACCGGCTATGCCGAACGCCCGGCGGTCCATTTCGAGGTGCGGTCGGGCCGCACCCCGGTCGATCCGCTGTCGCGACTGCCGCGCCGGTGAAACCGCCGTCCCGCCGCGCCGTCCTGCGGCAATCGTCGCCGCTGCCGGTCTGGGCGTCGATCCTGTGGCGGGTGGTCGCGGTCCTGACGCTGGTCGGCATCGCGGTGGCGGTGCACTGGTTCGATCGCGAGGGTCTGCGCGACAATTACGATAGGCAGGTCAGCTTCGCCGACGTGATCTATTTCACGATGATCTCGATCACGACCACCGGCTATGGCGATATCGCCCCGGTGACCGAACGTGCGCGCCTGTTCGATGCGTTGATCGTCACGCCGATCCGGGTATTCGTCGTGCTGCTGTTCATCGGCACGACCTATCAATTCGTCCTTCGGCGCAATTGGGAGCGTTGGCGCATGGCGCTGTTGCAAGACAAACTGACCGGTCACATCGTCGTCGCCGGCTTCGGCAAGACCGGGTCGGAGGCGGTCGACGAACTGGTCGCGCGGGGCGAGGACCCGCGCCGGATCGTTGTGATCGATCCGGTCCAGGCGCATCTCGACACCGCGCAGAAACTCGGCTGCATCGTCCTGCTAGCCGATGCCACTCGCGACGCGACGCTGAACGATGTCTGCATCGCCCGCGCACGGGCGCTGATCGTCGCCACCGGTCGCGACGACACGTCGGTGCTGGTGACGTTGACCGCCCGCCATCTCGCTCCCGATCTGACGATCAGCGTCATCGTGAAGGCGGAGGACAACGAGTTTCCCGCCCGTGCCGCCGGGGCGACGACGGTCATCAATCCGGTCAGCTTCGCCGGTCTGCTGCTCGCCGGATCGTGTCGCGGGCCGCATATCGCCGACTACATGCTCGATCTGGCGTCGATCGACGGCGCGGTCGCGCTGTCCGAACGCCCGGTCGCCGCGCACGAGGTGGGCCAGCCGCTCTCGGCGATCACCACCGGCCTCGGCCTGCGCATCTATCGGCAGGGTGGCAAGATTACCTTCGACAGCCCCGAAGCCCGCAACCTGCAACCCGGCGACATGATCGTCGAAGTGGTCACCCGGTAACGCCGGATGCCGCGCGGTTCCGGCCGATCGGTTTCCGCGGCTTCACGACCTTCGCCGGACGCGGCGAACCGCACCGCAGCACCGCCCCTATCATTTTTTGCCGAAATCGCTATGTGACCGGGCAATCATGGCAACTCGTCTTCCTTCGCCTCCCCGTGTCGGGATGGTTTCCCTCGGCTGTCCCAAGAACCTTGTCGACAGCGAACGCATCCTGACCAAATTGCGCAGCGACGGCTATCAGATGTCGTCCGACTATGCCGGGGCCGATGTCGTGCTGGTCAACACCTGCGGTTTCCTCGACTCCGCCAAGGAAGAGTCGCTCGAAGCGATCGGCGAGGCGATCGCCGAAAACGGCCGCGTCATCGTCACCGGTTGCATGGGGCAGGAAGCGGAGACGATCCGCGCCCGCTTCCCGCAGGTGCTGGCCGTCACCGGCGCGCATCAATATGAACAGGTGGTCGAGGCGGTGCACGAAGCCGCGCCGCCGATCCCGTCGCCGTTCGTCGATCTCGTTCCCGAAAGCGGCCTCAAACTGACGCCGCGCCATTACAGCTATCTGAAGATTTCGGAGGGCTGCAACCACCGCTGCTCGTTCTGCATCATCCCGTCGATCCGCGGCGATCTGGTCAGCCGCCGCCCCGATGCGATCCTGCGCGAGGCGGAAAAGCTGGTCGCGGCAGGGACGAAGGAACTGCTGGTCATCAGCCAGGATACGTCGGCCTATGGCATCGATATCCGCCGCGAACCGCGCGCGTGGAAGGGGCGCGAGGTCGTGCCGCACATGACCGATCTGGCCCGCGAGTTGGGACAGATCGCGCCATGGGTGCGGCTCCACTATGTCTATCCCTATCCGCATGTCGACGCGGTCGTGCCGCTGATGGCCGAGGGGCTGGTGCTGCCGTATCTCGATATTCCGTTCCAGCACGCCTCGCCCAATGTTCTGAAGGCGATGAAGCGTCCGGCGAACGATGCCAAGGTGCTCGAACGCCTGCGCGGCTGGCGTGAGGTCTGCCCCGACATCGCGATCCGTTCCTCGTTCGTCGTCGGTTTCCCCGGCGAGACCGAAGCCGATTTCCAGTATCTGCTCGACTGGCTGGACGAAGCGCAGCTCGACCGGGTCGGCGCGTTCCGCTTCGAACCCGTCGAGGGGGCCGCCGCCAACGCGCTGCCCGATCCGGTGCCGGAGACGGTGAAAGAAGAACGCTACGCGCGGATCATGGAAAAGACCGCCGCGATCTCGGCTGCCAAGCTGGCCGCAAAGATCGGGCGCACGATCGACGTCATCATCGACGAGGTCGGCGAGGAAGGCGGCGCGACCGGCCGCAGCACCGCCGACGCGCCGGGCATCGACGGCGAGGTATTCCTGCGCGACGCCGGCCATCTGGCACAGGGCGATATCGTCAAGGTCGAAGTCGAGGACGCCGACGAACACGACCTGTACGGTGTGCCGGTAGCCTGAAATCCTCCCCGGCACGGGGAGGATTGCGCTTTGAGCCCCCCGCCCCCTACATCTCGGCCATGACTCCGACGATCACCGCCGACCGCGGGCAGGATGCCCGTACCATCCACCTGATCCCGCTCGCCGCGTTCGATGCGTGGCTTGGCCAGCAACCCCCGCGCATTCGCGCCGCCGCGACGGCGCAGCGGCTGGTCGCCAAGGCCGGCAAGACCGCGACGCTGCCCGGCGAACGCCCCGATGAATGGTCGGTCGCCACCGTCGTCGCCGACCCGGCGAACCTGTCGTCATGGGAGCTGGCGCATTTGCCCGCGCAGCTTCCTGCCGGCAGCTATCGCCTCGCCAGCGGTGCCCCCGGCGCTGCGAAGCTCGGCTGGGCGACCGCGCAATATCGCTTCACCCGCTATCGCAAGGGCGATGACGACGCCCCCCGCGTCCTGCTTTCCAACGAACCAGCCCGGATCGACGAAGCGCTGCGACAGGCGGCCGCTACCGCGCGGGTCCGCGATCTGGTCAACACCGCCGCCGCCGACCTCGGCCCTGCCGAACTCGCCATTGCCGTCCGTACCATCGGCGACGCGCATGGCGCGACCGTTACCGTCACCACCGGCCGCGATCTGGAGACCGGCTATCCGATGATACATGCGGTCGGAAAGGCCGCCGGCAAGGGGCGCGAACCGCGGTTGATCGAACTGGTCTGGGGCAACCCGGCGCATCCTCGCGTCGCACTGGTGGGCAAGGGCGTATGCTTCGACAGTGGCGGGCTCGATATCAAGCCGTCTTCGGGCATGCGTCTGATGAAGAAGGATATGGGCGGCGCGGCGCACGCGCTGGCACTCGCCGGGCTGGTGATGGAAACGCATCTGCCGGTCCGGCTCCATCTGCTGATCCCGGCGGTCGAGAACAGCGTATCGGCCGACAGCTTCCGTCCCGGCGACGTGCTGACGACGCGCAAGGGGCTGACGGTCGAGAACACCAATACCGATGCCGAAGGGCGGCTTGTGCTGGGCGATGCGCTGACTCGGGCGTGCGAGGATCACCCCGACCTGCTGATCGACTTCGCGACCCTGACCGGGGCCGCCCGCGTGGCGCTCGGCCCCGATCTGCCGGCGACCTTCGCCAATGACGATACGCTCGCCGCCGACCTGCTCGCGGCAGGCACGGCGGAAGAGGACCCGTTGTGGCGGATGCCGCTATGGGATGGCTATGACGACCTGCTGAAGTCCGACATCGCCGACATAGTCAACGCTCCCGATGGCGGCATGGCCGGCGCGGTCACCGCCGCGCTGTTCCTGCGGCGGTTCGTGACGCCGGGCACCGCATGGGCGCATCTCGACACCTTCGCCTGGCGCACCGCCGCCAAACCCGGCCGCGCCAAAGGTGGCGAAGCCTATGGCCTGCGCGCGACGTGGCGGCTGCTGAAGGATCGGTACGCCAAACCCTGAATCCTCCCCGGCACGGGGAGGGGGACCAGCCACAGGCTGGTGGAGGGGGATCTCCAAGGGCGATCCGTTCGTGGAAGCTTCCCTCCCCCACCGCTTCGCGGCGGTCCCCCTCCCCGTGCCGGGGGACTGTTTACACGAGGCGCGTTTTGGATTCTTCTGTGTTCCTTTGATGTGGGATGGGGAGGACAGGATGCGTTGTCCAGCGTGCGAGGGGACCGACCTGATCA